>NZ_JBNCLZ010000006.1:0-130586 GCF_049844935.1 Agrococcus sp. DT81.2 | reverse complement strand
TATCGAGATCAGAACCGCTCGAGCTCAGCGTAGGTCGTCTCGATACGCGGCCGGCTGCGCCGGCAGCTACTCGACGAACGGGAGGGGCGGCCGGCCGCGCCCCTCCCCGCTGATCGAGCAGCTGCCGCAGGCCGCGCCCCGCCCCGCTGATCGAGTAGCTGCCGCAGGCCACGCCCCTCTCCGCTGATCGAGTAGCTGCCGCAGGCCACGTATCGAGATCAGAACCGCTCGAGCTCAGCGTAGGTCGTCTCGATACGCGGCCGGCTGCGCCGGCAGCTACTCGACGAGCGGGAGGGGCGGCCGGCTTCGCCGGCAGCTACTCGACGAGCGGGAGGTGGGCAGCTGCTCGACGAGCGGGCGGCGGGGCGGGAGCGGGAGTCAGCGGGTGCGGGCGGGGACGCGGCGGGCTCGGGTGTACTGCGGCGGCCACACCGACGCATCCGGCACGTCGTCGAGCTCCGTCTCGGCGGCGAGCGCCCAGTGCGGGTTGCGCATCCACGCGCGCGCCAGCATGACCGCGTCGGCGTCGCCCTCGGCGAGCACCGCCTCGGCGTGCGCCGCCTCCTCGATGAGCCCGACCGCGTTGACCTTCGCGCCCGTCGCGGCGCGCACGGCCCGCGCGAACGGCACCTGGTACCCCGGCTCGAGCGGGATCTCCTGCCGCGGGTCGAGTCCGCCGGAGGAGAGGTCGAACCAGTCAGCGCCCGCGGCGAGCGCGACCCGCACGTGCTCGATCGTCATCGCCGCGTCGATGCCGCCGTCGACCCAGTCGGATGCGCTCAGCCGCACCATGAGCGCGGCGTCCGGCACCGCGGCGCGCACGGCTTCGACGACGCGCTGCAGCAGCAGCGTGCGGAGCCCCTCGTCGCCGACGCCCCACTCGTCCTCCCGTTGGTTGGACAGCGGCGAGAGGAACTGGTGCAGCAGGTAGCCGTGCGCCGCGTGGATCTCGACGACGTCGAAGCCGGCGGCGGTCGCGCGGCGCGCCGCGGCGGCGAACAGCTCCGGCAGCGCCGCGACCTCGTCCGACGCGAGCGCGCGGGGCGCCGCGTACCGGCCGAACGCATCCGGCCCGGCGCTCACCGTCTGCCAGCCGCCGTCCTCCTCGGCGACCGATCCCCTGCCGCTCCACTCGCGGTAGGTCGACGCCTTGCGGCCCGCGTGCGCGAGCTGCACCGCCGGCACGGCGCCGTGGGCACGGATGCGCGCCGCGATCGGCGCGAGCGCCTCGGCCTGCGCGTCGTTCCACAGGCCCAGGTCCTGCGGCGAGATGCGGCCGATCGGCTCGACCGCCGCCGCCTCGGTCATGACGAGCCCGGCACCGCCGCGCGCGAACGAGGTCAGGTGCTCGCGGTGCCAGTCGCCCGGCATGCCGTCCTGCTCCTCGCAGGAGTACTGACACATGGGCGACACCCACGCGCGGTTGCGCACCTCGATCGGCCCGAGCTGCACAGGCGAGAACAGCACGCTCATCGCTGCTCGCTCCCGGGCACGTCGAAGTTGAAGACGCCCTCGTCGAAGGTGTTGTAGGCGGCGTAGTCGTTGAGCTCGTAGAGGCGCGCGCGGGTCTGCATGCGCTCGACGGCACCGTCGAGGGTGCCGGTCTCGTTGAGCAGCCCGAGCTCGCGCTCGATGGCGCCCATCGCGATGCGCAGCAGCGAGACCGGGTGGATCGCGATGTTGACGCCCACGTCCTGCAGCTGCTGGTGGGTGAAGAGGGCGCTCTTGCCGAACTCGGTCATGTTGGCGAGGATCGGCACCTGCACGGCGTCGCGGATGGCGGCGAACTCCTCGAGGCTCGCCATCGCCTCGGGGAAGATCGCGTCGGCGCCGGCCGCCTCGAGCGCCTTGGCACGGTCCTTCGCGGCCTCGAGACCGGACACGCCGCGGATGTCGGTGCGGGCCATGATGACCAGGTCCGGGTCGCGGCGGGCGGCGACGGCGGCCGCGATGCGCTGCACGGCGAGGTCGAGGGACACGACCTCCTTGCCGTCGAGGTGGCCGCACCGCTTGGGGTTGACCTGGTCCTCGAGGTGGAGGCCGGAGACGCCGGCGTCCTCGAGCTCGTGCACGGCGCGGGCGACGTTCATCGCCTCCCCGAAGCCGGTGTCGGCGTCGATGAGCGTCGGCAGATCCGTCATGCGGGAGATCTCGCGGCCGCGCTGGGCGACCTCGGTGAGCGTCGTCAGGCCGATGTCGGGCAGCCCCAGCTCGGCGGCCATGACGGCGCCGGAGATGTAGACGCCCTCGAAGCCGAGCTGCTGGATGAGCGGCGCGGTCAGCGGCGTGAACGCGCCCGGGAACCGCTGCAGCGTGCCCGAGGCGAGCCCGGCACGGAGCGCCTGCCGCTTCTGGGACGGGGTGACCGTCGTGGACAGCACTAGAAGAGGCCCTTCGTCGTGCCCTGGTCGACGGTGCCGGCGGGGGCGAAGACGGTCAGCTGCCGCACCTCGTCGACGCTCAGCTCCGGCAGCCGCTCCACCAGCCCCAGGAAGCGGTCGATCTCCGCATCCTCGATGATGCCCTGCGCCAGGGTGCGCAGCTTGTGCACGTACTCCGCACGGCCGAACGGGCGCGCCCCGGCCGGGTGCGCATCCGCGACCGAGATCTCTGCCTCGAGCACCTCGCCCGAGGCGAGCGTGACGACGATGCGACCGCCGAACGCCTTCTTGTCGGGGTCGGGGTCGTGGTACCGCTCGGTCCACACCGGGTCCTCGAGCGTGGTGATCTTCTGCCACAGCTCGACGGTGTCGGGCCGCTGGGCGCGCTCGGGCGCGTACGAGTCGACGTGGTGCCAGCCGCCGTCCTGCAGCGCGACCGCGACGATGTAGGGGATGGAGTGGTCGAGCGTCTCCCGCGATGCGGTCGGGTCGTACTTCTGCGGGTCGTTCGCGCCCGAGCCGATCACGAAGTGCGTGTGGTGGCTCGTGTGCAGCACGATCGACGCGACGTTCTCGGGGTCGCGCAGCTCCGGCCGCTCGGCCGAGAGGCGGCGGGCGAGGTCGATCCACGCCTGCGCCTGGTACTCGGCGGAGTGCTCCTTCGTGTACGTGTCGAGGATGCCGCGCTTCGGCTCGCCCGGCGCGGGCAGCGGCACCTGGTACGCGCCCTCCCAGCCGTCGAGCAGCCAGGCGATCACGCCGTCCTCGCCCTCGTAGATCGGCACCGGGCTCGTCTGCCCGCGCATCGCGCGGTCAACCGACTCGACCGCCATCTTCCCCGCGAACGCGGGCGCGTGCGCCTTCCAGGTGGAGATCTCGCCCTTGCGCGACTGGCGCGTGGCGGTCGTCGTGTGCAGCGCCTGACCGATCGCCTGGAAGATCGTCTCCGCGTCGAGGCCGAGCATCGTGCCGATGCCCGCCGCCGCCGACGGGCCCAGGTGCGCGACATGGTCGATCTTGTGCTTGTGCAGGCTGATCGCCCGCACGAGGTCGACCTGGATCTCGTAGCCGGTCGCGATGCCGCGCACCAGCGCGCGCCCGTCGCAGCCGACGTGCTGCGCCACGGCGAGGATCGGCGGGATGTTGTCGCCCGGGTGCGAGTAGTCGGCCGCCAGGAACGTGTCGTGGTAGTCCAGCTCGCGCACGGCGACGCCGTTCGCCCACGCCGCCCACTCCGGGCTGACCCGGTCCTCGATGCCGAAGACGGCGGCGCCCGGAGCGTACGCGTGCCGCTGCGCCTGCTCCCGGGCAGAGACGACCGGCGGCCGGTTGAGGCTCGCGATCGCGACCGATGCGTTGTCGATGATGCGGTTCGCGATCATCTCCACCACATCCGCATCCACCTCCACCGGGTCGACCGCGACCTGCGCGATCTTCCATGCCAGCTGCTCCTCACGGGGCAGGTTCTCGGCGCTCTTGTGGGCTCTCACGTCATGGTGCTGCATGCTGCCGAGCCTAGCCGGGGCCGCTCGGAGCGCTCGCGCGGCGGCGGAGGTCGCCCCTGCCGCACGGGGCGGCTCCGGCGTACGATCGGCGCCGACCCTCGAGGAAGAGGCGGCCATGGCACGGCCCCGCGCTCGCGCATCCCACCCGCACCCGGCGCTCGCGGCCGCCGCGGTCGCATCCGTCGCGGTGATCGGCCTGACAGCGTGCGGCGGCGCACCCGACCGCACCTACGTGGGCGCGACGGCGATGCCCGCGGCGTCGGCCATCGCGCCGGGGCCCGACGTGACGTGCGGCGACGGCGTCTTCACAGAGGGCGACGACAAGGGGCAGGTACCTGAGGGCTTCCTCCGCCCCGGCTTCGCGCTGCCCAGCGCACTCGACGGCTTCGACGTGCTCTGCACGATCTCGTGGACGATGCTCATGAACGACTGCGAGATGCAGTTCTCGCGCGCGTTCCTCGACGGCGGCGCCGACGGCGACCGCCGACGCGAGATCGATGAAGCGCTCATCGCCTGGTCGACCGCGCACGGACTGACGAAGACCGAGATCGGCATGTTCGACAACACCCGCAGCTACGGCATCGACGTGAACCCCGACGACGGCGGCGTCATGACCCTGCTGCAGTGGGATGCGGTGAGCCGCTATGAGGGCGCGGGAGCCGTGCAGCGCCACGCCGACGAGGCTGGGATCCCGCTCGACGGCGGGGATGTGCGGGTCATGTGGCAGGTGTGCCCGGCGCTGCAGGGGTGGGAGACGCCGCCGTCGTGACCCGGTGATCAAGAGTTCCGCGACTGGCGCTGAGCAGACGCCCTCGCTCGCGCGGACCGTGGCCGAATCGTGACCGGCCTCTCGGCCGGCAGGCGGCGGAACCTCGGATACTGGCAGGACGCGCCTGAGGCGCCCGCACCGAAGGAGCGCTCCATGCGATCGACCACCGCACTCGCAGCCGGCGCAATCGTGCTCGCCGCCATCACGGGCTGCGCGCCGTCAGCGCCGCAGGTCACGCCGGAGCCGTCGTCGCCGGTACCGACGGAGCAGACGAGCGAGGCGACGACGCCGCCCGCACCGACGCCATTCGGCCCCACGCCATCCGCGTCTCCCTCGCCCAGCGCATCCGGCGACGACGATGCTCGCTACTGCGGCGACGAGTATGTGCTGTCGGTCATCAGCGGCGGGCCGGTCGGATGGGAGGGCACGCCGGAGGAGCAGCTCCAGTCCGCGCAGCCGGAGGGCGTGTTCCAACCGGCCGATGCGATCGACGGCCTCGACGTCGTGTGCGTCGTGACGTACCGCATCCCGACGGACGGCAGTCCCGGCGTCGCCGTCGTCTCGGAGGCGGTGCTCGAGCGGGACGACGACGTGTTCGAGGAGCTCGAGGCGTGGGCGACCGCGAACGGCTACGAGTCACGGACGGGCCAGACCGGCTTCGTGGAGCGCGAGGCGCCGCTGAATGCCGACGGCACCTCGACGATGAAGATCTTCTGGGCACCGCTCGACGGGGACGATCCGATGATCGGCAATGCCGCCGACATCCTGCGCCTCTCGGGCGCCGACCCGGATGCGGTGCTGGTGTGGCACGCCGACTTCACCCAGGGATAGGGCTCGGCTTGAGCGAGCCGAGCAGGCGGATCCAGCACTCGCACCGGCTCTCAGCCGGCGCACGTCGACGCAGCGCAGACCGATCGGAGACCCCATGCGGCTCGCAGTGCCTCTCGTGCTGCTCGCGACGCTCGCGCTCACGGCATGCGCCCAGCCGGGAACGACGATCGATGCGAGCGACAGTCCATCGCCATCGCCATCGTCGCCAGCATCGTCGCCGGAGTCGACCGCGCCGACCGCGCCGAACGGCGAGCAGGGCTCGACGACTGCCTCTCCCACGACCAGTGCCACCGCGAGCGCCGCTCCGCTGGTCGCAGCGACCGGCGTACCGCTCGACGAGGCACCGGCATGCGGAGACGGCGTCGTGCTCGCCGCCGCGATGGTCGATCTCGACTCGCCGGACGCCGCGGGCTGGCTCGCGGTCGCCGAGCCCGCGGTGGGCTTCGAACCGGCTGCGCTGCTCGACGGTGCGGCGGCGGTGTGCACCCTCACCTTCCGCACGGAGCCCGACGGCGCTGAGTCGGTGGTCGAGGTGTCGCACGCCTACGTCCGAGGAGACGACGTCGGCGCGCTGCTGCAGTCACGGGCGGTGGCCGAGGGCTACTCGGCCGTCGCGACCGAGGAGTCGTTCCCGCTGGCGTTCGAGTCCGCCGCGGAGCCGGGCACGCGCCTCGAGGCGTTCCCCCTCGACTGGGATGCGCTCGGCTCGAACGGAATCGACTGGCATCGGCAGATCTCGGGCTTCGCCCTCGAGCCGACGGACTGGGTCGTGATCCACACGAGGCCGTCGCGGTAGGCACCCGGCACGTCGCCCGAGGATGACGGCGATGCGGGCGACCGCGGGGGCCTTCTCCTACGCGTCCCCGACGAGCCTCGCGAAGACGACGAAGTTGTTCGGGTACCGGGCGTCGGGGTCGTCGCCCTCGTGGCAGGTGATGAGGCGAAGCTCAGCGCCCGGGACCGGGAAGTAGACCGCTCGCGTCGGGAACTCGTCCTTCGCGAACGTCTCGAGGCCGTACACCTCGAAGACCGCCGTCGATCCGTCCTCGCGTGTGACGGTGATCTCGTCACCCGGCTGCAGCCGTGGCAGGTCGTAGAAGACGCCGCTGTCGTCGGTGGTCGAGTTCACCTGCCCGAGCAGCACGGATGCGCCCCGCTCGCCCGGCGTGGGTGAGCCGTCGTACCAGCTGGCCGGGGAGCCCTCCTCGCCGGGCGGCACCTCGAGGGTCCCGTCCTCGCGGATTCCCGTGCGGATGAGCGGCGCGTCGAGACCGACCGCCGGGATGGCCACGCTCACCGGCGCCGACGCATCCATCATCGGCTCGTCCGGCGCCTGTGTCGGTGTCGAGGGCGCGGGCGTCTCGGCCGGCGGTGCCTCGGATGGCGCGGCGGAGCCGGCCGAGGTCGGCGACGCGGCCGGTGCTGCCGTGGGCTCGTCGGAGCTGGAGCCGCACGCCGTCAGCCCGAACAGGAGGGCCGCCGCCCCCGCCGTGAGGCGGAGGCGACGGCTCATGCTGCGATCCATCATGGTGACTGGAGTCAGTTGTCGCGGACCACGCGACGACCGACGACGTAGGCACCGGCGGCGAGCATCACCGCGAGCGTGCCGCCCATTGCGACGACGCCGAGGGCGCCGCCGTTCGCACCTGCGTCAGCGACGGTGGTCACGTCGGTGTCGACGCCACCAGCCGGTGCCGCGTCGAGCGCGCCGCAGAGCGCGGGCGAGGTGGCAGCGAGCGGCAGCTCGGGCACCAGGTCGCTCGGGCTCGTGCCCGACTCGGGCTGCGTGGCCGGGTCGAGGCCGTGCACCACGACGACGGCGGTGCCGGCCTCGAGGGCGTCATGCGTCGCCTGGTCGATCTCGAACGTCTCCTCGTATGCGATCGTGGCACCCGACGGCGCAGCCGCCAGGTCGAGGCCGCCGGCCGGGCTCTTGTCGGCGTCGCCGACCGACAGCGTCGTGCCGATCGCGCCGTAAGAGGGCCCGCCCTCCGTGGTGCTGATGATGCCGTCGCCGTTCTCGTCGGCACTGTCGCTCGGGCACAGGCCCTGCGCGCCGATGTGGATGTGCTGCACGTGCGGGTACGGGGCGCCGTCGAACTCGGCGGCGAGGCCGGATGCGTTCAGCGTGACCGTGGCGGTGGTGCCGTCGACGTCGATCCAGACCTCGCCGGATGCGCCGCTGCTGTTGATCTCGTCGAGCATCGCGGAGTACGAGTGAGGGCCGTCGTGCGCCATCGCGGGCGCTGCGCCGAGCATGACGATGCCGAGCCCGAGCGCTGGGGCTGCGAGCAGAACTGCTTTGTTCTTCATGAGATGGACCTCTTCCTGAGGAACTCGGGCACAAGGCTTGTGTCCTGGTACCTCGGCGTTCGGCGCGCTCCGCATGACGGATTGGAATGGTCCGCGCTGGCGGCTGAGGCCCGCCGCCCCAATCCGACGAGCGCGCGGCACCGAACTCCTCATGCAGGCGAGCTCTCGCCATCGCCGGCGCACCGGAGCCAGCCACCGAAGCCAGCCAGAAGATCGGATCGTTCGCATGGACCTCAGGACCCGCCTCGCCGCCGTCGCCGTCGCGGCACTGCTGCTGACCGGCTGCGCATCGGCGACGCCCGCTCCCGATGGCTCCGTCGCCGGCGCCCCCGCAGCGGAGGCGACGCACACGATGCCCGACGGGTCCGTCATGGCCGGCTCCGAGCACGGCGCCCACGGCGCTCAGAACGCCGAGGAGCCGTCCGACGCGGCGCAGATGATCTGCGCCGGGCAGGTGACGAGGGCGATCACCTCGATGCTCGACCTGCAGGGCGAGGTCGAGCCGACCTCCACATGGAACGAGCCGACGTTCACCTGCACCTACGACATCGACGGGGCGCCGCTGATGCTCAGCGTCGACGACGCCACCGACCTCGAGGCGGGCGAAGCGCACTTCGACGGGCTGCAAGGCACGGTCGACGGTGCGAGGGACATCGAGGGGCTGCTGGCGCTCGGCATGCCGGCCTTCACCACGGACGCCGGAATCGTCGCCTTCCTGCGGGACGGCAAGACGCTGCTCGTCGACGCGACCAGGCTGCCGAGCGAGCTCGCGGGCGGCACGATGACCCGCGACGAGGTGGCCTACGCGGTCGCCTCCGCCGTGCTGGTCTGCTGGGTCGAGCACGACTGACGGCGGGGCGCTCGCCCACGCTCAGCGCTTGTCGACGACCTTGCGCAGGTATCGGATGCGGTCGCGCAGCTGCTGCATCGACGCCTGCGCGACCGGCGGACCGCCGCAGACTCGCCGCGCCTCCGCGTGCACGAGCGCGTGCGCCTCGCCGCGCCGCTTCGCCGCGATCGCGACGAGCGAGTTGAGCAGCTGCCGCTCCTCGCGCATGTTGCGGTAGAGCGGCTCCGGCGCCTCCTGGTTCGGCGGCCGGTCGCGGATGCGCGCGGCCTGCCGCGCGTGCCGCCGCTTCAGCAGGTCGGAGACGTCCTCCGCGTCGAGGAGGCCCGGGATGCCGATGAAGTCCATCTCCTCCTCGGTCGCCGGCTCGACGAGCTGGCCGAACTCGGCGTCGCCGAAGAGCACCCGGTCGAAGGTGGCGCTCGACTCGAGCGGCTCCCACGTGAACGGCGCCGCCTCGCGGTCGTCCTTGTCGCCGCGCTCGGCGGCATCCATCGCGTCGTCGTCGAGCAGCTGGTCGTCGGCCTGCTCGCGGTCGAGCGCGTGGTCGCGCTGCCGCTCGAGCTCGGCGGCGAGCGTCAGCAGCGGCGGCACCGACGGCAGGAAGACGGTCGCGACCTCGCCGCGGCGGCGCGAGCGCACGAAGCGGCCGATCAGCTGCGCGAAGAACAACGGCGTCGACGAGCTCGTCGCGTAGACGCCCACCGCCAGCCGCGGCACGTCGACGCCCTCCGACACCATCCGCACGGCGACCATCCAGCGCTGCGTGCCCTGCGAGAAGGCGCTGATGCGGTCGGATGCGCCGGCGTCGTCCGAGAGGACGACCGTGGGCTCCTCCCCCGCGATGTCCCGCAGGAGCTGCGCGTACTGCCGCGCCTGTGCCTGGTCGGTCGCGACCACCAGGCCGCCCGCATCCGGCACGGTCTGCCGCACGTGCGTGAGCCGCACATCTGCGCTGCGCAGCACCTGCTGGATCCACGCGCCGCCGGGGTCGAGGGCGGTGCGCCAGGCACCGTTCGTGATGTCCTTCGTGTCGCCGTGGCCGAGCGTCGCCTTCATCTCGTCGCCCATCGACGTGCGCCACTGCATCGTGCCGGCGTAGGCCATGAACAGCACCGGGCGCACGACGCCGTCCTTGAGCGCGTGGTCGTAGCCGTAGGCGTAGTCGGTGCGCGAGAGGCGGATGCCACGCTCGTCGCGCACGTACTCGACGAACGGGATGGGCGCGGTGTCGCTCCGGAACGGCGTGCCCGTGAGCGACAGGCGGCGGGTCGCGGGACCGAACGCCTCGAGCACCGCGTCGCCCCAGGAGAGCGCGTCGCCCGCGTGGTGCACCTCGTCGAGGATGACGAGGCTCGGCGCGGAGCGGGTGATGCGCTCGTGCACCGGCGGCCGGGCGGCGACCTGCGCGTAGGTGACGACGACGCCGTGGTACTGCCGCGGGTAGTCGCCGTCGCCGTTCGAGAAGTCGGGGTCGAGGCGGATACCGGCGCGGTGGGCGGCGTCGGCCCACTGCTGCTTGAGGTGCTCAGTCGGCGCGACGACGGTGATGCGGGAGACGGCGCCGCGGCGCAGCAGCTCGGAGGCGAGCCGCAGCGCGAACGTCGTCTTGCCGGCGCCCGGGGTCGCGGCGGCGAGGAAGTCGCGCGGCTCGGTCGAGAAGTACTGGGTGAGCGCCTCCTGCTGCCATGCGCGCAGCGGCTGGGCGGTGCCCCACGCGGCGCGTTCCGGGTAGCTCGGCGGCAGGTGGTCGGCCGCGTAGGTGCCGAAGTGCGGGCCCTGATCCGTCGCCTGGGCGCCGGCCTGCTGGCCCGCGTGCTGGAGCCACTGCTGCCCGGAGTACGACCCGAACGGGGTCTCGAAGGGCTGGCTGGTCACTCGCTCCATCGTAGGCGCGACGGCCCACGCGCGGCGCCTGCGCGTGTCGCGCATCCCCCTTCCAGTCTCAACGTCGCGGGTGGTAGCTCGAGGCGGATGCGGCGGCGTAGTACCACCCGCGACGTTGAGATCTCGTCGCGGATCCAGGGGCGTGCGCCTAGGCTGACCGCATGCACTACCTGCTCGGTCTCGCAGCACTCGTCATGGGCGTCGTCATCGCCACCCGCCGCACGCGGCCGATGTGGTTCGTGGTGCTCACGAGCGTGCTCGTAGGGGTCGGTGCACTGCTCGCGATTCTGAGCTACACGCGCGTCACCGACTCGCTCGGGCTGCTCGCGAACAGCATCCTCGGCTGGACCTTCGTCGGCCTGTCGATCATCACGATGCTGTCGTCGATCTTCGTGCTCGAGCGCCGCGGCGCGCGCGGCGAGGAGCTGCCGCCGCTCATCGGCGACAACCCCTTCGACGGCGATGCCGACGACACCGACGACCCCGCCATCGGCGGCATCCGCGCCACCTCGCAGGACGGCGTGCTCGGCTCCGACGCCGACGTCATGGCAGGCGACGCGGCCGCACCCGTCGTGACCGGGTACTCCGCGCACCCGGCGGATGCGCGCGCATCCGTCCCGACCGGCCGCACTGCGGCCCCGCACCACACGGAGGGCAGCATGACCGACAGCACCACCCCGAACGCCTCGCAGGGCGACGCCGACGCCGAGGCCCGCGCAGACGGGGCCGCTTCGGGGTCGCACCCCGGCCCGAGCGCGGGCGCCCAGGACGGCACCGAGTCGACCGGCTCGGATCCCGACATCGCGACGGATGCGCTCGAGGCCGAGACCGATGCGGCGCCGGACGGTCTCGCCGACGGCCGCTCGTCCTGACGCGGGACGCGCCAGCGCAAGCCTGGCAACGCAAGACGCCCGCCGGATCACCGGCGGGCGTCTTGCGTGCGGGGAGGCGTCAGGCGCTCTCCTCGCCCTTCTCGTCGACCTCTTCGACCCACTTCGGCGGCTCGTCGCGGCCGGCCTCCTCGTCCTCCTCGGCCTTCTCGGCCGTCTGCTGGACGATGCCCTTCGCGTGGTGGGTGGGCGCGTAGATCGTGTAGAGGCGCAGCGGCTCGTCGCCGGTGTTCTCGACGTCGTGCCACGTGCCGGCGGGCACCTGGATGCTCCAGCCGTCCTCGACCTCGGTCTCCTGCAGGTCGTCCTTCGCGGGACCCATCTTCGCGACACCCTTGCCCTGGTCGATGCGCAGGAACTGGTCGGTGCCGTGGTGCACCTCGAGCCCGATCGCCTTGCCCGGCTCGATCGACATGAGCGTCACCTGCAAGTGCTTGCCGGTCCAGGCGACGCGGCGGTAGGCGTCGTTCGCGGTCGTGGCGCTCTCGATGTCGAACGCGTTGGGCTTCGGTCCGTTGTCGTGGATGTCCATGGCCGCCATCCTGCACGGCGAGCCTGAGCACCGCCAGGGTGCGTGGGCCGTGCGGTCGGCGGCGCCAGCAGCTCGCCCGCGCGGCCACCTGCCGCGGGCTGACGTCTGCGGGACCCCTTCGACCGAACGGGACCTGGTGCACCGGGTCCCCTTCGGTGGAAGGGGTCCCGGTCACGCGATCGCAGCCAGCGAGGGCACGGGCTTCCGCACTCGGGGCACGCCGTAGCCGTCAAGGATGCGCCCGAGTCGAGTCGGGTGCAGCACGTCGTCCCAGATCCAGTGCGCCGGATCGCCGCTGTAGAGCAGTTCGTCGTCGCGCAGCTTCTCCTCCGCGAGTGCGCGCGCTCCCGACTTGCCCGCCCGGTTCGCGACCTCGCCGTACTTCACCCGGCCGTCGAACTCGCCGTAGACCGGTCGCCGCCCCGGCCGGACGAAGCGCATGTCGACGCGCCACTGCCTCCCGGTCGGGCCCGCGACCCACTGCTGCAGCTCAGGGGCGGCGAAGCCGAGCTCGAACACGCGCACTCGGCTCCAGGACTCCCCCACCGACTCGGCGTCGCCGTCGGCGAAGGCGATCGCCCATTCGGCCGCCGCTCGCCCGCGAGCGCCCTGTCGGGCCAGCGCGTCGAGGATCGCCTGCTTCGACACCGCTCGCCGGTGCAGCGCTGCGTCGATCGCCGACACCGCGGTGAGCCGATCCCGCCGCCGCGCGACGTCGGCGAGCGCATAGGCCAGCGAGCACACCAGCAGATCGCCGACGCGCACGACATCGGCCGGGTCGAGCACGACCGGCGCGTGCACGACACCGGCCTTCTTCTTCGCGGTCGCCGTGCCCCCTGCCGTGTAGACGACGTCCGGCACCAAGCCGAACGGGACGCCGTGCACGGCGAGCGCCGACTCGCGGGCGAAGACCGGCTGCGATCTGGCCTGCTGCACTGCCCGGATGCGCAACAGGTAGCGCGCGTCGCGCTCGAGCGCATCCGCCGTCGGGCTCGTCTCGTCGGCAGGCGCGCCCGAGGGCGTCTGCTCGACGTAGATGCCGCGCCGCAGGCGCACGAAGCGGTCGTCCCGCTCCGGGCGGAAGCCCGGCGCGGCCGCGATGAGCTCGCGCTTCGGTCGTGGCAGGTCGGCGTCGCGTCCGGTCGGCATGGCGCGCACTCTCCCAGAGGGGGCGCCGACCACGCGACGCGCGCCGGCCGTCCTGTGGATGACCGGGCATCACATCCCGGATCGAACTGGCGGCGCAAGGCCATCGGCGCGGGACCCCTTCCACCGAGCGGGACCCGGTGCACCAGGTCCCGATCGGTGGAAGGGGTCCCGGTAGCTCGTGCGGCCGGCGCGGCGGACGGCGGGCGCGGCGGTGCGGGGACGCGGCGGGCGCGCTGGCGTGCGGATGCGGATGCGCCGCGCGGGTGCGCACGCACAGCGGCGCACGGGAGAATGGGCGGATGCGCATCGAGTATCCGGCTGATCTGCCCGTCAGCGAGGCGCGCGACGAGATCATGGCGGCGATACGCGACCACCAGGTGGTGATCGTCGCGGGGGCCACGGGCTCCGGCAAGACGACGCAGCTGCCGAAGATGTGCCTCGAGCTCGGCCGCACGAGCATCGGCCACACCCAGCCGCGCAGGCTCGCCGCCCGCACGATCGCCGAGCGCATCGCCGAGGAGCTCGACGTCGAGCTCGGCACGACCGTCGGCTACAAGGTGCGCTTCACCGACCAGGTGAGCGCGGCGACGCAGATCAAGGTGATGACCGACGGCATCCTGCTCGCCGAGATGCACCGCGACCGCGACCTCAAGCAGTACGACACGATCATCATCGACGAGGCGCACGAGCGCAGCCTCACGATCGACTTCCTCATCGGCTACCTGCAGCGGCTCCTCCCCCGCCGCCCCGACCTCAAGGTGATCGTCACGAGCGCGACGATCGACCCGGAGTCGTTCAGCCGGCACTTCGGCGGCGCCCCGATCATCGAGGTCTCCGGGCGCACCTTCCCGGTCGACATCCGCTACCGCCCGCTCGTGGCCGAGCAGATGGATGAGGACGAGGACGACGACGGAGAGCCCGATACCCACGCCGACCTCGACCCCATCGACGGCATCGAGTCGGCGCTCAAGGAGATCGCCCGCGACGACGCCGGCGACGTGCTCGTCTTCCTCCCCAGCGAGGCCGACATCCGCGACGCGCAGGACCAGCTGCAGGGCAAGCTCGGCCCCACCACCGAGATCCTGCCGCTCTACGGCCGCCTGAGCGCCGCCGACCAGCACCGCGTGTTCGAGCGCTCCAATCGCCCGGGCATCCGTCGCCGCGTCGTGCTCGCCACGAACGTCGCCGAGACGAGCCTGACCGTGCCGGGCATCCGTCACGTCATCGACACCGGCACGGCGCGCATCTCGCGCTACTCGGCGCGCAGCAAGGTGCAGCGGCTGCCGATCGAGGCGATCAGCCAGGCGAGCGCCAACCAGCGCTCCGGCCGCGCGGGCCGCGTCGCTCCGGGCATCGCGATCCGCCTCTACGCCGAGGAGGACTTCGAGCGCCGCCCGGAGTTCACCGACCCGGAGATCCTGCGCACCAACCTCGCGGCGGTCATCCTGCAGGCGTCGTCGCTGGGGCTTGGCCCGCTCGAGGAGTTTCCGTTCCTGCAGCCGCCCGACTCGCGCGGCATCAAGGACGGCCACGACCTGCTGCGCGAGCTCGGCGCGATCTCGGCCAAGGGCGACATCACCAGGATCGGTCGCGAGCTCGCCCGCCTGCCGGTCGACCCGCGGTTCGGGCGGATGGCGTTGGCCGGCCGCGATGCGGACGTCGCCCACGAGGTGATCGCGATCGTCGCCGGGCTGACGATCCAGGATCCTCGGGAGCGCCCCCTCGAACGGCGCGAGGAGGCGGACCGCATGCACGCGCGCTTCGTCGACCCCACGAGCGACTTCATCACGCTGCTCGCGCTGTGGCGGCACCTGCAGGCGCAGCAGGCGGCGCTGTCGGGCAACCAGTTCCGCAAGCTGTGCAAGGTTGAGCACCTCAGCTTCCTGCGCGTGCGCGAATGGCAGGACGTGGTGCGGCAGCTGACGCGGGCGATGGGGCTGAAGCTCGAGAAGGGCGCCCGCTCGTCGAGTAGCACCGAAGGCGCGTATCGAGACGAGGGCCGCTCGGATCTCGATACGCGGACTGCGTCAGCTACTCGATCAACGGAGCAGGGGCGGACTTCGTCAGCTACTCGATCAACGGAGCAGGGGCGGACTTCGCCAGCTACTCGATCAACGGAGCAGGGGCGGACTGCGTCAGCTACTCGATCAACGGACGACGCGCCCGGCTCCCTCGCCACCTCCGTCGACGCCGACGCCGTCCACAAGGCGCTCCTCTCGGGGCTCCTCGGCCGCATCGGCACGCTCGACGAGACCCAGAAGCCGCAGCAGTCGCGTCCCGGCGACAAGGGCGACAAGGGCGACAAGCGGCGGATGCGCCCCCGCCCCGAGTACCTCGGCGCACGCGGTGCGCGGTTCCAGATCTTCCCCGGTTCGGCCCTCGCCAAGAAGCCGCCCCGCGCAGTGATGGCGGCCGAGCTCGTCGAGACGAGCCGGCTCTTCGCCCGCAATGTCGCATCCGTCGATCTCGCGTGGGCCGAGCCGCTCGCGGGCGACCTGGCGAAGCGACAGGTCAGCGAGCCGCACTGGGAGCGCAAGCAGGGCGCGGTCGTCGCCTTCGAGAAGGTGACGCTCTTCGGCGTCACGATCGTCGAGAGGCGGCGCCTGCAGTTCTCGCGCATCGACCCGGTGCACGCGCGCGAGCTGTTCATCCGGCACGCGCTCGTCGACGGCGAGTGGGATAGCCCGCAGGACTTCGACCGCAAGAACCGCGAGCTGCGTCGCGAGATCGAGCGCCTCGAGGAGCGCCAGCGCCGCCGCGACCTGCTCGTCGGCGACGAGGCGGTCTTCGACTTCTTCGACGCGCGCATCCCCGCCGACGTCGCCTCCACTCGCAGCTTCGAGGGCTGGTGGCGCGAGCAGCGCAAGACGAGCCCCGAGCTGCTGACGATGACGCGCGAGGACCTCACCGGCGAGGATGCGCGCGTCGACACCGAGCTGTACCCGACGAAGTGGCAGCAGGGCGAGCAGCGGCTGCGGCTGAGCTACCGCTTCGAGCCGGGCGCCGCCGACGACGGCCTGACGGTGCACGTGCCGCTCGCGGTGCTCCCCCGTCTCAGCCCCGAGGGCTTCGACTGGCTCGTGCCCGGCATGCGCGAGGAGCTGCTCACCGCGATGATCAAGAGCCTGCCGAAGCACGTCCGCAAGCACGTCGTGCCCGCCGGGGACTGGGCGCGGAGCATGCTCGCCGAGCTGCCCGCCGAGCCTCCCGCGGCGGGCAAGGGCAGCGACCGGCCGGCCTCGATCGCCGAGGTGCTCGCCGCGCGCATCTCCCGCACCGCCTACGTGCAGGCCGCCGCGACCGACGTCGACTGGCACCGCATCCCGGACCACCTCAAGCCGACCTTCGCGGTCGAGGACGCCCGCGGTCGCCGGCTCGGCGCCGACAAGGACCTTGAGTCCCTCAAGCGCCGCTTCGGGCAGCAGGCGACCGTCCAGGTCGCGAAGGCCGCCGTGAAGGTGACGAGCGACCTCGAGCGCGACGAGGTGACCGGCTTCGACACCGAGCTGCCCGAGCACATCGACGTGCGGCAGGGCGGCAACACCGTGCGCGCCTATCCGGGCTACGCCATCACCGGCAGCTCGGGCGCGAAGGGCGGCGGCAAGGCCACCGTGGGCATCCGCCTCGCCTCCACCCGCGAGGCGCAGCAGCGCGACCAGCGCGCGGCCGTGCGGCAGCTGCTGCTGCGGCAGGTGCCGAGCCCCGCGCCGTACGTGCAGTCCAACCTCACCGCAGCCGAGAAGCTCGCCATCGGCGCGAGCCCCTACCCCTCGACCGACCGGCTCTTCGACGACCTCATGCTCGCGATCATCGACGCAGAGCTGGGCGCGACGCCGCCCGCGACGGTCGCCGACTTCGAGGCGCTGCGGGCGCGCGTCGCCGATGGACTCGTCGAGCGGATGTTCGCGCTCGCCTCGCAGGTCGCCCGCATCCTCACGAGCGCGCGGCTCGCCGACCGCGCGATCCGCGATGGCGCGAGCCTCGCGCACATGGCGGCGCTCGCCGACGCGCGCGCCAACCTCGACCAGCTCGTCTTCGACGGCTTCGTCAGCCGCACGGGCCTCGACCGGCTCGGCCGCCTCGAGGTCTACGTGCGCGCGATCGAGCACCGCGTCAAGCGCCTGCCCGAGACCGCGAACCGCGACCGCGCGTGGATGAGCGAGGTCGAGCAGGCGACGGCGCTCTTCGCCGCTGCCGGCGGCACGCTGCCGCTGCCGGCCGCGGTGACGGATGCCGTCCCGGGCACCGACGGGTCGGCGCAGGCCGAGCAGCTGGTCGCCGCGCGCTGGCTGCTGGAGGAGCTGCGCGTCAGCCTCTTCGCGCAGCAGCTGGGCACCTCCGGCCCGGTGTCGCTGCAGCGCATCCGGAAGGCGCTCGCCGCCTGAGCGGAGTCATCCGCTCCTCGAACAGCCCCGCCCCGCTTGCAGAGCAGCCCGCGCAGGGCGTGCATCGCGCATGGATCTCGATACGCGGCCTGCGGCTGCTACTCGATCAGCGGAGGGGGCTGCTACTCGATCGGCGGAGCGGGCCGCCCGAGGCCGTACGGTTGGAGGCGATGGAGACCAACCGCTACGGCCCGAGCTTCCAGCGCAACGCCCTCGCCCCCGGGGTCCTCCTCGCGGTCGGGCTCGTCGCGGGCACGATGCTGCTGGGCAGCGACTGGTACGAGACGCTCCGCTTCGTCATCGCGGTGCTCGCGCTGATCGTCGCCTGGTTCGCGTTCCAGGCGAAGCACTGGTGGTGGATCCCGGTCTTCCTCGCGATCGCCGTCGTGTGGAACCCGGTGCTCCCCTTCGACTTCAACGGCCAGGCGTGGGCGCTCGCGCACCTCGCGGCGGCGCTCGTCTCGCTCGTCGCGGCGGTGCTCATCAAGGCGCCGCGCACCGACGAGCGCACCCGCTGACGCACGGCGAGCAACACGGGCGCCATTCGGCCGGTGCGCCGTCGCCCGCTCCGGCGTAGCCTGCGGATGAGCAGCGGCTCTCCGCCGCTGCACGAAGGGGTGATGGGATGCGCGCACTCGCCCGAGCGGCAGCTGCGGTGGTCGCCATGTCGTTCATCCTCTCCGCCGGCGGCTGCGGGGGCGGGGGCCCGAACGGCTACCTCATCGGTCCGCTGACCGCTGCCAGCGACACCGCCACCTCGGCCACCCCGGTGTAGCCGCGCGGCTCGGCCGGCCCGTCGCGGCGACGCTCATCGAGGGCGCCAGCGCACCGACGAGCACGCCCGCCGAAGCGCCGACGGCAAGCAGAAGCGGGGGGCGGCATGCCGCACCCCGCTTCGATCCCGACTAGCGGCAGGCCGTGTACGACGCGACCGACGGGCTGAGCGTCGGCTCTCCGCCGAGCAGCCAGACATCGGTGGGCATCCAGCGGTCGAGCGCGCTCGACGTGGACACCGGCACGCACCCGCTTCGCGCCAGCAGCATCGGCGCACCGACCGCCCCTGCCGCGGCAGCACCGGGCAGCGCGTCGGCGAAGCCCTCGCCGCTCGCCACGACCACCGTGCTCGCGCCAGCGAAGAGCATGCCGATCTGCGCGGCAGTGGCGAAGCGGTCGCGGCCCGAGAACCGCTCGACGTCGAAGCCGGCGCTCATGAGGCCCTCCTCGAAGCCGACGGAGACCGACTGCGGATCACCCGCGACGCCGACCCACGAGACGCCGAGCGCGTCGAGCGTCGCTCGGGTCCCGGCGTCGGGCGTGGCCTGGCCGCCGTTCACGAGCAGCACCGGGCCGCCCAGCATCGCGGCCGCTGGGCCCGCCGTCAGCGCATCCGGGAACTTCATCCCGGTCGCCAGGAAGGCCGATCCGGCGCCCTCGAACGCGTGCTCGGCGAGCAGCCGGCTCGTCTCGAAGCGGTCCGCGCCGCCGATGCGGATGACCTGGCGCTCCGGGTCGAGGTCGCGCACCTGCTGCTCCGCCTGCGCCCACACCGACGGCGTGCCGCCGACGATGACGACCTGCTCGGGCTGCAGTCGCTCGATCTCGTCGAGCACCGACTGCGGCACCGCATCCGGACGCGTGAGCAGCACCGGGCCACCCTGGTGGGCGGCGGCCGGTCCGGCGGCGAGCCCGTCGGGGTAGTTCATGCCGCTGGCGAGGTAGACGACGGATGCCGTGGTCGGGAATGCACGCTTGGAGATGGCGACGGCGGTCGCGAAGCGGTCGCCGCCCGAGATGCGGTCGGGGGTCGGCAGCTCACGCGGGCCGGCGTTCGAGCAGTCACCGGAGGTGGTCTGCAGCTCCGCCGCGATCACCACGGCGTTGCCCTGCGGAGTCACCTCGAAGTACGTCGCATCGTCGAACTCCGTCCTGTCCTGCCAGAACTCGTGGCAGACGTGGTCGCCCCAGAAGCCGAGCCGGTACGTGCCCGGTGCGAGACCGGTGAAGGAGAACCGCTGCTCGACGCCCAGCAGCGCCTCGTCGGCGGCGTACACCATCTCGAGGTACCGCCAACCGTCGCTGCGCAGCTGGTAGAGGTCGACGATCACCATGCCGCACGAGCCGCCGCAGCCGAAGTCAGCCGACTGGTCGGCAGCCTGGACCGACTCCGAGTGGCGCTCGATGCGCTCCAGCTGCTCGGCGGAGGGCTGGGTTGCAGCAATGCCATCGACGGCGCCCCCGACTCCCTCGCGCACACGCAGCGTGCCGGCGATCGTGGCACCCACGTGCGCGTCGAGCTCGAAGTGGCGAGTCTGGTCCTCGGCGACCGTCACGGTCTCGCCGAGCAGCGCCATGCCGGTGGACGTCCACTCCTCGGTGGCGATGAGGCGGTCGTACCTATCACCGGCGGTGTCGAAGCCCTCCAACACCAGCCGGAAGGGGCGACCGGCCTCGAGGTCGAGCGCGAACGGCACCGTCTGGCCGGGGGCACCGCTGACTCGGGTCTGGTGACCGGGCTCCACGCCGTCGGGACCCACGTACGCCGCGCTCACCCAGAGCGTGACCCGCTCCGTCGGGTGCGTGAAGTCGAGGCGCACGTCGCCCGTGATGCGGGTCGCGGCCGGGAGCGCGATGGCCGCCTCGGCGCGCTGACCGCTCTCGATCCGCACCGTCTCGCCGCGTGCCGGCCAGACGTCGGTGACCCACTGCGCGTGGTCCTGCCAGGGCGGCGATGCGAAGGCGCGGTAGTCGCCGGCACGCAGCCGAGAGATCTCGCAACGGCCGGTCGCGTCGGTGGTGCAGTCGCCGCCGGGAAGCTCCGAGCCATCCGCCGCGATGCGGTACATGGTCACCCGCACGCCGGGGACCGGCTGTCCGTCGCCCGAGACGCTGAGCACCGCACTCGCCGGCGCCATCATCTGCATCGCCAGCGCGAGCGTCTGCCCCTGGGTCACCGTCACGCGCTCGGCGTCGGCGTACAGGGCCACTCCCGGGTAGTACGCCGGCACGTACTGGTCGAGGTGGGGATTGGTCGACACCCTGTAGGCGCCGGCCGGCACGTGCAGGGAGACGACGCCGGAGGCATCCGTCTCCCCGGTCACCCACTCCCAGCTCGGGTCGTACTCCACAGGGTCGACGCTCACCGAGACGCCCTCCACCGGGGCGCCGGTCGCACCGTCCGTCAGCGTCAGCTCCACAGTGCCGTGCCCGGCGGGCGGCGCCTCTCCGACCGCTGCGGCGGTCGTCGGCCACGAGAGCAGTCCGGCGGCGACGGCGATCGCAGTCAGCAGTGCACGAGACGCTCGGCGGTGGGGTCTCCGCTTCGCGCCGATGGGGACAGTCATCATCGACTCCTCGAGGGTCGGGGCAGCCATGGAGCGCCCGCTGTGCAGAACATAGCCAAATCCTCAAAATTTCCCAAACGGCACGTTTGACGTGCCGTGCAGCCGAGGGATGCGTGACACCGGCTGCGCGAGCCCGTAGCGTTCGCCGCGAGGCTGCACCATCGAAGACGAGGAGCCGCGATCACTCGAGCACCGCGACTCCGCGCCGCCCTCATCGCGACTGCCATCACCGTCTCGATCGCCGGCTGTTCCCCCGCGAGCACCGCCGAGGGCGTCGGCTCGACCGCGTACGAGCGCTGTCCTGACGAGCTCGTCGACGCGTGGCTCGACCTCGGCAGGGACGACGGATACGGCGCTGCCGGTCTCGACCGCGCACCGAACGGTCCGGGCGACCTGCCCGTGGGCCAGGTGCCGGTGCTCTGCTCGGTCGCGCTCACCGCTCCGGACGGCCGCGCCGCCTTCACGCTCAGCGTCCTGGGGGGACCGGGCACGGTCGCGGAGGTCGTCGGCGCGATCGCCGCCGAGCAGGGCTACGTCGAGGAGCGCTCCACGCCTCCCGGCGTCGCGCTCGCGCTGGTGAGCGCCGACGGCGGCACGCGCTACGAGCTCTCACTCCCGGGCGACGAGGTGCTGTCGGCCGCAGGATTCGAGGGAGCGAGCACGAGCAATCTCCTTGAGGGCACCATCACGCAGCGGTGAGCGACCGAACTGCCCCGTGGAAACTCAAGGATCGCTCGCTTCTGCGCGTGACGAATGGGAGCCTGTGAGCATGCTCGCCCTGAAGCGCACAGCGGCCATCGCCACCGCAGCCCTCGCCGTTGCGGCACTCGGAGCCTGCTCGTCCGCTTCCTCGGTCGCTCCGGCCGCGACCCCGGTCGCGAGCGCCGCTCCAACCGCGCCCGCCGCGCCCACAGCTGCCGCGCCTCCGGGGCTGTCCGCCGAGACCGAGGCGGCCGTGGCCGAGTACGTGGACCGGTTTTCCTCCGAGACCGGGACCGACTCGGTCTGGCTCGACGCCGCCGGTGTCGAGGACGAGTTCCGCGAAGCTGCCGCCGCGTTCCCGCTCGCGCTGCCCGACGGCTACTCCTGGCCGACGAGCACCGGGCAGGAGTACGGCAACGCCGCCCAGTGGGAGCACGGCACGGGCGCCGTGCAGGCGTACTTCTTCTGGGAGGGCGCGACCGCGACCGCCGCCTACGCCGCGCACGAGCGCGGTGACGGAGGGGCCGTCTCCGCGCACCTCGAGTCGCTCGCGGCGGGCTACGCGAGCCCGGTCCGCAGCATGCTCGTCGATCCGGAGCAGCCCGGCACCGACTCCGGCTACTACCGCGCGGTGATCGCGCCTGCGATCGACGGCGACTGGGAGGCGCTCATCCGAGCGCAGGTCGAGCCGTTCATCGAGAACCCCGTCTACGGGGCGATCGCCGCGCAAGCCGGCGACGACGTCGACTTCGGCAGCGAGGGCTTCGCCACGCCCGCCGCGCCGTAGCCGCCCGCGCTGGCCGGAGCACCCGGACCTCATGACTGGGCAGGCTGTGCTGCGGGTAGCCGGCGTCCGCGGATGAGGAGCCAGAAGATGACGACGACCTCGCCGGCGAACAGGAACTGGCCGAAGGTCGCGCTGAAGCCGTCCACGACCCAGATGCCCACGGCGTCCGCGAGGTAGCCAAGCCCGGCGATCGCGAGCAGAACGCCGAAGATGCGCGGCATGAAGCCCGAGCGGAAGGCGAGCACACCGGTCAGCACCAGGTGCAGCCCGAACAGCCCGAGGCTCGTCACCCAGATGGTCGAGAACCGCTCGATCGCCTGCAGCGCCGCCGGCGGGTCGTCGAGCACGGTAAGCGCCGCGACGAGCTGGCTGATGGCGAAGAGGAACGGCAGCGCGTAGATCGCTCGCGCCCATGCCGCGACCGCCGAGAGCAGCGGATGCGTCGGCCGGAAGAGCGTGTACAGCGCGGCGGCCACGACGAAGTCGAGCAGCGCCGCGATGGCGAGGCCGACGATGCCGAGCATGAACTGCGGCTGCGAGGCCGCGATGGCGGTGGCGGTGGCGGCGGCGTCGCCGCGGACGACGAGCGGGACGATGCCGGCGAAGTTGCCGACGCCACTGGTCACGGCCATGACCGCCAGTCCCGTCCCAGCGACGAGGCTCGCAGTGCGCGGCGACCACGAGGTGAACCGGACGAACGACCGGCGCGGCGCCCGCGTCGAGGAGGCGGCGGCTTCGAGTGCGAGAGTCATGATCCATCCTTACGTCGTAAACTTATGATGTAAGGAACGCTACGCTTACGCCGTAAGGGTGTCAAGAGGGAAAGGGATGGGCTGTGGCAGCACGAGCATCGAGGAACCGTCGTGAGCCGCTGAGCCGAGAGCGCGTGCTCCGCACCGCCATCGAGCTGGCCGATCGCGACGGGATCGAGTCGCTCACCATGCGGAGGCTCGGCGAGGCGCTGGGCGTCGAGGCGATGTCGCTGTACAACCACGTGGCCAACAAGCCCGACCTGCTGAACGCGATGGTCGACGCGATCTTCGTCGAGATCGAGTTGCCTTCGCAGGACGAGGACTGGCGGACGGGGCTCCGCAAGCGCTCCATGTCGTTCCGCGACGTGCTGTCACGGCATCCGTGGGCCACCGGGCTCGCCGACTCGGGCACGCAGCCTGGTCCATCGACGCTGCGGCACCACGACCGCGTGCTCGGTGCCCTGCGCTCCGGCGGCTTCACCGTGCCGCTCGCCGCGCATGCGTTCGCGCTCATCGACAGCTACATCTACGGGTTCGTGATGCAGGAGAAGAACCTGCCCTTCGAGACGGAGGAGCAGACGGCGGCGATGGCGCACACGCTGCTCGCCAACATCCCCGCCGATCAATACCCGCACCTCGCCGAACTGGTCGAGCAGCACGTGCTCGTGCCCGGCTACGACTACGCGGCGGAGTTCCCCTTCGGGCTCGACCTTCTGCTGCATGCTCTCGAGGAGGCTCGGGCCGCGGACGCTGGGCGGTAGGGCCTCCGCTCGCGCCGACGGGGATCGTGACCGACCCTCAATCTTGCCCAAGCGGCACGCATTTTTGCCGCATGGAACGTCGGCCTGAGACGCAGCGCGTGCCGCCCTCCGGCGACTCCGCGGTGCTGGCCCACGCTTGCGCTGAAGGCAGCCCAGTCAACCTGCGCTGAATCCGAGGGTTTCTCAAGAGCAACTGTGGGAACGCTGTAATTTTACGTTCCGCGCATACGTTCTCGATCGAACGGTAACGGTGTGACGATTCACCCGGCAGCCGATCAGGCACGGAGGTCACGGTGCGGGCAGGTGCGCAGCGAGAGCTGCACACCTCCCTGGCGCCGGCCTCGAAGCGATCGAGGACGAGAGAACACGATGGAAGCGCTCCTATGGCTGCTGCTGATCACTCCGTTCTGCTTGCTCGCCGTTGCAGCTTCTGGCTGGGTGTACGGCAGGTTCCGTCCGGCGCGGGTTCGGCAGTGGAGCACGAAGCGGGCGAGCCCTGAGTTCCCTCCGATCGACGGGCCGCAGCGGGTCGCTGTGCTCATCGCTTGCTTCCGGGGCGCCGGCACCATCGGTCAGACGGTGGAATCCGCGCTGCTGACGGGATGCGACGTCTACGTCGTGGACGACGGGTCGAAGCAGAAGTCCCCGTCCGACCGGACCGCAGAAGTGGCCCGAGCTGCTGGGGCGACGGTGCTCGAGCTGCCCGTGAACGGCGGGAAGCCCAAGGCGCTGCACAGCGCCTTCCACCAGCTGTGTCTCGGCACGCGGTACGAGGCGGTCGCGATCCTCGACGATGACGTGCTCATCGAGCCGGACTTCATCGAGCGGAGCCTCGAGAAGATGGAGGATCCCTCCGTCGCCATCGCGGTCGGCAAGAACATCACGTGGTGGCCGGCGGAGCATCGCTGGAACATGTGGCTCGCGAAGCGCGCGTTCTCCTACTGGAACTTCCAGCTCACCATCCGTCACGTGCAGAGCCTCTTCGGCGTCATGAACTGCATTTCCGGAAGCAACTCGGTGTACCGCAGCGGTCTGCTCGAACACGTCCTCGTCGAGAAGACGCCGTACATCGTCGACGACACCTATTGGGTGCTGGAAGCTCAGCGGCGCAACCTCGGCGGAGTCGTGTACGCGCCCCGTGCGCGTGCACACCTGCAGGACCCGACCAACTTCAAGGACTGGTACAGCCAGAACCTGCGCTGGTTGTGGGGAACCTTCCAGGGCATCATCGGTCACCGCGTCGCCCGTCAGGCTTCACGATTCGACGCCGCCTACATCCTCCTGATGCTGCATTGGACGATCTACGTCGTCAGCGCGCCCGTCGCGCTCGTCGCCATGGTCGTCGCGGCGCACCAGGCACCGATCTTCCTGCTGCTGTTCTTCGCCGGCTACAGCTTCTGGATCGTCGCCGCGAGCATCGGGCTGCGGCAGCCCCGGCTGCTGGTGTTCACCGTCCCCATCATCATCAGCGACTTCATCTACCGCTGTCTGTTCGTGCATGCGCTCGTCAAGGCAGTGCGCCAACCGACCGTGGAGAACTGCGTGTGGACATCACCTGCACGCATCACGACCGCGTGAAGAGGGGGTGAAACATGTCCGCAGCAGCTGAGCTCCCCGTCACCGGGGCTGCCTCTGCAGTCGGCGTCGGGATCGCCGGCCTTGCGATGGCGATCGCCGGAGCAGTGGTGGCGCTCTGGAAGCGATCCGCCATCGCCGGCGCCGGCGTCAGCACCGAGTAGAGGTCGCCGCGGGGGTGCGCGTCGCGCATCCCCGCAGTGCCCCACATCCGAAAGGTAGGTCCCCAAGTGAGACGAGTCCTCGTGACGGGCGGCGCCGGCTTCATCGGTTCGCACCTCATCCACGATCTCCTGGCAGACGGCGACGCCGTCGTGTGCCTCGACAACCTCTTCAGCGGCCGGCGAGAGAACATCGAGCCGTACCTCAGCCACGAGGCGTTCACCTTCATCGAGCACGACGTGTGCGATCCGATCCCGTCGATGCAGCTCGACCAGATCTATCACCTCGCATGTCCGGCATCCCCGCCGCACTACCAGTTCGATGCGGTCAAGACGCGGAAGACGAACTTCCACGGCACGCTCAACGTGCTGGAGCTCGCCCGCACGACCGGCGCCCGTCTGCTCTTCGCCTCGACGAGCGAGGTGTACGGCGACCCGGAGGTTCACCCCCAGCCCGAGTCGTATCGCGGCAACGTCAACATCACGGGCATCCGGTCCTGCTACGACGTGGGGAAGATGGACGCCGAAGGGCTCTGCTTCGACTTCATGCGGCAGTACGGGGTCGACCATCGCGTCATACGGATCTTCAACACCTACGGCCCGAACATGCGTGTCGACGATGGTCGCGTCGTCTCCAACTTCGTCGCGCAGGCGCTGAAGGGTGAAGACCTCACCATCTACGGCGACGGCTCACAGACCCGCAGCTTCCAGTTCGTCAGCGACCTCGTGCGCGGCATGAAGCTGGCCATGGCGAAGGACGGCCTCACTGGCCCGATCAACATCGGCAATCCGGGCGAGTTCACCATCAGGGAGCTCGCCGAGAAGATCCTCGAGGCCATCCCGTCGAGCACCAGCAGGGTGGTGTTCCTGCCGCTGCCGGCGGACGACCCGACGCAGAGGAAGCCCGACATCAGTCAGGCGATGTCGACGCTCGGGTGGAGACCGACTGTGCAGCTCGACGAGGGGCTGCGCCGCACCATCGCCTACTTCGAAGCGGTGCTCCGCGGGCAGGAGGACGGCAGCCTCGGCAGCGTCTCGAGGATGGACCCCGCCGCGGTATGAAGTGCGGGCGGTCCCCTTAGGCTGACGTGGTGCGTGCGTATGCCGAGGTGCTGAAGGTCCCAGGGCTCGCGCGCATCATCCTGGCGCAGCTCATCGCGCGCTTCCCGGCGGGCATGTACTCGCTCGGCGTGCTCATGCACATGGAGCACGAGCACGGCACGTACACCGCAGCCGGTCTCGTGCTCGCCGCCTTCTCGATCGGCATGGCGATCGCGGGCCCGTTCGTGACCCGGCTCATGTCGCGCTTCGGCACCGTCGCCGTGCTGGTCACCACGACCGCGGTCTCGGTCGCCGCCCTGTTCTCTTTGGCCTCGCTGAGCGTGCCGCTGTGGGTGGATGTCGTGGCCGGCGCGGTCGCGGGCGCCGCGATGCCGCCCGTCACGCCCACCGTCCGCACGCTCTACCCCCGCATGGTGCCGCAGCGGCTGCTCTCGCCGCTGTTCTCGTTCGACGCGGCGCTGCAGGAGATCATCTGGGTCTTCGGGCCCGTGCTGCTGGTGGCGCTCGTCTCGTTCTTCGGCACCGGGCCGACGCTGCTCGTCGTGCTCGTCATCCAGGCGGTCGGCGCGGCGTTCTTCATCGTCTCGCCCGAGGTGCGCCGGCTGCGCATCCCGCCCACCACTCGCAAGCTCGGCCGCGTGCTGCGCAAGCCGCCCGTGCTGCTGTCGGTCATCGTCTCCGCCATGTTCATCGGCGGCTTCTCGGCGGTCGAGGCAGGCGTCGTGGCGACCTTCGGCGAGGGCGCGCTCGAGGCCGGCATCGTGCTCGCCGTCTCGGCGTTCGGATCGCTGCTCGGCGGCTTCGCGGCAGGCAGCCGCGGCATCACACCGTGGTCGGTGGCGATCCGGCTCACGATCGTGCTGATCGGCATGGCGATCGCGCTGCCCATGACGGGCGTCGTCGGCCTCTCGATCGCGCTCTTCATCGCCGGGCTCGGCACCGCGCCGGCGCTCGCCGCCTTCTCGGCGATCATCGCCGGCACCGTGAAGTTCGCCGACACCCCGGAGGCGTACGCGTGGATCGGCACGGGTCAGCTGCTCGGCGCCGCCGTCGGCTCGGCGGTCGCGGGCGTGGCGATCGACGCGATCGGCGGCGTCGGCGGCGTCTGGGTGGCGGTCGTGATGGTCGCCATCGCCGCCGCGATCGCGGCGATCTTCCGCCGCCACCAGCCCGACCTGCGGCACGGCATCGGCGAGCCGCCCGAGACCGCGCCGGTCGAGCTGCCCCGCTGACGCGGTGACACGGCGCGCTCGCCCCGCCGCTCCACAGGCATAGGGCGATCGGTGCTCACCGCGCCCGGTTGACAGCAGATCGCCCTATATCTGCCGCGAGTGTGGGCGCGGTCCGCGGATGAGGCTCGATCCGGATGCGGTCCCCGACGATCCCCGCCACCCCACGACACCGGCGGGCTGAGCCGCCCGAACCCGCCCGCGAGGGCACCTGCGACACTGGAGCGTGCCCTCCACCCTGCCCCTGCTCGACGGACGCACGCTCCCCGCGCTCGGGTTCGGCCTCTACAAGGTGCCCGCCGACGAGACGCAGCGCGTCGTCGCGGCCGCCCTCGACGCGGGCTACCGGCTCGTCGACGGCGCGGAGTTCTACGGCAACGAGCGCGAGGTGGGCGAAGCTCTGCGCCGCGCGGTCGACACCGGGCTCGAGCGCGCCGACCTCACCGTCACGAGCAAGTTCTGGGGCGAGCAGAGCCAGTCGGCGGATGCGGTGCGCACGTCGTTCGTGGCCAGCGAGGCCGCGCTCGGCTCCCCCATCGACGTCTACATGATCCACTGGCCGCGGCCGGCTCGCGGGCAGTACGTCGACGTCTGGCGCGAGCTGGTGGCGCTGCAGGCCGAGGGGCGCATCCGCTCGATCGGCGTCTCGAACTTCACCGAGGAGCACCTCCGCCGCCTGATCGGCGAGACCGGCGTGACGCCGGCCGTCAACCAGGTCGAGTCGCACCCGTGGCTGCCGCAGCACGAGCTACGGGCGTTCCACGCCGAGCACGGGATCGTCACGCAAGCGTGGAGCCCGCTCGGCCGCTCCCGGGTGCTCGAGGAGCCGACCATCCAGCGGATCGCGGCCGCCCACGGCGTGAGCCCCGCGCAGGCGATCATCCGCTGGCACCTGCAGCTCGGGGGCGCGCTCATCCCCAAGTCGACACATCCGCACCGGCTGGCCGAGAACCTCGACGTCGACGGCTTCTCGCTGAGCGACGACGACCTGGCCGCCATCGCCGCGCTCGAGACCGGCGAGCGCACCGGCACCCATCCCGACGACCGCCAGTGAGCGACGAGGCACCCGTGACCGACCCGAACCAGCCGATCGACACCCCCGACCTGCCGCACGCGCACGCCGTCACGTGGGGCGTCGCCGAGCTGCCGCACCGCGGCCCGAAGCGCGAGCTCACGACCGAGCAGATCGTCGAGGCCGCCATCGAGATCGCCGACGCCGAGGGGCTCGACGCCGTCAGCATGGGCAAGGTCGCCGCGGCCGTCGGCGTCGCGCCGATGTCGCTCTACCGCTACGTCACCGGCAAGGACGGCCTGCTGCTGCTGATGTACGACACGGCGAGCGAGGTGGCGGTGCCCGGCGCCGGCACGACGTGGCGCGAGCGGCTGCGCGAGTGGGCCGTGTTCGTGCGGGCGGCGTACGAAGCGCACCCGTGGCTCGCCGACCTGCCGCCGAGCTCGACGCCCACGACCCCGAACCGGCTCGCGATCATCGAGGCCGGCCTCGCGGCGCTCGAGGATGTGCCCGCCCCCGACCGCATGAAGCTGCCGACGCTGCTGCTGCTGCTCGGCTACATCGCCCTCTACTCGAAGGCGTCGAGCGACGCCGCCGTCGACGACGAGGTGCGCCGGGCACTGCCCGAGCTCGTGACCGACGAGCGGTTCCCGCTGCTTGCGCCGGCCGTGCGGGCGGGCGCGTTCGGCACGCGCGACGCCGACGACGACCGCGGCTTCGGCTTCGGCCTCTCGCGGCTGTTCGATGGCATCGAGCGCTGGCTCGAGCGCAACGAGCCCGACGAGGCGTTCGAGCGCATGCCCACGGCGATCCTCGACGACAAGCAAGTGCGCGAGGCGGCGAAGCTCGTCGACGAGGCACGCACCCGCCTGCGGCAGGCGGAGTCGAAGGCGGCGGATGCGGTGGCCAAGGCCGTCGAGCGCCTGCAGGCCATCGAGGCGCGCGACGAGGCCGCCGCGGCGCGGGCCGCCGCGAAGGCCGAGCTCCGCGCGGCGAAGGCGGAGGCGAAGGCGGCGAAGCGAGCTGACTGACCCGCCTCTTCCGCAGGTTGAGCCGCTCGGCGCACGCAGCACTCCCCCTTCCCCGCTGGTTGAGCCGGTCCGGGCGCGCAGCGCCCTGACCGTGTCGAAACTGCCGCAGGTCACGCTGGTTTCGACACGCTCACCCGCCTTCGGCGGCGGAGCGGCTCAACCAACGGAAGGTGCGGCGGCAGCGCGTCCCCCACTTCCGCTGGTTGAGCCGGTCCGGGCGCGCAGCGCCCTGACCGTGTCGAAACCGCCGCAGGTCACGACGGTTTCGACACGCTCAGCCGCCTTCGGCGGCGGCGCGGCTCAACCAACGGAAGAGGCGGCGGAGCGGCTCAACCCAACGGGAGGGGCGGCGGAGCGGCTCAACCAACGGAAGGGGCGGCTGACGCCCAAGTCGCTCGAAAGGTTGGGCTGTGCTTTCCCGGCCGCCCGCCCACCCTGGAAGCATGACCCGCAGACTCCTCTCCACGGCCGGCATCGTCATCGCCGGCGCCGTCCTCCTCACCGGCTGCGGCGCCATGGGCGCATCCCAGTCGCAAGCGCCCGGCATCGGGATGCCCGCGCCCGCCACGGACGGCGGCGGCCTGCCCGAGTGGGCGGGCGAGCCGGAGTCCGCGCCGTTCCCCGGCGAGCAGGAGTCGAGCGGCGGTGCGAGCGGCGGCGACACCGGCGCCAGCGACACCGTGCCCGCCGAGGCGGCCGACGAGGACCGCGCCGTCATCATCTCGGGCAGCCTCGCCATGCGCGTCGGCGATCCGATCGAGATGGCGGATGCGGTGAGCGACGCCGCGCAGTCCCGCGGCGGTTCGATCGACCGCCGGGCCGAGGGCGCATCGACCGACTTCCAGCCCGCGTGGGCGATGCTCACCGTGCGCGTGCCGGCCCAGCAGGTGCAAGACCTGCTCAGCGCGCTCCGCGCCCTCGGCGATGTCACCAACGTCGACCTCGGCGAGGAGGTCGTCACGAACCAGGTGCGCGACCTCGAGGTGCGCGTGAACGCGAGCCGAGCATCCGTCGAGCGACTCACCACGCTGCTGACGACGGCGGCCGACACCGAGACGCTGCTCGAGGTCGAGGCGCAGCTGACGCAGCGCACCTCCGAGCTCGAGCAGCTGCTCTCCCAGCAGCGCACGCTCACCGACCAGGTCGCGATGTCGACGATCGAGGTGCGCATCAGCTCGACGAGCGTCGAGGGCCCGACCGGCACGCCGAGCTTCTGGGACGGCCTCGTCGCGGGCTGGAGCGCGTTCCTCGCCTGGGGCGCCGTCGCCCTCTTCGGGCTCGGGCAGGCGCTGCCGACGCTCGTGATCCTCGCGCTGCTGGCCCTCGTCGCCTGGCTCGTCGGGCGCCGCGTCATCAAGCGGCTGCCGGGTCGCACCCGCGGCTCCACGAGCGGCGCAGCGGTAACCAATCCGGCGACGACCGCGCCCGTCGAGTAACGGAGCAGACCGCCCCGGGCACAGCGCTCCGAGGGCGGTAGCAGAGGCGCGAGCGGCCTCTTGCCCGGCGCGCAGATTTACCCTCCACTAAAGGTTGCACCTCCGGTACGATCAGCGTGGTCCTGCTCCCCGCCTGTCACGAGGTCCCTCTTGCGCCGCCCGCTCATCCTTGCCGCCATCACGCTCGGTGTCGGCGCTGCCGTCATCGCGATCCCCACCGCGGCCCCGGCCGTCTCCGCCGACGACATCCCGGCCGTGCAGGAGGCGCACTTCGACGTCATCGACCGGATCGGCAACTGGGATGCGCTCGCCCCGGTCTCGCGCCTCGGCTCGATCGTGGGCGACCCGGTCGCCGGCACGATCGAGATCGGTTGGGCCGGCCACGTGCCGAGCGAGATCCGCGCTATCGCGGACGACGCGGCCGCCGAGGGCATCGCGATCACGTTCGTCGAGCAGGAGTCGAGCGAGGCCGAGCTGCTCTCGGTCGCCTACGACATGGCCGCCGCCATGCCCGACGAGGGCGCCTTCGCGATCGGCATCGGCCGCGACGCGCTCTCGGTCGAGGTTCCGACCGAGGCGGCCGCCGAGGCCGCCGACGTGACACCGATCCCCCTCGAGGGCGAGGTGCTGACCGTCATCGACGAGGCGGAGGCCGCCGCCGCCGACGTCGGCGCGACCGTCACGGTCGAGCAGACCGACACCGTGCCCGCCAACGCCGCCGCCGTGCCGCTCGAGCTCGGCGCCCCGATCGACCCGGCCGCCGTCGTCGTCCCGAAGGGCACCGCGCGCACCAACGACGTGAGCGTGCTCTCCGGCGGCATGCGCGTGCAGACGCAGTTCCTGAGCGGCGCGTTCGTCTCCTGCACCTCCGGCTTCACGGGGTTCTACGCCCACCGCCCCGTCATCATCACCGCAGCCCACTGCAGCGACTACGCCGACAACCGCCTCGTGCGCAACGCGGCCGGCACGACCATCGGCCGCAGCGATCTGGTCGCCGAGCTCAACGACGGCACGCTGCCCTTCGACCTCGGCATCATCGCCGCGTCGTACGAGGCCCGCACGCTCCCCCGCATCTACACCGGCGACACGTCGACCGTGAACATCACCGGCGCGCAGACCACCTGGCCGCCCGAGGGCTACCAGCTGTGCTCCTCGGGCCAGGTGACGGGCTGGAAGTGCGACCTCACCGCCGGCAAGGCCTACGTCACCTGCTACGGCACGCCCCGCGGCCAGGAGTGCATGCACGTGCAGCTCGTGCGCTCGAGCGGCGCCAACGCGTTCTGCCTCGGCGACTCGGGCGGCCCGGTCGTCAGCCGTCCCACGGCAGTCGGTGCGCGCGCGGTCGGCGTCGTCTCCGGCATCCGCGGCACCGGCGGCACGTGCGCGGTCGAGGGCATGATGGCCCCCATCTCGCAGCTCGGCACGGTCGTCACCGGCCTGCAGGTGCACAGCCTGCCCTGACCCTCCCCGCCGGTCGAGAAGGTCCGCGCACCCGCTGCGCCGACCGAGCCGAGACCACCGCTCGTAGCCAGCGCCCAGAGGCACCGGGCATGATGGCCCCCATGAGCGACCCCACCGCGACCGACGCTCCCGACCTCGCCGACGCATCCGTCATCGACGCCATCGCGGCCTGGATGCCCACCACCCGTTGGTATCCGCTGAAGGGCCAGCAGGTCGACATCGCCCTCGAGACGAGCTACGACCTGGGCGACGGCGCGGCCATCCTGCTGCTGCGCGCCGGCGACACCCTGCTGCAGGTGCCCGTCGCGTGGCGCGACGAGCCGGGCGGCTCGCCCATCGCGCAGCTCGGCGGCCGCTGGCTCGTCGACGCGTGCGGTGATGCGGATGCGGTGCGGGCGCTCATCGATGTCGCCACCGGCAGGCGGGCGGTGAACGGGCTCGACGGCGATGCCACCGCCGAGCCGACGCCCGCGGGCGACATCCGCGTCGTCACCGGCGAGCAGTCGAACACCTCGATCATCGGCGGCGACGGCAGCTGGATCGCGAAGGTCTTCCGCGTGGTCGCACCGGGCGACAATCCCGACGTCGTCGTCACCGGCGCCCTCACGCGCGCCGGCTGCGACCGCATCCCCCACCTGCTCGCCTCGGTGCGAGCAGGCTGGCCCGCGGGCGACGCCTTCGTCACCGGGCACCTGCTCGCCGTCTCGGAGTTCGTCGCCGGCGGCGAGGACGCGTGGGAGCTCTACCGCCAGCACGCGCTCGCCACCCTGCGGGGCGAGGATGCCGGCGAGGCGCCCGATGCGCGCGCGCTCGGCGAGGCGGTCGCGATCGTGCACCGCGACCTCGCGTCGGCCATGGGCACGACCCAGGCGACCGAGGCCGACACGCTCCGCTTCATCACCGGCCTCGAGCAGCGCATGGCGTGGGCGCGGCAGGAAGCGGCGGGCGTGCTCGACGACCTGCAGGACGAGCTGCAGGCAGCCGCCGACCGGCTGCGCGAGGTGCGCGAGCTGGGCGAGCTGCAGCAGATCCACGGCGACCTGCACCTCGGCCAGGTGCTGCGCGGCGCCGACGGCCGCTGGATGCTGCTCGACTTCGAGGGCGAGCCGCTGCGACCCATGCACGAGCGGATGGTACGCGAGCCGCGACTGCGCGACGTCGTCGGCATGCTGCGCTCGTTCGACTACGCGGCCGGCTCCGCCCTGCAGGAGCTGCCCGACGCCGACGGCGCCGCGGCGGGCGACTGGGTCTTCCAGCGCCGCACCGAGTTCCTCTCCGGGTACGCGGATGCGGCGGGTCCCGTCGACGAGACCGACCCGGTCTTCGTCGCGCTGCTGCTCGACAAGGCCCTCTACGAGGTCGTCTACGAGCTGCGCAACCGCCCCACGTGGGTCTCCGTGCCGCTGGAGGCGGTCCGCGCCCTGCTGACCCCGCTCCCCCAGCCCCCGGCGGCGCCCCCGACCCCGTTGGTCGAGTAGCAGGCGGCGAAGCCGCCCGCGTATCGAGACCAGCTGCCACCCATGACCCGCCGCGCAGCCCTCATCGCGACCGCGGTCGCGGCGGTCGTCATCGCCGCGATCGCGGCGTTCCTGCTGTGGCCCCGCCCCTCCGGCCAGGCGCCGACCGCGAGCGCCACGCCTGCCTCCACCCCGACCGACGACGCAGATACGTCGGGCCGCCCCGTCGCCGTCTTCATCGGCGACTCCTACACGGTGGGCACGGGCACCTCACTCGACGGCACGGGCTTCCCCGGTACCCTCGGCGAGCTGCGCGGCTGGAACGCCGTGAACCTCGCCATCCCCGGCACCGGATACTCGACCGGCCGGGAGGACGGCCGGTGCCCGGAAGCGGGCTGCACCTCCTACATCGGCGTGCTGCCCGACGCGGTCGCGTTCGACCCCGACATCGTCGTCGTCTCGGGCGGCCGCAATGATCTGGGCCGACGACACCTCGAGCCGGCGGTCACCGCCTTCTACACCGAGCTGCGCAGCCAGCTCCCCGATGCGCAGCTCGTCGTCACGTCGCCGCTCTGGGACGACTCGGCCGCGCCCGAAGCGCTCGTGACGCTGCGCGAGCAGGTCGAGCGCGAGGCGACGCGAGTGGGCGCGGAGTATCTGGACCTCGGCGACTTGTTCCTCGACCGTCCCGACCTCATCGCCCCGGACGACCTCCACCCGAACGAGGAGGGCTTGGCGCTCATCGCGCAGCTCATCGACGAGCTCCTGCCCCCTCCCGCGGGTTGAGCCGGTCCGGGCGCGCAGCGCCCTGACCGTGTCGAAACCACCGCCCGGCTCGGACTGGTTTCGACACGCTCAGCGCCTGCGGCGCGGAGCGGCTCAACCCGCGGGTAGGCGGGCTGAGCCGCTCCGCCCCTTTCCGCTGGTTGAGCCGCTCCGCGCGCGAAGCGCGCTGAGCGTGTCGAAACCGAACCCGCCCCAACCTTGCTCACCCCGACCCGTCCGCTACGGTGCACCTAGCATCCTCGCGGAGGGACCCCGATGCACGTCACGCGCTCCTCAGTCGCGGGAACGCGCTCCGCCGTGGGCAAGTGGGCGCCCGAGCCGCGGCCCGGGCGCGAAGCCGCGCGGCGGCCACGCCACCTGCTGCTGACCGCGACCGTGATCGCCCTGCCCTTCTCGTACGTCCCGCTCGAACTCATACCCACCCGCACGAGCGTCACGATCCTCGTCTTCGCGCTCGTCGTGCTTACGGGCATCCGCTACGGCGTCCTGCGCCAGCGACCGGGCGCGCTCGACGCCGTGACGCTCGCCCTCTCGGCCTACATCTTCGTCAGGCTGACGGCGCTCACCGCGCTGCAGGCCGACGTCATCGACTGGCCGGAGGCCCTGAGCGCCACGCTCGCCCCGATCGGCGGCGTCATCCTCTACCGGGTCGCACGTCGCGATGACACGAAGGATGCGGTGCTGCGAGCACTGCGATGGATGTTCGTGATGCTCACCGTGATCGCCCTCTACCAGGCGGTCGCCGGGTTGTCGTGGCTGAAGAGCCGCGGCTACACCGAGGGCTTCTACTACTACACGTTCGAGGGCACATTCCGGCCGTTCGGCACGTTCCTCTCCCCCACGGTCTTCGGGGCGTTCCTCGCGATCACCGGAGCGGCGCTCGTGTGCATGTCGCCGACGATCCGCGGCGCGCTGCTCTGGCTGCTCATCGCGGCCGTGCCGATCGCGATCACCGAGACCCGCGCGGCCTGGATCGCGTTCGCCGTCGCGCTCGTCGCCGGTTGGCTGCTCCGCACCCGCGCCCGCCCCGTGCACCTGACGCTCGGGGTCGCCGCCGCCAGCTGGGGCATCGCCTTCGTCGTCTGGCTCGTCCCCGGGGCGGTCGACTTCCTGGTGTCGCGGCTCGCGACACTCTCGGATGCCGGCTTCTCGTCGAACGTCGCCCGCGCCAGCCTGTGGCAGGGCACGGTCGAGGTGACGCTCCGCGACTCTCCCATCGTCGGATTCCCCGCGGCCGACTTCACGAGCGAGGTGGGCGCGGTCGTCGCGCAGTACGCCGACTTCGGACACGCCCACAGCAACTACCTGCAGATCCTCTTCCTCTACGGCCTCATCGGGCTCGTCTTCTTCGCGGTCATCCTCGTGCTCGCGACGATCGGAGCGTTCCGCTCGGTGGCCGCCTCGGCGCGCCTGCCGTGGGCGTACGGCGGCGTCGCGGCGATCGTCGCGTTCATCGTCGACTCGGCGTTCGAGACGAGCTGGACGAGCTTCTCCGTCGTCGCCGTGCTCTACCTGCTGATGGGCCTCGGCCGTGTCGGTCCTGTCGACTCCGAGACGACGTCGACGAGCGCCGCCGCGCCCCAGGAGGCGACGGCATGAGCCGTCCCGACGCCACCGTCGACTCCTCGACGGCAGCGCTCCCGGCGCGCGAGATCCGAGTGCTGCTCGTCACCCCCGAGTACCCGCCCACGCTCGGCGGCATCCAGAGCCTGCTGCACGAGATCACCTCCGCCATGCCTCGAGCCAGCGTCATGGTGCTGACCCCCGACGCACCGGGAGGCGCGGCGTTCGACGCGGACGCCGGCGTGCGCACCGAGCGCGTGCCCGTCCGCGGCTCCACACCGCTCGTGCGCAACCTGGTCTTCAACCTCCGCGGCCTCCTGCGCCTCTCTGGCTGGCGACCCGATGTCGTCCTGACAGGGCATGTCGTCTCGGCTCCGCTGGCGTACGCGGCGTCGCGCCGGTTCGGAGTGCCGCTCGTCGTCTACGCGCACGGCAAGGAGATCCAGGGCCGCCCCCGACTGGCCGGCTGGGCGCTTCGCCACTGCGCGGCGGCGGTGGCCGTCAGCCAGTACACCCGGGGGCTGCTGCTCGACACCGTCCGCGGGCGTCAGCACGCGCCGGTGCACGTCGTCCACCCGGGCGTCCACATCCCAGCGGGTCGCACTGCTGTTGCGAAGCACGACACGGGCGGAGGCCCGTTCACGCTGGTCACGGTCGGTCGCCTGCGCGATTGGTACAAGGGACACGACGTCATCCTGGAGGCGCTGCCGCGGGTGCTCGCCCGGCTGCCCGAGACCCGGTGGGTCGTGGTGGGCGACGGCCGCCGCCGCGCCGCCCTCGAGGAGCGCGCCGTCGAGCTGGGCGTCGACCACGCCGTGACCTTCGTCGGTGCGGTCTCGGATGCGGAGAAGAACGCCTGGCTGCAGCGCGCGGACGTCTTCGTGATGCCCGCGCGCTACCCGAAGGGTGAAGTGGCCGGCGAGGGGTTCGCGATCGTCTACCTCGAGGCCGCGGCGTGGGGCGTGCCGTCGATCGCGGGCAATGTCGGAGGTCCGCGTGAAGCGGTCGTCGACGGCGTCACGGGACTGCTCGTCGATCCCGAGTCGGCAGAGCAGGTCGCCGACGCCATCATCCAGCTCGGCGAGACGCCGGAGCGCACTCGCGAGCTCGGCGCCCGGGCTCGCCATCGCGCCGAGGCCGAGTTCACCTGGGATGCGGTCGCGGCGAATCTCGAGACGATCCTGCGCGATGTCTGCGGGAAGCACAGCAGACGCGCATGACCGTGCGTCCGCTCACGGTCTGCTGAAGACGCTGATTGCAGTGAACGGCCGGGTTACGCTCCCCAAAACGCGTTGAAGAATGCTCGCGGTTCCGGCTCGATTGGTAGGCGAATGCGCGCTCTCATCACAGGCATCACCGGTCAGGATGGCGGCCATCTTGCCGAACTGCTGCACGCCAAGGGCTACCAGGTCTTCGGACTCATCCGCGGCCAGAACAACGCCCGCAGGCATCTGGTGGAGGCGGAGTTCCCCTACGTGACGCTGCTCGAGGGCGACGTCACCGACCCGACCTCGCTCGTGCAGGCGGTCGAGGCCTCCCAGCCCGACGAGCTGTACAACCTGGCGGCGATCAGCCACGTCGGCTACTCCTTCCGCAACCCCTCGCTCACCGCCGAGGTCACCGGCAAGGGCGTGCTCAACGTGCTTGAGGCCGTGCGGGTCGCCCACCTCGGCAACACGACGAAGGTCTACCAGGCGTCGACCTCCGAGATGTTCGGCGGCCTCGACTACAACCGGCCGGGCCGCGGCTACAACGAGAGCTCGCTCTTCCACCCGCGCAGCCCCTACGGCGTCGCGAAGCTCTACGGCCACTGGATCGCGAAGAACTACCGCGAGAGCTACGACATGTTCGTCACCTGCGGCATCCTCTTCAACCACGAGGGCGAGCGTCGCGGCGCCGAGTTCGTCACGAGGAAGATCACTCGCGCCGTCGCCAGGATCAAGAACGGGCTGCAGGACCACGTCGAGCTCGGCGATCTCTGGCCGAAGCGCGACTGGGGCTACGCCGGCGACTACGTGCACGGCATGTGGCAGATGATGCAGCACGGTGAGCCCGATGACTTCGTGCTCGCCTCCGGCGAGACCCGCTCGGTCGAGCAGTTCCTCGCGAGCGCGTTCGAGCAGGTCGGCATCGACGACTGGACGCCGTTCGTGCGACAGAATCCCGCGCTGCTGCGGCCGGCGCAGGTCGACATCCTGCTCGGCGACCCGGCGAAGGCCGAGGAGGTGCTGGGCTGGCGTCGAGAGGTCGACTTCACCGGACTCGTCAAGCGGATGGTCAACCACGACCTGGCGCTGACGCAGGTTCCGGTGGCCGTGGCATGACGATGCGCCTGGCCGTCACCGGGGTCGACGGCTTCGTCGGGCGGCAGGTCGCCCGGATCGCGGCTGACCGCGGCCACCACGTGGTCGGGCTGACCCGCTCCGACGACGTGGAGGTGCCGGGCGTCGCCGATGTGGTCACCGTGGATCTCACGTGCGAGTGGCCTCGGATGCCGCCGGTCGACGCCATCGTGCACCTCGCGGGCCTCGCCGCGGTGGGACCGTCCTTCGACGACCCGCTGCGCTACATCACCGACAACACCGCCATGGCGGTGCACCTGTGCGAAGCGCTGCTGCGCACGCCAAGCCCAGCTCCCCGCGTGGTGGCGGCGAGCAGCGGCGCCGTCTACGCGCCCTCCGACCGCCCGATCGACGAGTCGGCGCCGCTCGCCTTCGACTCCCCCTACGCGGTGAGCAAGGGCACCGTCGACAACCTGCTCTCGTACTACCAGGGGCGCGGACTCGACACCGTCGTCGTCCGCCCGTTCAACCACATCGGGCCGGGGCAGGCACCGGGATTCCTCGTGCCCGACCTCCTCGAGCAGCTCGACGCGCTCGCCCCCGACGAGCCGCTCAGCGTGGGCAACCTCGAAGCCGAGCGCGACTACACCGACGTGCGCGACGTCGCGACCGCGTACGTGCTGCTGGCCGAAGCCCCGACGCTCGCCCACAGCGCATACAACGTCGCCGCAGGGCGAGCGCGCAGCGGCCACGAGGTGCTCGCGGCGATCTGCGCTGCGATGGGTCGCGCGGTGCCTTCCCTGCGACCCGGCAAGCGCCGTCCGCTCGACGTTCCAAGCGTGGTCGGTGACGCCACTCGGCTGCGTCGCGAGCTGGCATGGACTCCTCGCTTCGACTTCGAAGCCTCGATCGAGGCCGCCGTGGCGGCGCGCGTGAGGGCCGCCGCATGATCCGCGTCGCGCACATCGACCACACCGTCGAGCCGGGAGGTGCCGAGCTCGCGCTCCGACGCCTGCTCGACCGCGATCCCGCGTGGCACGCGCGAGTGTTCGTGCCACCGTCGGCGCGCGGCCTCGGCGAGTACGCGGCGCTCGGAGCCGGTACGGTTCGCGTCGTCGGCGTCCCGCAGCAAGCAGGAGCCGCCGCCGCGACGCCTCGCGCGATGGTCGGCATGCTGGTCGGCGTGTTGGCGCAGTCCGTCGCGCTGCGCCTGTCGCGGGACTTCCGCCGCAGCGACGTCGTGCACGCGAACACGAGCCGGGCCGCGCTCATCGGCGCGCTCGCGGCGGCGGGCACGCGTCAGCGGCTCGTCGTGCACCTCCGGGATGCGGTCGACCCGAACGCGATCGGGCGGCAGGGGGCGAGCGCCATGCGGATCGCCCTGCGGCGAGCCAACGGGGTCATCGCCAACTCGCGCTACACGCTCGACTCCGCTGCGCCATGGATCCGCGACGGCACGCCCGTGACGGTCATCCCGTCGACGACGGGGCACGACGGCAGGCGAGCTCCCGCGGCGCTCCGCCACGATGTGCGGACGGTGGGGATCCTCGCTCGGCTGGCGCCCTGGAAGGGCCAGGCGGAGGTCATCCGGGCGTTCGCGCAGGCGTTCCCGCAGTCGGATGTGCGGCTGCAGATCGCCGGATCCGCCGCGTTCGGAGAGGTCGCGTACGAGCGCGACCTGCAGCGGCTCGTCGAGGCGCTCGGGCTCGCCCACCGCGCCGACTTCCTGGGACACGTCAACGACATCTGGCCGCTTGTCGAGGGCTGGGACGTGTGCGTCCACGCATCCACTCGTCCCGAGCCGCTCGGGCAGAACGTGCTGCAGTACCTCGCGGCGGCGCGGCCGACGATCGTCGCGGCCGCGGGCGGACCGCTCGAGTGGGTGGAAGACGGCGAAACCGGACTGGTCGTCGAGATGGGCGACGTGCATGCCCTGACTCACGCGATGCGCCGTCTTGCGGATGAGCCGGGGCTGCGTCGGCGTTTGCACCGCGCGCTCGTCGAGCGGCGCCCGGTGCGGCCCGACGCCGAGATCGTCCGCGCGCACGCCGAGTTCTTCAGCCGAGTCGCCGAGTCGCGGGTGCTGCCCGCGCTCTCGCATCGTCGTACATCGCTACCAGCCGAGCCGGCGACCCCGCCTCGACGATCTCGTCGATCAGCTGCCGAGCCGCCTGCTGCTCGGCAGCATCCAGCACCGGCCCTGTCTCGATCCGCTGGCGGAGGGCCGTCGTGAACACCTCGCCGGTCGCGAGGTCGAGCGGCACGGGGCCCGACGCCAACGACTTCAGGTACTCCGATCCCGGGTTCGGGTGCGCGACGACCGACAGCCCGTGGTCGAGGCCCTCGAGCACGGGGATGCCGAACCCCTCGTACGCCGACGGCGACACCAGCACCCACGCGCTTCGCACGAGCGTCGCGACCTCGTCGTCCGAGAGGCCCGAGCGATGATCCACCCACGGCTCCCACGACGAAGCGTCACTCTGCGGCCCGATCACGATGAGGTCGACATCGCCCTGCTCCTCGCGGATCGCGGCGACGGCCGACTGAGCGATGTGGCCTTGCTTGCGTCCCTCGAAGCTGCCGATGAAGACGACGGTCGGCGTCGCGCTGATGTCGCGCGGCGCCGGCTCGACCCCGAAGTACGGGGGGAAGATCGCGTCGCACGCCATCATCTCGAGCGATTCCGGCGCGATGCCGAGCTTCAGCGTCGCTCGCGACGCCGACCTCTGCTCGAGCAGCGCGAGCACGTAGTGGTTGAGCTTCCGCAGCCCGCGCGACGATCGTGCCTCGTTGAGCGACGACCCGTAGAAGGTGCGCACCAACGGTACCCCGGAGGGAAGGAGGATGTCATCGCCGTGCGAGTGCACCACGTCGGGCGCGAGCCGTCGCACCGCGCGGGATGCTCGAAAGGCCGACGCGTAGTACCGGTCCAGGCGCCCCCGCGGGGCCGGCAGCGTCTCGAACGCAACACCATCCATGGGCACCGCGCCCTCGAAGCAGATCACCGTGAGCTCGACGAGATCCTTCGTCCGCTCGGCGAGGCGCTGCACGTAGCGGCCCACGCCGCCCGAGTGGTGCCCCGCGCGCGGCCACTCCAGGGCGATCCAGGTGACTCGCATCCGCACTCCTCCCGGCCGCAGCGATCCCGTCGCGCAACCCTCGACCTACGATCTCGAAGATGTCTCGATCTCTGGTGATCGCGCATGACTATCTCACGCAGCGCGGGGGTGCGGAGAAGGTCGTGCTCGCGATCGCGCGCGGCTTCGCCGGAGCGCCGATCCAGACCACGCTGTACGAGCCGGCCGACACCTATCCCGAGTTCGAGCAGGTCGAGATCCGCACCACCGGTCTGAACAGGTTCGGCTGGCTCCGCCGCCACCATCGATACGCGCTGCCATTCCTCGCGCGCTCTGTGTCCGCCACCACGATCGACGCCGATGTGACGCTCGTCAGCTCGAGCGGATGGGCGCACGGATTCCGCACCACGGGGCGCAAGATCGTCTACTGCTACTCCCCCGCCCGCTGGCTCTACCAGCAGGACGTCTACCTCGGCGAGCATGCCTCATGGACGACGCGAGCGATGCTCGCGCTGCTCGCCCCATGGCTGCGCCACTGGGACCGGCGGCAGGCGAAGACCGCCGACGCCTACATCGCGGTCTCCCGAGTCGTGCAGCAGCGCATCCGCGACATCTACGGCATCGAGGCCGAGATCGTGCACCCGCCGCACTCCTACAGCGTGACCGGTGAGCGGCACATGCCTCGCGGCGCCTCCGACGAGCTCGCCGCGAGCGGATTCGTGCTCTGCGTCTCACGACTGCTGCCCTACAAGAACGTCGGCGCGATCGTCGACGCCTTCAGCGACCTCCCTCACCAGCTCGTCGTGGTCGGCGCCGGCCCTGAAGAGGCCCGACTGCGAGGCCGCGCATTCAAGAACGTCACGTTCTTGAAGGAGCTGTCCGACGCCGAGATGCGATGGCTCTACGCGCACTGCGACTCGGTCATCGCGGCGAGCTATGAGGACTTCGGGCTCTCCCCCATCGAGGCGGCGGCGTTCGGCAAGCCGACCGTGGCGCTCCGGTGGGGCGGCTTCCTCGACAGCATCGTCGAAGACGTGACCGGCGTCTACTTCGACCGACCCGCTCCCGACGCGATCGCCGAAGCAGTGCTGCGCTGCCGCGGCCGCTCGTGGAGCAGCGACGCGATCCGCGCGCACGCGCAGACCTTCTCGGAGGAAGCCTTCATCGCCAAGCTCTCGAGCATCCTGGCGGGGGTGACCATGCCCGGTGGTCGCGGATGAGCTGGCTCACGACGGTCCCGACCCACACCCGCCGCTTGTGGGGGCGGGGCCGACCCGTGCTCGCGCTCGCCGGCGTCACCTACGCGGGGCTCGCCCTCAGCGTGATCTCGGCTCCGATGCTCGCGACCGCGCTGGGCGCGAGCGGACGCGGCCAGCTGGCGGCCGCCTTCGCGGTGATCCAGGTGCTGGGCTTCGTGGCCTTCGTCGGGCTCCCGCGCGGCGTCGCCGTGCAGGACCACCGAGAAGCGTCCGCCTCCCGCGCGGCGGTCGTACTGGTCGGCGCGATCGGGCTCCTCTCCGCCTCCGCCTGCTTCCTGGCAGCCGAGCAGCTCGCGGGAGGGGTGCCGTGGGTCGCCGACGCCATCCGCATCTCCACCGCCGTGCTGGCGCTCGCCGGCGTCTACCAGATCGGCGTCGAGCGGCTGCTGCTCACCTCGCGGCTGTCGATCTACAACCTCAGCCGCATCTGCAACGTCGTGCTGCCCTCCGTCGGGTACATCGTCGCGTTCCTGGCGGGCGCCCTCACCCTCGAGCTCGCGTTCGTCATCTCGCTGAGCGGACAGCTGCTCGCCTCGATCGTCGGCGTCGTCAGCTCATTCGGCGTCGTCGCGAGGAGCAGCAGGAAGCGTGCCCCGTGGCGATTCAGCCTCTCGATGTGGTCGTCGACCGTGGTCGACGGTGTCGCCTGGCGGATGGATCAGGTCGTCCTGGCCATGTTCGCGAGCTCGGCGACGCTCGGCGTCTACGCCGTCGCCTCGACGATCGCGAGCGCCTCCGGCGGGCTCACGCAGGCCATCAACACGGTGCTGTACGGACGGTTCGCCGCGACCGCCCACGACGGCGCCGGGCTCACCCGTCGCAGCCGAGCCATCGCGCTCGCGTCATCGCTGATCGCCTCGACGGCCATGATCGTCGCGATGGGCCTGTGGCATGAAGCGCTGCTCGGTCCGACGTTCGACGGCGTGATGGCACCGCTGGTGCTGCTCTGCATCGCGCAGTCGCTCAACGATCAGTGGCAGCTGCAGGTCTACCGCCAAGCGGCCGCGCAGACGTCCGCGGGGCTGACCGCGCCCTCCTGGATCGGGCTGGCGGCGTTCGGTGTCGTGGCGATCGGATTCACCGCCGCGGGCCAGTTGGATGCGACGACGATGGCGCTCGCGGTGCTCTCGGGCGCGGTCGTGCGGATCGCCCTGCGGCTCGCGCTTCAGCGATCCGCTGCGCCGCGCCTCGCGGAAGCACGTGTGGGTGCGGGCGGCGCAACGGCATCCTCTCCAGGCTCGCCGGAGGACTGAGCGCGGTCGCCGTAGCCGTACGCGGCGTAGCGGTAGGCCTCTGATTGGTCGGGCCGGGCCATCGTCATGATGAGCCCGCCGAGCGATGCGTCGGCCGTCTCGAGCATCTCGAGCGACCGCTTGAGCTGCGAAGCGTTGACGCGGTTCGCGGCGGCCACGAGCAGCATCTCCGCGCCGTGCTGCGCGAGCACCACCGCATCCGTCACGGGCAGCAGCGGGGGCGCGTCGAGCACCACCCAGTCGAACTCGCTTCGCAGCTCCGCGAGCAGCGAGTGCATAGCCTGCGAGCCGAGCAGCTCGCTCGGGTTCGGCGGCACGTGGCCCGCCGGCAGCACGTACAGCCCGGTCGACCCCCAGCGCTGCACGGCGTCGTCGAGCACCGACGGGTCGATGAGCACGTCGGTCAGGCCGACCGCCCCGTTGAGGTTCATGTAGTCGGCGAGCTTCGGCTTACGCAGGTCGGCGTCGATCAGCAGCACCGACTGCCCCGAGCCGGCGATCGCGAGCGCCAGATTGGCCACCGTCGTGGTCTTGCCCTCGCCCGGAATCGACGACGTGATGGCGAAGAGCCGCCGGTTGCCATCGACCTTGAGGAAATTCAGGTTGGTGCGCAGGGTCCTGAACACCTCGGATTGCGGGCTCAAGGGATCGTCGTGCACCACGAGCGGCCGCTTGGTCGACTTGGCGTCGAAGTGCACAGACGCGAGCAGCGGTGTAGACGTGACGGCCTTGATGTCTCGCTCCGTGCGGATGCGGGTGTCGAGCAGATCTCGCGCGACCACGAAGGCGAGCGCCGCGACCGCCATCAGCAGCCCGCCCAGCACTGCCTGCAGCAACGGGCGCGGGCTCTCGGGCACGGGAGGGACCGAGGCGCTGACGATCGTGGCGAGGCGGATGGGGCTCGACGTGCCGTCGGACTCGAGCTCCGCGACGGAATCGGCCAGGTTCGCCGCAGTGGCGTTCGCGAGCGCGGCGGCGAACTCCGCATCCGAGCTCGTCGCCGAGATCTCCAGGATCGCCGTGCCCGGTACGGGCACTGCGCGGATCTGCTCGATGAGCTCGCGCGCCGGCACTCCGAGGTCGAGCTGCTCCACGACGCGATCCAGCACCTCCTCGCTGCTGGCGAGCCGCGCGTAGGTGTTGACCCTCGAGAGCGTGAAGGCGTTGCCCTGGACGAGATCCGAGCTGGTGTCGGATGCCTGCGTTGAGATGAAGACCTCGGTGGAAGCGCGATATGAGGGGGTCTGGACCATTGCGAGCAGCAGGCCAGCACCGACCCCGAGGATCGTCGCCGCGATGACGACGAGCCAGTGCTTCCGCAGCAGGCGGGCGTACTCAAGGAGGTCCAAGGGCAATTCCTCTCAAGTGCGCCGAAGGATCCGACTGCAGGTCACCTGCGACCGGTTCTCCACATCGTAGGGGTCGAGTTCCGGAAGTTGACCCGCCAGTGCATCGTCGCGCTCAATGAACCGCTGGGCCTCAATCCCGCCCGAAGATATCCCGCGTGTACACCTTGTGCTCGACGTCTTCCAGCTCGTCTGAACGTCGGTTCGCGACGATGACGTCGGCGCGTCGTTTGAACTCCTCGAGATCGCGAATCACCTCGGACCCGAAGAACTCGTCTTGCTCGAGCGCCGGCTCGTACAGCACGATCTCGACGCCCTTCGCGCGGACGCGTTTCATGACGCCCTGGATCGACGAGGCACGGAAGTTGTCCGACCCCGACTTCATGATCAGGCGATGCACGCCGACGACGTCGGGCTCGCGCCGGAGGATGTCGGCCGCAACGAAGTCCTTGCGCGTCGTGTTCGAGGTGACGACCGCCGCGATCAGGTTCTGCGGCACGTCCTGATAGTTGGCCAGCAACTGCTTGGTGTCCTTCGGGAGGCAGTAACCGCCGTAGCCGAAGGACGGATTGTTGTAGTGGTCACCGATGCGTGGGTCGAGCCCCACACCTCCGATGATCTCCGCTGCCTTCAAACCGTGCGTGGCCGCGTACGTGTCGAGCTCATTGAAGTACGCGACTCGCAACGCGAGGTACGTGTTGGCGAACAACTTGATCGCCTCTGCCTCGGTCGAGCCAGTGAGCAGCACGGGGACGTCCGTCGCCACTGCGCCCTCAAGCATGAGATCGGCGAAGAGCCGACCTCGCTCGCCCGTGTCGCCGACCACGATGCGGGAGGGATGAAGGTTGTCGTGCAGCGCCCGTCCCTCACGCAGAAACTCCGGTGAGAAGATGATGGCGGCGTCGGGGTGCGCTGCCTGCATGCGCCCGGTGAAGCCGACTGGCACCGTCGACTTGATGACGATCGTCGGACGCGAGGTCGCTGCGCCTATCTCCGCGATGACCGATTCGACCGACGAGGTGTCGAAGAAGTTCTCGACCGCGTCGTAATCGGTGGGTGTCGCAATCACGACGAGCTCCGCGCCTTCGAATGCGCCGGGCGCATCCGTCGTCGCGGTCAGCGACAACGGCTTCTCGCGAAGGTACTCCTCGAGATCGACGTCGACGATCGGTGAAGTGCGGTCGTTCACCATCTCGACCTTGCGTGGGTCGATGTCCACCGCGACCACCTCGTGGTGTTGTGCCAGCACCACTGCATTCGAGAGCCCGACATACCCGGCTCCCACAACGACGATCTTCACTGCTGCCCGCACTCTCTGCTGGTTCGGCGTCAGCGTCGGGACTGACGCCCGAACCACCCTACGGCCAGGGCGCAACCGAGAAGGGCACAGCAGCGACGCTGCGCCCTTCACATCCGAGTGTCAGCGGTTCTTGTAGCGCTCGACGATGTCCGCGGAGATACGGCCGCGCGACGCGACCTTCAGCCCCTGGGACTCCGCCCACTCGCGGATCGCCGCGGTCTCGTTATCGCCGGCGGTGCTGCCCCGGCCCTGCGAGCCCCCTGCCTTGCGACGACCCGAGACCCGGCGTGATGCGCGCACGTAGTTCTCGAGCGCGTTGGAGAGCTCCTCGATGTTGGAGTTGCTGAGGTCGATCTCGTATTCCGCGCCATCGAAGGCGAACCGAATCGTGCGACCGTCACCTTCACCGATCGGATCACCTGAAATATCGTCAACCAGTTGGACGAGCGTCTTCTTAGCCATGGCGAGAAAGGTATCGCAGTAATGCCCGCGCACATACTCAGCATCGCCTGTTGCAATGCCCCGCTATCTCGCAACCGGTGGCGGTTCAGTCCTCGAAGGTCTGGACGAACTCCCGCAACCAAGCTCGAAGCCCGGGACCGAGATCGTCTCTCTCCGCTGCCAACTGCACATTTGCCTTGATGTAATCAAGGCGGTCACCAGTGTCGTAGCGCCGACCGCGGAAGATCACGCCGTGGACGCGGCCGTCACTATGGTCCTCCGCCAGCGTGAGCAGCGCATCCGTCAGCTGGATCTCGCCGCCACGACCCGGCTTCGTGCGCTCGAGCACCGGGAAGATCTCGGGCTTCAGCACGTATCGACCGACAACCGCGAGGTTCGACGGGGCCGTACCGCGTTCGGGCTTCTCGACGAGGCCCCGCACGCGCACGACGTCGTCCTCCTCGGTAGCCTCGACCGTCGCGACGCCGTAGAGGTGCGCCTGGGATGGGTCGACCTCCATGAGCGCGACGACATTCGTGTCGCGCTGATCGTGCACTTGCAGCATCCGCTCGAGTAGGTGATCCCGCTCGTCGATGATGTCGTCACCCAGCAGCACCGCGAACGAATTGCCCGCGACGTGCGCCTGTGATCTCAGCACCGCATGCCCCAGGCCTAATGGGTCGCCCTGCCGCACGTAGTGCACGTTCGCCAACCCCGTAGACTCCGCGACCTTCGAGAGCCGCTCCTCGTCGCCCTTGCGCATGAGGATGGACTCGAGCTCTGTCGCGCGATCGAAGTGATTCTCGAGCGCATTCTTGTTGCGCCCCGTCACGAACAGCACGTCAGGAAGGCCTGCACGCACTGCCTCCTCGACCACGTACTGAATGGCCGGCTTGTCGACGACCGGCAGCATCTCCTTCGGGAGGGCCTTGGTCGCCGGAAGGAATCGCGTGCCGAGCCCCGCCGCCGGGATCACGACCTTGGTGACGGTGTGCCGCATGGTGACACGGTAGCGGGGGAACGCTTCGCGCGTGCATCGCTTCGTGCAACTTTACTCGCCGTGCAATTCTCCGAGACGGTCCTGGTGGCCCACGCAATTTTGCACCGGTAGCATAGGTCTTTGGAGAGTTGATGCAGCTGCACGTGTGGATCCCGACGGGTCCGTGAGCTGCGAAAGCACTACGGAGGCAACGGGTGGCGTCGAGCGCACGCAGCGGCACGACATTCCGGTCGATCCGCGCCAACATGCGCGTCTTCCAGTACATCTTCGACGTCGGCGCCTGGACCGTTGCCATTGTGGTCGCAGTGTGGCTGCGATACGAATTCGCCTTCAGCGACACGAACTGGATCGCGATGCTGCTGATCTGCGTCGTCGCTGCGGCCGCTCAGCTGATCGCGGGACTGATGCTCTCGCTCTACCGGCGTCGCTACCAGGTCGGCAGCTTCGATGAGGTGCTCAGCCTGACGGGCTCCGTACTCCTGACCGCCGCAGTCATCGGCATCCCCATCCTCGTCTTCGGAGCGCAGATCGGCGTTCCGCGCAGCACGCCCGTCATCGCGGCTCCGCTCGCGTTCCTCGCCATGGCGCTCACTCGCTACTTCCGCCGCGTCGTGCAGGAGCGCCAGAGCAGACCGACTGACCAGGCTGCGCCAGTGCTCGTGTACGGTGCGGGCTTCGTCGGCTCCAGCCTCGTCAAGCGCATGCGGACTGACCCGCAGTCGCGCTTCAACCCGGTGGGCATCGTCGACGACGCCCCCCAGCTCGCAAACGCCGTGCGGTCGGGCCTGCGCGTACTGGGCACGGGGGCCGACCTGCCTCGAATCGCGCGAGACACAGGAGCGACGTCGCTCGTGGTGGCCATCGCGCGGGCCGACGCCTCGATGCTGCAGCGTATCTCCGATTACGCCGCCGAGGCCGACCTGCGGGTGTTGGTGATGCCCCCGCTCGACGACATCCTCGAGGGGCGCCGCGGAATGGGTGACCTCCGCGAGATCTCGATCGAAGACATCATCGGCCGCCACCCGGTCGACACCGACGTCGCCACGGTTGCCGGCTACCTGACCGACAAGCGCGTGCTCGTCACGGGCGCCGGTGGCTCGATCGGCGCAGAACTCTGCCGGCAGATCGCCAAGTTCGGTCCCGCTGAACTCATGATGCTCGACCGCGACGAGTCGTCTCTGCAGGCCGTGCAGATTTCGATCTCCGGTCACGGTCTGCTGCACACCAGGGACGTCGTGCTGGCCGACATCCGCGATCGCGACGCCATGCTCGCGCTCATGGACGAGCGTCGCCCGCACGTGGTCTTCCACGCTGCGGCGCTCAAGCACTTACCGATGCTGGAGCAGTACCCCGACGAGGCTTGGAAGACCAACGTCTTGGGCTCGCGCAATGTGCTCGAGGCGGCCTTCGCGGCCGGCGTCGAGACGTTCGTCAACATCTCCACCGACAAGGCGGCGAACCCGACGAGCGTGCTCGGGCACTCGAAGCGCCTCGCCGAGCGACTCACCGCATCCTTCGCGGAGCGGGGGCAAGGCCGCTACCTCTCCGTCCGGTTCGGCAACGTGCTCGGCAGCCGCGGCTCGATGCTGCCCACGTTCACGGCCCTGATCGAGGCTGGCGGCCCCCTGACGGTCACCCACCCCGACATCACGCGCTACTTCATGACCATCCCCGAGGCGTGCCAGCTCGTCGTGCAGGCTGGCGGCATCGGTCGTCCCGGCGAAGTGCTCATCCTCGACATGGGCGAGCCGGTCAAGATCCTCGACGTCGCGAAGCGCATGATCCGCATGTCCGGTAAGCCGATCGAGATTGTCTATACGGGGCTCCGCCCCCACGAGAAGCTGCACGAAGAGCTGATCGGCGCCGGCGAGCACGACGACCGGCCTTTTCACCAGAAGATCACACACGCGCAGGGCGAGCCGCTCAATGTCGACGAGCTCGACAAGAATCGCTGGGACGACCATTGGACGCGCGAGAGCCAGTCGGCGAAGGCACGCAACGACGCCGAACAGGCGCACGTCGGTGGCGCCACGGCACCGATCATCCCTGGCGCGTTCGGCATCGGAGGAACACGGTGAACGACCGCATCTATATGTCCTCCCCCGACATCGGAGAGCCCGAGAAGCTGGCCGTCCGAGCGGCGATGGACTCGGGGTGGATCGCGCCGCTCGGCCCTGAGGTGGACGGATTCGAGCAGGACCTCGCCGCCCGCGTCGGCGTCGAGCACGGCGTAGCGCTCGCCAGCGGCACCGCCGCCCTGCATCTTGGACTCCTCGGTTTGGGAATCGGCCCAGGCGACATCGTCGTCACCTCATCGATGACGTTCGCCGCTACGACGAACGCGATCGTCTACACGGGCGCGACGCCCGTCTTCGTCGACTCGGACTTCGACACCGGCAACATTGATGTCGCGCTACTCGCTGAGGCGCTTGCGACCCTGGCATCGGAGGGCACGCCCGCCAAGGCGATCGTGCCGGTCGACCTGCTGGGCAAGGCAGTCGACTACACAGCCATCGAAGCGCTCGCCCGGCAGTACAGCATCCCGGTGCTTGCGGATGCGGCGGAGTCGTTGGGAGCCACGCACGCGGGCCGCGCGGCTGGATCCTTCGGCGCCGCGTCGATCGTCTCGTTCAACGGGAACAAGATCATGACGACGTCCGGCGGCGGCATGCTGCTCACTGATGATGAAGCGCTGGCGCAACGCACCCGCTACCTCGCAACCCAGGCACGGCAGCCCGTCGCGCACTACGAGCACACCGACATCGGGTACAACTACCGGCTGTCGAATCTGCTCGCGGCCCTCGGACGTGCGCAGCTCGTGCGCCTGGACGAGATGATCGGCAGGCGCCGAGCGCGACGCGCGCAGTATTCCGAACTGTTCTCCCGCATCGACGGCGTCGACATTTTCGGTGGCGACGGCGCCGACGACAACTGCTGGCTGACGTCCATCGTCGTCGACCCATCGGCAACGTTCGCCCCAGCGGCGCTGCAGGCATTCCTCGCCGAGCGCAGCATCGAGAGCCGACCGCTATGGAAGCCGATGCACTTGCAGCCGGTGTTCGCATCAAACCGGGCCTTCACGAATGGCAATGCGCAGCGCCTGTTCGAGACCGGTTTGACGCTCCCCTCCGGCTCGGCATTGAGCGACGACCAGTTCGCTCGCGTGACGGACGGTGTCGACGACTTCCTACGGAGCCTGTGATGATCCGGGTGCCGTACGACGCCGTCAAGCGAGGACTCGACTTGGTCGCGGCCGGATCCGCTCTCGTCCTCCTCTCCCCCGTGCTCGCCGGTGTAGGAATCGCGGTCGCTGTCAATCTCGGACGGCCGGTGCTGTTCCGCCAGTTGCGACCGGGGCGCGACGGCGTCACATTCGAGCTTGTCAAGTTCCGATCCATGCGAAGCCCCGACCCAGCTCAGGGCCTCTTGTCCGACGAGCAGCGCCTGACGCCTTTCGGCAGGGCGCTCCGCGCGACAAGTCTCGACGAGTTGCCCAGCCTCTGGAACGTGGTTAAGGGCGATATGAGCATCGTGGGCCCTCGGCCCCTGCTTGTCGAGTACTTGGACTATTACACACACGAGCAGGCTCACCGCCACGACGTGCGTCCCGGCATCACAGGACTCGCCCAAGCAAGCGGCAGGAATGCGCTTTCGTGGAAGGACCGGCTTGAACTCGACATCGAGTACGTCGATAAACGATCGATCAGGCTCGACATGGCTATTCTCAGAAGGACGATAATCGGGGTGCTCCGTCGTCACGGCGTAACCGCCGAGGGCCACGCCACGATGCCGAAGTTCTCTGGAGAGCGATGAAGACGCTAGTCGTGATCGGCGCAGGCGGATTCGGGCGAGAGACGCTCGACGTGGCCGCTGCTTGCAACGACCAAGCACCACAATGGAACATCCTCGGCGTCGTCGACGACGCTCCTTCCGATACCCAGCTCCAGCGGCTCGCGAAGAGAGATGTCAGGTGGCTTGGGACGCTCGCGGATTTCCTTGCGAGTGCCAGTCCCAGCACGAGTTTCGTTGTCGCGATCGGTGACCCGTCCGACCGAGCGCGCCTGTGCGTTGACTTGGCGGCGAGTGGCCGCAGCGGCGCGACGCTCATTCACCCGAAGGCGACTATCGGGTCGGGGGTGTCGATTGGTGAGGGGACCGTCATCTGCGCCGGCGCCCAAATTTCAACCAACGTCCAAATCGGCGAGCACGTCCACATTAACCCGAACGCAGTGATCGGACATGACTCGGAGATATCGAGCTTCGTATCGATCAATCCTGGTGCAATCATTTCCGGCGAGGTGCGGGTCTCGACCGGAGCTCTCGTGGGAGCGGGTGCCGTCGTCCTACAGGGCCTCACCCTCGGTGCCGCGACCACCGTGGGTGCGGCCGCCTGCGTGACTCGCGACGTCGGGGCGGAGAGAGTCGTGAAGGGCGTGCCCGCTCGATGAGTGACCAATGGCTGCAAAATTGAAGAACAATGAGGAGCGGAACATGACTGACAATGGACGCTCGACAAACACAGGCCTCCAGGGCCTGCGTGTGGCGCATCTCTCGAGCGTGCACTCGTGGAGCGACAATCGCATCCACTTTCGTGAAGCCGCGTCCCTCCAAGCCGCCGGCGCCGACGTGGTGGTTGTCGCGAACGCCCCGCAATTCCCTGCGAAGGCAATAGCCGCCGTGCACGCACTCAGGCTTCGACGCCGGGCGCTTCGCATGCTCATATCGAGCGCGGAAGCTGTCGCATATGCGATTCGTCGCCGCGTAGACGTGGCGCACCTGCACGACCCCGAACTCGTGCCCTTCATCCCAGTGTTGAAGGCATTTGGGATCAAAGTTGTCTACGACGCGCACGAGGATCTCCTTGAGCAGATCGGGAACAAGCCGTACCTACCCCGCCGCACGAAGCATCTCGCGCAAACCTTGGCGCGGCCGTTGATACGGCTCGCCGGAACGGCGGACCTAATCGTCACTGCCACGAAGAAGGTCGCCGAGAGATTCCCCCCAGCGAAGACGGTCGTCGTTCATAACTATCCGCTTCTCTCGCCGAGCGCGCCGGTGATCCCAGACATCGATGAGCGCGAGTTCGCCGTCGTCTACGTGGGAGCGCTTAGCGAAGCTCGCGGCGCGATTACTATGCTGGACGCACTAGAGCATCGAGCATTTCCGCAGGGTTGGCGCCTGCTGCTAGCGGGGGGCGGTCATCCAGAGTTGCTTGCAAGGATGAAGTCGCACCCCGGCTGGGGCGCCGTCGACTTCCTCGGTGAGGTTGCGCCCACTGAAGCGAGAACTTTGATGGAGCGAGCGCGCATAGGCCTGGCTGTCCTCCACGACAATCCCGCCTACCGCGAAGCGCTACCCACAAAGATGTTCGAGTACTTCGCGTCTGGTATGCCTGCGATCGTCTCGGATTTCAGCCTTTGGCGCGATATCGTAGAACGGTGGGACTGTGGCGTCGTGGTGGCGCCCGACTCGCCAGAGGCGCTCGCGGACGCGATCGCCCGATACGTCAGCGAGCCGGATCTGCTGAAGAGGCACGCAGAGAACGCCGCGCGCGCGGCGAAATCCGAGTTCAACTGGGCGCCTGAAGCCGCGCACCTCGTGACCGCCTACCGCGCGCTGCGGACGCCGTCAGCGCGACTCGTCGTCGAACCAAGCTTTGTATCCGAGACTCCGACATCGTGACAGGTTCATGCATGTTCGAAGTTCGACCCGGACCGTTTCATGTACGAGGCGATCGCTGGTGGCCGCCATACGTCCCCGGAAGCCGGACGGTATCGGCTCTCCGGTCATCTTGGCGCGCCGACGGCATCGATTACACCGGGGGCCCCAGATGAAGTTGGTCTACATCCATCAATACTTCAGCGCTGGGGATGCCCCAACGGGAATCCGGTCTCTCAAACTAGCCGGCGTGATGGCTGAGCGAGGGCACGACGTCCATATTGTGACTTCCACGGCGGCGCGCCCCGGGCCACCGCCTTCCTCGCCGGAACGACTTCAAGACATAACCGTCCATTGGGTGCCGCTCGAGTACAGCAATTCCATGGCTTACTCTCGCCGAATCCTAGCCTTCGTCAACTTCGCGGTGCGCGCTACTGGCGTGGCCCGCCGTCTCAAGGGAGACCTCGTGTTTGCCACGAGCACACCCCTTACGGTGATCATCCCCGCTTGGATCGCCACCCTCGGTCGCGGAACGCCAATAGTTTTCGAAGTCCGCGACTTGTGGCCCGAGCTCCCGATCGCCATGGGAGCTCTACGCTCGCGCGCGCTGCGCGCAGCGGCTCGATGGCTCGAACGATTCGCTTATCGCAAGGCGACGCGCATCGTCGCCCTCTCCCCCGGCATGCGGGAAGGAGTGTTGAAGGTAGAGACCCGACGCCCGGTGGAACTCATCCCCAACATGTCCTACCTTGATCTGTTCAACACCGATTCGGCGAGCATCGCTGACTGGCTAGCAGCGAATGAGTGGCTGGGGAATCGCAAGATGATTCTCTATTGCGGCACTCTAGGCCGCATTAACCGAGTCAGCTACCTCGTTGACGTCGCCGACGCAATGCGAGAGATTGACCCATCAATATGCTTCGTCGTCGTTGGCGGCGGCGCCGAGGAAGCCCTCATTCGCGAGCGCGCCGCCAACTCTGGGGTCCTCGGATTCAACTTCTACATGCTCGGACCAATTGCAAAGAGAGACGTCCCGCCCATCTACGGCGCAGCCTCACTATGCACTTCCCTATTCATGCCCCTACCTGAAATGGAGGCCAATAGCGCTAACAAGTTCTTCGACGCGCTGGCGGCCGGCAGACCCGTTGCTGTCAATTACGGCGGTTGGCAAGCCGAACTGATCAAGCAGGAGAACGCAGGAATCGCCCTCGACCCTTCAAACCCCCGTCTCGCGGCCGAGGCGCTGCACACATTGGTTTCCGACGGCCCGGAGCTCCAGCGCATGGGCCAGAACGCCCACGCCCTCGCCCGAAGCAACTTTTCGCTAGATGTCCTAGGCCCACGATTCGCTGAGGTGCTCGAGGGGGCACTCGAAGAGGGCGTGCCCCGAGGCCATGGAGGCAAGTAACGTGCCAGGAGGGGCGACGCCCCAAGAAGAGGCTGTCGCGAGACGCCTGAGCCCAGCTCTCAAAGCCATGTCGCGTCACTCCGGCATCACAGCGAGCGGGCTCGCGCGTCCCCGTGGACCCGGTCGTGCGCACGGCGACCCGTTGAGACCATCACCCAGCATCAGTTGGGCCGAGAAAGCCTTGATCTTCGCGCTTCCTTCGCTCGCTGCGCTGGGCGGGACGCTGACTGTGGCGGGGCCACTTTTCGGATTTCGAGTCGCAGTCGCACTTCTGTTCGTGATCGTCTTCGTCACCCCACGAAGGAGCTTCACAACCCCGCGCATTACCCTAGTCGTCAACACTGCGGCGTTCCTATTCCTCCTGTACGCACTCGTGCACCTCGCTCTGAACAGCGAACGCGAGCGGGCGTGGGAGGAGATGGCCTCGATCAGTTTCGGGACCCTCGTAGTCGTGGCGCTCCTAAGGAGGGCAAGCGAGTCATACCTAGAGTGGCTCTCACATGGGTGGCTTCTTTGTTACGTCGTGACTGCAGCGGTAGCAGTTCGAGAGGTCGCTCTCGGTGACCGTTTCCACAACTATTTCGTCGATGATTCATCGTACCTTTTCACCTCCGCGGGCGCCGCGAGTACTCTCGGTAATCCTAACAACTACGCTTTCATGTTGCTTGCCGCGTTGCCATTCCTCATTTGGGGTTTCACCGCAACCCGATCGACCGTCAAGGTCCTGTATCTCGTGTCCGTTGTTACGCTGCCATATTTCGTTGCGGCCACGCAGAGCCGGACCGCGGTCGCGCTGCTCGTTTGCATCGCGTTCGTGTTCGCTCTCCTGAAGTTACGTGCGCTCCTCGTGCTACTCGTCGGCGCGGCTACTGCCACCGCAATCGCCCTTTTCCCCGCTACTCTGGACGCCGCAGTCACGTCCACACTCGGTGCTCTAGGCGGCGGCAGTGCAGGCGGCGGCGCGATCTCGAACTTCATTGCTGCCAACGATTCGTTGCAAGCCCGGTTCAACCTCGCGCACTGCGGCGTCGACATCGCCTCGCAGACATTGCTTCTCGGAACCGGGCCCGGTGGTTTCTCCGCCGCTATAGCGGAGGGCGCCTGCGCAATCGATACCTTCGGGCTTACTGATCCTCACAATGGATTGATTGAAGTGTTTTCTCAGTACGGCGGGATCGCACTCCTTGTGGCGGTCGTTGCTCTCGTATGGCTAGCTAGGCTCGGGATCTCTGGGGTTCTTCGGACCCGCGAGGGCGCGCACCGCGTGCAAAGCATGTCGATTGCCGTGACTGCAGTCGCTCTCCCCTTCATGGCGACGATGCACAGCACCTACACCTACCAGTCGATCGCGTGGATGCACATAGCAACAGTGTTTGTCGCGGCCTCAGTCCTGTCGAGCCGGCGCGCTGAGCTGGATCTCGCCAACCGAGACAGCGCTCCCGCTAAGGGCGAGCGCCCGCGACCGTCGAGATCGAGACCGAGACCCAGGAGCGAGGTTTCGTGAAGGTCATCGATTATGGACGTCCGGTCGACGGCGGCATCAGCGGGCGCAGCGTTCTCACGCTGGCGGCGACCGCGTTCCAGGGCGTCGCACGGCTCGTGGCCAACGTCGCTATCGGGCGACTCGGGGACCCCGCGCTCCTTGGTATGACGCAAAGCGCTATTGCCTCAGGCAATATCGGTAGTCTTCTATTCGCGAGTTCCGCCAGCGCGGCTGCGAGCCGAAACATCGCTTTCGAGAGAGCTAAGCAAGAGCGAGAACGGGCACACGCGGTGGCGGTGCACCTTTCGCGGCGGTCGGTGGCGGCGTCTGTCGTGATCGGCCTCCTGGCCGCGTCAGTTCAGTACTTCGTAACCGGTGATCTGGTCTTCGCGATCGCTGTCCTCGTGCTCTGCGTGACTTCGAGTGCGTATGCGCTGTCTCGGGGTCTCCACCTGGGCGCTGGCGAGATCGGCCGGCTCGCAACCTGGGAGATCGGGATTGCGACCGCCGCGCTCATCGGCACGGCTGCGCTACTGCTTGGCGGTGTGCGTAGCATCTGGGTCGTTGCCCCGATCGCGGTTGGTCACGTTGCCATGGCAGCTTTCGCATGGCCACGTCGCTCACCGAAGCAACTATCGCGTGTGGATAAACGTTCTATCCGAACGTTTGTGTTACTGGGCACGATCGGCACCCTGTCGAGCGCTGGCTTCATCCAGCTCGCGATTATTTGGTCGAACGGCTTGAACGGTCCGGCTTACGCCGGACAAATGACTGCCGCCTTGTCAATGGTTGGGCCTGCCACGATGGTTGCTGGGGCCATTAGCCAAGTACTGTTTCCCACCTTGGCGGCCCACCACGGGTCCCAAGACACCTCGGGCCTCGCGGGTCGCGTCGACCGATCGACCGCGTATGTATCCGTGGTGATGGTGGCGATGCTCTGCGCGATTATGCCCCTCGCGCAACCATTGTTCGATGTGATCTGGGGCGCCGAGTTCGGCGCTGCTGTGGTGATCTTCTACGCCCTCGCCGCGGGCATGGTCTTGAACGCCGCCGCGGGGCCAGCGGTGTCGAGCATCACTAGCCGGTCGAACAGCGGCATGGCTTTCTCCGCTATCTCAAGTGCGCTTGGTTTCGCCGTCGGCGTCTCTAGCTGGATTGTTATCGGGGCGTTCGATCCGGAATTGGCGGTTCCGATCGGCTACCTGATCGGCGTAAGCGTCATAGCGGCCGTGCCGTATGTGCGGGCGTGGCGTGAACTGAAGATGCGCTGGTGGTCGCGGACAGCGCGCACCATGCTCGGCATCCTGGCGGCGACTGGCACGTCCATAGCGCTCGACGCAGCTGGCGCCCCGCTATACCTCAGGATTGCGACTGCTGTGGTCTTGACCGCGGCTTGGGTCTTCGGTAACCCTGCTCAAGTGCGGCAGATTATTGCCAGGCTTCGCCCGCGCACGGGACGTAGGCCTCGCTGACCGTCGATGTGGCACTGAACTTATGTTTCCTTATCGCGCTGCCATCGGCCAGCTAAACAGCGCCAGCCAAGCGATTGCCTTCGGGGCCCCAGTGGGTGCCGCATAGTGGAGTGATGCCTCGTGACACCGTCGCTTCCCACGTGAGCAGGGTCACCCCGAGTGATCCAGGCATACAAGACGCTCGGCACCCGCTCGTTGTCGAAGCCGCAGGTCTCCCGCATGGCGGCGAGTACGGCGAGCACGTCGGGCAGTTTCTGGCACGGGTCGCTCGATGACGCCTGTCCGTTCACGTTCGTCGCAGCCGACGCCCTCACGAAGGTCCGCGAAGGTCGCCGTGTCCTCAGCTCGGTCGTCATGTCGCGACAGGCGTCAACGGCGATGGCCGGCGCGACAGCCTCGCCTTCGTCACGCCGGAGTTCGCCGCGGCAGCCATGGATGTCCCCTGGCGGCTCCGCAGTCGCGCTGTCATCGTCCGACACCGCCCCGCCGGACCCTGCCGGGGCATCACCATCCGCGACACGAGTCACCGCTCTAGACCTTCGCGCTTCGGTGACGATGGCCTGCCAGCGCGCTCTGCTGAGAGGTCGTAGAGACAGCCATTGCGGGCTACGTTCCCGTAGTCTCGTAGGTCGCGCAGCTTGGCGGCGTACAACCGGTCGTAAGCGCCGCCCGCACCCGCAAGATCGTCGCGACGAGAACGTGCCGGCGCGTTGCGGCAGCGCTACAGGATGCCCAGCGCTCCCCTCACTAAGTCCGCAACAGCAAGGGAGACGGTCACTTCCCTCATCCGGGCCATCTCGTCCAATATCAGGCGGAGCGGGTACTGCGTCTGGTTCATGGCGTCATCATCGCGACCACCGGGTCGCACTTGGGATCGCCGTCGCAGCCCGAGGGGACGGCTCCTCTAACTGAAAAGGAAGGGATCAAGTGCTTTCGCGGCCCGAGCTCCGTCGTGCATCTCGCGCGCGTATGCACGTCCGTCTCTCGCCATCCGCTGCGCGGCGGACAGGTCCCCAAGAAGTTCCGACAACGCATCGTGGAAAGTATCCGGCGTTGCGTGAACGAGGACGGGGGGATTCCGGTCTCGCGCCTCTTTGTCGTGGGACACGTTTGCAATTACGACGCGTCCGGACGCCATCGCCTCGACAGCGGTCACGCCGTACGCCCCAATGCGAATCTGATCGACAACGATATCTGCACGCTCATAGAGGTTACGCATCTGAGAGTGCGCTACCACGGGCGACGATACGATTTCGATCATGCGGCGCCGCTCGAACTCTTCCAGAATCGGCCGAATGATGTCGGTCCCTTTCACGTACGGGTTGGTCCCGCTCGGGCGGTGCAGCACACGCGGGATCGGACCCGAGAATGCTTGAGGCATACCGGCCCACGCTTCGACATCAACCGTGAGCGGGAGCAGCCTCGAGTGCGGAATGTGCGCCAATAAATCTGGCGTGCTGACGTAGAGCGGCATGCCCTGATGCATGACCGCCTCACGATTTTTATGCGAACGACGACGGAGCCGCTCGACAAGCTCAGGGGAAACGTGCCGAAAATACGAGTGCTCGTCATTTTCTAGGCTGATATCGGGATCTCGAATGTCACTACCATGAAAGACAATCGCGGGCGCTAATCCGCGCTCGCGATACCATTCGACCTCATCAGTGAAACGTCGGGCTCTAGGATCGCCGATCGTCGGCGTGTTTCCCTCGTTCAGGACATGCGTACAGCCCCGAAGGGCGTACGCCAACGCCGATGCCCTCACCCACTGGGGCGAGAGGCGGTAGTGCGGTATCGAATAGTCGACGCGATCGTCAACTCGCTTACCGCTCCTCTTCACGAGGCGGGCGATACCACCGTCGAAGCCGTACGCCGCGGCCTCGGCGCGCAAGTTGTGCCGTACCGCCTTGGCCCAGGCGGTTCCCTGGCTCGCCACGTTCAAGGGGCCGATGGCTAGACGTGGCTCGAGGGTTGCCTCAATCATGTGCGATCCTGTTCGGCATAGTTATTGGAAGCGGGGGCGCTCCCGCAGCAATGCTAGGCGAACCCACCGCTAGCCCCGTGCCGCCCCATCGCGGTGAAAGCGCAGGATGGAACGTCCGATGGGAGGGAAGTCGGCGGCTCCGCACTCCTCAGTATGTCTTCCAGTCTCGAGCGGCGAGGGCGACGATCGTTGAGGTCCGCTTCGCGGTTGCGGGGGCAGGAGCGGGAGCCGGATCCCATTTCGCGGTTCCAGCTTCCTTGGGATGACTAGTGGTCGGGGCTCCAGCACGCGTGGCTAGAAACCGTTCACAGCGGGCCATCGAGTGGCGGCTCCGGTGCGGCGTCGCGGGCGAGATGGCTCGCGACGTTCGGGATTTGAGCGCGCGTCGTCGATGGGCGCGTATGTGAGCACGCTCGCTAGACCGCGTGACGCGCGCCTTCGTCATTGGATGGCAGCCAAGGATCGGATGTCGACTGGTGAGGGGTAATTGATGAGGACTGCCCTGTGCTTGCCAGTCATCACGAACGCACTTCCCGCGGCGACCGCGGATGCACCGGCCTCGAGCGCGGCGGCGAAGTCACTCAGCGACTGCGCGCCCCCTAGAGCTAGCACCGGGACGGAAACCGACTCAGCGACGGAGCGAATGAGCTTGAGGTCGTATCCGCTGAAGGTGCCTTCGCGATCGATGGATGACACCAGAATCTCGCCGGCACCCTGAGCTTGCGCCTGCGCGGCGGCCGCCGACGGCGTCAGCCCGAGCTTGATTCGGGCACGCGAGGCGTATGTCTCCCATCCGCCCGCGAGCTTTCGCTTGGCGTCGACACTGACAACGGTGCTCGAGGAGCCGAGAGCCTCAGACACCTCGGAGACGACATGTGGGCTTCGGAATGCGGCGGTGTTCAGAATGACTTTCTCCACTCCGATTCCGGTGATGCGTTGTGCGTCCGCCGCGGACGCGACTCCTCCGCCATATCCCACGGGCATGAACGCCTCGCTCGCGATCTCCTCGATAAGCGTGTAATTGACGCCGGAGCCGCGCACAGTAGCATCGATGTCGCAGATCATGAGCTCGTCGACCTGCTTCTCGTTGAAGATGCGCACGGCGTTGATCGGGTCTCCTATGTAACGGTCGCCTGAGAATCGCACGGGCTTGACGAGATATCCGTCGCTGACCAGCAGTACGGGAATGACCCGGGGAACCATCTTCATAAGCTACAGAAGTTCCTAAGAACCGTCATTCCGAACAGGTGGCTTTTCTCGGGATGGAACTGGGCGCCCATCGTGCCCTGCTCGCGAATCATCGACACGAACGGCTCACCATACGTCGTCGTGGTAAGCACCGCCGAATCGTTCGCGGGGATAGCGTGATAGGAGTGCACGAAGTAGAAGCGATTGTCTTCAGGCAAGTCGGCTAGCAGCGGGTCTTCGCGCAGTGGAGTCGTGCGGTTCCAGCCCATGTGGGGCACACGGACCCCGGGCCTGTCGCGGAAGCGAATGCTGCGGCCGGGGATCAGCCCCAGCCCGGGCCGAGCGCCCTCATCGCTGGCATCGAGCAACAACTGCATCCCGAGGCAGATTCCTAGCAGCGGGCGACCTTGAGCCGCGAACTTCCTGATTGGAGCGATCAGCCCTTGCGACTCCAATAGCGCCATGCCGCGATCGAATGCGCCGACTCCGGGGAGCAGCAGCCGCTCAGCGACGCTGACCTCGTCGGCTGTGGTCACGACTTGCGGTGAGGCACCCAGCCGCTTCAACATGTTCACTACGGACCCTAGGTTTCCGAGCCCGTAGTCGAGAACCGCGACCGTCACCGACGCGCGTCCCGCGTCGGCAGCACCTTCGACGGCAGCCGCGAGAGGGTAGCCGCCGCGTCCCAAATGCGCTTCGAATTCGGGTACTCCGAATACTCCTTCGGCGGGAGAGCGTAGATCGCCTCCAGACCATCAACGGAGAGCCCGAGCTTTTTGGCTATGAATTCATGATCCTGCACGCGCAGCGATTCAGGATAGTTCTCCGACTCCATAAGACGCAGCGCCTCATCGCGCGTCATCTGATCGGACAGAATCAGCGATGAGTAGTGCGCAAGCCGCTTGTCGAATCCAAACTTTCGCGGCAGGTAGTAGCCCTGGAAGTAGCGGGTGAATACGGACTCGTAGTGCTTGCCGCCGTAGTCGCGCCAGTCGACTTCTTCTGTGATCTGCTTCTTCGCCTCGGCGTATCTGTAGGGCATCAGGTTGAGAGGCTTCACAGTCTTCACATTGCGAACGTGCGGATACCACAGGTGGCGCTTAAAGAGCCCCATCAGCGGATAGGTCTTCAAGTCGACCTTACCGAACCGCTTGTGGATGGCTTTGACGTGCTTGGCATCCGATGCGTTGTACCCCCAAGACTTCGGCAAGATAGATTCGCTCGCAAGATTCGAGCCCGAAAGAATGTACTTGACCCCGTACTTAACGGCCTGCTGGTAAGCCACCCACGCGAAGGCATGGTCCGTGGGGGTGTCGCAGTTCGCCACGGATGCCTTCAGGAAAGACAGCTGCAGGTCCCGCATCTCGCGCCAATCGACGACGTGGGTGTACAGATCCACGTCGAGTCTCTTGACGATGTTGTGGATGTTGTCGACTGCCAGTTCGGAATTCCACCCGCTGTCGAAATGGACGGCTAGCGGGCGAAGCCCGAGCCTGATCGCCTGGAGGATCAAGTAGGTGCTGTCGACACCACCGGAGACTCCCACGATGCAGTCGTACTGCTTGCCCTTGCCTGATGCTTTGATCTTCGCAACCAGCGCGTCCAGCTCCCCGGCGAGCCGACCAGACTGGGCCGCTTGGACCATCTCCTTGTTGGTCGCGTCGAAGTTGAGCGCATGAGAGGACACCCCGTCCCGGTCGAACCAGATGTCGGGGTCAGTCGTATCCATAATCGTGCGCACGCAGCGCTGATACGGTCGGCCGCTCTCGGCAAGCGGAACTGGGCTTCGATCGGGGTTTGCCACGTACTTGCTCCTCGTGCTGCGCGGCGGGCGCAGAAGACAGATGCTGATCTCGTGCGTGCCTGGTGGCCGACGACCAGTGAAGTTTACATTTCGCTGCGCGTTCGGCCTGCAGCCACCATGCGACAGGAGAGCCGCACCGGAGCGGCGGCCGCAAGCGCCCCTCCAGCAGTGCCGCCCACTGCACTCCGCCGTAGACGTCCACTCGCGGCCCCGCTACTCAGAGCGCCTCAACGATAAGCGGGAGGGGAGGCGTGACGACCACAGACCAATGGCAGTACTGAGGGCTGCTGCTCGCCGAACGAAGGTCTGCTTCGCGCCGAACTCTCGACGAGAGCGTGACAGGGAAGGCGACGCAGGTCCTGAGCCTCTCGACGCGCTCGAGTCGAGCGCGAGCCAGTAGGGTCACCGCGCGGTGGAAGGGGACGCCTGTCGCGCGCGCTCGTCCCCGAGGATCTCCGTGACCCGGTCGCCGTCCGGTTGCAGCCGAGCGGCTCCTCGTGCGCGCGGGTCAGATCTCTCCGTCGATTTTTCCGGTGTGCCAACGCGGTACGAGCGCGCCGAAGGAGCAACTATGCGTGCGCCCCCGAGGCGTACTCGTCGAACACCTCGATCGAGCGCGCGACGCCTCGGGAGCGGATCATCGTCCCAACGATGATGCTTCCGGAGAGCCGCCGAGTGGCGGCCGTGGACGAGGCTTATCAGATTCTGCGTCACTCGGACATTCGCGTGGGACAGGAGCACGTCCGTCGGTCAGCGAAATGTGAACAACTGCGCTCAACCCGCCGACCCCGCCTCACCTCGCCCCCGTGCCACTGAGGTCGCGGCCGGGTACACCTAGACTCGATGCGTGGCTAAGCACACCCCCCCTAACATCATGCACAGCGCTGACGTCGATGCGCGCGCGCGACTCGGCGACCGCACAGTTGTGTGGCATCTCGCGCAAGTCCGCGAGCATGCGGTGATTGGCAACGAGTGCACTGTCGGGCGCGGTGCATACATCGGCGCCGGGGTCCAAATCGGCGATCGCTGCAAAGTGCAGAACATGGCACTTATCTACGAGCCCGCAACGCTGGGCGATGGCGTGTTCATCGGGCCCGGCGTGGTCCTGACAAATGACCTCCACCCGCGCGCCATCACCGAAGACGGCGTTCTAAAGTCCGCCGAGGACTGGGAGCCGAAGGGCGTGACAATCGAATATGGCGCGGCAGTCGGCGCGCGCGCCGTGTGCGTGGCACCCGTGACGATCGGCGCGTGGGCGACCGTGGCGGCTGGCGCCGTGGTCACGCGAGACGTCCCGGCGTACGCGCTGGTCGCGGGCGTACCTGCCCGGCGTTTGGGCTGGGTAGGGCCTGCTGGGCGGAAGCTTGAACAGCGCGACGACCGATTCGTTTGCCCCGTCACCGGCGACGAGTTCATCGAATACGAAGGAGCACTATCCCGTGCCTGAGTTGATCCCATCGGCCAAGCCCATCGTTGGCGACGAGGAGCGGGAAGCGGTCGATCGAGTCATGCGCTCCGGCATGATCGCGCAGGGCCCGGAGGTGGCCGCGTTCGAGACAGAGTTCGGCGCGCAGCTCGCCGGCGGGCGCGTTGCGGTTGCCGTCAACTCCGGCACGGCTGGCTTGCACCTAGGTCTGCTCGCAGCGGGCGTCGGCGTTGGGGACGAAGTGATCGTGCCGTCCTTCACCTTCGCCGCCACCGGCAACTCAGTTGCGCTGACCGGGGCCTCGCCGGTGTTCGCGGATATCGAGCTCGACACGTACACGCTCGACCCCGCCGCTGTCGAAGCCGCCATCACGCCGCACACCAAGGCCATCATGCCGGTGCATCTCTACGGCCACCCCGCCCGGATGCGGGAATTGCGCGCCATCGCCGATCGCTACGGCCTAATGGTGTTCGAAGACGCCGCCCAGGCACACGCCGCGAGTCTCGACGGCGCCTCCGTCGGCACATTCGGTACATTCGCCATGTTCAGCCTCTACCCCACCAAGAACATGACGAGCGGCGAAGGCGGCATGGTCGTCGTTGAGGATGACGACCTCGCGCGTGCGGTCAGACTGCTCCGCAACCAGGGCATGGAGCGGCAGTACGCCAACGAGGTCATCGGGTTCAACGCCCGGATGACCGACATCCACGCCGCGATCGGCCGGGTGCAGCTGACGAAGCTGGGCGCGTGGACCACGCAGCGTCAGTCGAACGCCGCTCGCCTCGACCGCGACCTCGAAGGTGTCCGCACCCCAGTTGTCGCCGAGGGCGCTGTCCACGTCTACCACCAGTACACGATCAGGGTCGAGGAGGATCGCGACGGCTTCTCCAAGGCACTGAGGGATGAGCATGGGATTGGAAACGGCGTGTATTACCCGATCCCAAACCATCGGCTCTCTTCGTTGGAGGCCTTCGCGCCCGGGCTCGACCTCCCCAACACCGAGATCGCCGCGTCGACCGTGCTCTCCTTGCCTGTGCATCCGTCGCTGACCGATGCGGACCTCGACCGCATTGTCGAGGCCGTGAACGCGCTGGCCCGGGCCGGCGCCTGATGGTGCTGCGGGCGGGCCTGATCGGCCTGGGCATGATGGGACGTCACCATGCACGCGTCATGCGCGAGATGGATGGCATCGAGCTCGTCGGGGTCGCAGATGCGATGGGCGACCCTCACGGAGCCGCCGGAAAGCTTCCTGTCCTATCGAGCGTCGACGAGTTGATCGACACCGGAATACACGTCGCCGTGGTCGCCGTGCCGACGCAGTACCACGAGGGTGTCGCGCTGCAGCTCGCCGGAGCCGGCGTGCACACGCTCGTCGAGAAGCCCATCGCGCATTCGGTCGAGGCCGGCCGGCGCATGTGCCACGCCTTCGCCGAGCGCAACCTCGTCGGGGCCGTCGGTCACATCGAGCGCTTTAACCCCGCGCTCCAACAATTGCGGAAGCGCATCCAAGATGGAGAGCTCGGAGCTGTCTACCAGATCGCGACCCGGCGCCAGGGCCCCTTCCCCGCGCGCATCGCTGATGTGGGAGTCGGCAAGGACCTGGCGTCGCACGACATCGACCTCACAGCGTGGATCGCCGGCAGCCCGTATGCCAGTGTGTCCGGCCAAGTTGCGATGAAGTCCGGTCGACCGCACGAGGACATGGTGCTGGTCACCGGCAAGCTCGAGAACGGCGTGAACGTCAACCACGTCGTCAACTGGCTCTCCCCCATGAAGGAGCGGCTGACGACTGTGACGGGCGAGAAGGGCACGTTCATCGCCGACACAATGACCGGCGATCTCACCTTTTACGCGAACGGCACCGTGGATGTCGAATGGGAGTCCATCTCGTCGTTCCGTGGCGTCGCCGAGGGCGACGTCACCCGCTTCGCCTTCGCGAAGCGCGAGCCGCTACGCGTGGAGCACGAGGCCTTTCGAGACGCGGTGCTCGGTTTGGAGAGCGACGTCGTCACGATGGAGCAGGGCCTGCACACGCTCGAGATCGTCGAAGCGGCGCTGGAATCCGCCCATTCGGGGATGACCGTGCGCATCGCGCAGCACTGACACCGATTCCGACACCCCCACATCGAAGGACAGGCATGCGCATCGCAGTCATCGCTCTCGGCAAGATCGGCCTCCCTCTAGCGGTGCAGTTCGCCGACGCCGGCCACGAGGTCGTCGGCATCGACGTGAACGCGCGGACGGTGCAGTCGATCAACGACGGGATCGAGCCGTTCCCCGGTGAGGCACGCCTGCAGGAAAAGCTCGCGACCGCAGTTGCGGACGGCCGCCTGCGCGCGACCACCGACTACGCGGACGGCATTCCCGGTGCCGACGCGGTCGTGCTCGTCGTGCCGCTCTTCGTCGACGATGCGTCGTGGGCTCCGGACTTCGGCTGGATGGACGCGGCAACCCGCTCATTGGCGGAGCACCTGACGCCCGGCACGCTCGTCTCCTACGAGACGACGCTTCCGGTCGGCACGACGCGCACGCGGTGGAAGCCGATGCTCGAGGAGATCTCTGGCCTTACCGAGGGCGAGGACTTCCACCTCGTCTTCTCGCCCGAGCGTGTGCTCACCGGCCGCGTCTTCCAGGACCTGCGGCGCTACCCGAAGCTCATCGGCGGGCTCTCGCCGACCGGCGCCGAGCGGGCACGAGAGTTCTACGAGGCGGTGCTGACCTTCGACGAGCGCCCGGACCTTAAGCGGGCTAACGGGGTGTGGGACCTCGGCAGCGCCGAGGCGGCCGAGATGGCCAAGCTCGCCGAGACGACCTACCGCGACGTCAACATCGGCCTCGCAAACCAGTTCGCGGTGTACGCCGACTCGGTGGGCGTCGACGTGTACCAGGTGATCGAGGCGTGCAATTCGCAGCCCTACAGCCACATCCACCGCCCCGGCATCGCGGTCGGCGGCCATTGCATCCCGGTCTACCCGCGGCTGTACCTGTCGACCGACGGCGACGCCGAGATCGTCCGAACGGCCCGGAAGTTCAACGCTTCCATGCCTGAGCGTCTCGTGGCACGTGCTGCATCGACGCTCGGCGGCCTGCGCGGCATGAGCGCCGTCGTCCTCGGCGCCGCGTACCGGGGCGGAGTGAAGGAGACCGCCTTCTCAGGCGTCTTCGCCACTGCGGATGCGCTGAAAGAGGCGGGTGCGACCGTTCGAGTGCACGACCCGCTGTACAGCGACGAGGAGCTCTCGTCCCTGGGCTTCGAGGCGTTCCACATCGGTGACGCGGCCGATCTCGCGATCATTCAGACCGACCACGCTGAGTACGCGACCCTCGCAGCCGCCGACGTCGCCGGCGTCAAACTGCTCGTCGACGGCAGGAACATCTCCGATGCGGCCAGTTGGCGCGGAACGCCGAGGATAGTTCTGGGCAAGGGGCAGGCGACCGACTGAGGCAGCGGCGACCATGGGCGGCTCGACGACAGTCGAGTCGCCCTTTCGCGTCACCTCTGCCGAGAGAGCGCCAGACGCGGCTTGCTCTTCGCCTTCTTCTGCTGGGTGTAGCCGTAGTGCCCGTAGCCGTAGTGTCCATAGCCGTAGGCATCAGCGCCCCGCGTCGGGACCATGGTGAGCACGATGCCGCCGACCTGCGTGTCGACCGCGTCGAGCAGCTGCACCGCGCTCTCGAGCTGCGTGCGCGTCGCCTTACCAACCGAAGCGACCATGATGACGGCCTCGACCTGCTTCGACAGCACCGCGGCATCGGTGACGGGGAGCAGGGGCGGGGCATCGAACAGGATCCAGTCGAACTCGCCTTGGAGATCATCAATGAGCGATGCCATCGCCTTGGAGCCGAGCAGCTCGGAAGGGTTGGGCGGGATCTGGCCCGCAGGCAGGACGTACAGCGATTTGTTGCCCCACTGCTGCACAGCGTCGACAAGCTGAGCCCGACCGATCAGCACGTCGGTCATGCCCACGCCGCCGTCGAGGTTCATGTAGTCCGCGATCTTGGGCTTGCGCAGATCGGCGTCGACGAGGATCACTGTTTGGCCAGCGTCAGCGAGCGCGACAGCGAGGTTGGCGGTCGTGGTGCTCTTGCCCTCGCCCGGCATCGCGGAGGTGACGACGAATGTGCGCGAGCCGTCGTCGACCTCGATGAACTGCAGGTTCGTTCGAAGCGTACGGAAGGACTCGGACCGTGGGCTCTGCGGATCGGCGTGGACGATCAGCGGGCGCTCCTTGGCCTTCGGGTCAAACGCGATAGCACCGATCATCGGCGCATCCGTCACCGCACGGACGTCACGCTCGTTGCGAATGCGCGTGTCGAGGACCTCCCGAAGCAGCGCGAAGCCTGCAGCGAGCGCGAGTCCGATGAGGCCGCCCAGTGCCACGTTGACCATGGTGCGCGGACTGATGGGCGACGACGGGACCGTCGCTTCCTCGACGACGGCGAGCTGCACGGGGCTCACGAGGTCGGGACGGGACTCGATCTCGTTCACGGTTGTCGAGAGCGACGCGGCGGTCGCGTCGGCGAGAGCGGCCGCCTCGGCGGGGTCATCGCTCGTGGCCGAGATCTCGATGATCGTGGTTTCGGGCACCGTCGTCGCGCTGATGCGCGAATCGAGCGCTCCTCTCTCGACATCGAGCTGGAGCGACGAGATCACGCCGTCGAGCACCCGCTGCGAATCGACCAGGTTCGCGTAGGTCTGCACGCGCGACAGCGTGTACGTGTTGCCCTGCTGCAGCTCCGCCGTCGTGTCCCCGGCCTGCAGCGAGACGAAGACCTGCGTCGACGACGAGTAGATCGGCTTCTGCGCCAGCGAAGCGATCGCTCCAGCGCCGACTCCGACGAGCGTTGCGGCCACCAGCAGCACCCAATACTTCCTGATGATGCGGATGTAATCCGAAAGCTCCAACGTGACTCCCTCTGCGTGACTGGGCGCGACAAGAGAGAGCGCACGCCCGGACAATCCTCTCACACGGAAGAATTCCGGCTCAGCGTCGCCCGTCCGCGAGCGCGCGCAGACCAGCCGCGATTCGGGCGATCTCCGCCTCCACCGCATCCGCGGATCTGGTGTACACCTCGGGCTCACGGCGGTACGGATCCTCGACGTCAAGCTCGAGCGGATCCTCCGGCACCGGCATCAGGCCGCGCTCCGTCACCGCGATCTCGACGACTCGGCGCATGAACGCAGCGAACCCATCCTGGCCGAGCGGTGGCACCTCGACGTCGAACTCTCCCCTGGCAAGCGCGTCGACGATGCGCGCGAACTCCACCAAGGTGAACGAGCGGCGGTTCGCGCTCGGCACGAGGTGCGATGCGGCCGCGCGGTGCTCGCGCGCCATGCCGAGGATGAGGTCGGCGTCGGCGACGTGCTGCTCTGCAATGCGGCGGGCTCGATGATCGAGCGTGTCCTCGATGCCGAGCCGCACCGCCTCGACGGCGGCGAGCTTGTCCATCGGGTCTCCGTCGAACGCCTTCGTGCCGGCGCTGGTCACTTCCAGCGCTGGAATCACAGTGCGGTCGAACGCCGCGGCGATGCGCGTCCTCAGCAGCTGCTCGGCCTGCGGCGAGCGGCACAGGTTGCCCGAGCACACCGTCAGAATGCGGAAGACGGGGTCAGTGCGCGGCGGCTCTGAGGACTTCCGGCTGGGCAAGGGCATGCCCTCACACTATCCAGCACTCCCCTTTTGGCGACTCGCTGCGCACTAGCCTGAAAGCCGATTCCCGACCAACTCTCCTGAAGGAGACACCATGCGCGTCCTGCTCACCGGCGGCGCCGGCTTCATCGGCTCGCACACCGCGATCGCGCTCGTCGCGCACGGGCACGAGGTCGCCATCCTCGACGACCTCTCGAACGCGAGCGACGAGGCCGTCACGCGAGCCGCGCGCATCGCGGGTGCCGAGATGCCGCTCATCCTCGGCGACGCGAGCGACGCCGAGCTCGTCGGCCGCGTGCTCGACGAGCACCGCATCGACGCCGTCATCCACTTCGCCGGCCTGAAGGCGGTCGGCGAGTCGGTCGCGAATCCGCTCGCCTACTACCGCGTCAACCTGGGGTCCGCGATCGCGACGCTCGAGGCGATGGCCGCGCACGGCGTCGAGCGCTTCGTCTTCTCCTCCTCCGCAACCGTCTACGAGCAGCCGGGTGAGCTGCTGCGGGAGGACGCCCCGGTCGGCATCGACCTGCCGAACCCCTACGGGCGCACGAAGGCGATGATCGAGGCCATCGTGGCCGACGCATCCGCCGCCGACCCCCGCCTGCAGGCCGCCGTCCTGCGCTACTTCAACCCGGTCGGCGCGCACGAGTCGGGCGACATCGGTGAGGACCCGAAGGGCATCCCCAACAACCTCATGCCGTTCATCGCGCAGGTCGCGGCCGGCGAGCGCGAGCGGCTGCGCATCTTCGGCGACGACTACGACACCGCCGACGGCACGGGCGTGCGCGACTACATCCACGTGATGGATCTCGCCGAGGGCCACGTCGCCGCCCTTGAGGCGCTCGAGCCGGGCGTGCTCACCGTCAACCTCGGCACCGGCGTGGGCGGCTCGGTGCTCGACGTGCTGCGCGCGTTCGAGCGGGTCGTCGGCCGCGAGCTGCCCGTCGAGGTGGTCGAGCGGCGGCAGGGCGACGCGCCCGTCTCGACGGCCGACCCGACCCTGGCGCGCGAGCGGCTCGGCTGGCAGGCCACGCGCACGCTCGACGACGCGGTGACAGATGCGTGGCGCTGGCAGCAGCGCAACCCCCGCGGGTACCGGGGCTGACGACCGCGCCGCCACCGGGGCTAGCCTGAGGCATGAGCGTGCGCCAGCTGGCGTGGCGGGCCCTGTACGAGGTGCTCGCCGTGAAGGTCCGGAAGCCCGAGTGGGCCTTCATGAACTACGGCTACGCCACGACGCCAGAGACTGACGGCCCGGTGCTCGCTCCCGCCGACGAACCCGACCGGCTCTGCATCCAGCTCTACGACCACGTCATCGGCGACATGGAGCTGCGCGGAGCCGACGTGCTGGAGGTCGGGTGCGGCCGCGGCGGCGGCACCTCGTTCATCGCCCGCTACCGCGAACCGCGCGCGACGACCGGACTCGACCTGTCCCGCAGCTCCATCGCCCTGTGCCGTCGGCACCGGCGCGCTCCCGGCCTCGGCTTCGTGCAGGGCGACGCGCTGGCCATGCCGTTCGCCGACCGCTCGTTCGATGTCGTCGTCAATGTGGAGTCCTCCCACTGCTACGGCTCGATGGACGACTTCCTGGCCGAGGTGCACCGCGTGCTGCGCCCGGGCGGCAGCTTCCTCTTCGCCGACTTTCGTCCAGCGACGGGGATGGCGGCGCTGCGGCGACGGCTCGGCGAAGGGCCCCTCGAGCTGCTCGAGAGCCGCGACATCACCGCGAACGTCCGGGCAGCGCTCGAACTCGACGATGACCGTCGGCGGGCGCTGATGGAGGCGTGGATCCCGCGGATGTTCCACCGGTTGTTCGAGCCGTTCGCCGCCTTCCGAGGGACCACCAGCTTCGAGCGGTTCGAGACCGGAACGACGCAGTACGTCAGTGCTCGCCTCGTCAAGGCGGCATCCGCGTGACCGCTCTCCCCCGCCCGCGGGCGGGCGGTCGGTCGGGGCGGCCCGTGCCTGCGCGTGCTCGCGGGCGGCGCCGGGTAGCCTGGCTGGCGACCATGCTCTGAAACGCGGAAGGATGCGCCCGGCGATGCCGTCTGAAGCCAGTCGACCCTGGGCATACCTCGGCCTCGGCGCCGCCGCACTCTTCGCGACCGGCTCGGTGAGCGCGGTGATGATCGCGACCGACCAGCGCCAGGCCGCGGCGGAGGCTGCCAGCTCGTCGACGGCCGGGCTCCAGCTGCGGTACGCGAGCGCCGCCCGCGAGATCGACGCGTGGGAGGCCGAGCGGCTGCAGGCCGAGTGCGAGGTCGACGCGCTCGCCGCCGCTGGGGTGCGGCTCGAGCAGCGGATGGTCGCGTCGCTCGACGCTGCAGCCGTCGTCGACGACGCGTACCTCATCATCGAACGCGTCGACCGCTCCGCCTTCGAGGAGAGCCGCATCGCCACCGTCGAGGCCTTCGCCGCGGGCTTCACGACCGACGAGGATGCCGCGGCCGCTGCCGCGTACGAGGGCGTCGACGACGTGCAGGCCGCGTGCTTGGCGCAGCCCGCTCCCACGACTCCGCCGTTCTCCGACGAGGTGACGCCCGCGGCCGTCGAGGAGCTCGAGGCGCGCGTCGCTGCCCTCGACGACCCCGCGGCGGATACCGCTCGCTTCGAGGAGCTCGACCGGGCCGTCACCGACTTCGGCGCGGTCGTGCTGCGCGCGGCCGATGCGGTGGTGAACGTCAACAGGCTCGCGGCGACCCAGCAGGCGCTCGCCACGGCCGCCGAGCCGCTGCGCGCGCAGACCGCGCCGGCGCAGACGATCGACGCGCTCGACGCGCTCACGGCGCACGCGCAAGCATCGCTCGGCCGCCAGGCGGCGATCGCCGCGCAGCCGACGCAGCAGCCGACGCAGCAGCCGGCTCCTGCGGCGCCGCAGCAGCAGGCACCCGCGCCGGTCCGGCCGCAGCGGCCCGCCCCGGCGCCCCCGGCCACGCCCGCTCCCCCGGTCACCGGCGAACCCGCGCCGTCGGATCCGGGCGGCGGCGGCGACGGCACGGACGAGTCGCTGCTCGACCGCTTCCTCCCCTAGGTCGTCGAGCTAGGCAGGCGTGCCGCTGACATCCGCCGGCTCGCTGTCGGCGAGCGACTGCATGGCGGCCAGCAGGCGATCGACGTGCTGGGCGACCGCATCCGCCGACCGTCGGTACACGGCCGCCTTCCGTCGGTACGGATCCTCGATGTCGAGCTCGCGACCCTTGCGCGGTGGCCTGATGCGGCACGCCTCCGCCGCGTCGATGGCGCTGCGGAAGAACTCCGTCAGCGACCCGTCGCCGATCGCGTCGGGCCGCACCGGTGCACCGCCGCCCGCTACCGCTTCGAGAGTGCGGGTCAGCTCGATGAGCGTGAACGCGCGGCGGCGAGCGCGGGGAACGGCCTTGACGACCGCGGCGCGGTGCTCTCGCGTCATCGCGATCACGAGGTCGGCGCTCTCGATGTGCTCGGACTGCAGTCGGCGTGCCCGGTGCTCAGGCGCATCCACGACGCCGAGCCGGGTGGCCTCGCTGGCCGCGGCCGGCTCCATCGTGTGGCCGTCGATCGCGACCGTGCCCGCGCTCGACACCTCGATCGCCGTCGTGTCGTGGTGCGCGAACGCGGCCGGCAGCCGGGCGAGGAACAGCTGCACGGCGAGCGGCGACCGGCAGATGTCGCCCGTGCTCACGATCAGGATGCGGAAGGCGTCATCGCGCTCACGCGCGTGGCGAGGGCGTTGCGGGTTCGCCGTCATGGCTCGAACCTAGGGTCGCGAACCACGCCCCCGCAGGTTCCACGGCCAGACTTAAGGCATGGCTGAGCCTCGGCGGCTCGCCATCACTCCCTCGACGGCCCGCATCCGCTGGTGCATGCTGGGGCCATGGCTGAGACGTACCACCACGAACCCCCGTACTCGATCGGCGTGATCTGCGGCAGCATCGCGGCCTCGTCGATCAACCGGCACCTCGCCCGGGCGCTCATCAAGCTCGCGCCCGACGACCTGCAGTGCTCCTTCATCGAGATCGACACGCTCGACCTCTACGACCGTGACCGCGACGACGACTACCCGCCGGAGGCGGTCGAGCTCAAGCGGGCGATCACCGAGGCCGACGGCATCCTCTTCGTCACGCCCGAGTACAACCGCTCGATTCCCGGGGCGCTCAAGAACGCGATCGACTGGGCGTCGCGCCCGTACGGCACGAACGCGCTCTCGCGGAAGCCAGTCGGCATCATCGGCACCTCCCCCGGCGGCATCGGCACCGCGGTCGGGCAGCAGCACCTCAAGGCGATCATGTCGTTCTGCAACGCCCCGCTGATGAACGACGTCGAGGCGTACGTGCAATGGAAGGACGGGCTCGTCGACGACAACGACGACGTCACCGTCGAGTCGACGAAGGAGTTCCTCACCACCTACATGCAGGCGTACGACGACTTCGTGCGCCGGGTGCTGACGGTGGTGCCGCAGGCCTGAGCGGGCCCGGCCGGGTCAGCCGTTCGCGAGCGACCGGAGGCCGGCCGCCAGTCGCGTGACGTAGTCGTCGATGGTGTCAGCGGAGCGCCGGTAGACCTCCGGCCCGTACCGGTGGGGGTCGGAGAGGTCGAGCGTGATCGCGGCGCGGGGCGCCGCATCCGCGCGGGCGTCGTTCGCCGCACGGACGACCCGCCGCATGAACGCGGCGAAGCCGTCGTCAGCGAGCGGTGCGACTTGGCGGTCATCCTTCGCCGCAAGGTGCTCGACGATCAGCGTGAACTCCACGACCGTGAACGCGATGGTGCCGCGTCGCTTCAGCAGCTTCGCCGCCTCGTCGCGGTGGCGCCGCTCGGCGCCGAGCACGAGGTCGGCCTGCTCGAGCTGCCGCTTGTGCAGTCGACGGGCGCGGTGCATGCCGGAGATGTGGATGCCCAGCCGCGCGGCCTCGTCGGCGGCGTACGGGTCCATCGCGTCGCCCTCGAGGGCGTGGGTTCCCGCGCTGGTGATGCCCAGCGCGTCGATCGTCTCGCGGGCGAACGCCGCCGGCACCCGCGCGCGCAGCAGCTTCTCGACCTGCGGCGAGCGGCAGATGTTGCCGGTGCACACCGCGAGGATCCGGAAGGTCGGGTCGGCGTACCGTTCGTCGGCCGCTGACCGCCAGAGGAGCGACATATTCGGAGGCTATGCGTGGCGGCGCGCTTCCGGCGCCAAAATAGGCAGCGCTTCAGGCGATCTTGAGAATGCCTCGCTGAATGTCCCCCGCGGTAGCAACTCGGAGGCGCGCCATGACCGCATCCGCGCCGTCGCGGCCGCGCGCGACGATCACGTCCTGCTCCTCGGGCGGCAGCTCGTCGGGCGGCGGCTGCTTGGGCGGCCACTGATCGGTGGGCGGCTCCTGCGGAGGCTCGGGCGACGGCTCCTCGGCGCTCGGCGCGGGCAGCAGCAGCGCTTCGATCAGCGCGGCCGCGCGCGCCGCTCCCCCGAGGTGCTCGAGCTCCTGCGCGATCTCGAGCGCGCGCTCCTTGTACCGGCGGTCGCTCCGCACCTTCCACACCGCCTCGCGCAGCTCCGCGGCGCTCGGCCGGCCGGTGCGCATGTCGACGCCCGCGCCACACCAGGCGACGCGAGCCGCGACCTGCGGCTTCTCGATCGTGCCGCCGGCGACCACCAGCGGAACGCCCATCCACAGCATCTCGAGCACGCCACCCCATCCGCCATTCGTGACGCCGACGACCGCGCTCGGCACGATCGCCGGGTAGGGGACGAAATCGATCAGCCGCGCATTGGGCGGTGGCGCCGTGCCGAGCTCCCGGCCCGCGGTCGTGCCGACGACTCGCACCGGCTCGTTCGCCAGCCCCGCGAGCGCGGGCACCAGCAGGTCGGTCGGGTCGGTGTCGAGCGTGCCCTGAGTGACGAACACGATGGGTCGACCTTCGTCCTCGAGCCTCGCGACCCACGCCGGCTTCGGCTCGGGCGCCTGCGGCAGCGCAAGGCGGCCCACGAAGCGGACGGATGCGGGAAGGTCGCTGCGCCGGAACTCGAGCGACGGGCAGCCGGTCGCGATCACGAGGGTGGGCGAGTACAGCGCGCTGTCGAAGCGCCTGCCGGGCTCCAGCCCGAGCGAGACCCGCAGCGCGCGGTGCGGGCGGTCGAGCGGCGCCGTGAAGAGGGGCACCGCGCGGCGCGCGAGCGCGTCGCGCGCCCGGCCGAGGCGGCCGCGCCCCGGTGTCGCGATGATGCCGCCGGGCGGGAGGTCGCGGCTCGGCATCGAGAGGGGCACGATCGAGACGGTGCCCCACGGCAGCCCGGTGAGCTCGGCGAGGAGACCCGCGCCGAGGCTCATGACGTCGCCCACGATCGCGTCGAACGGGGTCGCCGCGTGCGCGGCCAGCAGATCGTCGACCTGGCCGCGCGCGGTGCCGACGAACACGTCGCGCACGCTGGCGATCAGGCCGCGGATCCCGGGCGCACCGGTGGCGGGGAAGGTCTCGACGAGCCGGGCGTCGTCGAAGTCCTTCGCCGCGCTCCATGGGAGGGTCGCGCACCCGAGCGCGGCGAACGCGTCGGTGTGCTTGGCCCCCGTGTAGGCGGTCACGCGGTGCCCGCGCTCGAGCAGTGCGGCAGCGACCGCTGCCATCGGACGGACGTGCCCCGCGAACGGCATCGCGGTGATCAGGATGTGTGCCACGAGGTCACCGTAGGGGCGTCAGAGCCGGCCTGGGGAGAAACGCGGACAGTGTTATCGATACGCGGGCGTTATGACCTGGACTGCCTCCGGCGCCTCAGCGCGGGCCAGGCAAGCAGGAAGCCCCGGCGCATGGCCGGGGCTTCCTGGACGATCTGTGGACCCGGGGGGAATCGAACCCCCGACCTTCTCATTGCGAACGAGACGCGCTACCAACTGCGCTACGGGCCCGGACCGGAACAGCGTACCCGACGGATGCGGGAGCGACGAAATCGGGACGGGTCAGCCGACGCGGCGGAGGAACGCTTCGTGCACGTCGAGGCGCTCGAGGTCGTCGTCGACGAGTCCCATCGCCGCGAAGCGCGAGCCGGCTGCGGCAGGGCGCTCCTGCTCGCGACGTCCGGGCTGCTCGCGGCGCACGCGGTGCTCGTCCTGCTCGGTCTCGAGCGGTGCGTCGGCGCGCGGCGCGTCGGCCGACGGCACGGGGGTCGCGGCGTCGAGCTGCACCTCGCGGATGGGCACGGCAGGCTGCGTGGGCGCCAGTCGGGGGTCGCTGGTCGCCGGGGCGCTCGTCGCCGGGGCCTTGGCGGGAGCCACGGCGGTCGCGATCTCGCCGGTGACGATCTCGTCGAACCTCGCGTCGAGCGCCGCGACGCGGGCGATCGGGCCCGAGATGGCGCGGCGGTCCTCCGCGAGCTGTGCACGCGCGCGGCGCAGCAGGTCGTCGCCGGGGCGGTACTCGGGCCGCGCGCGCTGCTCGGGCACCGGCCGCGGCGACCAGGCGCGCGACTCGGGGGTCTCCTCGGCGGCCTCTGCGCTCGACGCGCGAGGCGCCTCGCCCGTGCGGCCGAGCGCGCCGGTGCGGAACACGTCGGTGCGGAAGATGTCGGTGCCGGATGCCTCGGCGCGGACCGACCGGCGGGCGACGACCTGCTCGGCCATCCGCGACTCGGCGGCGACCGCCTGCGCCGCGACCTCCCGCGCCTCGACGAGCGTGCGCACCTGCGGTGCGGACGACGCGACCTGACGCATCCGCGAGGCAGAGGCGTTCACCGCGACGAGCCCGACGACGCCGAGCACGACGACCGCGGCGCCGAGCGCGAGCAGCACCTGCAGGCCGGGCACGAGCGCGCCGACGACCATCGCGCCGATCGCGATCAGCACGAGCGCGAAGCACGCGAGCCGGGTGCGGCGCAGGCGCTGGGCGCGCGACACCGTCGACTTCACGGCCGCGCGCACCTCGCGCTCGACCGCCTTGATCTGCTCGTCGAGCTCGCGCGCGCGGGCGACGGCCTTCGCGTGCTCCATGGCCTGCTTGAGGCGGGCCTCCTTCGCGACGGCCTTCTGCTGCACGGCGATGGTGCGGGCATCCGCCTCGATGCGCACCTCCTCGGGCGACTCGGCCGACTCGGCCATGATGCGGAGCGTCTGCTGCAGCCGGATCGCGTTGCGCTCGGTGGCGAGGTACTCGCGCTTCCGGGTCCACACCGGCACGAGGTAGGCGACCCAGAGGACGACGGCGACGATGAGGACGAGGGACGTCCCGAGACCTGCGAACTCTGGCATGTCCTGCACGGTAGTGGCGGCTCACGCTCGACCTCGGGAGGTCGCGCGGCGGTTCGCGGCGACTCGCCGAGGAAGACTCGCGCGGCGCCGTTTCGGTGCCGCTCGCGTCAGCGCTGGGAGCCTGCGCGCGGGTCGCCGCCGACCTGCATCGGGTACACCGAGCGGTCGAACGGAGGCACGCGGCCGGCGAGCCAGCGGTTGAGCATCGGCTCGGCGAGCTCCTCGCGCACGATGGCGAAGCAGAGGTGGTCGCGCCAGTCGCCGTCGATGTGGATGTAGCGGCGGCGGCAGCCCTCGTAGCGGAAGCCGAGCTTCTCGGCCACGCGCAGGCTCGCGATGTTCTCGGGGCGGATGCACACCTCGACCCGGTGCAGGCCGGCCTGGCCGAGCAGGTGGTCGGTGACGAGCGCGACGGCGGTGGTGGTCGCGCCGCGGCCGGCGAAGCGCTGCGCGATCCAGTAGCCGAGCGTCGACGAGGCGAGCGCGCCGCCGGAGATGTTGGCCACGTTGAGCTGGCCGGCGAACTCGCCGTCGACCTCGATCGCGAACGCCATGCCGGTGCCGTCGCGGTCGGCGTCGAGCAGCGAGCGGATCGACGAGCGGGTGTCGAAGCGGCCGCTCGGGCGGGTGCCCGGCAGGGTCGCCTCCCAGCGCTCGAGCCACGAGCGGTTCGCGAGCAGCTCGGCCTCGAGCGCCTTCGCGTCGCGCTGGCGGATGCCGCGCACGGTGATGGCTCCGTGAGAGAGCCGCGGGGCAGAGTCGAACACGGTCTGAGCCTAGACGCGCGTGCGGCGCGTCGCTCGCGTGGAGGTCGGCAAGGAGCGCCGGCGACCCTGGCGCCGCCTTGGCTAGCTCGGTAGACTAACCCTCGTCGGGGTCAGAGAGGTGACGCGTGGCGACGGTCAACATGCACGAGGCGAAGACGCACCTCTCTGCGCTCGTGGCACGCGCCGAACGAGGCGAAGAGGTGGTCATCGCGAACGCCGGGACGCCTCGCGTGCGCCTGGTGCCCGTGCAACCGTTGCGCCGGGCATTCGGGCGAGTCGCGATGGACGTGCCCGGCGACTTCGACGACGAGCTGCCCGACGAGGAGCTCGCCGAGTGGGAGTGAGGCGCATGCTCGACACCCACGTGCTGCTGTGGTTGCTGAGCTCCCCGGATCGCGTGCCGGAGCCGTTGCGCACCGAGCTCGTCGAGCAGGCCGAGACCATCTTCGTCTCGGCAGCGAGCGCGTTCGAGATCGCCACGAAGCATCGGATCGGCAAGCTCGATGCCAGCGGGCTGCTCGATCGGTGGGACGAGGAGCTGCTCGCTGCGGGTCTGGCTCAGCTCCCGATCACCGCGCAGCACGCGCTCGCCGCCGGGCGTCTCGATTGGGACCATCGAGACCCGTTCGACCGTCTCCTGGCGGCGCAGGCACTCGCCGAGGGGCTGGAGCTCGTCACGGTCGATCCGGCGTTCGGTGCTGTGCGAGGGCTGCAGGCGCGCAGCTGGTGAGCCGGGCTTTCGCCCGGTGCGCTCCCGCTCCCCCGCTCGTCGAGTAGCAGCGCCGCAGGCGCCGCTATCGAGACGAACCACCGCCGGTAACCCGATCTCGATACGCGGCCGGCTCCGCCAGCAGCTACTCGATCAGCGGAGGGGGCGGCCGCGCTCCGTCCTTCCCCGCTCGTCGAGTAGCAGCGCCGCAGGCGCCGCGTATCGAGACGAACCACCCCTCACGCCACGACGTTGAAGTTGTCGCGGAAGAGGTTCTCCGGGTCGACCTCGGCCTTCAGCGCACGCAGCCGGGCGAGCGTCGCGGGCGGGAACGCATCCTCGAGCCTGCCGGGCCGCTGATCCGTCTCGAACGACAGGTAGAGGCCGGATGCGTGGGGCGCGACGAGCGTGTCCCATGCGGCGTCGAGTCGCGTGCGGTCCATGCCGAACGCGATGACCGAGAAGCCCGCGTCGCGGTGGGCGAACGCGGTCGCATCCGCCGGGACGTCGGCGATCGCGCCGCCCATCGCGCGGATCTGGAAGAAGAAGTGCGTGCCCGCGTCGAGGAAGCGGGCGAGCGCGGTCGCGACGTCCGGCGTGATCGAACCCAGCAGCGCGGAGCGGGTGGTCGGCTCCCCCTGCCCCTGGTGCGCGCCGCCGGGCGCGTTGTCGATGACGCCCGCGTAGCGCGTGCGCACGACCTGCTGCTGCACGAGCGGCGCGACCATCGCGAACGGCTGCAGGTGGCCGACGATCGTCTCCGGGTCGGCGGCGTCGACGGCGATCATCGCCTGCGCGATGCGGGAGCGACCCGGCTGATCGCGCCCGAGCAGCAGGAAGGGCGTCACCGCTCGGTCGCTCGCCTCGGTCGTCGCGCCCCACCGGGCGAGGAAGTCGGCGGTGTCGCTCGCGTCGAACGCGAGCTGCGCGAAGCCGATCTCCCCCACCGGCTGCGCGATCATCTCGAAGGCGACGGCCACACCGAGGTTGGCGCCGGCGCCTCGCATGCCCCAGAAGAGCTCGGGATTCTCGTCGCGGCTCGCGCGCACGAGGTCGCCGCCTGCGAGCACGACGTCGATCGACTCGATGTGGTCGATCGTCAGCCCGTGCTCGCGGCCGAGGAAGCCGACGCCGCCGGCCGTCGCGAGCCCGCCGACGCCGACGCCGCCGTAGTCGCCGGAGGTGATCGCCCAGCCGTGCTCGTCGAGGGCGGTCGCGACTTCGCCCCACGTCGCTCCCGCGCCGATGCGCACGAGGCGGCGCTGCGCATCCACCACGTCGATGCGGTTGAGCGCACCCACGTCGACCACGATGCCGCCGTGGTTGGTGGAGCGGCCCGAGATGCCGTGGCCGGCCGAGCGGATGCTGAGCGGCACGCGACCCGCGCCCGGTCCGAGCAGCGCGGCGCCCTGGCTGCGCGCGTAGCCGAGCGCGTCGGCCACCTGCGCCGCGCTGGTCGGACGCAGCACCACGCCGGGCGCGCCGCCGCGCAGGTAGGTGTGCTGCGCATCCGGGTACTGCCACGAGCCGGGCTCGACCGCGGTCGCCTTGAGGCTCGCGGGGATGGCGTCGTAGTCGAGCCCCTCCACGCGCTTCGCGAGCGCCGCGGTCGGGACGGCGGGCGACGTGTCGGTGCCGCGCTCGGCGCGCTCCGCCTCGACCTGCTCGCGCACCGCCGGCGCCACCTCGGCCATGAACCGCTGCATGAGCGTCGGCTCGTCGGCGGCGAGGATGAAGGTGCCCACGCCCTCGGTCAGCGCGAGGTCGACGAGCTCCTCCACCCACTGGTCGGGCGGACCCTGCAGCCTGCCGGTCGAGCGCTCGGCGATCGCACCGCCGATGTTGAGCAGGCGGCGGATCTCGCGCGGGTCGCGGCCGGCGCGAGCGGCGGCCTCGTCGATCGTCTGGTTGCCGCGGCCGAGGTCGCCGGGCTGCATGTAGCCGAGCGAGGGCAGCCAGCCGTCGCCGAGCCGGCCGGTGAGGCGCAGCATGCGCGGCTTGTACGCGCCGATGTGGAGCGGGATCGGATGCGTGGGGCGCGGCCCCCGCTTCGCGCCCGCGACGCGATGGTGCTCCCCGTCGACGCGCAGGCCGCCGCGCTCGCTCGTGTTCCAGATTCCGCGGATGATCGCGATCGCCTCGGCGAGCGCGTCCACGCCCTGCCCGGGCGTGAGTCGCTCGCCGCCCATCGCCGCGATCGCGTCCCAGAAGCCGCCGGAGCCGAGGCCCAGCTCGAAGCGGCCGCCCGAGAGCAGGTCGAGGCTCGCGGCGCTCCGCGCCACGACCGCGGGCTGGCGCAGCGGCACGTTGAGCACGTTCGGCGCGATGCGGATGCGCGCGGTCGAGGCCGCGATCCAGCTCATGAGCGTCCATGTGTCGTGGAATGCCGGCTGGTAGGGGTGATCCTGGAAGGTCGCGAGGTCGAAACCCTCCTGCTCGGCCAGCTGCGCGAGCCGCACGGGCTGCTCGGGCGGCCGGTTCGTCGGCGTGATGAAGACGCCGAACTCGAGCTCGTGGCCGTAATCCATCGCGATCCCGTCCTGTTCCGGGCGCACCAGCGCCCACTGGGTCCAACGGCTGCCCCGGTACGGGATTCCCGCGGTCGGGAGACCGAAAGATGTGCAGCCGCCCCGGGCGCCGGCTGGATAGTCCAGCCGATCCCGCGCGCTGCTGCACATCTTTCGGAGCGCCGAGGAGTCCGGGCCCTGATCGACACGCACTACGGTCGAAGGCGTGAGCGATGACGAGTCGGCGTTCGAAGACGCGAAGCGGGCCCTGCGCCGCCGCCTGCGCACCCAGCGCGCGGCGCGAGGGGCGGATGCGCCCGAGCGCAGCGCATCCCTCACCGCGAACCTGCAGCGGCTGACCGAGTCGCTCGGCGCCCGCACGATCTCGGCCTACCTGTCGCTGCCCGACGAGCCCGACACGAGGGCGTTCCTGCGCTGGGCCGATGGTGCGGGCATCCGCGTGCTGCTGCCGGTCATCCGCCCGGACGGCTTGCTCGACTGGGCGCAGCACGACGGCACCGAGACGGTCGAGGCGACGCTCGGCGTGCCGCAGCCGACGACCGAGGCGCTGCCGCCGACCGTGCTCGACGAGGTCGACCTCATGCTCATCCCGGCGACGGCGGCCGGCCGGGACGGCTCGCGGCTCGGCGGCGGGCGCGGATTCTTCGACAAGACCATCGCCGCAATGGCAGAATGTCCTCCGGTGTATGCCGTGGTCCATGACGACGAGCTGTTCGACAGCGTGCCGCACGCGGCGTACGACCAGCCTGTCGACGGCGTCGTGACGCCGTCCGGGATCCACACCACATCGAGGAGCTGACCATGCCCGTCTACGCCTACGCCTGCACCGCCTGCGGACACGCATTCGAGGCGAAGCAGGGCTTCGACGAGCCGTCGCTGACCGTGTGCGAGCGCTGCCAGGGCGCGCTGCGCAAGCAGTACGGCTCGATCGGCGTCACCTTCAACGGCCCGGGCTTCTACCGCACCGACTCGCGGCCCGCCGGAGCGAAGCCGGCCGAGACGTCGGCCGCCAAGCCGGCCGCCTCCAAGACCTCCGCAGCATCCAGCAGCGGAGGCGGCTCGGCCGACTGACCGGACCGCCCAGTCCCTGGGAACCAGCACACTCGAGGAGGACCCCATGGAGGGCTTCAAGAAGTTCCTGATGCAGGGCAACGTGATCGAGCTCGCGGTCGCCGTCGTCATCGGCACCGCCTTCGCAGCGATCATCGGCGCGTTCACCGAAGCGATCATCGATCCGCTCATCGCAATGGCATTCGACGCCGACGACCTCGCCGGCGCCACCGCGGGCCCGTTCAAGATCGGCCTGCTGATCGCGGCCGTGATCAACTTCATCATCGTCGCGGCGGTCGTCTACTTCGCGCTCATCTTCCCGATGGCGAAGCTGAAGGAGCGCAACGACCGTCGCAAGGGCATCCTGCCCGACGAGCCGGCGGAGACCGACGTCGACATCCTGCACGACATCCGCGACCTGCTGCGGGCGCAGGCGCCGGGTACAACTGCCTCGGGCACGAGCCCGCGGGCCTGACCCTGGCGGCCGGCGGAGGTGGCGGCTCGCCTCCTCCGCCGGCCCCGCCGCCCGTCACGAGCGGCGGCGATGCCGGCCGTCGTGCACGAGCAGAGGAGATCTGGGCCTTGCGCGGCCATTGCACCGCTCGCCGTGATGCGGGCCCTTGAGGTGGGGGATGCCTCAGCCCCAGTGGGGCGGGACGTCCTGCCGCAGCCGGTCATCGTTCTCGCTCGACTGCTGCGGCTCCTGCGGCGGCTCGCCCGTGTAGCCCGGCGCAGGCTCGGTCGAGACCCGGCGGCCGCGGCGCTTGATCACCAGCGGCGCCGGCTCTTCGGCCTCGACCGGACCGTCAGCCTCGACCGGACCCGTCTCGTCGGGCGTCACTGCGACGCATCCGCGCCGACGAGCTCGGCGATGCGGTCGGCGACGCCCTCGGGGTCGGTGAACAGCTCGAACGCGTGCACCCGCATCGTGTGCCAGCCGAAGCGCCGCAGCACCTCGGGCCGCAGGCGCAGCGCCTCGCGCAGCGTGCGGTCGCCGTCGTCGTGGTCGGCCTCGATCGCCGCGCAGATGCCGCCGTTGGCGACCACGAGCGGCAGCTGGCCGTCGTACGAGACGTCGGCGCGCAGACCGCGGCGGCGCAGCCGCGTCGCGAGGTCGATCATGAGCGGGTCGCCGCCGTAGAACGCCTTCGGCTGCTCCCCCGCGGCGATGTCGAGCAGGATCTCGCGCAGCAGCGCGGCCCCGTGCTCGAGCTTCTCGGGGTCGAGCTCGGCCGCGTCGAACGCGGTGACGATCTGCATCGCCTTCCGCGCGCGCGTCATGGCGACCGCGAGCATCCGCTCACCGCCGGGCTGGCCGAGCGTGCCGAAGTCGACGTTGCGGCCGTGCTTCGTGTGGCCGTAGCCGACCGAGAAGATGACGCGGTCGCGGCTCAGCGCGCTCGCGTGCGTGATGTCGACGATGACGAACGGCTCCTCGCGGTCCGCGACGACGAAGTCGGTGAGCGGCCCGCCCGCGCCGAGCGCCGCCATGACGGCCTGCTGCAGCCGCACCTCGTGCTTCTCGTTCGCGGTCACGACCATGAGCGACTCCTGCGGCCGCGAGCGCGCGTGCTGCGCGACGAGCTGCACGACCCGCTCGACCTCGGCGTCGGGGCTCTCGATCGTCGCGGCACCCTGCTCGGGCAGGCCGTGCGCGTCGTGCACGATCGAGGTGGTCAGCGACGCGTGGCCCAGGTAGGCGCCGGCCCACGGCAGCGCCTCGATGCGACCCTCGTAGAAGCGGTCGTTGACGGCGCTCACGAGGTCGGCACCGCCGGTGCGGTACGAGCGCGTGAGGCGGCGCGTCGGCAGCACCTGCCCGAGCCGAGAGAGCGCCGACTCGGCGTGCAGCTCGTCGGGGCTCGCCAGCTGCTCGGTGGGGCGCACGCCGAGCGTCGAGATGCCCACGTCGAACGGCGACGGCGTCTGCGTCACCGAGTCGCCGAGCGCGATCACCTGCCGGGCGCGGCTGATGGCGCCTGCGGCCTCGGCGATCGTGATGGCGCCGGCGTCGGCGATCACGACGGCGTCGAAGGGGATGCGCTTCGGCACCCGGTGCAGGTCGTACGGCGAAGCGAGCCACACGGGGGCGAGCGATCGGGTCAGGTGCGGTGCGGCGTGCTGCAGCTCACCGGCGTCGACGGGACCGGCCTTGATGAGCGCCCTCAGCGCATCCGCCTCGTTCGGGTGGTCGTCGATCGCCAGCCGCCACTGCTGCGCCAGCTGGTGCGCGAGGCGCGCGCTCGAGGCGTCGACGTGCGCCTCGTCGACGAGCGCGAAGTCCTGCTCGAGGCGGCGCAGCACGTCGGTGTTGCCGCGCAGCAGCGCCCGCTCCTTGCCGAGCATCGCCTGCAGGGCCGACTGCCACCACGCGAGGTCGAGCTCGTGCTCGATCTGGTCGTCGGCGACGTGCCGGTCGGCGAAGTCGGCGAGCAGCGCGTCGAGGCCGAGGCGCTCGATCGACGCCATGAGCTCCGCGCGCTCCTGGATGTTCTGCAGCGCGTCGCTCGGTGCGGCGAGCGCGGCGATGCGCTCCTCGAGCGCCTCGAACGACAGCTCGACGCTCGGCACCGCCGGTGCCAGGGCGGCGTCGAGCCGCCCGAGCCGCGCGAGGATGTCGCTGAGGCGCGCGTCGAGGGCCGCGAGCCCGGCAGGCACGGACGGGATCGAGCCGTCAGGCGCGAACTTCGCCCACAGGCGCCGCTGCTGCTGGGCGGCGACGAGCACGTCGTGCAGGTCGGGCACGTGCGCGCCGGGGCGCACGTACTCCTCCGCGAGCTTCTTGAGGCGGCGGCGCTGCATGCCGCCGAGCGCCTGCACGGCCTCCCGGCGCGGGCCGGTCGCGGTGATGAGCTCGCCGAGCGGGCGGTCGTAGATCGACGGCGTCATGACGTCCAGCGTCGCCATCACGTCGGAGAGCAGCGCCACCTGGATGCCGAGCTCGCCGAGCGTCGCGGCCGGGCGCAGCTTCGTGTCGCCGACGACCTTCTTCGCGTGCGCGAGCAGCTCGGCGAGGTCGCCGCCCTGCACGCCCTGGCCGGCGAGCGCCTGCGCGTCGGCGTAGGCGGCGGATGCGGCGCCGGCGTTGGCGAAGACCGCCCCGTACCAAGGGGTGTCGCTGGGCCCGTAGCGGAACTGCCCGAGATCGGCGGCCTTCCGCATCGTCGCGGCGACGCGGGGTCGGTCGGTGGCGAGCTCGCGGGTGGCGCGCTCGCTGAGCCGCGCCCGCGTCGAGGGCGGGGTCGGCAGCATCGCGAGCCGCGAGAGCTCCTTGAGCGCGTCGAGCACGGAGACCTGCAGTTGCGGGTCGACGCGCTGCAGCGCCACGCGGTAGTCGAGCAGCACCTTGCGCAGGCGCAGCATCGCCTCGTCGATCTCGGCCGTCTCGGGGCGAGGGCTCTGCTCGAAGCGGCGGATCGCGGCGATGAGGTCGCGGCGCAGCGTCGCCTCCGAGACGGCGAGCGCCTCGAGCTTGGTGGCGGCGAAGCGGTCGGCGATGTCGCGGAGCGTGGCGCGGCGCGGGCTGACGACGAGCACGCGGCGGTCGTCGCCGACGAGCGCGCCGACCAGGTTGACGATCGTCTGCGTGAGGCCCGTGCCGGGCAGCGCCTCGACGACGATCGAGTTGCCGGCGGCCGCCTCGGCGATCACCGCGTCCTGCTCGCCGTCGGCGTCGAGCACGAGCCGGTCGACCTCGGGGTCGCGCTGGTCCTGCGGCGTCTCGTCGATGCCGGCGCGCCCCTCGCGCACCCGCCACGCGGCCTGCTCGTCGCCGCGGACCGCGTCGAGCACGTCGTGGGGCTGCTGCTGGAGGTCGGCGACCATCGGCTCGCCGACGTCGGCGAAGGTCGATGCGACGAGGCGCGCCTCGACCGAGAACCCCGGCACGTGCGCGGCCGCCTGGCGCACCGCATCCAGCACCGGGTTCGGGGTGAACGTGCCCTCCCCGGAGGCGAGCTCGATGAGCTGCCGCTCGTCGAGCTGCACGCCGTGGTGGTCGCGCAGGATGCTCGCGAGGCGCGGGTTGACGAAGGGGCGGCCGAGCAGCTCGAGCTCGAAGTCGCGGCCGCGGCGGCGCACCATGAGCGGGCGCAGCAGCACCGGCCCGAAGATCTCGCGGTACTGGCCGTCGGCGGTGGTGTGCGGGAAGCGCACCATGCCGATGCCGAGGTGCACGGCGTCGATGGAGCGGGCGGCGGCGAGCTCGATGCCCTTCGACGCGATCGCGGAGGCGGCGGCGCGCGCGGCGCGCAGGGCCAGGTCGTCGCGGATGAGGCTCGACAGCGCCGTCGGGCGCCCGGTGATGAACTGGGCGAGGCCGCCGGGATGCGTCGTCGACAGCTCGATGCGCGTCGCGGTGGTGTCGATGAAGTCGGTCAGCGGGCTCCGGCCGCCGACGCGACGGAGCGCATCCGCCCACGCCTGCCACTCCCCCTCGCGCCGCGAGCGCGGGCGGTCGGGCTGGGCCTGCGGCCGCGGCTCGGTCACGGAGCGGTCGGGGCCGGCCGAAGCGGCCGCCGCAGCGGGCTCGGGGGCCGGCTCCGCCTGCTCGAACACCGGCTCGCCGGCGAAGTCGTCGTCGTGCTGGGCAGCGCTCGGGGTCGACGGCTCGACGAGCTCGACCCCCTCGTGCGCCGCTGCGTCGACGGGTCCGGCACCCTGGTTCTCGATCTCGTCTTCACGCACACCGTCACGATAGCCACGCACGGGCGGAGCGCCGGGGTGCCGCCCCGCAGTCGCGGGAAATCCAGCGCATCCGGGGGCTCGACTCCAAAACGTGTGCGCCGGACCGGGGACCCGACCGGACTATCCAGTCGGGTGAGCGCTCAGCCGCACATGTTTCAGCGAGCGCGGCTCAGAACCAGGCGTCGCCGGTGCGGCGGGTGTAGATGGCGCGCAGCCAGCGGCCCGCCTTCTGCCAGAGCGCGTAGCGGCCGCTCAGGGGCAGCTCGAACGTCGGCATGTACTTGACCGGCTCGGGCGCCCACGCCGTCTTGAAGGTGTAGAGGCCGCGGATGTCGCTCGTCTCCCACTCCGCCGGGTCGGGGATGTTCGCGAGCTCGTAGAGGGTGACGCCCTCGGCGTGCAGGTCCTGCATGATCTTCCACTGCATCAGGTAGGGCGCGAAGATCTTCGCGTTCTCGCGGATGCTGCCGGCGTCCTTGTACCAGGCGGTGTCGCCGAAGCGGATGACGAAGGCCATCGACTGCACCTCGCCCTCGTAGTGCGCGACGTAGAACTGGCCCTGGCCGACCGTCTTGTAGACGTCCCAGATGCGCTGGAAGTACTCGGGGTGCCGGAAGTAGCCGCCCGAGCGCTCCTTCGTCTCGCCGATGAGGCGGTGCATCTCGGCCTCGTTCTCGGGCGTCATCGGCACCTTGCTGACCGTGACGCCGAACTTGTTCTCGGCGGCGCGGTAGGAGTTGCGGGCCCGCTTCTTGAAGCGGGCGGCGACCTCGTCGAGCGTGCCGGAGAGGTCGACGGCGACGGCGTGCTGGTACTGGCTCGACGCGGCCGGCACCCAGCCGTTGCACTCGAAGGCGGCGATGAGCGCCGGGTCCTCGGTCTCGAACGTCTCCATCTTCAGCCCGAACCAGCGCTTCGGGTAGGCCTTCGCGCGCGCGGTGATCGCGTCGACCGCTTCGGGCGTGATGCCGCTCACGCGCGGCAGGAAGAGGATGCGTCCGGCGAGCGGCGCTGTGCGCTCGAACAGCTGGATCGGCAGCTGCCGCTCCCCGCCGCCCTCGACCGGCACGGTCACCACGTCGCGGAGCGCGCGCCACGGGCTGTCCTCACGGGTGCGGGCCCACGCATCCGACTGCATGTAGTGCGCTCGCGACTGGCCCTCGAGCACCTGCGCGTCCCACGCCGTTCCGTCGGTGGCCTTCGCGGGCCTCGGTCCGGCCGCAGCGGTGATGCTCATGCGCTCGCTCTCTGGTGGGGGTTGCGGTGCGACTGCACCGCCTCCGATGGTACCGGGGCGGTGTGTCGCGGCCTTGCGGCGGGGGACCCGCGCCGAAGGAGGCGCCGCGCTGTTCGGGACCCCTTCCACCGTTCGGGACCTGGTGCACCGGGTCCCGAACGGTGGAAGGGGTCCCGGAACACGAGGGGTGGCGGGCAGCGGGGCGGATGCGGGCGGATGCGGCGGATGCGGCGCGGCAACGGAGCGGATGCGGCAGATGCGGTGGGCACGTCAGCGGGCGGCCGTACCGTCGCCAGCATGACCCTCCGCCCGGCCGAGTGGGACGTGCTCCACCCACTCGACGGGCACCCCATCGCGATCGTGCGGCTCGTGCAGCTCGGGCCGCGCCGCGAGCCGTACTACCGCGCCGTCACTCCTGAGCGCGACCGTGCGCTGCGGCGGCTCATCGGCTACTGGGGCAACGTGGACGAGGCGCACGAGGGCGTGCTCGCGCTCTACGAGCGAGCCTCCGGGCGCTCGCTCGCGGGCGGCGACCGCGCGCCGTCGCGGCCCCTCGTGCCGCAGAAGCCGCCACCGGGCGACGCGCAGCGCCCGGGCACGCCGGCGAGGCCGCGCCTCCACTCGGCTCGCGCGTAGCGCGGCGCCGGCTCACGCCGGTCGGCTGGCCTTGCCGTCGAGCCAGAGCGTGTCGGACTCGTCGCGGTGGGCGCCCGTCGAGTCGACGTGCTTCGCGCTGATCTGCGGACCCTTCTGGATGACGTGCACGAGCGCCATCCCGTGCCCGCGGCCGAGACCGTAATCGGTCTTCAACCACTCGAGGATGACGCCGGCCTTCACGCCGGGCTCATCGAGGCCGCGCGCCTTCGCGAGCTCGACGAGCTGCCGAGGGGTGAGACCGGTCTTCTCCTCGATCGCGTCGAGGTACGCCTGGAACGACATGCGGTCACTGTGGCACGCAGGCCGCGCGACGACAACGGTGCCCGTGAGGGGATCTCGCCTCGGGAGAGCTGCAGCGTGGGCGCCCGACGGTCGACAGCAGCGCGCGGGCCGTGCCGAGGACTGCGGCCGGTGCGCTCGTCAAGCCAACCGAGCCCGGAGCCAAGCCGCAGCTCGATCCCCCGCGGGCCTGGCGCGCAAGCGCTCCTCGAGCGCAGCTCGATGCACGGCGGCGTGCCCATCCGAGAGGGAAACGTCGTCGACAGGACGATCGACGATCAGCGCCCGGACGCCGGCGGCGATCTCGATCGGCGCCCATTCGAGGGAATCGGCGTCAGCGATGCAGAGCAGGTCGAAGTGATGCGCAGGGCTCAGGAGATCGGCGCCGTCGAGCTGCGCCAAGCCGTAGCGCCACATCGCAAGCGACTCGAACGCAGGCGAGCGCATCGGCTCGCCATACGGCATCCAGAACTCGCGGTCATCCCCGATCCGCGCGAGCGCAACGCCTTGACTCCAGTCTTCAACGCGATCGCTCCAGGATGGGGGCGGCAGGGCGAGCCTGGCTCGCTCCCGGGCCTGCCGCACGCGGCGAACGAGTGCGCGGAGGAGGTCGGCCATGCGGTCACCTTCTCGCAACGATGAGTGCCCCTGGAGGGATTCGAACCCCCAACCAGCTCCTTAGGACGGAGATGCTCTTCCATTGAGCTACAGAGGCCAGGCCCGACGAGTCTACCGTCGCGATGATCAGGCGGTGTCGATGACCGCCGGGGATCACGTGACGTCGATGAAGACCGGGGCCGAGGCGCCGATGTTCACGCCGGCCACGACGGTGTTGAAGCCCGACCAGCCGCCGAGACCCGAAGCGGGAGCCAGCAGTCGCTCGACCGGTGGATCCGACGCCGATAGGTTGGTCTGAGGGCCCCCTCGCAGCCATGTACGCGACCATGTCCCTACGTCCTGGCCTCCTCCGCCAAGGGCGGAAGCACTCGATCTCGGGCGAGCGATGCGCACCCGACAGCAGCACCGGAGCAATGTCAATGGAAGTCCAGGTCCTCCACATCGAAGAGTGCCCCAGCTGGCAAGAGACCGGCCGCCGACTTCGCGCAGCGTTGGACGTCGCCGGACGCCACGACGTGCCGATCGCGTTCAGGCTCCTGACGTCTGCCGCCGAGGCAAGCCAGGTGCACTTCGCGGGCTCCCCGACCATCCTCGTGGACGGCCGCGACCTGTTCCCGTCCGACGGACGCACGACCAGTCTCGCGTGCCGCATCTACCTGACTCCCACCGGGTTCGCAGGTGGCCCTACTCAAGCGCAGATCGTGGAGTCCCTTGCCTCGCTCGACTGAGCCGGAGCAGATGCCGTGCTCCTGCTGCGGACGCATCCTGCCTCGGCGACGCCTCCACGCCTTGGGCTCCACTCGTGCGCACATCTGTCGGCGTTGCGCCCTCTGGGTAGCCCTCCGGATGACGCACGAGCGAGGGCGCTGAGGCTGCAGGCTGCCGCGCGTGCGGCTGCGAGCGATGCATTCCATGCGCTGTCGGCTTGCGCGCTGCATCGAGAGACGTCAACAAGACATCGCGCAGCGCGTCGATCGTCTCGTCGCCGGGCCCCTCTCCGCCGACGACCCCCCGCGCCACGGACGCTCCGTGGCACGAACTGCCTAACCCCGACGGGTGCATCGATGCCGACCGGAGGTCGGCGACCGACCGAGAGAGAGTTATCATGACAGAGAACCCCACCGTCCTGTTCGTCTGCGTGCACAACGCGGGCCGGTCCCAGATGGCCGCCGGCTTCATGTCGGCGCTCTCGAACGGCGCCGTCGAGGTGCTTTCCGCCGGCAGCGCGCCGAAGGACCAGATCAACCCCGTCGCCATCGAGGCGATGGCAGAGGTCGGCATCGACATCGCCGGCAACATGCCCAAGGTGCTCACGGTCGATGCCGTCCGCGAATCCGACGCAGTCATCACCATGGGCTGCGGCGACGCCTGCCCCATCTTCCCGGGCAAGCGCTACGAGGACTGGGAGCTCGAGGACCCGGCGGGGAAGGACATCGAGACGGTCCGCCGTGTGCGCGACGACATCCGCGCGCGCGTCGAGCGCCTGCTCGCCGACCTCGTCCCGCGCACGAACTGAGGAGGCACTGCGCCAGCCCCAGGATCAAGGGCGGGCAGATCCGGGTCAAGGCGCCGCAACGCCATGGGCGGGGCTATGCGGATCCGGGAGGGTCGCCTCGAGGAGGAATCCGCCCTCGTCGGTGGGGCCGGCCTCGACACCACCGCCCAACAGCTCAGCACGTTCGCGCAGGCCGGCCAGGCCGTGGCCGCCTGTGGGCAGATCACTCGTGGGCGGCGTCGCGGGCGAACCATTGCGCACTGAGACGTGCAGGCCGGTGCCGCGAGGTCTGATCCTGATGTTGACGGCCGCCCCGGGGGCGTGCTTGCGGATGTTGGTGAGCCCCTCCTGCACCGTGCGGTAGGCAGCGCGCTCCGTGGGTTCGGACCATTCGCGTCCGTTCACGGCATGAAGGTCGACGGTGGCGTTGCTGCCACTGTCTTCCACCAGCCGGGCGATGTCCGCGAGCCGTGGCTGCGGAGCGACGTCGATGGGAGACGTGTCGCTTCGCCGGAGCACTCCGATCATGTGGCGCAGCTCGTCGAGCGTGCGCACGCTGAGCTGTCGGATCGTCTGCGCGCTGGCGCGGACCTCCTCGTTCGGCGCCGTGACGCGGAGGGCACCTGCCTGGACCGCGATCAGGCTGACCTGGTGGGAGACGGCGTCATGCATCTCCCGTGCGAGCCGGGCCCGCTCCTGCGCCAGCACGCGTTCGGCGATCAGCCGTTGCTCCCGATCCTGGCTCGCGCGGATCTCCGCCAGGCTGCTGGAGAGATCTCGCTTGGTCTGGGCGAGCACGCCCAGCGCCACGGGTGCGCCGACGTACACAGCGGTGTAGATGAGACCGAGCAGGTCGACCGTTCCGTGCTCGTGGTCGTACCAGGAGAACTCTGTCAGCGGCCACGGCAGGTAGTACCCGGCCGCTGTGACCAGGGCGGAGACGACGACATGCCACCGGTTCCGGGCCGTCGCCGCGATGGTGTAGAGCGCCGCCAGGGGCGCGATCAAGACGTACGCGACGAAGAGAGCGGGCAGGCTCAGCCCGAACGAGAGGTACGGCCAGCGGCGGCGTACCGCCAGACCGAGCGCGGCGACGACGGAGAGCGCCATCGGCGCGCCACCCTCGCGAGCCGAGCTGAAGGTGGCGTCGAGCAGCGCTAGGACGACGAGGGCGACGTCGATGGCGGCTGGCGGCACCCTCACGGCGCTCGCCTCCGTTCCGATCGGGGCCGGCCGGCCAGACCGGCATCACGCGCGATGATCGCCGCTTGGACACGGTTGGTGACGGCCAGCTTCGTCAGCACCGCGCTGACGTGGTCTTTCACGGTGGACGGGCTCAGGTGCAGACGCCGGGCGATCTCCGCGTTCCCCAGCCCTTGCCCGACGAGCGCGAGTACGTCGCGCTCCCGCGGGGTCATCGTGTCGATGCCCGCTGGCACCGGCGCGTCGCTGCTCCTGGTCAGGTAGCCGGTGATCACCGTGTCGGTGACCTTCGGCGACAGCACCTTGCCGCCAGCGGCCATCACCCGGACCGCCTGGACGAGGTGGTCCGGTTCAGTGTCCTTCAGCAGGAACCCCGCTGCGCCGAGACTCAGCGCCTGCGAGATGTGCTCACCGGTGTCGAAGGTCGTCAGCATGGCCACAGCCGGAGCATGCGCCCATCCGGAGAGCTCTCGTAAGATGGTCAGCCCGTCGACCTGCGGCATCCGCAGGTCGAGCAGGACCACATCAGGGCGATAGCGCTGGATCTGCTCGATCCCGCGCACGCCGTCGCAGGTCGAGACCACTTCGATGTCGGCAGCCGCGGCCAGGATCAGCTGGAAGCCGGATCGGACGAGGGCCTCATCGTCGATCACCATCACGCGGATCGCGTCACGGAATCGCCCAGCCATCCCCTCATCATGGTCGGTCGAAGCCGATGACGGAGTTGCCGCACCCCCGCCGATCGGCGGGGGTGCACCAGCCGAAGCGGGGATGCGCAGCGGGCCGATAGCGGTCCAGTGTTCATGCATGGCCACCCCCGAAACTCTTCCGAACACTACCTCCGCAGCGGTGAAGCAGCGACTGGTGGGCGTCGACGCCACCCGCGGCATCGCCCTGCTCGGGATGATGGCAGTGCACGCGCTTTGGTCCTCCGACGCGGAGGGGCACGTGACATGGACCTACGACCTCGCAGCCGGGCGATCGGCCGCGACATTCGCCGTCCTGGCCGGTGTCGGCATCGCCTTCATGACCGGCCGTCGCAAGGTAGTGGGACCCGACCGCAAGGGCGTGGCCGTATCGCTGGCGACGCGGGCTGCGCTCATCGGGCTCATCGGTCTCGCGCTCGGCTACGCCGATTCCGACGTCATGTCGGTGATCCTGGTGTACTACGCGGTGCTGTTCGTCCTCGCTATCCCGCTGACGTTCCTGCCCAGCTGGGCGCTGGCGGTCACCGGGACTGCCATCGCACTCGGGATGCCCGTCGCCAGCCACCTCCTGCGCCCCGGTCTGCCCGAGTCGTCCGGGGTCAACCCGTCGTTCGATTATCTGCTCTCCCATCCGGTCGACCTGCTCACAGAACTGACACTGACCGGGGTCTACCCCGCGCTGCCCTGGATGGCCTACATCTGCGCAGGCCTGCTGGTCGGACGTCTGCGCCTATCCTCGCCGCGGGTCGCGCTCAAGCTCCTGGTCTTCGGCGCCGCCGCGGCGGCGGCTGCGGCCGCCGGGTCCTGGTGGGCGTTGCGTTCGCTGGGCGGACGGGATCAGCTGTACGCGACAGCAGGGGAGGCCGGCATCACGGCCGACGAGGTCACCGAGATGCTGATCTGGGGGACGGGCGGCACCACGCCTACAACCACGTGGTGGTGGCTCGCCACCGACGCCCCCCACACCACCACCCCTCTGGACCTGCTGCACACCACCGGCGTCGCGGTGGCCCTTCTCGGCGCCCTGCTCCTCCTCGCAGCCTTCGGGGCCCGCCATAGCCCTGCCCTCGTGACCGGACTACAGACGCTGGGCGCGGCGGGCGGGATGACGCTGACGCTCTACAGCGCGCACATCGTATTCATGAACTCCCCGCTCGACGTCTTCGACGCCACCACCGGCTACCTGGTCCAGGTTCTGGCAGCGCTGCTCTTCGCGCACGTCTGGCACCGGAAAGTGGGGCGCGGCCCCCTCGAGACGGTCGTCACCGAAGCCGCCCAGGGGGCCCGCCGAGCAGTGATGCCGCGGGAGCACTCCCAGCCTCGCGAGCAGCCGGAGCCGCGCAAGCGTCGCGAGCGATAACGCACCGCACAGCGTCATCGATCTCAAGAGATCCGCCTCTCGATGCCCCGACGGTGGGCTGGTCGAACGAGACCGCGCCCTTTCCATGCGCGTGCTGAAAGGCGTCGATGACTGCCCTGTCTCCCGGGCGCGTAGACCGTAAGACCGGACGCCTCGGCGGACCGGGGCGCAGGAGATGGCTGACGGCGGGCATCCCGATCACGCTGGCCGTCCCGGTGACCGCCAGAGCCCAATAGGGCAGGAACGTCAGCGGGATGGCCAGCACGAACACACGGCGTAGTAGATCCTGAACCGATATCCGGCGGCGGCACATCCCCGATTCGGGTCGTCCACCCCCGCCGTTCGGCGGGAGCCGATCCGCCCTGGGACGCTCGAATCTGGGCGGGCGGCCGGGCGCTCCGGGTGGCCGCCGCGGGACGCGGTGGCCCGGGTCGTTTGGCAAGCTGCCGATAGCGCACCGGGCATGACCCACGGCCGTCTTCCATGGAGCGGCCCTGGATGGTTGATCCCTGGTTCAGTGCGCAGTCATCACCGATACTCACGAGCGTCTTCTCGGGCATGGTGCATCCTGCGTCGTACAGACGCTTGCCGACCTTGACCCCCAACATTCTCCAGATCATGGGCTTCAACGGAGTCCCATTGAAGGGTGGTACGACGAGTAGCTTCCATAGCCGTTCGTGCCGCCAGAAGTACCGGTCGTAGATGGAGCAGTATTGCGGCCTGAGGTGCCGGAAGCCCATGACCGAACGCTCGACCAGCACGGTGAAAAGTACGCGGAACACGAGGAAGGCGACCGCGAAGGCGCCTGCGAGCAGACCGAGGACGCTGTGCGTCGACACGGCAACGGCGGCGGTGAGGGTGCCCGCGAACAGCAGGACCCAACGCACGGCCAGGAACAGCGCCATGCTCAGGATGTTGTGCCTGTTCTTGGCCCGAAGAAAGCGGTGCCGATCGACGGCCCGATCACGCGCGCAATGCTGGAGGCGTGCCGGGCGGCGTGCCGAGCGTGCGCAGAGGAGTGCGAGCGCCACGCGGACATGCACGAGCACTGCCGGATCTGCGCCGACGCATGTCGACGCTGTGAAACGGCGTCTGCCGACCTGCTGGCCACGCTGACCTGAACGGACCGGGCGTCGGGCGGCGACGTGCAGCCCGACGCCCCGCCGCCTGCTCGACCGAGGGTTAGCATGGACTGACGGCAGCAGGAGGTGATGACATGCACGCGTTGCGACGCATGACCCGCCCCGTCGCCGTCAGCACTCGCACGATGCTTGCTCTGATCCTCGGGGTGACCGCCGTCATCGTGGGGATGCTCGCCATGCACATCCTCGCCGGCGAGCCAGCGGGGGCGCACCAGGGCGGCGCTCCCCACAGCGACGTGCAAGCCGTCGCCGTGGAAGCCGCCCATCCCCCCGGTGCGGTCGACTGCGCCGCCGCCGGGTGCGAAGGCGTGGGAGCGATGGCAGCGAGCTGCATGCTGGCCCTGATCGCGCTGACGCTGGTCATCCGCATCGCGCCGGTGCGCTTGACGCTGTCGTCGACCGCTCCCCCGTCGGCGCCCAGCAGCCACCCGGATCGGCCGCAGCCCCGGCCATCGCTCGTCGAACTCTCGATCAGCCGGACTTGATCGCCCGCCTCGACCGCACCAGTTGCGGTCGACCTCCGGCGACCCAATGCCACTTCGATCGAGAGAGACCACATTGAACACGACGACCCGCGCGCTCGCTGCGAGCGTGTTCGCGACCGCGCTGCTGCTCACCGGCTGCGCCACCGCGACCGAGCCCCAGCAGGCCGAGGTGCAGCCCAGCGCATCGACATCCTCGCCCTCGCCCTCGCCCTCTCCCTCTCCCTCGCACTCGAGGAGTGCGACGGACTTCAACCAGGACGACGTCATGTTCGCCATGAACATGGTCGCGCATCATCAGCAGGCGATCGAGATGTCGGACATGCTGCTCGCCAAGTCCGACGTCGATGAGCGCGTCGCGGCGCTCGCGGAGCGGATTCGGACGGCACAGCAGCCGGAGATCGAGGAGATGACCGCGATGCTCGAGGGATGGGGCATCGAGCTCTCCGACGATGCTTCCGGCTCGCACCATGACGTGGGTGGCGGCGACGGGGGCATGATGTCGGAAGACGACATGGCTGCGCTCGAGGCCGAGTCCGGCCCCGAGGCGTCGAGCCTGTTCCTCGAGCAGATGATCGTGCACCACGAGGGCGCCGTCGAGATGGCGGAGGCCGAGATCGACAGCGGGATCGATTCGGATGCGCTTGCCCTCGCAGAGCGCATCACGAGCGATCAGGCATCTGAGATCGCCGAGATGCAGGCGCTGCTCGACGAGCTGTGACCGGTGGGGCTAGGGCGACGGTGCACGCGTCGCCCCAGCCCGCTCACGACCAATTCAGCACTCGAGCAACCGAAACGGATCATGCACTCCTCCTACTCACACCGCCGCCGCCGCGCGATTGCGGCGGCCGCCACCTGCACCGCCGTCGCCGCGCTCACGGCGGCGTGCGCTTCCCCTGCGGCAACCGCCGACGCACTCACCGACGACAATCACATCCACGAGCTGCTCCCCAGCGCCGATGGCGGGTCGCTGCTCGTCGCCTCGCACAACGGACTCTTCACCGTGGACCTCTCGAGCGAGGAGGTGGAAGGCCCCATCGGTGAGCACAGCATCGATCTGATGGGCCTGACCGTCGCCGGCGAGTCGCTCTTGGCTTCCGGCCATCCCGGCACGACTGGGCCGCAGCACCTCGAGGGGCCGAACGTCGGACTCATCCGCAGCGACGACCTGGGCGAGAACTGGGAAGCCGTCTCGCTTGGCGGCATCGCTGACTTCCATGCGCTGACCTTCGACCAGGCCACCGGATCGGTCATCGGCTCCCACGCCGGGCAGCTCCTCATCAGCGAGGACATGGGTTCGACGTGGCGCCAGGGCGCCGCGGCCGACGCGTACGACCTGCTCGCGACCGACCACGGGCTGCTCATGACGACCTTCACCGGTCTGCAGCGGAGCCAAGACGACGGAGGAACGTTCCGACCGGTCGAAGACGCGCCAGCCGTTGTGCTGATCGCCTCCGCGGGCGACACCGTCGTCGGCGTCGATGTCGACGGCACGCTGTGGCAGACCGACTCGAGCGACCAGTGGAGCGCAGTCGGCACCGCCCCCGAGCAGGTGTTCGCGCTGACATCGTTGGACAGCGGCGATCTGGTCGTCGCCACGAGGTCGGGGCTGCAGCGCACCAGCGATCTGGGCCAGACCTGGCACCCCCTGCCCGCTTGACCGGGTGGCGCGGAGGCCGAGGCGCCCTTGCCCACGGCCGCCGCTTACCCTAGTGTGTCTATACCCCCGGGGGGTATCTTCGCGGGGCCGCAGGCCGAGACATGAGGCCATTGTCCGAGAGGGAGCAGACCATGTGCGATGCGAGCACCATTCACCACCACCATGACGCCGACGACCACCGGGCCGACCACGCTCATGGTCACGGTCACCACGATCACGGTGTGCACCACGACCACGGCACCGGTGGGGAGGCCGCTAACCCGACCGCCGTAGCCGACGACCAGGTCGCCGAGTGCCCAGTCATGGCCGGCAGTAGCGTCGTCAAGGCCGAGGCCGAGGCCGCAGGCCTCGTCCGCGAGTTCGACGGCAACCGCTATTACCTCTGCTGCGCGGCCTGCGGCCCGCTGTTCGACGCAGACCCGCGCAAGTACGCCGCCTGACGCTGGCGCTTCAGCACCGTTCCAAGCAAGATCCGCATCGCTCGACCCGAAATGAGCAGGCCATGAACCACTCGCACGACCGCGCCACCAACCCGCCAAGCCACGAGCAGCACGGGCACCGCCCGCATGGATCGGTCGGGGCGCAGCCCGACAGTGAAGGGTCAGACCACGCCGTCCACTCGGGTGACGCCATGCATCAGCAGCGCGAGCAGACGACGGTGCGCGGAACTGCGGTCGCCGATGCTCAGGCGAACGGCCATGGACACGCGAGCATGGAGCACGGCGCGCCGGGCGGGCACGGTCACGACACGGCGGGCGGTCACGTCGGTCATGGCGACCATGTCGGGCAGTTCCGGCGCCTGTTCTGGATCATGCTGGCGCTCGCGATCCCGACCGTTGCGCTGTCCGGCATGTTCGGGATGATCGTCGGGTACGAAGTGCCCGACGTCGCTGGCTTGGCATGGGTCTCCCCGGTGCTCGGCACGGTGATGTACGTGTGGGGAGGCAAGCCGTTCCTCGTCGGCGCAGTCAGCGAGATCCGGGACCGTCGGCCCGGCATGATGCTCCTCATCGGGCTCGCGATCACCGTCGCGTTCATCTCCTCCTGGGGTGCCACACTGGGCCTCCTGCACCACGAGCTCGACTTCTGGTGGGAGCTTGCGCTCCTGATCGTCATCATGCTCCTGGGCCACTGGATGGAGATGCGCTCCCTCGCGCAGACGTCCTCTGCCCTCGACTCGCTGGCAGCGCTGCTGCCGGACGAGGCGGAGCGCATCGAGGAGGGCGAGATCGTGAGAGTCTCGCCCTCCGACCTCGTCGTCGGCGACATCGCCGTGGTCCGGCCCGGCGGAAGCGTGCCGGCTGACGGCAGGATCGTGGACGGGCGTGCGGCGATGGACGAGTCCATGGTCACCGGCGAGTCCCAGACGGTCTCTCGAACGGTGGGTGACCACGTCACCGCCGGCACCGTCGCCACCGATTCGGGCCTCCGCATCGAAGTGACCGCAACCGGCGACGACACCGCGCTCGCCGGTATCCAGCGCCTGGTCGCCGACGCGCAGAGCTCCTCGTCGCGAGCGCAGCGCCTCGCTGACCGAGCGGCGGGGTGGCTCTTCTGGTTCGCTCTCGGCGCAGCCGCGTTGACAGCCCTCGTCTGGACGGTCGTCGGGTTCCCCGACGCAGCCGTGATCCGGACCATCACCGTGCTCGTCATCGCCTGCCCGCACGCGCTCGGCCTGGCCATCCCGCTCGTCGTCTCCATCGCGACCGAGCGTGCCGCTCGAGGCGGCGTGCTCGTGAAGGACCGCCTGGCACTGGAGAGCATGCGCACCGTGGACACGGTGCTGTTCGACAAGACGGGCACGCTGACCAAGGGTGAGCCGACGGTGACCGACATCGCCGTCGTGGATGGCCACGATGCGGAACTCGTGCTCGGGCTGGCAGCCGCTGCGGAGTCCGACAGCGAGCACCCGCTCGCCAAGGCGATCGTGCACGCCGCTGCCGCCAAGGATCTCGTCGTCCCGCGCAGCAGCGACTTCGCGTCGTCCCCTGCCGTCGGGGTCACCGCGACCGTCAATGGGACGACCGTCCGCGTCGGCGGGCCACACCTGCTCACCGAAGAACGAGCGGATGAGCTCGACATCGCCAACCGGTGGCGGGCTGACGGCGCGATCATCCTCCACGTCATCCAGGACGGCGCCGTCATCGGCGCGCTCAAGCTCGCCGACGAGATCCGCTCGGAGTCCCGTGACGCGATCGATGCACTGCACGCCCTCGGCGTGCAGGTCGTGATGATCACGGGTGACGCCGAAGCCGTGGCTCGCTCAGTCTCCGAGGAGCTGGGCATCGATCGGTTCTTCGCGGGCGTCCGTCCGGAGGACAAGGCCGCGAAGGTGCAGTCGCTGCAGCGGGAGGGTCGGAAGGTCGCGATGGTCGGGGACGGCGTCAACGACGCTCCCGCGCTTGCTCAAGCGGATGTCGGGCTGGCGATCGGCGCGGGCACCGATGTCGCCATCGCATCCGCCGGCGTGGTCCTCGCGAGCGACGACCCGCGGTCGGTGCTGTCGGTCATGGAGCTGTCCCGCGCCGCCTACCGGAAGATGAAGCAGAACCTCTGGTGGGCGGCCGGCTACAACCTGATGTCGGTCCCTCTCGCCGCCGGCGTTCTTGCACCCATCGGGTTCGTGCTGCCGATGTCCGTCGGCGCCATCCTGATGTCGCTGTCCACGATCGTGGTCGCGCTGAACGCGCAGCTCCTGCGTCGGCTCGACCTGCGCCCGGCATCGAGCACGCAGTCCATCCTGCGCCGATGAGCGCAGCCTGACCAGGCCCGGTAGGCTGGTATCGGTGCCCGCCGGACGCTCGGCTAAGGCAAAGCAGGTGGCGCACCCCGCAGGTCTCGACGTCGGACCGAATCCCGCCCCCGGGATCCGCCAGCGCGTCTGCGGTCGCCACCCAACGGATCCTACGGCGCAGGTCAGCGTGTCGAGTACAGATCCTTGGAGGGCGAGATGAGTGGCACGGTCCGACTGAACGCGACGGTTCGTTCCGGGTTGGCGGCAGCGGTCGCGGCGGGCGCGCTGGTGCTCGCCGGGTGCGTCAGCGCGGACGGCGTGGCCGGTCGGGTCGGCGATGCCGGCTACATCGCCGGCGACGGCATCGTCACGGAGATCGCGCTCGAGGACCGCATCACTCCCGGGGACTTCAGCGGACCGCTCGTCATGGGCGGGCAGTTCGACTCGGCCGACCTCGACGGCGTGACGCTGGTCAACTTCTGGTACGCCGCCTGCCCGCCCTGTCGGGTCGAGGCGCCGGTGCTCGCGGAGCTGTACGCCGAGTATGGCGATCGGGTGGACTTCATCGGCGTCAACGTGCGCGACGGGGCCGCGCAGGCCGCGTCGTTCGAGCAGGAGTTCGACATCGAGTACCCCTCGATCCTCGACGACCAGACCTCCGAAGGCCAGCTGGCGTTCGCGGGCCTCATCGCTCCCAACGCTGTTCCGTCCACGATCATCCTGGACACCGAGGGCCGCGTGGCGGCCCGCGTCTCGGGCGCGGTGAGCGATGCGAGCATCCTCTCGACCCTCTTGCGAGAGGAGCTCGAGCGGTGAGCGTCGAGCTCGTCCAGGCCCTCGGCTTCGACCCCGGCGCTGCGGTGCTGAGCGGCCAGCTGCTCGTCTCGGTGCCGATCGCGCTGCTCGCGGGGCTCGTCTCGTTCGCCAGCCCCTGCATCCTGCCACTCATCCCCGGCTATCTCGGGCTGATGGGATCGCTGATCGGAGAGCAGGGCGGACGCGCTCGGCTCGTCACCGGAGTCGCGCTGTTCGTCGCCGGCTTCACGGCGGTCTTCGTCCTCGGTACCGCGCTCGTGGGAGTCGTCAGCTCGTTCCTGCTCGCCTGGTCCTCGCTGCTCGTGCGGATCCTGGGCGTGCTGATGATCCTGCTCGGGCTGGTGTTCGTCGGGCAGTTCGGGATGCTGCAGCGCGTCTGGAAGCCGCAGCAGCTGCGGTCGGGCGGCATGTGGACCGCACCGCTGGTCGGGGTGATCTTCGCTCTCGGCTGGACCCCGTGCTCGGGCCCGACGCTCGCGGCCATCAGCGCCCTCACGGTGACGACCGGCAGCGCCGGGCAGGGGGCGATCCTCGGGTTCGCCTACGCCCTGGGGCTGGGGATCCCGTTCCTGCTCCTCGCGGCGGGGCTCGGCTGGATGGGGTCCGCGATGGCGTGGATGCGTCGTCACGTGCGTGCGATCAACATCGGCGGCGGGGTCACGATGATGGCCATCGGCGTGCTGATGGTGTCCGGCGTCTGGGACGCCATCATGAACGAGATGCAGGGGTGGATCGCCTCGTATGTCACGATTCTCTGAATCAGACCCGCTGCGCCCGCGCGACCACGTCGACGGGCACGAGCCGGCCGAGCGCACGCCCGGCGGCCCGACGCTCGGCGTCCGCGGCTGGGCGCGCTTCATGTGGCGCCAGCTCACCTCGATGCGCACCGCCATCGTGCTGCTGCTGCTGCTCGCCGTCGCCGCGATCCCCGGCAGCCTCGTGCCGCAGCGCTCGTCAGACCCGAACGGCGTCATCCAGGTCCGGGAGAACCGCCCCGACCTGGTCTGGCTCTACGACGCGCTCTCGCTCCATGACGTCTACTCGAGCCCGTGGTTCTCGGCCATCTACCTCCTGCTGTTCACGTCGCTCGTGGGATGCGTCATCCCGCGGCTCGCGCATCACTGGAAGGCGATGCGGGCGCTGCCGCCGCGCACCCCCGCGCGACTCTCGCGGCTGGTCGGTTTCCAGACCATCGCGGGCGACGCATCCGACCTCGACCGCGCCGACCGCGTGCTGCGCCGGCTCGGCTATCGCACCACGCGCTACGGCGAGTCCGTGTCAGCCGAGCGCGGGTACCTGCGCGAGACGGGCAACCTGCTCTTCCACATCTCGATGCTGGCGATGATCCTGATCGTGGGGATCGGATCAGGCTTCGGCTACTCGGGGCAGCGGCTGCTCGTCGAGGGTCGCAGCTTCGCCAACACGCTCTCGAGCTACGACACGTTCACTCCCGGCCAATGGTCGGACGATGGCGCGCTCGAGCCGTTCTCCGTACGCCTCGACGAGCTGGACGTGGTGTACGAGACCGAGAATCGCAACGCGATGGGCGCCCCGCTGGACTTCACCGCGCATGTCACCGTCGACGAGCCGACCGGGGAGCGGGCAGCGCAGATCAAGGTCAACGAGCCCCTCGACGTCACGGGAGCTGACCTCTACCTCATCTCCAACGGGTACGCCCCGCGCATCTCGGTGCGCGACCCCGACGGCACCGTCGTCTACGACGAGTACACGCCGTTCCTCGCGCAGGACGACATGATGACGAGCCTCGGCGTGATGAAGCTGCCCGACGGGCTCGATGAGCAGCTGGGGCTGCGCGGCTTCTTCTATCCCACTGCCGTGCAGCTCGAGACCGGGGCACTCGCATCCGGCTACACCGACCTGGTCAATCCCGTGCTCTCACTGCAGGCGTTCACAGGCGACCTCGGACTCGACGCAGGGATCCCGCGCTCGGTCTATGCGCTCGACACCGACGGCCTGACGCAGGTCGCCGGCGGCGACGCAGCGACGGACGCGCTCACCCTCGCGCTCGGCGAGTCGGTCGAGCTCCCCGGCGGGCTGGGCACCCTCAGCTTCGACGACGTCGTGCGCTACGGCGTCATCGAGGTGCACGTGGACTACACGCAGACGGCGGTCTTCTGGACCACGCTCGTGCTGGTCGCATCGCTGCTCGCGTCCCTCCTCATCCCGCGCCGGCGCCTCTGGGTCAAGGCGACCGCAGAGGGGCTCGAGCTCGCCGGTCTCGCCCGCGGAGAGGACCCGACGCTCGAGCGCGCGGTCGACGACCTCGCGAAGCGCCTTGACGCGCAGGGGGCGCCCACGCGCCGCCCGCCCCGAGAAAGGACTCCACGATGACCACGGATCAATGGGATGCGGCTGCTCTGCTCGCCGTGTATTCAGCCATGGCGGTCTACACGCTCGCCTTCATCGCCTTCGCGATCGATATCGCGAAGCGCTCGACGGTCAAGACCGCACCTGCGAGAGAGCTCGTCAGCGTCGGCGCGGGCGCCCCGACGGGCGCGAGCGAGGCGGCACCGAGCGGCGCGGCCGGAGCCGGTCGCGGCGCTCGGATCGGTTTCGTGCTCACCGTCCTCGGCTGGGCGGTCCAGCTGCTGGGGACGGTGCTCCGTGGCGTCGCCGCGGGCCGGGTGCCCTGGGCGAACATGTACGAGTTCGCGCTCACCGGCGTCGCCGTCATCGTCGGCGTCTTCGTGCTCTCGCGGCTGTGGAGGGACCTCACGTTCCTCGGGGTGTTCATCACGGGCCTCGCGGTCCTCTTCCTCGGCACCGCCACGGTGAACTTCTACATCCCACCCACGCCCCTGCCGCCGGCGCTCCAGACCTACTGGCTCGTCATCCATGTCTTCGTCGCCACGCTCGCCACCGGCTTCTTCGCGCTCGGGTCGAGCCTCAGCATCCTGCAACTGGTCAAGGAACGGCGCACGAACGGCTTCCTGCGGTCGCTGCCGAGCACGGAGCAGCTCGAGGACCTCGCCTACCGCGTCGGCGTGATCGGCTTCATCTTCTGGACCTTCACCCTCATCGCCGGCGCCATCTGGGCCGAGCACGCGTGGGGCCGATACTGGGGCTGGGACACGAAGGAGGTCTGGACCTTCATCATCTGGGTGATCTACGCCGGCTACATCCACGCCCGCGCGACGCGCGGCTGGCGCGGCTCCCGCTCCGCGTGGCTGCAGCTCGTCGGCTTCGCCGCGGTCATCTTCAACTTCACCGTCGTCAACCTCTTCTTCAAGGGTCTTCACGCATACTCCGGTCTGGTCAACAACTCGCCCAGCGCCGATGACGCTCCGATACAGCTGGTGATGGCGTGGGGCACGGCCGCGGCGAGGTACGCGATGCCGACCCTGTCGTAGCGGCCGCGGAGGCCGCGCCGGCGCGCGAGGTGGCCCGATGGGCGCGACGGCGTAGCGGGTGGCCGGTTTCCGGCTCCACGCCGGCGGTCTGCAGCGGCACGAACCCCTCGCGGGCGCTTCGCATGAGCCGCGTCGCGGCCTTGCCAGACCGTTACGGATTCGTTACCATGGAAAGTCGAACCGCGCGATGGGTGCGCCCTGCTCCGATCTCCGCTCGGAGTGCTCCTCCGTCCGGCGTCCCCGCCGTTCGCTGGACAGGTGCCGTTCGCTCGACGACCTAGATTCAGAGGATGGCATCCAGCGTGACCCAGCACCCGGCGCGAGCGCTCGACTCGACGGACGAGGGCGCTTCCCGCCCCTCAAGGGAACAGCTCGCCTCTCGCCGGATCGCACGTGAGCACGAGCGCCTGGAAGCCGCCATCGCTCGTACGGCTGCGGAAGGCCGAAGCGGCCATGCGAAGGTCGTCGAAGGGTCGCCGCCGATCTACCTCACGCGCCGAGCGATGCGCGACGCCGCCAGCCGCACAGCGGAGAGCCTCGAGGTCAATGTCGCCGAGGACACGTTCGTCGCACCTCGCATCGAGGTCGACGCACCGGCGCTCGGCAACGGAGGTCAGCACGTGCCGGCGCCGCGTCCCGCAATCCGCCGCATCCAGCCTGCGGCGATGCGCGCGCCGGTCGCGTCGTCGCCAGCGAGGGCTCCGCGCGGGGCGCGTCGTCTCGCCCGCAAGATCACCGCGGGCGCGTCGCTGCTGTTCATCGGCTCCCTCGTCGTCGTGACGTCGCTGCCCGCTCAGGCCGTGCCGGTGCGCGACGACCTCGACCCGGTCATAGCTCAGCTGGACCCCGAGACGCAGTCCCTCGCCCCTGTCTCCGCGGAGCCCACGGCTCTGCTCGCCCGCGACGACATCGTGGTGCGCGACCCCGTCGAGGTTGCGCGCGCCGCGCCCGACGAGCTCGCCGCGCTGCAGTCCGTGGCCGACTCGGAGCCCGCCGGCTCCTCCTACGGCGGCGAGCCCGCGTTCCCGCGCGTGTGGAGCATGCTCGAGACCGACTACGTCCAGACGCCCTTCCCGAGTCTCGCGCAGCTGCCGATCTCGAGCCCCTTCGGGTACCGGTCCGGCGGCTTCCACGGTGGCACCGACATCCCGCTCCCTGCCGGACAGGAGATCCGCCCGATCGCCAATGGCGTCGTCTCAGAGGTGTGGCAGGGGAACAACCCCGGAGGCGGGGGGTACGCGGTGTTCATCGACCACAACATCAACGGGCAGTTCGTCCAGTCCTGGTACGCCCACATGGTCCCCGGCTCGATCCGCGTGGAGGTCGGCCAGGTGGTCGACATCACGACCGTGATCGGCGAAGTGGGCAGTTCAGGCCGATCGACCGGTCCTCACCTGCACCTCGAGATGAAGAACAGCGACTACGTGTCGTTCGACCCGGTGCTATGGCTGCAGACCCGCGAGACGAATCTGGAGAGCGGGTACTAGACCTTCCGCAACGGCCAGAGTTGGTCGAGCTCGTCGACCATCGGCAGCCCTCGCATCCACGAGTGACTCGCTGCGATGCGGACTGGCTTTCCTCGTCGTCCACCCCGGCACGGAGCCTCGGCGCCCCGACCCTCGCCAGCAGCGGGTGGATGCGTTTCGCGTCGCCGCGAGCTCGGCCGCATGCCCCGCGTCGGCATTGACGACCAGCACGCCCACCCGCCCATGCTGATCCTCGCCGACGACCACACCGACACCGTCACGAACCAGCAGACCGGGAAGCCCTCCCCGACCTCGTTGTCGGAGCAGTTGCCCGTGCGGGACATGGACTGGACCGCCCTGCCCTTGAGGATCTGCCGCCACGAGGCGTCCTGGTACTGGAAGCTCTGATCCGAGTGCACGAGCGGCCGCTGTCCGGGCTCCAGCGTCGCGATCGCTGCCTCGAGGGCGGTTCGTCAGCTCCAGCGTCGGCGCGACGCCGCGCGAGTAGGCGACGATCTTCCGCTCGTGCAGGTTCGCCACGGGCGAGAGGAACGCCTCCGTCTCGCCGACGCGGAACTCCGTGACATCCGTGACCCACTTCTGACTCGGCTGCTCCGCATCGAATTGGGGCGACCTTGCCGACCTCGCCCTTGAACGAGACGAGGCGGCGCGCGCGCACCTTGCTCTTGAGGCCCAGCCGCTGCATCAGCTTCAGCACCGTATTCTTCGCCACCGCCTAGCCATCGCGGCGCAGCACCGCGTGGACGCGCCGATGCCCGTAGCGGCCCTTCGCCGCCTCGAAGGCGGCACGAATCGCGGCTTCCAGGCCCGCCTGCAGATCGGGTTGAGCGACCCTGCTCTGGTGGTAGAAGAACGTCGACCGGGCCAGGCCGGCGACCTGCAGCACCTCGAGTCGATGCTCGGCCTTGCGGGAGATGACGGCCGCAGCACTCACTCCGGCGCTTGCTCCCTCAAGCCCTTCAGGTCCCCCAGGTAGGCGACCCTCGCCCGCAGCAACTCGTTCTCCTGCCGCAGTCGCTCCAGCTCGCTCTCACCGCCCTCGTCGGGCTCCGAGGGCCGCTGCGTCAGCCGACCGGCTTGGGGCGAAGTCCGTCCGATCCGTCGCGGCGGAAGTCGCTCACCCTGCGCTGCAGCAGCTTCACGAACGAATACGCTCGCGGAGCGGTCCTGCCATCCATGAGCGCGCCCTGCCCCTGATAGGCCAGCGTCGATACAGGGCGCTTCACCGGATCTCGAGCGACGCCAAGCCTCGTGGCGGTCGACCAAGACCCATGGCCCTGCTCGAACCACGTCATCGCCGCCTCACGCTGCTGTTCAGACAGCGAACTCCGTCGGTCCATACGACAACTCCCCGGAAGTCGGAACTGAGATTCTCAGTCCAGCTACCGGGGAGCAGTTCAATGCCGAGGCTTCTGACGACGCGGAACATCGATGGACGATGTCCCGGCTCATCATGGAGTGCCCCTGGAGGTGTCAGGATCCGCGCAATAGGTCTCACTTGATAGGCCTCTGCTCAGTCTCGTCATCGGTCACGGCCGCTAGCATGTCCCGTGCTCGCGTCGCCGTCCTGATGATGGTCTCGAACCGGCTGACGGTGACCGCCGCGGTGGCCGGGTACGGCATCTCTGGTCGTCACCCGCACCGGCTGTTGATCCGCTACCGGGACGGCGAGATCGACGCCGTCGAGCTCCGCGCGCGCCCTGCAGCAGACCGCAGCGACATCCCGGAGGTCCGTGACCGGATCGTCGCGCTCCGCCGGGCGCTCAGCGGCCAGGGCGGCGATGCTGGCCGACTTCGATCGACCGGCACCTGGAGCGCGAAGGCATGGCGGCGCCATCGACCTCCACGATCCGCCGGAGCCTGCACGAGGCTGGCTGGTCACGCCCGAGCCGCGCAAGCGGCCACGGTCGTCGAGGATCCGGTTCGAGGCGGCGCAGCCCAACGAGACCTGGCAGTCGGACTTCACCCATTGGGATCTCGCCGACGGCAGCGACGTCGAGATCCTCAGCATGCTCGACGACCACTCCCCTCTTCAGGGACGGCCACGGCACAGTGCTGCTTCAGGGAACGCTGCAGCGGTCGCAGTGACCGCCGTCGCGTTCCGATACAGATGGGACGAATCCGCGCACTGCTTCCGTCGGCCCTCCCTCGCAGGCGGGCGCGGATCAGCCGGGAAATGCTGCGTCGTAGACCGCGCGGAGCTCGGCATCGTCGACCCCCGTGACGCCGCAGCCGGTGATCGTGCCATCGACTGCGCCGACGAGGTAGCGCTGGCCGACCGCGAAGGGCACGCCCGAGAAATCGGAGGTCACCGCGTCGACCTGCGTCACCTCCACACGGTCGGCGACGTCGCCGACGAAGCGCTCCGTGACCTCCAGCAAGACGGTGTCGGCCTGGATCTGCACCACCGTCGCGGCGAAGGCCTGCTCCTGCGCCGCGACGGTCGCCGGCTCGAGCACGAGGCAGCTGCCGCTCGCGAGGCCTCCGCCCATGGGAGGCTGCAATGTCTCGACGGCGGGTTCTGGGCCGCCGAGGACGAGGGGCGCGACGACTGCGGCGGCGATGGCGAGGCCGGCGGCGACGCCGACCGTCGGCATCCACCGCTGGAATGCGCCTCGCGGCGCCTCGGGGATGGCGGTCGTGACGGCGGTCGGCGACTGGTCGGTCATGATCTGCTCCAATCTGTGGTCGAGCCACATCGGCGAGACAGGGGGCAGCGCGCGGGCGGGATCTGCGGCGCGCAACTGATCGCGCAGCGCACGGTCAGCGTCGTGCATCTTCGCTCCCTTCGTCATGACGTACATGTCCGGCCGGGTTGCCGGATCTCAATAGCTCCTGCTTGAGGCGTGCCTTCGCACGATGCAGGCGGATCGCCGCTGCGTTCGCGCTGATGCCCAGAACGACGGCGATCTGCGGGCTCTTCATCTCGTCCCAAGCCCACAGCCGCAGGATCTCAGCGTCGTCTCGACGCAGGCCGGCGAGAGCGGTGGTCACACGGGCCGCCTCGGCGGTGCCGTCGACGGTGGATGCTCCGGGGTTCTCGTCCGTAGCGGCCGGCGGCGGGTCGATGGCGATGATGCGGCCGATGAGACGGGTGCGGCGACGCTCGGCGCGTTGGGCGTTGCTGAGGCACTGTCGAGCGACGACGATTGCCCAGGGGAGTGCGTCGTCGGGCACGTCGTCGAGCCGGCGCCAGCACACCAGCAGGGTGGCTCCGAACACGTCGTCGGCCGTCGCGGCGTCGGTGCGGCGGCGTAGGTAGCGACGCAGCGGGTCGGCTACGAGCACGACGAGGTCGCGCATCCGCTTCTCGCGCTCGGCGTCGGTCACGACTCCCATACTCAGGCATGTCCGGCAGGAGCATGGGGATTTCATGCGAGGCGCTCGCGCACGGTTCACCCGTGTCAGCTTCCCGCCCAGGGCCGCGTCAATGCCCCGCTGCGTGGCCTCGCGGCCAGAGTGACCTGAATGCTCTGGGGGTAGTCCTTCCCTCTCGCACCGTTGATCCCAGCTGCACCTACTGGCGCAACCCAGTGAGAAGCGCCGGCCGATGGACGGGGATTGAAGAAGAGCAACGATGTCCCGCCTCATCACACGGTGACCCTGGAAGGACTCGAGCCCCAAGCAGCTCCTCAGGACGGAGATGCTCTTCCATTGAGCTGCAGAGGCCAGGCCGGTGGCATGCTCGGCGGGCGCGTGATCCTGCACAGCGTCCGCTGACGCGCGCCTTGCGGAGCAGGTCCTGGACCTCATGAAGCACCCGCCCAGCGACCCCGACAGTGACCCGCCCTCTGCCGAGGTCAGGGCGTCGGACGTGTCGTTCGGCCGCGCCGCCAGCCGTAGCGCGTCAGACCTCGCGGCTTCACCACTGAGAGCACCAAGACCACTGTCAGCACCACCAAGCCGCCGATGGAATGGGGCAGCGTGCCGGTCAGATCGCGCGGATCGGCAGCCGAGCCGGCGGCGACAGCGAGCGCCCGGACGCTCGACGCCTCGATGACCAGGACCGTCGCCGCGAGCACAGTCAGCAGGAGCTTGATCAGCACCCAGTAGTGCTGCAGCAGGCCCCATCGCGAGCCGAGGGCCAGCAGCGTGCCGACGAGGACGGAAGCCGCAGCCGCAGGGAGGATGACGGTGTCCGTCAGCAACGCCATCGCGACGTATGCGGCCTTCACGGTCTCGACGTCACTGCCGGCAGTGGCCACGACATCCAGAGCGAGGTAGGCGATGAGGGCGCCGAACCAGCCCATCGACGTCGCGATGTGCGCGATGAGTACAGCCTTCCGCACTCGTGACGAAAGGATCACATCCACGCGGCCCCGGCTGCGACGACGGTTCCAGGCGCACTCTCGCCCAGGTGACGACCCGGACCGTGGTCGCCACCACTGAGGAGCGCTACCGCGAGCGCAACCAGCAGCACCACACCGACGACCACCGCGCCGGCCTTCACCCACATCGGCGCACCCGGCGGCCGGTCATCGAAGGATCGGCGCGGTCGCTCTTCGGCAGCAGACTGCGACGGCTTCTTCACCGGGCGTCCGCATCCGAACCGCGCGCGCCGTGTTCACCCATCTCTCCATCCTGCCACGGCACGCGGCCTACCGGGAGGCGGACGGCTGCCCCCGGCCCGCGAGTCGACCCGTTCTGGTCAGAGGCGGGCAGGTGAGGCGGGCCGACGGCGCAGGCTCAACGACGAAGCGCCCGTCCCCCTCGAGGGACGGGCGCTTCAGTGAGATCAGGCGGAGCCGATCAGCCTGTGACGTCGTAGAAGACCGGGGCCGAGCCGCCGATGTTCACGCCAGCGACCACCGTGTTGTAGCCGGACCAGCCGCCGTGCACCGCACGGTCGCCGCCGATGTAGATTCCGATGTGCGCCCTGCCGGTGCCGCCGTCGGCGTAGTAGATGATGTCGCCGGGAGAGGCCTGCGCCTGCGAGATGCGCGGACCCAGGTTCCCCAGGTTGCCCATACCGGAGTAGGGCAGGCCCGCGGCCGCGATGGCGCGCCGGACGAGCTGGACGCAGTCCTGCGAGACGCCCACCTGCGCGAGCGCCGCGTTGGCGATGACGCTGCCGGACGCGCCGGCCGAAGGCGCTGCGGGAGCGGGGGCTGCAGCAGCGGAGGGGGACGACGAGGAGGTTCCGGCGTTCGAGCGCGCGGCCGGGGCGGCGGGCTGGGCGGCTGCTGCACGCTGGGCGGCGGCGGCCTGCTCGGCCGCCGCTGCGTCGCGCTGACGCTGCTGCTCGGCGGCGGCTGCGGCCTCGAGCTCGGCACGGATGGCGGCGAGCTCCTCGGCGGTCGTCGCCTGGACCTCGTAGCGGGCGCTGTCGAGCCCGCTCCCACCGGCGGTCACCACGCCGGCGACCGACTGGGCGTCCTGGGCGACCAGCGCGGAGAGCGACTCCTGCGAGCCTGCTTCCGATCCGGTGGCGAAGGCGGGAAGGGCGAGGGGGGTCGCGAGCGCCGCGGCAACGGCGATCACGCCGACTCGACGGGCGCCGCGCACGACGGTAGCGCGGGTGAGGCGCTTCCGACCGGTCGGCTCGATGGGCGTCATCTCGGTAGAGGTCGTCACAGGCTGATACTCCAAAGCGTTCGTTGTAGCGATGCACCACCGAGGCGGCACGTCATCCTACGTTACCAAATCGTTATCTGTTTGTCGACCAGCCCTCAGCTTCAGCCGAAGCGGCGAACCTGAGGGGTGCCGAAGGCGGCCACCATGGCCGCGTAGTTCGAGTACTTGACAGGCTTGCCGCTCGTCGCGGCGTGGATGATCTGGCCGTTGCCGGCGTGGATCGCGACGTGGCCGCTCCACACGAGCAGATCGCCGGGAGCGACGGCGGATGCCGGCACCGGCGTGCCGTAGCCGGCCTGCGCGTTCGACGAGTGCGGCAGGTAGTGGCCCAGCTGGCCATAGACCCACACCGTGAAGCCGGAGCAGTCGAAGCCGGTCGATGGGCTCGTGCCGCCCCAGACGTAGGGCACGCCGAGCTGCGCCTGCGCCAGCCCGACGATCGAGCCGTTGGAGGGCACGTTGACGGCCGCGGGAGCCGCGGCGCTGGCGGTCGCGCCGGCGGCGGGAGCCGCGGCGCTCGGGGTGGTGGCGGCTGCCGCCACCACTGCTGCCGCGGCCTCGCGGGCGGCGGCGAGCTCGGCCTGGCGGGCCTCCTCGGCGGCGCGGGCCGCGGCACGGATCTGCTCGAGCTCAGCGGCGGTCGTGCCGGCGAGCCCGTCGCGAGCGACCGACTCGACGCGGGCGTCGGACGCGACCGCGATCGTCTGCGAGTTCTCGGCGACGACGCTCGCGAGCTGCTCCTGCGTGAACTGCTCGGTCTGCGGGCCGAACGCGGCGGCGGGCAGTGACAGGGCGCCGACCAGGGCGGCTGCGATGCAGACCACGCCGACGCTCTTCGCACCCCGGCGCAGCGAGCCGCCAGCGGGTCGCTCGGCCATCGGTGAGACGGCGATGGCCGTCGAGTGCTGCAACTTCATGTGTCGGTGTTCCCCCAAGAACCTCCCGCGCTCCGCAGTGGGGCGAAGCGGGGTAATCCTCGGGAAGACTAGCCGACCGTTACCAATTCGTCACAATCTCCTCACCTATACGGCGAGCCTCGGTGAACGCTGGAAGGACCCTGGACGTCAGGCGGTCAGGTAGACGTGCTGCGCGAGCTCCAGCGGGAGGTCGATGGCGGCGCCGCCCGTGACGGCGAGGCGGATGCGCTGGCCCATGTCGGTCACGTGCACGCGCGCCCCCGGCACCACGCCGACGGCCTGCAGCTCGGCGAGCCCGTCGACGTCGTCCTGGATCGGCTCGCCGAGCCGGCGGACGACGTGCTCGCCGCGCGCGGTCGTGGCCGGAACGACGCCCGCGAGGAAGGGCTCGGCCGCCGGCAGCCCGAGCTCGGCGAGCCCCGGGATGGGGGTGCCGTAGGGCGACTCGGTCGGGTTGCCGAGCAGCGCGAGCAGCCGCCGCTCCACCTGCTCGCTCATCACGTGCTCCCACCGGCAGGCCTCGTCGTGCACGAGGCTCCAGTCGAGCCCGATGACGTCGGCGAGCAGCCGCTCGGCGAGGCGGTGCTTGCGCAGCACCTGCGTCGCCAGCACGCGGCCCTCCTCGGTGAGGTCGAGGTGGCGGTCGGCCCCGACGATCACGAGGCCGTCGCGCTGCATGCGGTTGATCGTCTGCGAGACCGTGGGGCCGGAGTGGTTGAGGCGCTCGGAGATGCGAGCGCGCAAGGGCGTGATGCCCTCCTCCTCGAGATCGAGGATGGTGCGGAGGTACATCTCTGTCGTATCGACGAGATCTGTCACCCGCAGCTCCTGCTCTCTGTGCTCGCCCGACCCGGCCGTCCGACCTGGCCTCCACCCTATTGTTCCCGCGCTCGTAGGATCGTCTGCGTGAGCGACATCGTCATCCCCCGCGACCTCCTGCCCGCCGACGGCCGTTTCGGCTGCGGACCCTCCAAGGTGCGACCGGAGCAGGTGGCGCGCCTGCAGGCCAGCCTCGACCTGCTCGGCACCAGCCACCGGCAGGCGCCGGTGAAGTCGCTCGTGCGCTCGGTGCGCGAGGGGCTCGGGCAGCTCTTCGCGCTGCCGGAGGGCTACGAGGTGCTGCTCGGCAACGGCGGTTCGACGGCGTTCTGGGACGCCGCCGCCTTCGGCCTCATCGAGCGCCGCTCGCACCACCTCACGTTCGGCGAGTTCGGCGCCAAGTTCGGCAAGGCCGCGGCCGCGCCCTGGCTCGAGGCGCCGAGCATCGCCTCGGCCGAGCCCGGCTCCCGCCCCGAGCTCGAGCCGGTCGAGGGCGTCGACGTCGTCGCCTACCCGCACAACGAGACGTCGACCGGCGTCTTCCACCCCGTCGTGCGCGGACAGGCGGATGCGCTGACGGTCGTCGACGCAACGAGTGCGGCGGGCGGTCTGGCCGTCGACGTCGCCGAGACCGACGTCTACTACTTCGCCCCGCAGAAGAACTTCGCCGCCGACGGCGGCCTGTGGCTTGCGGTCGTCTCCCCCGCCGCGATCGCGCGCATCGAGCGCATCGCCGCATCCGACCGGTACATCCCCGACTTCCTGTCGCTGCAGCAGGCGGTGACGAACTCGCGCCTCGACCAGACGCTCAACACGCCCGCGCTCGCCACGCTGCTGCTGCTCGACGAGCAGGTGCAGTGGATGCTCGGCCAGGGTGGCCTCGACGCGATGGCCGCGCGCACGGCCGAGTCGGCGGCGACGCTCTACGCGTGGGCCGAGGGCCGCGCCGAGGCGACGCCGTTCGTCGCCGACCCCTCCCACCGCTCGAACGTCGTCGTGACGATCGACTTCGACGAGTCGGTCGACGCGGCCGGGCTCGCGAAGTCACTGCGGGCCAACGGCGTCGTCGACACGGAGCCGTACCGCAAGCTCGGCCGCAACCAGCTGCGGGTCGCGACCTTCGCGGCGATCGACCCGAGCGACGTGGTGCAGCTCACGCGCAGTCTCGACTTCCTGCTCGACGGCTGACGACGCCCTCCGATATCCTGTGATATCGGAGGTGGCACGTGCACGGCAGCGCGATCAGAGAGCTGCGGTTGCGCGCTGGGCTGACGCAGCGCGAGCTCGCTGAGCTCTCCGGGATCGCCCAGCCGAACATCGCTGCGTACGAGAACGGCACGCGTCGACCATCCGATCGGATGCTCGCCCGCCTGGAGGCAGCGGCGAAGCCGCGCCCGTCGACCGCGCTCGCTGCACACCGTTCGGAGGTGGAGGGCCTCCTCCGACAGCACAAGGCGTTCAGCGCGAGGATCTTCGGCTCCGTCGCCCGCGACGAGGATCGCCCGGGCAGCGACCTCGATCTGCTCGTCAGGTTCGCGCCCGGCGCTTCCCTCTTCGACCAGGTCGGTCTGGCGCAGGATCTCGAGGACCTGCTCGGCATCGATGTAGACGTGGTCAGCGAAGGCGGGCTCACCGATCGCCATGCCGAGATCCGTGCGCAGGCCCGCCGCTCTGAAGATGCGTCACCAGCCCGACGAGCGCACCCAGCGGACGCTGCGTGACTTCCTGGCGTTCGCCGACCTCGGAGCACGGCTCATAGCCCGTGGTCGAGGAGCTTTCGACGCGGACGAGATGCTCCGGCTCGCCGCCGAGGCGATCCTCCGTCGCATCGGCGAAGCCGTCTCGCGTCTCGACTCGAGCTTCACCGAAGCGCATCCCGAGGTCGCGTGGCGCCGGATGAAGGGCATGCGCAATGTGATCGCGCACGACCATGACCTCGTCGACCACAGCATCCTCTGGAACGCACTGGAGTCGGACCTGCCGCGAGAGGCCGCCGCGATCGCTCGGATCGTCAGCTCGGGGCGCTAGACGCGCGCGTCGTCGGGCTCGGCGTCGCTCTCGGCGACCTCGGCCCAGCCGTCCACCGGCTCGTCCTCGTCCTCGTCCTCGTCGACGAAGTCGTCGTCGAAGTCATCCTCGAGATCCGACTCGAGGTCGGACTCCAGCTCAGCCTCGAGCTCGTCGTCGTCCTCGCCCGCGGCCTCCTTGGCAGCGAGGTAGTCGGCGAGCCGCTCGGACCAGGGCACCCACGCGGGTGCGAGGAGCGAGCCGTCGCCGGGCAGCAGCGCGACCTCGAGCACGGTCGGGCCGCCCTCGACGCCGCGCGAGAGCAGCACGGTCCAGGTCCAGTCGGGGTAGCCGGGCAGCGTCGACGCGTGGCGGATGGCCAGCACCTGCGCCTGGTCGCCGTGGCCGCCCTCGAGCAGCGCGTCGAGCACGTGGCCGACCGAGCCTCGAGGCGTCACCTCGTGGAGCGCGGTGGCGGCGAGCTCGAGCTCCTCGACCGTGGGCGTCGCCGGCACGGGTTCCGGCGCGGGCGCGGGCGCCTCAGCCGGCTCATCCGCGGAGGGCTCGCTCTGCAGATGCAGGGCTTCCGGCTGTTCTGCGGCGTCCGAAGGCGCCACTGCCCCTATATCTGTCTCGGCACCGGTCGCGGATGCGTCGGCGTGTGCGGTCGCGGATGCGTCCACCGGCTCGGGCGCCGATGCGTCGGCCTGCGCGGTCGCGGATGCGTCCACGGGCTCGGGCACCGAAGCGTCGGCGCGCTCGTCGGTCGCCGACTCGCGCTCCGCGGGCTCAGGCGTCGAGGTCATCGGCGACCTTCCGCAGCATCTGCGCGACCGTCGAGCCGTGGGCGGCGCTCGGGTAGCGGCCGCGACGCAGGTCATTGCCGATGGTGTCGAGCAGGCGCACGAGGTCCTCGACGATGATCGCCATGTCCTCGGTGTCGCGGCGCTGCGCGCGCACGGCGGTCGGTCCCCCGACCATCCGCAGCGAGAGCGCCTGCGGGCCGCGGCGACCCTCGGCGATGCCGTACTCGACCTTCGCGCCAGGCTTGATCTGCACGTCGTCGGGCACTGCCGAGGCGTGCAGGAACACTTCCACGCCGTCGTCGCCGGCGATGAAGCCGAAGCCCTTGGCGTCGTCGAAGAACTTCACCCTGCCGGTCGGCATGGCACCCTCCTGCGCTATGCGTGGCGCGGCGCTCTGCCGCACGCCCCCAGCGTAGTGCGCGGCGTGCTGAGCCCCGACCGGGGATATCCTGGTCGGATGCCGAAGGCCAGCAGGAACCCGACGCAGCGGCCCAGGTCGCGCGAGCGCTCGGAGGCGCAGCGCTCGATCGAGCCGCGGACCGGCAGGGACGTGGCCGAGCGCATCCTCTCGATCGGCGTCGTCGCCTTCGTCGCGATCGCCGTGCTCGGCTTCGCCGCGACCATGCTGCACATCGGCCTGCGCGACACCGTGCCGCTGTTCGCCTCGGTCGCGTGGCAGTACGCCTACTGGCTGCCGCTGCTGGCGCTGCCTGCCGCCATCGTCTGCCTCGTCGCGCTCGTGCTCGTCAGCGCGGCCGGCAAGGCGCGCAGGCGCCGATGAACGTCGTCGAGCTCGCCGCACGCATCCAGGCGATGTCGGACGACGCGCTCGACCGGCTCGTCGTCGAGCGGCAGGTGCCCGCGCAGCTCGGCTCGACGTTCGACCTCGCCGAGCATCTGCTGACGGATGCGTCGATCGCGCAGGCGCTCCGGTGGCGGTCGGCGACAGAGCTCGCCACGCTCGCCGCCGGCACGTCGACGCCGCGGCTCGACGCACTGCTGCTCGGTGCCGACGGCGTCGCGGTGCCGCAGGTGCGGGTGCTCGCCGCCGAGGCCGAGGCCGAGGCGCCGGATGCGCTGCCCGCGCCGGTGGAGAGCCCGATCGCCCCGCAGATGGCCATCGACGAGGCCATCAAGGTGTCGGAGCTCGTGCACCGCATCGCCGACGCTCCCATCACGCTCCGCAGCCGATCGCAGCTGCCGGCCGCGACCGCCCGCGCCCTCGCCGCCGCGATCGATGCGGAGCCGGGCCAGCTCGAGGAGCGGCTGGAGCCCGCCATGCTCGCCGGTGTCATCGACCGCCACGACGGCCGGCTGCGCGCGACGGTCGACGCCGACGCCTGGCTCGCCTCCCCCGTGCCCGACCGATGGTTCGCACTCGCGAGCGCCTGGCTCGCGGCGACGCCCGACCTCGAAGCGGTCGCGGGCTTCTCTCGCGCGCAGTTCCCGCTCGCCGACGCCGCGGTGCTCGCCGAGCGCGAGCGCCAGCACCGGCAGGCGGAGCGCCTCGGGCTCGCGCACCGCGGCACGCTCACGACGCTCGCCGCCGACCTGCGCGACGACCTCGAGGCCGCCGGTGGCGACGGCTCCGGTGCGGACGGCGGGAGCGGCTTGGACGGCGTGACCGGCGCGGGCGGCGTGGACGGCGGCACCGCCCGCGCGGCGCTCGCCGAGCACGTGCCGCCCGCCACCGCATCCGTCTACCTGCAGCCCGACCTCTCGGCCGTCGCCCCGGGCCCGCTCGAGGCGACCGTCGAGACGCGGCTGCGCCGCATCGCCTCGCTCGAGCGCGCGGGCATCGCCTCGCAGTGGCGCGTGACCGCGCAGAGCGTCGCGACCGGCCTCGCCGCGGGCGAGACGGCCGAGGACCTGCTCGCGTTCCTCGGCGACATCTCGCTCACCGGGCTGCCGCAGCCGGTCGCCTACCTCGTGCGCGACACCGCCGCCCGCTTCGGGGCGCTGCGCGTGCGCGCCGTCGACCCGGTCGCCGAGGGCGGCGCCCGCTCGCAGGCGCGCAGCGCCGACGAGCAGATGATCCGCACGATCGCCGTCGACCGCGCGCTCGCGAACGCCGGCCCGCTGCAGACGGGGCCGCACCGCATCACCTTCCGCACGAGTGCCGAGGAGGCGCTCGAGGCGCTGCTCGAGGAGCGCTACCCCGCGGTGCTCGAGGACGACGCCGGTGAGCTGGTCGTGCGCGTGCCCGACCGCGCGCCGCGCCGCGAGCGCGAGCGGCACCGGCTCGTGGCGCGACTGCGCGACGCGGGCTTCGAAGTGGGTGAGCAGGAGCGCGCCTGGCTCGAGCGGCAGCTGCTCACCGCCGTGCGCGAGCGCGTGCCCGTGCGCCTCACGGTCACGACGAGCGGCGAGCCCGTCGACATCGAGCTCATCCCGCTCGCGGTCGCGAACGGCCGGCTGCGCGCCCGCGACGCGAACCGCGATGTCGAGCGCACGCTGCCGCTCAGCGCGATCACGAAGGTCGCAGGGCTCGGCGTCTCGACCGGCTGAGCTCCCCCGGCCCGGCCGCCGCCCCGGGAGAACGGCAGCTCGGCCCCATAGTGCGGCTGCGCAGGCGCTCCAGCGGGGCGACGGCAGAGAGTGCAGCGCCGCGCACCCCGGCCCGGCCGCCGCCCCGGGAGCGCGGCACCGCACCCGCACAGTGCGGCCCGTCGCCCGCTACTGCGGGATGCCGGCACGCGGACGGCTCCCGCACCGTCGCCCGCGAGAGTAGGCTTGCAGGCTATGTCGCTCCCAGGTCCCCTGATCGTGCAGTCCGATCGCACCGTGCTGCTCGAGGTGGCTCACCCCGATGCGATGGCGGCCCGGCAGGCGCTGCAGGTCTTCGCCGAGCTCGAGCGCGCGCCCGAGCACATCCACACCTACCGCGTCACGCGGCTGGGGCTGTGGAACGCGCGCGCCGCGGGCCACACCGCCGACGAGATCATCGGCACGCTCGACCTGCACGCGAAGTTCCCCGTCCCCGCGGGCGTGGCCCAGGACATCCGCGAGACGATCGGCCGGTACGGCCGCCTCGTGATCGAGCGGGACGACGAGGGCCTCGTGCTGCGCAGCCAGGACCGCCCGGTGCTCGAGGAGGTGCGGCGCTCGCGCAAGATCGCGCCGCTGCTCGGGGGCCCGACGGCCGACGGCATCCGCGTCGTCGACTGGGCGCGCGGCGAGCTGAAGCAGGAGCTCGTGAAGCTCGGCTGGCCCGCCGAGGACCTCGCGGGTTACACGCCCGGCACCCCGCTCGAGATCGACCTCGTCGAGGACGGCTGGAGCATGCGGCCGTACCAGCAGGATGCGGTGACGCACTTCGCCGACGCCGGCTCGGGTGTCGTCGTGCTCCCGTGCGGCGCGGGCAAGACGATCGTCGGCGCCGCGGCCATGGCCGCGACCGACACCACCACGCTCATCCTCGTCACCAACACCGTGTCGGCGCGCCAGTGGCGCAGCGAGCTGCTCGCCCGCACGAGCCTCACGCCCGACGACATCGGCGAGTACTCCGGGCACAGCAAGGAGATCAAGCCGGTCACGATCGCGACCTACCAGATCCTCACCGTCAAGCGCGGCGGCGAGTACGCGCACCTGGGCGTTCTCGACGCGCTCGACTGGGGCCTCATCGTCTACGACGAGGTGCACCTGCTGCCCGCGCCCGTGTTCAAGCTCACCGCCGACCTGCAGGCACGCCGCCGCCTCGGCCTCACCGCGACGCTCGTGCGCGAGGACGGCCGCGAGTCCGACGTCTTCAGCCTCATCGGCCCCAAGCGCTTCGACGCGCCCTGGAAGGAGATCGAGGCGCAGGGCTTCATCGCTCCCGCCGAGTGCTTCGAGGTGCGCATCACGCTCGAGGAGGACGAGCGGCTCGAGTACGCCGCCTCCGGCGATCGCGACCGCTACCGGATCGCCGCGTCGAGCCCGCGGAAGATCCCGACCGTCCGCCGCATCCTCGAGGAGCACCCCGACGAGCCGACGCTCGTGATCGGGCAGTACCTCGACCAGCTCGACGAGCTCTCCGCGGCCCTCGACGCGCCCCTCATCACCGGCGAGACGCCCGTGTCGGAGCGCGAGGAGCTGTTCCAGGCCTTCCGGGACGGCGTCGAGCGCGTGCTCGTGGTGTCGAAGGTGGCGAACTTCTCGGTCGACCTGCCCGACGCATCCCTCGCCGTGCAGGTGTCGGGCTCGTTCGGGTCGCGCCAGGAGGAGGCGCAGCGGCTCGGCCGGCTGCTGCGCCCGAAGGGCGGGCGCACGGCGAGCTTCTACACGATCGTCGCGCGCGACACCGTCGACCAGGAGTTCGCGCTCGGCCGGCAGCGCTTCCTCGCCGAGCAGGGCTACGCGTACACGATCCTGGACGAGCACGAGCTCGGCATCGCCGACCACGCCGCCGCCAGTTGATCCGCTGGCGGCTGATACTCAGGGACCGTACAGGCAACGGTCAGAGACTGAGCGCATGACTGAGCCCAACGCCAAGATCCTTGTCGTCGACGACGAGCCGCACATCCGCGACCTCCTCTCCACCAGCCTCCGCTTCGCCGGCTTCGACGTGCGCGCCGTCGGCGCGGGCGCGGCGGCGATCTCCGCGGTGCTCGAGGACGAGCCCGACCTCATCCTGCTCGACGTGATGCTCCCCGACATCAACGGCTTCGGCGTGACCAAGCGGCTTCGCGCATCCGGCTTCACGTCGCCCATCCTCTTCCTCACCGCCAAGGACGACACCGACGACAAGATCACCGGGCTCACGGTCGGCGGCGACGACTACGTCACCAAGCCGTTCTCGCTCGACGAGATCATCGCCCGCATCAAGGCGATCCTGCGACGCACGATGGCCGAGACGGACGACGCGACGATCCACGTCGGCGAGCTCGCGATGAACCAGGACACGCACGAGGTGACCGTCGGCGGCGAGGAGATCGAGCTCTCCCCCACCGAGTTCAAGCTGCTGCGCTACCTCATGCTCAACGCCAACCGCGTGCTGTCGAAGGCGCAGATCCTCGACCACGTGTGGGAGTACGACTTCAACGGCGACGTCGGCATCGTCGAGTCGTACATCTCGTACCTGCGGCGCAAGATCGACGACGGCGCGGCCGAGCCGATGATCGTCACGAAGCGCGGCTTCGGCTACATGCTGAAGTCGCCGAAGGCGTAGGTGGCGGGCCCGCTCGCACGCCTGCTCGGCCGCACCACGCTGGCCGGGCGCATCAGCGCACTCATCGTCGTCGTCATGACGCTCGGGCTGGCGCTCGCGGGCATCGGCACACTCAGCATCATCCGCGATGCGCAGGTCGCCGACGCCGACGTCGAGCTCGAGCAGGCGATGCGCGCGTTCACGAGCGAGCCCATCACGCGCACGGACGCACCCGAGCAGTGCGACCTCGCGCAGCGCATGCCCAACACCTACTACCTCGGCGTCGCGGATGCGGCCGGCACGGTGCTGTGCGACAACAAGCTGCCCGGGCCGGCCAACCCCGACCTCTCGGGTCTGTCGCTCGGCACCGTTGCGCAGGAGGACTCGGCGTTCACGCTCTCGTCGATCGACGGGCAGACGCGCTGGCGCACGCTCGTCGCCCCGTCGACGGTGGAGGACACCGGCGAGCTGCTCCTCTCGGTCGTGGCGGTCAACATGTCGTCGCTCGAGGCGACGACGACGACGTTCACGCTCGTGTTCACCGGCTTCTCGATGCTCGCGATCGTGCTCGGCGCTGCGCTGACGCGCATCCTCGCCGTCTCGACGCTGCGCGGGCTGCGCAAGGTCGCGGCGCAGGCGCAGCGCTTCGCCGACGGCGACTACGACACCCGCCTGACCACCGAGCACCCGCACACCGAGGTGGGCTCGCTGCAGCGGTCGCTCAACACGATGCTCGACCGGATCGAGGCGGCGATCGAGCAGCGCGACGCCTCGGTCGCGCAGATGCGGCAGTTCGTCGGCGACGCGAGCCACGAGCTGCGCACCCCGCTCGTGTCGGTGCGCGGTTACGCCGAGCTCTACCGGATGGGCGCGATCTCGCGGCCGGAGGACGTCGCGAACGCGATGGAGCGCATCGAGGGCGAGGCCAAGCGCATGGCGCGGCTCGTCGAGGACCTGCTGCAGCTCGCGCGGCTGGACGAGCGCCGGCCGCTCGACCTGCAGCCGCTCGACCTCGTGCCGCTCGTCAACGACGCCGCGAGCGACACCCGGGTGGGCGCGACCGACCGGCAGGTCGCGGTGCTGCCGGTGGCGGCGGATGCGATCGGCCCGGTCGCGGGCGCCGCCGACGACGCGCCCTCGAGCGGCGTCTTCACGCCGCCCCCGCTCACGCCGCCCGCGATCGTGCTCGGCGACGAGCACGCGCTGCGCCAGGTCATCTCGAACCTCATCGGCAACGCGCTGCGCTACACGCCCGAGGGCACGCCGATCGAGCTCGGTGTCGGCGTCTCCACTCGCCGTCGCGAGGCGGTCGTGCTCGTCATCGACCACGGCGACGGCGTGCCCGAGGAGCTGCGCGAGCGCGTCTTCCAGCGCTTCTTCCGGGCGGAGGGCTCGCGCGCGCGAGAGCTCGGCGGTTCCGGGCTGGGGCTCGCGATCGTCGCGGGCATCGTGCGCGCCCACAGCGGGCGCGTCGACGTCGTCGAGACGCCCGGCGGCGGCGCGACGTTCCGCATCGCCATCCCGCTCGCCGACGACGCAGCCGTGATGACGCTCTCGCAGCGGCTGCGGCCCGACGCGACGGCGTCCGGCGATTCGCAGGCCGTCGTCCGCGGCCTCGCCTGAGCGGCGCATCCCCCTCCGCCGGTTGAGCCGCTCCGCGCCGAAGGCGCAGAGCGAGTCGAAACCACCCCAGCCGCGGCTCGGCCTCGACACGCTCAGCGCGCTGCGCGCGCGGAGCGGCTCGACCAGCGGGAAGAGCGGCTCGGCCTCGACGCGCTCCGCGCGCGGAGCGGCTCGACCAACGGAAAGCGCGGCACGACCGCGTCCGATCCACAGGCCGGCGTCGGCGGCCTCGCCGGAGCCGCGCATCCGCCTACCTTCTCCCCGTGCGCGGATGCGCCGCGCGGGAGAGAGGGGATCATGAGCAGGTACGTCGTCGACGCGGACGCCATCCACGGCGCTCACATCGGGGTGCGCGGCACCGCCTCGCGCGTGCAGTCGGAGGTGGCCTCGATGCACGCCCAGCTGCAGGCGCTGCAGGACTCCTGGAGCGGGCAGGCGTCCGTCGCGTTCCAGGGGCTCGTGCAGGACTGGCGCGCCACGCAGCTGCGGGTCGAGGAGTCGCTCGCGAGCATCAACGAGGCGCTCGCCGCCGCGGGCCGCCAGTACGACGAGGTGGAGCAGGGGAACACGAGGCTGTTCGCGGCGTAGCGCCCCTCCCCACCCGCTGGTCGAGTAGCACGCGGCGGAGCCGCGCGCGTATCGAGACCAAGGACCGCAGCAGCCGGAGGGACGGCAAAGGGCCCCAGCATTACTGCTGGGGCCCTCCGCTGTGTAGGACTGCTTAGAAGTCCATGCCACCCGTGGGGTCAGCCGGCATGGCCGGCGACTTCTCGGGCTTGTCGGCGACGACGGCCTCGGTCGTGAGGAAGAGGCCGGCGATCGACGCGGCGTTGGCCAGCGCAGAGCGCGTGACCTTCACCGGGTCGGCGATGCCCGCAGCGAGCATGTCGACGTACTCGCCCGTCGCTGCGTTGAGGCCCCAGCCCACCTCGAGGCCGCGGACCTTCTCGGCCACGACGCCCGGCTCGAGACCGGCGTTGAGCGCGATCTGCTTGAGCGGCGCGTCGACGGCCACGCGCACGATGTTCGCGCCCGTCGCCTCGTCACCCGTGAGCTCGAGGCCCTCGAACGCGGTCTTCGCGGCCTGGATGAGCGCGACGCCACCACCGGCGACGATGCCCTCCTCGACGGCAGCCTTCGCGTTGCGGACGGCGTCCTCGATGCGGTGCTTGCGCTCCTTGAGCTCAACCTCGGTCGCCGCACCCGCCTTGATGACGGCCACGCCGCCGGCGAGCTTCGCGAGGCGCTCCTGGAGCTTCTCGCGGTCGTAGTCGCTGTCGGTGTTCTCGATCTCCTGGCGGATCTGGCGCACGCGGCCGGCGATGGCCTCGGCCTCACCCGCACCCTCGACGATGGTCGTCTCGTCCTTCGTGATGACGACCTTGCGTGCACGACCCAGCAGGTCGAGCGTCGCGTTCTCGAGCTTGAGGCCGACCTCCTCGGAGATGACCTGGCCGCCCGTGAGGATCGCCATGTCGGCGAGCATCGCCTTGCGGCGGTCGCCGAAGCCGGGAGCCTTGACGGCGACCGACTTGAAGATGCCGCGGATCTTGTTGACGACGAGCGTCGCAAGCGCCTCGCCCTCGACGTCCTCGGCGATGATGACGAGCTGCTTGCCCGACTGGATCACCTTGTCGACGACCGGGAGGAGGTCCTTGATGTTCGAGATCTTCGAGTTGACGATCAGGATGTACGGGTCCTCGAAGACCGTCTCCTGGCGCTCGGGGTCCGTCACGAAGTACTGCGACAGGAAGCCCTTGTCGAAGCGCATGCCCTCGGTCAGCTCGAGCTCGGTGCCGAAGGTGTTCGACTCCTCGACGGTGACGACGCCCTCCTTGCCGACCTTGTCGATGGCCTCGGCGATGAGCGCGCCGATCTCCTCGTCCGCGGCCGAGATCGAGGCGGTGGCAGCGATCTCCTCCTTGGTCTCGACCTCCTTCGCGTTCGCGAGCAGCTGCTGGCTCACCGCGGCGGTGGCCTTCTCGATGCCGCGCTTGAGGCTGATGGGGTCGGCGCCAGCGGCGACGTTGCGGAGGCCCTCGCGGACCAGCGCCTGAGCGAGGACGGTGGCCGTCGTCGTGCCGTCACCGGCGACGTCGTCGGTCTTCTTCGCGACCTCCTTGACGAGCTCGGCGCCGATCTTCTCGAAGGGCTCCTCGAGCTCGATCTCCTTGGCGATCGAGACGCCGTCGTTCGTGATGGTGGGGGCGCCCCACTTCTTCTCGAGCACGACGTTGCGGCCGCGCGGGCCGAGGGTCACCTTCACCGCGTCGGCGAGCGTGTTGAGTCCACGCTCCAGCCCGCGGCGGGCCTCCTCGTTGAATGCGATCATCTTTGCCATTGCAGTCTTCGTCCCTCCTGGACGCTGTGGACGTTCAATTGGCACTCCAGCAGAGGGAGTGCCAGGCCCAAGTCTGGCACTCGGCACCCACGAGTGCAAGCCGCAGCGGGACGGCGGCGCGGTGGATGCGCGTCAGGGCGCGGAGGGCGTCGGCGCGTGCTCGATGTCGCCGTCGTCGTTCGGCTCTGCGCTCGGCACCGCGCCCGGCGCATCCGTGCCGAGCACGATGGTGATCGGCGAGCCCGAGACGCGGCCGTCGGACTGCCGAGCCTCGCCGACGCCGAGCTGCTGCGCGAGCCCGCGGGCGACCGGCGCGAGCGCTGGCTCGTCGAACCAGACGACGGTGCGCTCGCCCACCTCGGTGGCGGATGCGGTGGCGACGACGTCCCAGCCCGCGTCCGACAGCGCCTGGCCGACGCCCGCCGCGACGGAGAGCTCGCCCGTGCCGTCCAGCACGGTGATGCTCGCGTCGAGGGAAGGGTCGATCTGCGCGGGATCGGTGACGACGGGCGGCTGCTCCGTCGCCGAGGGCTCGGGCAGGGGCTCGACCCGCAGGCGGTCGAGCAGGAAGAGCCCGACGGCCGTCAGCACGATCGCCGCGGCGAGCGCACCCAGCAGGATCGCCCAGCGGGGCCAGCGCGTGACGGAGCCGGATCGGTGCGCGCCGACGCGGTTGGTGACGGAGCGCTGCGTGCCGGAGCGTCGCGTGCCGGAGGGCTGGTCGCGGCTCATGCGCCGTCGCGCAGTCGCAGCAGCCGGCGCACGAGCATGGGGTCGTGGTGCAGCGCCTCGGGCGTCTCGAGCGCGGCGTCGAGCACCTGGTAGTAGCGGGTCGTCGACCAGCCGAACTCGGCGCGGATGGCGCGCGCCTTCGCCCCGCCGTGGCTCGTCCAGCCCGCCTCGAACTCGAGCACGGTGCGGATGCGCTCAGCTCGGGCCCGTGCGAGGTCGTCGCGACCCGCGCGGTCGGCGCCGGCCGACGCATCCGTCGTGTCGGTGGCCGCGGGCACGATGTCGAGCGCATCGCCTGCCGCCTCCGCCGCCGCGAATGCGAGGGCGGCGGCCTCGTCGGCGGTGCCCTGCCTGCGGATGCGCGGCTCGGTCGGCATGGCTCCGATCCTAGGCGGCGGCCCATGTTCTGCCCGCCGCGAAACGCGAGCGAGCGCGGCGTAGCATCGTGGCATGACCGATCGAATCGAACGCTCCGACTCAGAGTGGCGCGAGGCCCTCGCCCCCGACGCCTACAGGGTGCTGCGCGAGGCGGGCACGGAGCGCCCGTGGACCGGCGCGCTGCTCGATGAGCAGCGCCAAGGCGTCTACGCGTGCGGCGCGTGCGGCAACGAGCTGTTCCGCGACGAGACGAAGTTCGACGCCGGCTGCGGCTGGCCGAGCTTCTACGAGACCGTCCGCGAGGACGCCGTCGAGCTCATCGAGGACCGCTCGCTCGGGATGGTGCGCACCGAGGTGCGCTGCGCGAAGTGCGGCAGCCACCTGGGCCACCTCTTCGACGACGCCCCGCAGACGCCGACGGGCGACCGCTTCTGCATGAACTCCGTCGCGCTGAGCTTCACGCCCGAGTCCTGACGCGCGGCGGCGCATCCGCCTGCGAGCGCTCGGCGACTCGCCCTCTCCGAAGGGGACCTCATCCACCGTTCGGGACCCGGTGCACCGGGTCCCCTTCGGTGGATGAGGTCCCCTTCGGCGGTCAGCCGCGGCCGGCCGACGCGCTGCGGGCCGCCGCACGCCGGGGGCGGCGGATCGCCGAGACGGCCACCGCCACGATCGTCAGCGCCGCGCCCAGCAGCGACCAGATCGTCACGGCGTGGCCCGCCGGGAACGCGATGTCGAGCAGCACCGAGGCGATGACCTGCCCGCAGATCACGCCGAGCCCCATGGTGAGCACGCCCAGGTGGTGCACGGCGACCGACATGAGCGCGACGAACAGGATGCCGAGCACACCGCCCACGTAGAGCCATGGCTCACCGGGCAGCGGCTGCGAGCGCACGCCCGCCACGGTCAGCACCAGCACCATCAGGCCGAGCGCGGCCGTGCCCACCAGGAAGTTCGACACCGCCTGCGCGATCGCCGACCCCGAGTGCCGCTGCACGAGGCCGCCCATCGCCTGCTGCAGCGACTGCAGCAGGCCGGCGACGAAGGGCAGCACGATGAGCCAGGCGCCGTCGAGCTCACCCGTGCCGACGAGCGCCAGGCCGACGGCGGTCAACCCGAGCAGGGCGCCGATGACCCGTGGCGGCGTGATGGGCTTCTTCGCCAGGCCGCCGAGGCCCATGCGATCGACGGCCAGCCCGCTCGTCGTCTGCCCGGCGACCACGCCGACGGTGAAGACCGCGACGCCCAGGGTGCCGACGACGAGGCCCTGCGTGGCGACGAGGAACGCGCCCAGCAGACCGGTGGTGGCGTACCACCACGGCATGGAGCCATCGCGGATGACGCCGACCAGGCGTCCCACGCCGGCGCGGGAGCCGGGCGAGACCGCGAGGAGCCCCGCGAGCACGACGGAGCCGACGGCGAACGAGACGAAGGCGGCGAGCATGCCGTGATCGAGGCGCGCACCGAGCTCGCCGTTGATGCGGCCCTGCAGCGCGAGGGCGCTTCCGGCGGCGATCGACGTGAGCAGCCAGAGGAACGCCCTCATGAGATCTCCAAGGGCGCCAAGTCGGGCGCCGGGTCGGTAGCGAGGCGGGCAAGCCGGACGACGTCGAAGCGCTCTTCGCGGCCTCGGTCGTCGAGGTAGCGGAGGCGCTGCCGCTCGATGCCCTCGCGCAGGTAGCCGGCGCGCTCGGCGACGGCGATGGATGCGGGATTGTTCGCCCTCGCGCCAAGCTCGAGCCGGTGCAGGCCGTCGTCGAACAGCGCCCGCGACAGCGAGTCGAGCGCACGGGCGGCGAGGCCCCGGCCGCGCGCTCCGGGCGCCAGCCAGTACGACAGCCAGGCCGTGCCGTGCCGTGGATCGCGCGAGGCGGCCATGACGCATCCGACCGCCGTGCCGTCGACGTCGATCGCGAGCGCCTCGTCGGCGATGGTGGCCAGGTGCTCGCGCGCCTCGTCGAGCGTGCGGATGGGCGGCGCCTGCCGGTGCAGGTCTGCGGATGCCTCGAAGGCCGCGAGCACGGCGGCCGCGTCGCGCTCGGGACTCCAGGGACGCAGTCGGGGCACTGAGCAAGCCTAGAATGGCTTGGCGCCTCGGCCGAACCGAGGTCTCGCCTCCTTAGCTCAGTGGTAGAGCAACGCTCTTGTAAAGCGTAGGTCGTCAGTTCAATCCTGACAGGGGGCTCTTGACCGGGCTGCGCGCAGGGCGAGGCCGGTTTCGACACGGTCAGGGCGCTGCGCGCCCGGACCGGCTCAACCAGCGGAAAAGGGAACCGCCCGGGCCGACTCAAACAGCGGGAGCGGGTCGCTGCGCCTCTTCCTCCGTGGGTTGAGCCGCTCGGCTTCCTCCGTGGGTTGAGCCGCTCCGCGCGCGCAGCGCGGCGGTTTCCAGGGTCTAGTGCAACGCGGTGTCTTCTGTCGGGGTTGAGAGTAGCCGGGCG
>NZ_JBNCLZ010000005.1:0-289319 GCF_049844935.1 Agrococcus sp. DT81.2 | reverse complement strand
CCGGGGAAGGCGTCGCCGACGCTGCTGGTGGCGGTCACGCTCGCCGACCTCGCCGCGCACGCCGCCGGCCAGCCGGGCGTGTGCGAGATCGTCGAGACCGGCGAGATCGTGCCGGTGCAGCTGGCCGCCCGAATGACGTGCGACGCGTTCATCCAGCCAGCGCTGCTCGACGACGACGGCCACGTCCTGAAGCTCGGCCGCCGCAAGCGGCTGTTCAACAAGGCGCAGCGGCTGGCGATCATCCTGCGCGACAAGCACTGCCTCGGCTGCGGCGCACCCGCGTCCTGGAACGACGTGCACCACGTGCGCACCTGGGCCGACGGCGGCGACACCGACATCGACAACGGCGTGCTCGTCTGCTCCCGCTGCCACCACGAGGTCCACTGCGGCCGCCTCCAGCTCGAGCGCGCCGGCACCCGCTGGCGCATCCGACGCGCCCTCCTCCCGCCCGTCCGACGACCCCGCGGCACCCGCCGCACGGACGCCACCGTCACGATCGGCGCGACGGAGCGCATTCAGGCCTCGACCCGGTAGCATTGCAACGACGTCAGCTTGCTGGTCGCCGTCCGTGCCGCATCGCGGCTCGCCCGCGCACCGCAACCGCCGTCACCGGCACGACGAGCCGCCGCACCGAGGTCTGGTGCCGTCGCAGCCTGAACACCGGGCCCGTACCCGCGGCCCCGCCTCGAATGGAGGACATGTGGCCGACGCCGCAACCATCGATGCACCCGAGACGGAGTCAGACCCGTCGGGCGCATCCCCTGAGACGCCGCGCGATCGCGACGCCCTCATCCCGCAGCTCGCCCGGGCCGTGCGCCAGGTCGAGGCGGGCGTCAAGCGCGGCAGCGCATCGCGCTCGACGCGCGTGAAGCTGCAGGTCGTGGCGATGCTCGCGCGCGAGGAGCGCGCCCGCGTGCGCGCCGACAAGGCGCTCACCGACGCCGAGCGAGCCGAGGACCTCAAGCGTCTCGACGGCATCGCCGTCATCCTCGCCAAGGCCGCGAGCCGGGAGCCCACGCTCCTGCCGTTGCTGGGCGACAGCGCCCCCATCACCGACGCGGTGCGCGAGCGCAAGCGCGAGATGCTGCTCGCCGCGGGCATGGAGCCCGAGACCGAGGTCTCGTCCGCACCGGCGCCGGAGAGCACCGAGCCGCTCGCACCCCAGGTCGTGCCCCCGTCGGTGCACCGCGTGCAGCTCGCGAACCCCTTCCTCGAGCCCGACCTCTCGCACATCCGCCGCAAGCCCGAGCGCGACCGCCTCGCCGGCTTCGACCTGCTGTCGCCGCTGTTCCTCTCGTTCGAGGTCGCGGCCGACGGCAAGCCCGCCTGCATGCCGCTGCCCGAGCCAAAGCAGCGCATCGCGCCCGGCGGCAAGGAGCTCATGCACCACCAGTCGCAGCTCGTGCAGGCCGCCCGCGACGGGCACCGCACGTTCCTGCTCGCTGACGAGCCGGGCCTCGGCAAGACCGCGCAGGCGCTGCTCGCGGCACAGGCGGCGGATGCGTTCCCGCTGCTCGTCGTCGCACCGAGCGTCGTGAAGATCAACTGGGCTCGCGAGACGGAGCGCTGGGTGCCCGGTCGCCGCGCCGCCGTGCTGCAGGGCGACGGCGACGAGCTCGACGCCTTCGCCGACGTCGTCATCGTCAACTTCGAGGTGCTCGACCGGCACATCGGCTGGCTCGAGCGCTTCAACTTCCGCGGCATGGTCGTCGACGAGGCGCACTTCATCAAGAACACCCGCTCGAAGCGGTCGCGCCACGTGCTGCAGATCGCTGCGGCGCTGCGCGAGCGCATCGGCAACCCGCTGCTCATGGCGCTGACGGGCACGCCGCTCATCAACGACATCGAGGACTTCGCTGCCATCTGGCGCTTCCTGGGCTGGGTCGACCAGAAGGAACCGAACGCGCAGCTGACCGACGAGCTCGAGGACATCGGCCTGACGCCGATGGACCGCGCGTTCTACCCGGCCGCGCGCAAGGCGGTCATCGACATGGGCATCGTGCGACGCCGGAAGATCGACGTCGCCTCCGACATCCCCGCCCGCCGCATCGCCGACATCCCCGTCGAGCTCGACGAGGCATCCGTGCGGTCCATCCGCACCGCCGAGCGCGTGCTCGTCGAGCGGATGCTCGCCCGCTACGACGCCGCCATGTCGCAGCGCGCCGCCGACGCACGGGATGACAGCCGCGTCGACGAGGAGCTCGTGCGCCGCATCGCCCGCAGCGAGGTCGAGACGCAGGAGGGCGGCACGGGTGAGAACGTCTTCGCCCTCGCGCGCCGCATCGGCCGCGCCAAGGCCGAGCTGGCCGCCGACTACGCGGGCCAGCTCGCGCACTCGGTCGGCAAGGTCGTGTTCTTCGCGAAGCACATCGACGTGCTCGACGCCGCCGAGCAGACGCTCGCGAAGGCGGGAATCAAGACGGTCTCGATCCGCGGCGACCAGACGCCGACGCAGCGCCAGAAGGCGATCGACGCGTTCACCGAGGACGACTCAGTCAAGGTGATCGTCTGCTCGCTGATGGCGGCGGGCGTCGGCGTCAACCTGCAGGCCGCCGCCGACATGGTGCTCGCCGAGCTCTCCTGGACCGACGCCGAGCAGACGCAGGCGATCGACCGCATCCACCGCATTGGCCAGTCGATGCCGGTCACCGTGTGGCGTATCCTTGCCGCGCAGACGATCGACACGCGCATCGCCGAGCTGCTCGACGCGAAGGCCGGGCTCGTGGGCCGTGCGATCGACGGCGCCGTGGGCGACGAGCCGACGACGAGCGACCTGCGGCTCGACGCGGTCGCCGGCATGCTGCACGACGCGGTCGCGGCCCGCATCCGGCGGAGCTGACCCCGCGGTCGTGACCGACCCGATCTTCGGCGATCCCCGGCTCGCGGCGGTCTACGACGCGCTCGATGCCGACCGCTCCGACCTCGAGGTCTACGAGCGGATCGTCGTCGACGAGCTCGGCGCTCGCTCGGCGCTCGACATCGGCTGCGGCACCGGCACGTTCGCGCTCATGCTCGCGGCGCGCGGGCTCCAGGTGACCGGCGTCGACCCGGCCGCCGCATCCGTCGCCGTCGCGCGCTCGAAGCCCGGGGCCGACGCGGTGCGCTGGCTCGTCGGCACGGCGGACGCCCAGGCGGCGGATGCGGCGGATGCGACGGACTCAGCGGATGTGGCGGGCGCCACTGGCGCGCCGACCGGGGTCGATGTCGTCACCATGACCGCCAACGTCGCACAGGTCTTCCTTGACGACCTCGAGTGGCACGCGGTGCTCGTCGCCGCGTGGCGGGCGTTGCGCCCCGGCGGCATGCTCGTGTTCGAGTCGCGACGCCCCGAGCGGCGCGCGTGGGAGGAGTGGACGCGCGAGGCCACGCGCCAGGTGGTGGACGTCCCGCACGAGGGCTCCGTCGAGGAGTGGGTGCAGGTCACCGACGTGGACGGCCAGTTCGTCACGTTCGAGTCGCCGACCGTGTTCCATCGCGACGGCACGCGCATCGACTCGACCACGACGCTGCGGTTCCGGCCGCGCGCGGCGATCGAGCGCTCACTGCGGGCGGCGGGGTTCGAGCTCGTCGACGTGCGCGACGCGCCCGACCGCCCCGGCCGCGAGTGGGTCTACCTGGCCTGGCGCCCCGCCCGGCCCGTCGGTTGAGCGTTCGCGTCCGAGTAGAGATCAACTCGGACGCGAACCCTCAACCGCCATCCCGACTGAGCGCGTCGGTTGAGCGTTTGCGTCCGAGTGCAGGTCAACTCGGACGCAAACCCTCACCCTCCGTCGCGACTCAGCGCCTCAACTGAGGGTGGCGTCCTCGAGGGCGAGCTTGCGCGCCTGGTCGAGCGCCTGCGTGAACGTCGACGCGGGCTGCGCGCCCGAGAGGCCGAGGCGCATGTCGAAGACGAAGAACGGCACGCCGTTCACGCCGAGCTCCTGCGCCTGCTGGATGTCGGCGCGCACGGCGGGCAGGTAGCGCTCGTCGGAGAGCGCTGCGCGGATCTCCGGCTCGTCGAGCCCTGCGCCGGTGCCGATCGCGACGAGCGCGTCGACGTCGCCGATGTCGGTGCCGTGCTCGAAGTGGCCCGAGAGCAGCGCCTCCTTGACCTCATCGGCCCTGCCATGCGCCTTCGCGAGGTGCAGCAGCTGATGCGCCCGCAGGCTGTTCGCGACGACGAGCTTGTCGAAGTCATAGGAGAGGCCCTCGCCGGCCGCCTGCTCGGTGACGTGCGCGAACATCTGCCGCACCTGCTCGACGGGCATGCCCTTGCGGCTCGCGAGGTACTCGACCTCGGTGCCGTCGTAGTGCTCGGGCAGGGTCGGGTCGAGCTGGAACGAGTGCCAGGTGACCTCGACCTCGTCCCGGTGCTCCCAGGCGCGCAGCGCCGTCTCGAACCGGCGCTTGCCGATGAAGCACCACGGGCACGCCACGTCTGACCAGATATCGATCTGCATGCTGGGGCCAACGCGCCCCTCCGCGGAAGATTCCCGCTGTCTGATGTCAGCGCGGGAGCTCGTCGATGAGCGCGTCCGCCTCCGGGTCGTCCCAGTCGTCCAGGTCGACGTCGTCGGTCTCGACGACCGCGGTCGTGTCGTCGTCATCGTCGTCCGCGTCGTCATCGCCGAGCCACGCATCCGCCGCCGACACGAGCTCATCGTCCTCGTCGTCGTCGAGGTCGTCGTCATCGTCGTCGTCGTCCTCGGCGAGCTCGTCGCGCAGCCACTGCGCCAGCTCGCCCTCGGCCTCCGCGTCGACCATCGACTCGACGCTCTCGTCGTCGAGCGGCAGGATCGCAGCGACCTTGTCGCCATCGCGCGCGACGATCGTGTCGTCGTCGCCGTCCTCGCCGGGCACGCGCTCCACCGACTCGTGCCAGCCCGCGAGGATGTCCTCCACGAGCGCGGCGAGCCGTTCGCGCTCCTCGGTCCAGTCGGTCATCGCGCCTCCCCGGTCTTCGTCGATGCAGTGCTCGCTCCAGTCTGCACCAGCCGCAGGCGACGCGCCTTGAGCATGTAGTCGACCGCGGCGATGATGTGCAGGCCGGTGCCGACGAGCATGAGCGTCATGCCGATCGGCGTCGCCCACGGCACGACGGTGTGCCCGAGCAGCAGCAGCACGATCGCCAGCAGCAGCAGCGCCGTACGGATCTTGCCGAGCCACGAGACGTGGATGCTGCCATCACGGGCCTCGCGACCGGCGAAGACCACGGCGAGCACATCCATGCCGAAGATGACGGCGAGGATCCACCAGTCGACCACGCCGGCGATGGCGAGCGAGAGCGTCACGCCGATGATGCCGATGCGATCGGCGATGGGGTCGAGCACCTCACCGAGTCGCGACTCCTGGTTGAGCGCCCTCGCCAGCACGCCGTCGATCCAGTCGGTCGACGCCCAGACCGCCAGCAGGATGACCGGCACCCACGACCCCTCGGCGCCCACGACGACGAGCCAGCACACCGGCACGAGCAGCGCGAAGCGCACGAGCGTGATGGCGTTGGCGACGGTGAAGACGCGCTGGAAGTACGGGTCGTTCGGATCGCGTTCGCGAGCCGGGGTGAGCGCCATGCACCCTTTGATAGCACAGCGCCTCAGCGGGGAGCCGTGCCCCATCGCCGCGTTGCGAAGCCGACCGCGATGCCGATGAGCGCCCCGATGATCGACTCGACGAGCCGGTCGACGAGCAGCTGCTCGACGGGCGTCGGCGTCGCGAGGTGCACCGCGAGCAGCGCGAGCGGCGTGACGAAGACCATCGCGATGCCGTAGTTGCGGCCGACGAGCAGCTCGACGCCGAACGAGCACAGCCCGACGAGCAGCACGACGACGAGGTCGCTCGGGCGCAGCATCAGCGCTGCGGCGCCGAGCAGCACGCCGAGCGTGGTGCCGACGATGCGGTGCGTGCCGCGCGCGAGCCCCGCCGCGAACGTGCCGGAGGCGATCGGGACGACAGCCGACACCATCGCCCAGTAGGGGTGCCCGATGCCCAGCAGCGTCGCGACCGCACCCGCGAGCACCACGCCGATGGCATAGCGCGCCACGCGGCGCAGCTGCACGCGATTGCCGGGGGAGAGCGCGTAGCTGCGTGCCACCGGCTCGTGGGCGGGCGGCGGCTGCCGGCGCACGCGCCGCAGCGCCGTGCTGGCCGAGCCGACGAGCACCGAGAAGAGTGCGGATGCGGTGGCCACGACGGTCGCGATGCCCGCGTCCGCGAGCGACAGGTCGGGGATCGACGCCGAACCGCTGAACGCGAACAGCGCGAACAGCGGACCGGGCGGGTGCCAGTCCTCCGCGTCGGAGACGATCGACACGAGGCCCGCGAAGAGGGCGCCGCCGAGGATCATCGGCCACGCGGGTGCAGGCAGCGTCGCCACGAGAGAGCCGAGGCCGACCGCGGCGACCATCACCGCCGCAGCCGTCGACTGCATCACGATTCGCGGCAAGTGCACCCGATTGCGCCCGTAGAGCGAGGTGAACGCGCCGAACGCCGCCCACGCCGACCACTCGCTGTGGCCGATCGCGAGCAGCACGAGCAGCGGCACGAGCGTGCTGACCGTCGCGCGGATCGCGACGCGATGGGCACGGTCATGGGGCCCGAAGGCGAGCAGCGCGTCCCGGTACTCGCGCAGGCTCATCGCGGGTCGGCGGCGGCCGCCGAGAGCCCGAGCCGCACCATCTCCACGACCCTCGAGGCGAGCCGTTCGCGGGAGGCGGCGTCCAAGGAGCGCAGCGGGCCGTCGACCGTGAGCATCGCGAAGCCGTGCACCGCCGACCACGCGAGCGCCTCGGCCCCCGGCCGGTCCTCGACGCCGAGCTCGCCGACCCCCTGCAGCGCGTCGAGCGCGCGCTCGAGCTGCTCGTAGGGCGTGCGTCCGCACTCGCCGCGCGCATCCGCGTCGTGCGCGGAGTCCAGGTCGCGGTGGGCCCGGAACGCGAGCTGGAAGAGCCCAGGCTCACGCCACGCGAACCGCATGTAGCCGAGGCCGACCGCCGCGAGCGCCCCGTCCGCCCACGCGCGGCCGCCCGTCGCCGGCACCGTGCTGATCTCCTGCTCCATGGCATCGGCCACCATGCCGAGCGTGCGCAGCACGAGCGCCGAGACCAGCTGCTCGCGGCTCTCGAAGTGTCGGTAGACGGCCGAGGGGGCGACCTCCACGATGCGGGCGAGCTCGCGCAGGCTCAGGGACTCCGGCCCCGCCGCCCGAGCCGCCTCGATGCCCGCGTCGATCAGCGCTCGACGCAGGTCACCGTGGAAGTACCCGGATCGTGCCATCACCCTTGACGCTACAGGGGTCGATGACTAATGTGAACGCCGTTCACACCCAGGTGTCACCCCACCAGCGTCGAGGAGCAGTCATGGCAGTCCAGATGGTGTTCCCGAATCACGCGGTCGCCGACATCGGCCGGTCCACCGCCTTCTACGAGGCGCTCGGGTTCGAGCGGAACCCCGTGTTCAGCGACGAGACCACGAGCTGCATGGTCGTGTCCGAGCAGGTCGCCATCATGCTGCTCGAGCACGCCAAGTTCGACGAGTTCCTGGTGGGCGATCAGCGCCGCGCGCCCGAGGGCACGCTCGAGAACCTGCTCGCGCTGCTGCTCGGCAGCCGCGATGAGGTCGACGCGTTCGCGACTGCGGGCACCGGCGCTGGCGGTACGCTCTCGAAGCCGGTCGAGGACAACGAGTGGGGCATGTACGGCGGCCAGCTCACCGATCCCGACGGCCACATCATCGACTTCTTCTACATGGAGCCCCCGCAGGCCTGACCTGCGACCTCCTCACACGCACCGGCGCGAACCCAGCGGGAATGCTCCCGCTGGGTTCGCGTTGCCATGACGCATCACACGCGAGACGGAACCCATGCAGACCGAGACCCAGCCATCGCGCCCGACGGGCGCCACGACACCCGACCGCCTGCCGCCCGGCGGCGCGATCATCATCGCCACCCTGCTCGTCTCGGCGTTCGTCGTCATCCTGAACGAGACGGCCATGAACGTCGCCATCTCGACGCTCGTCGCCGACCCGGTGCTCGGCATCGACGAGCGCGCGGCCCAGTGGCTCACCACGGCGTTCCTGCTGACGATGGCGATCGTGATCCCCATCACCGGGTGGCTCATGGCGCGCTTCAGCACGCGCACGCTCTTCATCGCCGCGATGGCGGCGTTCGTGCTGGGCACCGTGCTCGCGGGCGTCGCCCCGTCGTTCGGGCTGCTGCTGCTCGGCCGCGTCGTGCAGGCATCCGGCACCGCGGTCGTGTTCCCGCTGCTCATGACGACCGTGATGCAGCTCGTCCCGCCCGCGCGGCGCGGCGCCTTCATGGGCACCATCTCGCTCGTGATCTCGGTCGCGCCCGCGCTCGGCCCGACCGTCTCCGGCGCGATCCTGCAGGTCGCGTCGTGGCGCTTCATCTTCCTCGGCGTCGCCCCGCTCGCGCTCATCATGCTCATCGTCGGCTGGCGCAGCCTCAAGCGCGGCGACGTGCAGCAGCCGCCGCACCTCGACATCGTGTCGATCCCGCTCGCCGGCCTCGGCTTCGGCGGCCTCGTCTACGGGCTCTCCCTCATCGGGGCGACCGGGCTGCCGGCGTGGCAGCTGCCCACGTCGTTGGCCGTCGGCGTCGTCTCGCTCGCGCTGTTCGTCCTGCGGCAGCGGCGGCTGCAGCGCACCGACGACGCGCTGCTCGACCTGCGCACGTTCCGGCACCCGCTCTTCACCGCTGCCGTCATCGTGATGGGCCTCGCGATGGCGGCGATGTTCGGGACGCTCATCACGCTGCCGCTGATCCTGCAGGACTCGATGGGGCTCGAGCCGCTGCAGGTGGGCCTCATCACCCTTCCGGGCGCGCTGCTCACCGGGCTCCTCGGCCCGGTGGTCGGCAGGCTCTACGACCGCTTCGGGCCGCGCCCGCTCGTGATCCCCGGCGCGCTCGTCATCCTCACGGCGCTCGTGCTCTACACGCAGCTGCACATCTCGACGCCGTGGTACCTCGTGCTCGTGATGCAGATGACGCTGAGCCTCGGCTTCGCCTTCACGTTCCCGCCGCTGTTCACCGTGTCGCTCGGCGCGCTGCCGAAGCACCTGTACGGGCACGGGTCCGCAGTGCTCAGCACCGTGCAGCAGGTGGCCGGCGCCGCGGGCACCGCCGCGTTCATCACCATCATGGCCACGCGCCAGGCGCAGCTGATCGCCGAGGGCGTCGCCCACGGCGAGGCGCTGCTCGAGGGCGCTCGCATCGCGTTCATGGGCGCAGCGGCGCTCTGGACGCTCGGCGTGATCGCGACGCTGTGGCTGCGGAAGCCGGCGGATGTCGTGCCCGACGAGCGCGAGCACGTCGAGCACGTCACTGCCGCCTAGCGCGCCTGCCCCATGAGGCGCACTGCCTCTGCGGCGTGCTCGTTCGTCACCTGCACGCCGTAGCGGGCGGCCTGGATGCCCTTGACGCTCGCGAAGTCGCGCTTGCCGCCCGTGAAGGCGTGCTGCACGACGCCCGCGATCATGCCGAAGGCCGCGCCCATCAGCACCGACCAGAGCACCCAGCTCCAGGAGTCGACGATGATGAGCCCGAAGAGCAGGCCGATGAAGAGGCCGAACCACGCGCCGCCCAGGGCACCCGAGAGCGCCGCGCGACCGTAGGTCATCCGGCCGAGCACCTGCTCGACGGTCGTGATGCCGGTGCCGACGATGCGCACGTGCTCGACGGCGAACTTCGCGTCCGAGAGCCGGTCGACGAGCGCCTGCGCCTCCTCGTAGGTGTCGAACTCGGCGATCGTCGTCGACGGCGGTGTGGGCTGCGTCCGGTTCTGCAGCGGGTTCTGGATGTCGCTCATGATGATGCCTCCCTCCGGCCCGGTGCGGGCCTCGGGAGCGATCCTCGCATCCGTACCGATACGTTTCCCATGTGGATGACCTCCTGCAGTTCGCCGGCAGCTACTGGTGGCTGATCTTCATCGTCGGACCGATCGTCGGCGGGTGGATCGGCGGCGTCGCGAAGTACAACGAGCGCCGCCGGCGCGACCGGATCGAGCTCGAGCGCATCCGTCGAGCGCCCGTGCTGCCGGTGACGCCGCCCGGACCCAGCCCTGCAGAGGCCGACGCCGCCGACCGCGACCGGCAGATCGAGCGCATCCTCGCCGACCACGACGACACCGACCGCCGGTGGCTCGACTTCGAGCTCGACGTCGCGAAGCTCATCGACTACCCGCTCGTCACCGACATGCGCGAGCCCCTCACGCAGACCTTCCACCGCGCCAAGCGGGTGGCCGACGGGCTGCGGCCCGAGTCGCCGGATGCGCTGCGGCCCGCGGGCGCGCTCGAGCGGTACCGCGAGGCGGTGCGCGACTACGAGGTCGCCTTCGAGGCGGCCGTCCGGGAGGCGAAGCGGCGCGCGCAGTCCGGCTTCAGCGAGCCGGAGCGCCGCCGCCTGCAGTCCGCGCAGCGGCTCATGGCGCTCGCCGAGAGCGAGTCGTCGACGCCCGCCGAGCGGCAGAGCGCGTACAAGCAGGCGCGCCGCGAGCTCGATGGGCTCATCGCGCTGCCGGAGGCGACGACCGACGACCTCGAGCGGCGGATCGCAGGCGAGCTGGAGGCCTGACCCGCAGCGCCGACGACCAGGAGCCTGGTCGGGCGCCGCCGTCGCGGCTACGCTCCCCGCATGAGCGCCGACGCGAGCCCCGCGGATGCGAGCCCCTGGGTCCCTGCCACCGGCGGCCTGCGCGAGCTGCGCGGCGCGGTGCACGAGTGCCGCGGCTGCGAGCTCTATCGCGACGCCACCGCGGTCAGCTCCACGGGGCCGCGCACCGCGAGCGTCATGCTCGTCGGCGAGCAGCCGGGTGACCGGGAGGATCGCGAGGGCGAGCCGTTCGTCGGCCCCGCCGGCCGCGTGCTCGACGAGGCGCTCGCCGCCGCCGGACTCCCTCGCACGGAGGTGTACCTGACGAACGCCGTGAAGCACTTCCGGCATGAGGATCGCGGCGCGCGCCGCATCCACAAGACGCCGGCGGTCGGCCACATCGACGCGTGCCGGCCCTGGCTCGAGCGGGAGCTCGCGCTCGTGCAGCCGCGCGTGATCGTCTGCATGGGCGCGACCGCCGCGCGCGCCGTGCTCGGCCGCACCGTGCGGATCGGCGACGAGCGCGGCGTCGCCATCCCGCTCTCGAGCGGCGTCGCCCTCGTCACCGCGCACCCGTCCGCGGTGCTGCGACTCCGCGGTCGCGGTGGCTACGACGAGGCGCTCGAGCAGCTGGCCGCCGACCTGCGGACGGCCGCCGCCCTCGCGCGCGGCTGAGCGCGCCGGAGCGGCACGGCTCAGGCCGCGCGGGCGGTCCCCAGCTCCGGCTCGAAGGCCGCGATCCGCGCCACCGCATCCGCCGGCGTGTCGACGAGCACGATGCCGGCGGCACCCGGGCGGTCGCGCATCACCGCCTGCAGCAGCGGCCACGCGGGCATCGTCTCGGTCCAGAACCGCTCGCCGAGCAGCACGAGCGGCGCCCACGCGCCGTCCTCGGCATAGGAGTTCTCGCACGCGTCCTGGAAGATCTCCTGCACCGTGCCGCCGCCCCCGGGCAGCACCACGATGCCCGCGTTCGCGACGCGGAGCAGGATGTCCTCGCGCACGGAGTTCTGGAAGTACTTCGCGATCGACGTCGCGAACGAGTTGGGCGGCTCGTGCCCGTAGTGCCAGGTCGGGATGCCGAGCGAGACGCCATCGCCGACCCTCGCCGCGATGCGCTGCGCCGACGCGATCCACTCCGGGATCGCGCCCTTGAACGACGGCACGGCGGCGAGCTCGTCGATCGCCGCGTCGAGCTCGTCGGTCGACAGGCCGACCGCCCTGGCGCCCAGGTTGCCCGCCTCCATCGCGCCGGGGCCGCCACCGGTCGCGACGACGCGGCCCGCTCGGGCGAGGCCGTGCGCGAGGTGCGCCGCCTGCCGGTACTCGGGGGCGTCGCGCCGCAGCGCGTGGCCGCCCATGATGCCGACGATCGCCCTGCCCTGCACCCAGTCGGCGAGCGCGTCGTCGATCGAGTGGTCGTGCAGCGCCGCCGCGAGCGTGTTCGCGATGTCGTGGTGGCGCGTGCGCGACCACGCGTACACGCGCGCGTCGAAGCTCGACGGGTAGCCGTCCTCGAGCCCGGCGACGAGGTCGTCGGGGGCATAGAGCGTCGAGCGGTACGCGTTGAACGGCACCTCCGGCACATCGTCGAACACGAGGGCGCCCTGGCCGACGAGCCGCTCCTTCGCGCCGTCCGGCAGGTCGGCGCCCAGCAGCAGCGCACCGTCGCCGTCGAGTGCCTCGAGCTCGGCTGCCCGCTCACGCAGGTCGACGTCCTGGATCCGCCAGCCGTGCATGCTGCGGGCGCGCACGGCGAAGCGGTCGAACGCCTCGAGCGAGCCGATGTCGATGCGGCGGCCGTGCTGCGGGCGCTCGTCGAAGTCATGCATGCGACCGGAGCCTACCCAGCGCTCGCCGCGGCACCCTGAGCGACCTCGATGCGGCTGCCGCCGCCTGGCACCGGCACCACCCGGATGCGAGCGGGGATGCGCTCCTGCATCTGCTGCACGTGGCTGATGACGCCCACGCTGCGGCCGCCGGCCCGGAGGTCGTCGAGCACCGCCATCGCGTGCTCGAGCGTGTCGGCGTCGAGCGATCCGAAGCCCTCGTCGACGAAGAGGGTCTCGAGCGAGACGCCGCCCGACTCGGCCTGCACCACGTCGGCGAGCCCGAGCGCGAGTGCGAGCGACGCGAGGAACGTCTCGCCGCCCGAGAGCGACTCGGTCGTGCGTGCCTTGCCGGTGTGCGCGTCGAGCGTGAGCAGTCCGAGGCCGCTCGCGCGACCGCGATAGGCGGTCGACTCGTCGTGCAGCAGCGAGAACCGCCCTCCCGTCATGCCCGCGAGCCGCAGGTTTGCGGCATCGACGATCGCCGCGAGGCGCGTCGCGAGCACGTAGGTCTCGATGTCCTGGCGACGCGGGTTCTCACCCCGGAGCGCCCCCGCGAGCCCTCGCAGCGCTAGGGCGTGCGCCGCGCCCTGCTCGAGCGCAGCGAGTGCCGAGCGGGCGGCCGCTGCGTCGGCGAGCGCGAGCCTGCGGCGCTGAGCCGCCTCGGCATCGGCGCGGGCGGCGGCGCCGTGCGCAGCCGACGCGGCTGCGAGGGCTGCCTCGAGCGGCTCGAGGTCCGGCACCGCGTCGTCGAGGTTCGCGAGCTCCGGCTGCGCTAGCACGCCGCGGGCGCTCGCCTCCCGGGCGTCGTGGTCACGGATGCGCGCGCGCAGCGCCTCGCGCTCGGTCGCCGTTAGCCGAGCCGCGGCGGCATCGTGGCGCGTCGGGAAGCCGTGCGCCTCGAGCGCCTGCGCGCCCGCGGTCGCCGCCTCGGTCTGCTCGGCCAGCGCCGTCCTGCGGGCGGCGTCCGCGTCGAGCCAGCGCTGCAGCGCGTCGCGCCGCGCGGTCGAGCGAGCCACGAGCGCCGCGGCGTCCTCGCCCTCGAGTGCCTCGTCGAGCCGTTCGCGCGCCTCCGCCTCGCGCGCCGCGACCGCCGCCGCCCGCTCGCGACGCTGCGCGGCGTCGGCGTCGAGCGCGCGGATGCGCTCGTCGAGCTCGGCCGCCGCCGCGTCGTGCGCGGCGAGCGCCGCCTGCAGGCGCTCGCGCTCGGTCGCCGCGGTGCGGCAGCGCTCGAGCGCCGCCCTGGCCTCCTCGAGCGCGACGTCGAGCGCCGCTTCGTCGTCGTCGCCCGCGACCGCCGCCCGGGCGGCGCGACGCGCCTCGACGTCGGCGAGCGCCGCGTCGGCCTCGCGCACGGCTGCGGCAGCCGCCTCCGCCCGCTCCCACCCGGCGGCGACCGCCTCGGGCGTCGCCGCGTCGGGGGAGGGGTCGGCTGGCGACGGATGCGCGGTCGAGCCGCACACGGGGCAGGGCTGGCCGCTGCTGAGCGCTGCGGCGAGCTCGCCCGCGATGCCCGCGAGCCGCGCCTCCTGCAGGACCGCAGCCTCTGCCGACACCGTGCGGCTGCGCGTGAGCGCGGCCTGTGCGGCCGCCCGCGCAGCCGCGATCTCGCGGTCGAGCGACGCGACGTCGCGCGCCGCGGTGAGCCGCGTCTCGACCGCGGTCACCGCATCCCGCGCCGCGTCCGCCCCGGCGGCGGCAGTCGCCGCCGCCTCCCGCGCGCCGACGAGCAGCTCGCGCTCAGCAGGACCCCGGTCGCGCTCCGACCTCGCCGCGGCGAGCGCCTCGCGCGCGGCCTCTGCCTCGGCTGCCGCGCGCGCCGTCGCCGCGGCGAGCGCGGGCATCGCCCGCTCGAGGTCGGCCGCCGCCTGCGCGACCGCGACGTCGTCGCCGGCGGCGTCGTGGGCGACCGCGACCGCGTCCCGGCTCGCGTCGACGTCGTCGGGCAGCTCCGCGGCGGCGAGCTCGACGCCGGCCTCGGCGGCCGTGACGGATGCGTCGGCCCTGGCCCAGCGGTCGAGAGCGCTCCCCGCCTCGGCCGCGCGCTCGGCCACGTCGAGCCGGGACCTGGCCTCGTCGACCTCCTCGCCCAGCAGGGCGAGCGCCGCGAGCGCATCGCGCGCCGCGTCGCGCCGCCGCAGCAGGGCGAGCCGCTCGCGGGCGACGTCGCGCTCGAGCCGCGCTCGACGCTCCGTCTCGGCGGCGTCGGCGGCGACCGCAGCGGCGCGGGCGCTCGCCGCCTCGAGCGCTGCCTCGAGCGCGTCGAGCTCGTCGGCGGTGATCCCGGCCGCCTCCGCAGCGTCGTCCTCGGGCACGTCGGCCGGCGCGTCGCCGTCGGTCGGGGCGTCGAGCTCCGCGACCGCCTCGCGCACCCGCTGCGCCCGCTCGGCGAGCGCCGCCTCGAACGCGTCGCGCTCGGCGGCGAGCGCCTTCCGGTCGGCGTCGAGCAGGTCGCGCAGGCCGCCGAGGTCGCCGGTGCCGAACAGCCGGAGCAGCAGCGCCTTCCGCTCGTCGCTCGTCGCGCGCAGGAACTCCGCGAACCCGCCCTGGGCGAGCAGGATGACCTGCAGGAACTCCTGCTTCGTGAGGCCGACGAGGCGGCCGACCTCGTGCCCGACCTCCTTGGTCGTCGTCGCGATCGGCGACCAGCCGTCGTCGGTGCGCTCGAGCAGGCTCGCTCGCGCGGGTTCGCGCGTCGTGCCGGTGCCGCGCGCCTTCGGGCGCTCGTACTCGGGGGAGCGCTGCACGCGCAGCACACGATCGCCGAGCTGCACGTCGAGCTCGACGAGCGTCGGAGTGGTCGGTCCCGCGAGGTCGCTGCGGAGGTGCGCGCGCTCGCCGTAGCGGGGCGCGGAGCCGTACAGGGCGAACGTGATCGCGTCGAGCACGGTCGACTTTCCCGCCCCCGTCGGCCCCGCGATGAGGTAGACGCCGTCGCTCTCGAACGCAGCGAAGTCGACCTCGAACCGGTCGCGGAACGGCCCGAATGCCTGCAGGGCGAGCCGCAGGATCCTCATCGGGCCGCCTCTGCCGCGGCGACCCGCGCGAGGCCGTCCGCCACGAGCGCGCGCTCCTCGTCGCTCGGCCCCTCGCCGCGCACGTGGGCGAGGAAGTCGTCGACCACTTCGGCATCGCTGCGACGCTGCATCCGCTCGCGCACGTCCGCGCCGTCGCCCCGACCGGCCGAACCGGCCCACTCCACCTGGGCGCAGTGCGGCCAGCGCTGCTGCAGCCGCCGCATCGCGTCGAGCGGCATCGCCGCATCCGTCAGCACCGCTCGCACCCAGTGGCCCTCGGTGCCGTCCAGGGCGGGGTCGGCGAGCAGCGACTCGAGCTCGCCCCGCACCTCCGTGAGCGGTCGCGGCACGGGCAGGCTCAGCCAGTCGACGCGCTCGAGCCCGCGCGCGCCGAGCTCGACGAGCCAGCCGCCGCGCTCGGGGGAGCGCTCGCGGAACGAGTAGTGGAGCGGCGCGCCGGAGTAGCGGACCGCGGGGGAGAGCTGCTGCCGGGAGTGGATGTGGCCGAGCGCGGCGTAGTCGACGCCGTCGAACGCCGAGATCGGCACCACGTCGAGGCCGCCCGCTCGGATCTCGCGCGGCGCGTCGTCGTCCTCGGGCTCGACGCCCGCCGCGAAGCAGTGGGCGAGCACGACCGAGCGCGCGGGCCGATCGGCGAGGTCGGCGCGCACGGCATCCATCGCCCAGCGCATGGCGCTCGCCTGCGAGTCGATGCCGGCCTCCGGCACGACGGCGCGCAGCACGACGGGCTCGAGGTAGGGCACGGCGTAGACGCGCACCGGCCCGTGCTCGTCCTCGAGGTCGACGCACCACGACGACGGATCGGTCGCGGTCGTGCTGAGGTGCAGCCCGCCCGCGCGGGCGAAGCCGGCGTTCGCCCCGAGCCGCGCGGGGGAGTCGTGGTTGCCGCTCGACAGGATCACCTCGGCACCCGCATCGCGGATCGCCTGCAGCGCTCGGGTGAGAGCCTCCACGTGCCTGCCGGCGGGCATCGCGGAGTCGTACACGTCGCCCGCGACGAGCACGACATCGATGCGCTCTCGGCGGACACGATCGGGGATCTCGCCCAGCACCGCCGACAGCGCATCCACCGTGTCCGCCCCGTGGAACGTGCGCCCGACGTGCCAGTCGGAGGTGTGCAGGAGCCGCATGCCACCACGCTAGGGCCGCCCGCCGACGTCGGGCGCGCACCGCACGCGCCGATAGGATGGAAGCAGCCCCTGCCCGCGCGCTCGAGAGGGACTGCACCACGTGCTGCTCACTGTGACGATCCTCGCCGTACTCGGCGTCGTCGCGAGCGCCCTCAGCAGCAGGATGGGCCGGTTCGTCTTCCTGCTGCCGGCCGCCGCGAGCCTCGTCGCCGCCGTCTGGTTCGGCATGCAGGGCCCCGCCGTCGCCGCCGGCGCGGTGCTGCAGGAGCGGATCGAGTGGATGCCGGCGCTCGGCATCGCGATCGACCTGCGGCTCGGGTCGCTGCAGTGGCTGCTGGCCATGGTCGTGCTCGGCGTCGGCGGCCTGATCTTCGTCTACTGCGCCTGGTACTTCGACTCCCACACGCTCGCGCCGCGCACCGTCGGCCTGCTCACCGGCTTCGCTGCCTCGATGCTGCTGCTCGTGCTGTCGGACGACCTCATCGTGCTGACGGTCGGCTGGGAGCTGACGACCGTCTTCTCCTACCTCCTCGTGGGTCTCAACCACCGCTCGGCGAGCAACCGCCGCGCCGCGCAGACGGCGCTGATCGTCACGACGGTCGGCGGCCTCACGATGCTGACGGGCATCATGCTGCTCGAGTCGCAGACGGGCACGTTCTCGCTCGCGGCGACGCTCGCGGACCCGCCCCGCACGACCATCGCCGCGTGGGCCGCCGCGTGCATGGTCGTCGGCGCGCTCTCGAAGTCGGCGATCGTGCCGTTCCAGTACTGGCTGCCGGGCGCGATGGCGGCGCCGACCCCCGTCTCGGCGTTCCTGCACGCCGCAGCGATGGTGAAGGCGGGCATCTTCCTCATCGCCGCCCTGACGCCCGCGTTCGTCGAGCTGCCGTGGTGGCGCTGGACGATCGTGAGCCTCGGCATCATCACGATGCTGCTCGGCGCCATCCGCGCGATGCGGCAGCTCGACATCAAGGTGCTGCTCGCGCACGGCACGGTGAGCCAGCTCGGCCTGCTCATGACGGTCGTCGGCATCGGCACGCAGGCCTCGATGCAGGCGGGGCTCACGCTCCTCGCCGCGCACGCGGTCTTCAAGGCGTGCTTGTTCATGGTGGTCGGCATGGTCGACCGCGCCACCGGCACGCGCGACCTGCGCGAGCTCGGCGGACTCGCGCGCAAGCTGCCGTTCACGACCGCGGCGGCCATCCTCGCGGCCGCATCGATGGCCGGCCTGCCGCCCGCGCTCGGCTACCTCGGCAAGGAGGCGGCGCTCGACGGAGCGCTCGGCTACGCGGAGGGCTCGATCGCGGCGCTCGGCTGGGTCGCGTTCGTCGGCATCGCGGTCGGCGCGGCGATCACCGTCGCGTACTCGCTGCGGCTCATCGTCGGGACGTTCTTCGGGCCGCAGGGCGCCCCCATCAAGCGGCGCTCGACCATGCTCCTCATCCCGCCGCTGCTGCTCGGCGCGAGCGGCTTCGTGCTGGGCTTCGGCGGCGACACGATCTTCGAGCTGCTGCAGCCGCACGTCTCGACCGTCCCCGCCGGCGAGGCGGCCCCGCACCTCGAGCTGTGGCACGGGTTCACACCGTCGCTGCTCGCGTCGATCGCGGCGTGGCTGCTCGGCGTCGGGATCCACGTCGCGGTCGGCAGCGGCCGACGCGCGCCTCGCTGGCAGGACCCCTTCGAGCGCGTCTACCACGCGAGCATGCGCGGTCTCGACCGCCTCGCGGTCGAGGTGACCGGCCGCATCCAGACCGGTTCGCTGCCCCTGCACCTCGGCACGATCCTGCTGGTGGTCGTCGCCCTGCCGGGCGGCGTGCTGCTGCTGTCGGGCCTCGTCACGACCGACCTGCGGCTGTTCGACTCCGCCGGCCAGGTGGCGATCGCCATCGCCATCAGCATCGCGGCGATCCTCGCGACCACGACGCGCGGCCGGCTCAAGGCGTTCATGCTGCTCGGCGTCGTCGGCTACGGCGTGGCGCTGCTCTTCCTGCTGCACGGCGCACCCGATCTCGCGCTCACGCAAGCGCTCACCGAGACCGTCTTCCTCGTCATCCTCGTGCTCGTGCTGCGCAGGTTGCCGAAGTACTTCACGAACCGGCCCTTGCGCGCCGCTCGCTACTTCCGGGCGCTGCTCGGCATCGCGGTCGGCACGTTCGCGGCGCTCGCGGCGCTCGCGGCGCTGCAGGCGCGCACCGCGACGCCCATCTCCGAGGGCTTCTACCAGTGGGCGTACGACTTCGGGCACGGCGCGAACATCGTCAACGTCACGCTCGTCGACATCCGTGCCTGGGACACCCTCGGCGAGGTCTCGGTCGTGCTCGCCGCCGCCACCGGCGTCGCGAGCCTCATCTTCGTGCGTCGACCGGTCGCGGGCACCGGCGTGCTGAGCCCGAGCGACTCGGGCTCCGGCCGGCGCTCCTGGCTGCGGGGCTCGTTCAGCGACGACCGGATGGCGTCGCCGGTGCTCGAGATCGTCACCCGGATGCTGTTCCCGATCATGATGCTCGTGTCGGTGTACCTGCTCGCCGTCGGCCACAACCTCCCCGGCGGCGGGTTCGCCGGTGGGCTCGTCGCGGGCGTCGCGCTCGCGGTGCGCTACCTCGCCGGCGGTCGCGACGAGCTCATCGAGGCCGTGCCGTTCGACGCCGGCAAGCTGCTCGGCGGCGGCATGGCCGTCGTGGTCGCGAGCGTGGTCTGGCCGATCTTCATCGGCGGCCGGATCGGCGAGTCGTACGCGCTCACCGGCGTGCTGCCGCTGCTCGGGGAGCAGAAGCTCGTGACGACGCTCTTCTTCGACGTGGGGGTCTGGCTCATCATCATCGGCGCGATGCTCGACTTCGTCCGCTCGCTCGGCGCAGGCGTCGACCTGCACGGCGAGCAGAACCTGGCACCGCGACCGCAGTGGCGCTCCGACCGCTCGCTGCCCGGCGAGGGGATGCGACTGTGACCCCGACGCTCATCCTCGCCATCGCCGGCGGCGTGCTCATCGCCGCGGGCGTCTACCTGCTGCTCGAGCGCAGCCTCATGCGTATCCTCGCCGGCGTCATGATCGCCGGCAACGGCGTCAACCTGCTCTTCCTCGTCTCCTCGGGCCCCGCGGGCCTCGCGCCCATCGTCGGCGAGCCGCAGGGCGAGATCGCCGACCCGCTGCCGCAGGCGATGGTGCTCACGGCGATCGTCATCTCCCTCGCGACGAGCGCGTTCCTGCTCGCGATGTCGTACCGCTCCTTCCAGCTCGAGGGCCACGACGAGGTCGCCGACGACGTCGAGGACGCCATCGTGCGCCGCCGCGCCCAGGCCGACCTCTCGAGCGAGGCGTACAGCGACCAGGCGCCGGAGGCGCAGCCGGACACCGAGTCCGGCGGTCGCTCCGGCGACCCGGACGCCGCTCGGGACGGCAGCGCGCGCTGATGGATCTCGCGAACCTCGTCCCCGTCCCCGTGCTGCTGCCGCTCATCGCGGCCGGCATCACGCTCATCCTCGCCCGCCACCCGGCATGGCAGCGGATCGTCTCCGGCACGACGCTCGCGATCGTCGCGGTGCTCGCGCTCATCCTCTGCATCGGGGCGGATGCGCAGGGCCCGATCGTGCTGTGGGTCGGCGCGTGGCCCGACGGCCTGGGCATCGTGCTGGTCGCCGACCGGCTGTCGTCGCTCCTGGTGCTCGTCTCGAGCATCGTGACGGCGATCGTCGTCATCTTCCCGTCCCGGCGCGACATCGCGGACGGCGCGGACGGAGCGCCGGTCTCGGTCTTCCATCCCACGTTCCTGGTGCTGACCGCGGGCGTCGCGAACGCCTTCCTCGCGGGCGACCTCTTCAACATGTTCGTGTCGTTCGAGATGCTGCTGTTCTCGTCGTACGTGCTGATCATGCTCGGCGCCACGAAGGAGCGCGTGCGCGCGGGCTCGACCTACGTGGTCGTGAGCGTCGTCTCGTCGACGCTGTTCCTGCTCGCGCTCTCGATCGTCTACGGCGCGACCGGCACCGTGAGCTTCGCGCAGCTGCCCGAGCGGCTCGCGGCGCTCGACCCCGACATGCAACTGCTGATCCAGCTGCTGCTGCTCGTGGTGTTCGGCATCAAGGCGGCCGTGTTCCCGCTGCAGGCGTGGCTGCCCGACTCCTACCCGACCGCTCCGGCGAGCGTCACGGCGGTGTTCGCCGGACTGCTCACGAAGGTCGGCGTCTTCGCGATCGTCCGCGTGCAGACGCTGCTGTTCCCCGAGAGCCCGCTCACCGACCTGCTGCTCGTCGTCGCGATCCTCACGATGGTGCTCGGCATCCTCGGCGCGCTCGCACAGGGCGAGATCAAGCGACTGCTGTCGTTCACGCTCGTGAGCCACATCGGCTACATGCTGCTCGGCATCGCGCTCGGCACCGAGGCGGGGCTCAGCGGCGCGATCTTCTACATCGTCCACCACATCCTCGTGCAGACGACGCTCTTCATCGTGGTCGGCCTCATCGAGCGCGTCGGGGGCTCGACGAGCCTCTCGCGGCTCGGCGGCCTCGCCTCCGTGCCGCTGCTGGCGGCGCTCTACCTGCTGCCTGCCCTCAACCTCGGCGGCATCCCACCCCTGTCCGGGTTCCTGGGCAAGGTCACGCTCTTCGACGCGGCGCTCGAGGCGCCCTCGCCGCTCGCCATCGCCGCGGTCGTCGCCGGTGTGCTCACCAGCCTGCTGACGCTCATCGCCGTGATCCGCGTCTGGCAGCGGGCGTTCTGGCAGGAGCGGGGCGAGGACGACGACCGCGTGCACTCGCTGCGCGTGCTGCCGCGCATCTGGGTCGTGGCCGCGTCGGCGCTCGTCGGCATCACCATCGCGCTCACGGTGCTCGCGGGACCGCTCACCTCGTTCGCGGAGCGCGCGGCCGCCGACATCCGCGCCGGCGCGTATCAGCAGGCCGTCGAGGAGGCGATGCCGTGAACCGCCCGGGTCTCCGCTACCGCGTCTCGCTCGTCGCGACGATCGGCCTCGCCGTCATGTGGATGATGCTCTGGGGCGACCTGTCGCTCGGGGCCGCCATCTGGGGAGTCGTCATCGCCCTGCTCGTGCAGGTCATGTTCCCGCTCCCGGATGTGCCGGAGCTCGAGTCGTTCCGGCCGCTCGGCTTCGCGCGCCTCGTCATCGTGACGCTCACCGGCCTCGCGGTCTCGAGCATCCAGGTCGCGGCCAAGGTGCTGGCCTTCTGGCGGCCCACGCGCAACGCCATGATCCGCGTGCCGCTGCGCAGCGACTCCGAGTTCATCACCGCCATCACCGCGGAGCTCGTGACGCTCGTGCCCGGCTCGGTCGCCGTCGACGCCGGCGAGGGGTGGCTGCTCGTGCACGTCTTCGACGCGTCGAGCGAAGCGGCCATCGACCACGCACGTGCCCGGGTGCTGACCACCGAGGCGACGGTGCTGCGCGCGTTCGGGACGCCGGCGGACCGTGCCCTGCTGAAGGAGGGCTGATGGAGATCGTGCTGATCGTCGCCGGGCTCATGCTCGCCGTCGCCGCCGCGCTGACGCTCATCCGCATCGTGCGGGGGCCCGGGCCCGCCGATCGCGTCGTCGCCACCGACGTGCTCATCGCGGTGGTCGCGGGCTCGCTCGTCGTCGAGGCGGCGATCAACCGGCACAGCTACACGATCCCCGTGGTGCTCGTGCTGTCGCTGCTGGCCTTCGCCGGCACCGTCGCCGTCGCCCGCTTCGTCGCGGCGCGGGAGGGCGTGGTCGGCTCCGGACCCGATGACGTCGACGGGCTCGAGGGCGACGCGCCAGGCAAGGACCCGGACGCGCCGAGCGCAGCCGAGGTCGACGAGCAGGAGGACCGACCATGACGCTCGAAGCCGTGCTGGACGTCGTCGGCGCCGTGCTCATCCTGATCGGTGCGTCGCTCGCGCTCACCGCCGCGATCGGCCTCGTGCGACTGCCGGATGTGCTCAACCGCATGCACGCGGCGTCGAAGCCGCAGACGCTCGGGTTCCTCACGCTCTGCGTCGGCCTCGCGCTCGTGCTGCGCGACGGCGGTGCCACATCGATGCTCGCCCTCGCGGCCGGGCTCCAGCTCGTGACCGCACCGGTCGCGACGCAGATGATGGCGAAGGCCGCGTACCGCACGGGCCAGTACCGGGCCGATCTCGTGGTCAGCGACGACGACCGTGCGCGGACCGGCGACGACGACGAGCAGAACCGATAGGATCGTCAGCGACACGCACAGCCGGCCGCTGCACGCCCGCGCGGGAGAGCCCCTCAGGGGGCACCGAAGGAGCAAGCCTCCCCGCCAAACTCTCAGGTCCTCGAACCGCGCGGGAAGGCCACTCTGGAGCAGACCATCGACGGTCGGCGACAGTGGGGGAGTCCGGACCACGCAGGAGGACTCATGACCACGACCGGCACACCATCGTCCGAGACCGCGCCGCGCACGCCGCTGCTCGCGATCCACGAGGCCGCGGGCGCCCAGCTCATCGACTTCGCCGGCTGGCAGATGCCGGTGCGCTACGGCTCCGACCTCGCCGAGCACCAGGCGGTGCGCGAGCGCGCCGGGCTCTTCGACCTCAGCCACATGGCCGAGCTGCGCGTGCGCGGGCCCGAGGCCGGAGCGTTCCTCGACCACGCCCTCGCCGGGCGGCTCTCCGCGATCGAGCTGTGGCAGGCGAAGTACTCGCTGCTGCTCGCCGAGCAGGGCGGCATCATCGACGACGTCATCGTGTACCGCACGGCTGATGCCGAGTTCCTCGTCGTCGCCAACGCATCCAATCGCCACGCGGCGCTCGACGCGCTCACCGCCCGCATCGCCGGCTTCGACGCGACCATCGTCGACGAGACCGAGGAGACGGCGCTCATCGCCGTGCAGGGCCCGGCCGCTGCCGCGATCGTCGGCGCGATCGGCCTCGAGTCCGAGCCGATCGAGCCGCTGCGCTACTACCGCAGCTTGCCCGCCGTGTTCGAGGGAGAGGACGTGCTGCTGGCCCGCACCGGCTACACGGGCGAGGACGGCTTCGAGCTGTACATCGCCTCGCACGCCGCCGAGGACCTGTGGCGCGCGCTCGTGCTCGCCGGTGAGGCGCACGGGCTCGTCCTCTGCGGCCTCGCAGCACGTGACACGCTCCGGCTCGAGGCGGGCATGCCGCTCTACGGCAACGAGCTCTCGGTCGACACCCTGCCGGCGCAGGTCGGCCTCGGCCGCGTCGTCGCGCTGAAGATGAAGGGCGACTTCGTCGGCCGCAGCGCCGTGGAGGCCGGTCCCGCACCGGACGCGCCCGTGCTCATCGCGCTGGCCGCCGACGGCCGCCGCGCCCCGCGCTCCGGCTACCCGGTGCTCGACGGCGACCGCGTCGTCGGCCGCGTCACGAGCGGTGCGCTGTCGCCGACCCTCGGCCACCCCATCGCCATGGCGCTCGTCGAGCCCGGCTCGGCCACCTCCGACTCCCTGTCCGTCGACGTGCGCGGCACGAAGCTGCCCGCACGCGTCACCCAGCTGCCGTTCTACACCCGAGAGGCCCGAGCATGAGCGAGACCAAGTACACCGCCGACCACGAGTGGATCCGCACCGAGGGCGACGTCGCGACCATCGGCATCACCGACTTCGCGCAGGCCGCGCTCGGCGACGTCGTGTTCGTCGACCTGCCCGGCGTGGGCCGCTCGTTCGCCGCCGGCGAGGCGATCGGCGAGATCGAGTCGACGAAGTCGGTCGGCGAGCTCATCGCCCCCGCCGCGGGCGAGGTCGTCGAGGTCAACGACGAGGTCGCGGGCGACCCGACGCTCGTCAACTCCGGTGCCGAGGGTGACGGCTGGCTCGTGAAGGTGCGCTTCACCGAGCAGCCCGAGCTGCTCGACGAGGCCGCGTACCGAGAGCTCACCGCCTGATGCGCCCCTTCGTCGACCGCCACATCGGCACGGACGCGGCGGCGCAGGAGTGGATGCTCGCGGCCGTCGGCTTCGACTCGCTCGAGTCGCTCATGGACGCCGCGGTGCCGGCCGGCATCCGCTCCACGGGCACCGGCATCGGCGACGCGGCGTCCGAGACCGCCGCGCTCGCTGAGCTCCGCGCGATCGCGAGCCGCAACCGGGTGCGCCGCAGCGCCATCGGGCTCGGCTACCACGGCACCGTGACGCCGCCGCCCATCAAGCGGCTGATCCTCGAGAACCCGTCCTGGTACACGGCGTACACGCCGTACCAGCCCGAGATCAGCCAGGGCAGGCTCGAGGCGCTCATCAACTTCCAGACGATGGTCGCCGACCTCGCGGGCCTCGACGTCGCCAACGCGTCGATGCTCGACGAGGGCACCGCCGTCGTCGAGGCGATGCTGCTCGCGCGCCGCGCGTCGAAGTCGGCGTCGAAGGTGCTCGTCGTCGACGCCGACCTGCTGCCGCAGTCGAAGGCGCTGCTGCGCCACCGCGCGCACGCGACGGGGATCGAGCTCGTCGAGCTGCCGCTCGCCGAGCTCGCCCCGGCCGACCTGCCCGCATCCTTCGGCGTCATCGCCCAGCTGCCCGGCGCATCCGGCCGCGTGTGGGATGCGAGCGGCATCTTCGCCGCGTCGACCGAGATGGGCGGCGTGCCGGTCGCGGCCGCCGACCTGCTCTCGCTCGCCCTCATCGAGGCGCCCGGCCGTCAGGGCGCACGCATCACCGTCGGCTCGACGCAGCGCTTCGGCGTGCCGATGGGCTTCGGCGGGCCGCACGCGGGCTTCATGGCCGTCGCCGACTCCCTCACGCGCCAGCTGCCGGGCCGCCTCGTCGGCGTCTCGGTCGACGCCGACGGGTACCCCGCCTACCGCCTCACGCTGCAGACGCGCGAGCAGCACATCCGCCGCGAGAAGGCGACGAGCAACATCTGCACCGCGCAGGTGCTGCTCGCCGTCATGGCGTCGATGTACGGCGTCTACCACGGCGCGGAGGGCATCACCGCGATCGCCGAGGGCGTCCACGGCGTCGCCACCCGCTTCGCCCGCGCCGCGCGCGACGCCGGCGTCGAGGTCGTGCACGACGCGTTCTTCGACACCGTGCGCATCCGCGTGCCCGGTCGGGCGGCGCAGCTGCAGACGACGGCGGCCGACGCCGGCGTGCTCGTGCACCGCCCCGACGACGACACGCTGCACGTGAGCTTCGACGAGACGTGGATCGAGGACGTCGACGGGTTCCGCGCGCTGCTCGAGGCGCTCGAGATCTCCGAGGCCACCGAGCTGGGCGACCCGCATCGCGCGATCCCTGCGTCGCTCGAGCGCGAGAGCGCGTTCATGCAGCACGAGGTGTTCCGCACGCACCGCTCCGAGACGCAGCTCATGCGCTACGCGAAGCTGCTCTCGGACCGCGACTACGCGCTCGACCGCGGCATGATCCCACTCGGCTCCTGCACGATGAAGCTCAACGCCGCGGCCGAGATGGAGGCCATCACGTGGCCCGAGTTCTCGCAGCTGCACCCGTACGGCCCGGTCGAGGATGCTGAGGGCTCGCTCGCGCTCATCGACCAGCTGGGCGAGTGGCTGGCGCGGATCACCGGCTACGACACCGTCTCGCTGCAGCCGAACGCCGGCGCGCAGGGCGAGCTCGCCGGGCTCATGGCGATCCGCGGCTACCACCGCTCGCGCGGTGACGAGCACCGGGACGTCGTGCTCATCCCCGCGTCGGCGCACGGCACGAACGCGGCGTCCGCCGTGCTCGCCGGCTGCCGCGTCGTCGTGGTCGCGACGAGCGAGGACGGCGACGTCGACATCGACGACCTCGAGGCGAAGATCGGCACGCACGCGGGCGACCTCGCCGCGCTCATGATCACCTACCCGTCGACGCACGGCGTCTACGAGTCGGGCATCCGGCGCATCACCGACCTCGTCCACGAGGCCGGCGGCCAGGTGTACATCGACGGCGCGAACCTCAACGCGCTGCTCGGTCACGCCACCTTCGGCGACATGGGCGGCGACGTCTCGCACCTCAACCTGCACAAGACGTTCTGCATCCCGCACGGCGGCGGCGGCCCCGGCGTGGGCCCGGTCGCGGCGAAGGCGCACCTCGCGCCGTTCCTGCCGCGCGACCCGCGCGAGCAGGGCGAGCGCATCGACGGCCTGCTGGTGGGCGCGAACCCGATCGCGGCCGCGCCGTGGGGCTCCGCGTCGATCCTGCCGATCTCGTGGGCGTACGTGCGCATGATGGGGCTCGACGGCCTCACCAAGGCGACCGCGAGCGCCGTGCTCGCTGCGAACTACGTCGCGGCGCGCCTGCGCGAGCACTTCCCGGTGCTCTACACGGGCGAGCACGGGCTCGTCGCGCACGAGGCGATCCTCGACCTGCGTCCGCTCAAGGAGGCGACCGGCGTCACGAACGACGACGTCGCGAAGCGCCTCGTCGACTACGGCTTCCACGCCCCGACGATGTCGTTCCCGGTCGCGGGCACGCTCATGGTCGAGCCGACCGAGTCCGAGGACCTCGCCGAGATCGACCGCTTCATCGACGCGATGATCGCGATCAAGGCCGAGGCCGACGCCGTCGGGCGCGGCGAGGTGCCGCTCGCGGAGAGCGCGCTGCGGCGCGCACCGCACACGGCGGGCTCGCTCGTGCACGGCGAGTGGGAGCGCCCGTACTCGCGCGAGCACGCGGTGTTCCCCGTGCCTGGCGTCGAGCGCGGGAAGTACTGGCCCCCGGTCGCGCGGATCGACCAGGCCTACGGCGACCGCAACATCGTCTGCAGCTGCCCGCCGGTGGAGGCGTTCGCCTGATGCCGCGCTCTCACCGCTGGTCGAGCCGCTCCGCGCCCGCAGGGCGCTGAGCGTGTCGAGACCGACCCGTCGCGGCCGCGCCCTGCTGGTGACAGCGGGCGCGGCCGTCGCGGCGACCCTGCTCTCCGCGTGCGGCCCGCAGGTCGAGCCGCGCGTCGAGCCCGGCTCGAGCGTCGACGTCGCCTGGTCGGGCGAGCTGACCTCCGCGAACGCGGCGAGCGTCGAGGGCCGCACGCCCGGCAACCTCGACGTCGCCGCGATGACCCGCGCGGCGTTCGCGACGGTCGACGCCGACGGCGAGGTGCGCGAGGACCCGTCGTTCGGCACCGCGACCGTCGTGGCCGACGACCCGTTCACCGTTCGCTATGACCTGGCCGACGGCATCCGCTGGTCCGACGGCGTGCCGATCGACGCCGCCGACCTCATGCTCGCCTGGGCGGCGTCGTCGAACGCGCTCTCGACGCCCGACCTCGACGTCGAGGCGCTGCGCGGCCCGGACGGCCGCATCGACCTGCCCGAGGCGACGGTCTGGTTCGACGTGGCGGAGCCCGGCGGGCTCGCGCACGCCGCCGAGGCGCCGACGCGCGACGATTGGGCGCGCGCGATCGACGTGCGCTTCGCGCAGCCCGTGCCCGACTGGCGGATCGCGCTCGACGTCGCCGTGCCCGCGCACGTGCTGGGCGAGCGGGTGTTCGGCGTCACCGACCCGATGGAGGCGAAGCAGCGGGTGCTCGACGCGATCGACCGCGCCGATCCGCTCGCGCTGTCGCCGCTCGCCGCCGCCTGGAGCGGCGCCCTCGGCGTCGACCCCGCAGCGCTCGCGGATGGCGCGGGCGACGACGCCGCGCTGCTGTCGAGCGGGCCGTACCGGCTCGACGCCGTGCGCGACGGACGGGTCGAGCTCGTCGCCAACGGGCAGTACGTCGGCGCGCAGCTGCCGCAGGTCGAGCGCATCGCGCTCGTCTCGACCGCCGACGACGCCGCGGCGCTCGCCGGCGTCACGGCGGGCGAGCTCGACGTCGCGACCGTCCGTCCCACCGGCGCCGACCGGGAGGCGATCCGCGACCTCGATCGCGACGACGCCACCCTCTCGACCGCCGGCGACGGCAGCCGGTGGGAGCTCGTGCTGCGCGCCGATCGCGCGCCGCTGCAGCCCGCCGACGCCCGCCGATCCTTCCTGCACACCATCGACCGGCGCGCGGTCGCCGAGGCGGCGCTGGGCGAGGCTGCCGCGGATCCGTCGAGCGTCGACACCACGATCGTCGACCCCGCGATCGTCGACTCCGTGCTGTTCCGCTCCGGCACTCGCGTGTACGGCTACGCGCTCGAGGACGCCGGCTTCCCGCAGGCCTTCGGCGGCGCCGATGAGGAGCGCGCCGCCGCGGAGCGCGACGCCGTCGGCATCCAGCCCGGCGCGGAGCTGTGCGTGCGCTACGACCGGGCGGATGCGTTCGCGTCCGCCGCGCTGCCGGTGATCGCCGCGCAGGCCGCGACGGCCGGCTGGGCCGTGCGCGACTGCGGCGTCGACGACCTCGGCGCCGGTCTCGCGCAGGACGACTGGCACGCGGTGCTGCGGCTCGCGCCGGCGCCGGCGGACGCGGCGGAGGTCGTGGAGCGCTGGCGCGGCGGCGGGCTCTCGGCGATCGCGAACCCGGCTCGCGAGACGCTGCTCGACGAGGCGCTCGTCACTGCCGAGCAGGACGCGCTCGAGCAGACGCTGATCGAGATCGAGGCCTCGCTCGTCGCCGACGCGGTGGCGCTGCCGATCGCGGAGCCCGGCCGGCTGACCATCAGCGCCGCGGGCATCCAGGGCGTCTCGCCCAGGGCCGGGCACGCATCCCTCACCTGGAACGCGTGGGAGTGGGGCGTGGAGGCGCCGGCGCCCTGACCGCACCCGGCGCTAGCCGAACAGCTGCGGGAACGTCGCGTACGCCCACGGGTAGCCGACGAACACCGCCACGTCGATGAGCGTGTGCGCCACGATGAGGGGCACGAGCCTGCCCGTGCGCGCGTAGAGCCAGCCGAACAGCACCCCCATCGCGATGTTGCCGAACAGCGCCGGCACCCCCTGGTAGAGGTGGTAGACGCCGCGCAACACCGCCGCGGCGATGATGATCGGCCACATGCCCGATCGTCCGGAGCCCCAGCCGAGCCGCTTGAGCCGCTCGAAGACGTAGCCGATGACGATCACCTCCTCGGTGAGGCCCGCTCGCAGCGCCGACAGCAGCAGCACCGGCACCGTGAACCAGTGCGCGTCGAGCGGCGACGGCACGACGTCGACGGTCAGGCCCAGCTGCCGCCCGACGAAGTACAGCGCGATGCCGGGCACACCGATCACGAGCACGAGCGCGACTCCGGAGAGCACATCGCGCACGGGCCGCGCCGCATCGATCCCGAGCGCGCCGAGGTGCGGCCGCCGCGCCCGCCACAGCAGCCAGCACACGAGCGCGACCGGGACGAGGTCGAGCGCGATCCCGGTCAGCTGGTACAGCAGGTCGAGCCACGCCCGGTCCGACCTGGCCGGGTTGAGCGCCACCTGCTGCTCGCCGATCGGCGCGGCCCGGGTGTTGAGGTCGACGAACTGCAGCACCGACCAGATCGCGCTCGCGCCGAGCGACAGCAGCAGCACGATCGCGAGCTCGACGACGAGCCGGCGCTGCGACGGCGGGGGTGCAGGCACGGTCGGCAGGGGCGTCGGGCCGGAGCCCGGCAGAGGCGGATGCACGTGCCAACGCTACGTGTCCGGCCCGCTCCGGCGCATTGGCTTCCAACTTGGTAACGATCGCGTTGCCCGGCGCGTCCCCCTGAGAGCCCGTGCATACACTGCTGACTATCCAACGGGCGACGCGGCTCTAGCGGCCGCCCGCTCACCTTGCACAGGAGGAACAGTGACAGACAAGAACAGGCGTCGCGGTCGCGCGCTCGTCGGGCTCGCCATCGGCACCGCCGCTATGGTCGCGCTCGCCGGCTGCACCACGAGCACGCCGGCTCCCTCGGCATCGGGCTCCGCTGACCCGGGCGCCGCAGCTGGCGGCACCATCAGCGTCGCGCAGACGAACGCTGCGACGGCGCTCAACTCGGACACTCCCGACAACAACCTCAACACCAACGGCATGGTCGACAACCTGACGGGCAACGGCGATGGCCCCGGCTCGTTCTTCTACGTGGACCCCGAGTTCAACATCGTGCCCGACGAGACGAACGGCACCGTCGAGCTCGTCAGCGAGAGCCCGCTGGTCGTGAAGTACACCCTCGACCCCGAGGCGGTCTGGTCGGACGGCACGCCGATGACCACGACCGACCTCCTGCTCTCCTGGGTCGTCGGCTCCGGCCACTTCGACGACGCCTCGTTCGACGAGGAGACGGGTGAGGTCACCGGCGGCAACCAGTACTTCCAGATCGCTGGATCGACTGCTGGCCTCGACACCACCGAGTTCCCGGAGATCGACGAGGAGGCCGGGACGCTCACGCTGACGTACGGCGAGCCGTTCGTCGACTGGAACCTCGTCAACCTCATCACGAAGCCCGCACACGTCTTCGCCGAGAAGGCCGGCTTCGGCTCCGTCGAGGAGCTCGCGACCTTCTTCGAGGAGACGCCCGCCGGCGACCCGGCAGCCCCTGCGGCTCCCAACGAGCAGCTCGCGACGATGGGCGAGCTCTGGACCACGGGCTACAACATCACCGCGATGCCCGAGGACGAGAGCCTGCTGGTCTCGGCCGGCATGTGGGTCGTCAAGGACTTCCAGGCCGACGACGGTGGCTTCATCTCGTTCGAGCCGAACCCCGAGTGGCGCGGCGAGGAGGCTCCCGCCTTCGACGAGCTCATCATCCGCTTCATCGGTGACCCGAATGCGCAGATCACGGCCCTCCAGAACGGCGAGGTCGATGTCATCGAGCCGCAGCCGTCTGCTGATACCGTCGCGGCGATCGAGGCCTTCGGCGGCACCCTTCTGCAGGGTGCGCAGCTGTCGTACGACCACCTCGACCTGACCTTCAACTCGGAGGTCTTCGCCGACCCGATCGTGCGTGAGGCCTTCCTCAAGACGGTCCCCCGCCAGGCGATCCTCGACGCGATCGTGACCCCGGTCGACCCCGAGGCCGAGGTGCTCAACTCGGTGCAGTTCGTCGCCAACCAGCCGCAGTACGCGGACGCGGTGGCGGCCAACGGCTACGCCGACTTCGCTGAGCCTGACATCGAGGGCGCTCGTGAGCTGCTCGCCGGTGCGACCCCCACGGTCAGGCTGATGTACAACACGAACAACCCGAACCGCGTGGACGCCTTCCAGCTCATCCAGGCGAGCGCCACTGAGGCCGGGTTCGTGGTCGAGGACGCCGGCTCGCCCGACTGGTCGAGCCTGCTCGGCAGCGGCACCTACGACGCGGTCATCTTCGGATGGATCTCGCCCGGTGTCGGCTACGCGGGCCTCCCGCAGATCGTCGGCACCGGCGGCGGCGGCAACTACAACGGGTACTCCAACCCCGAGGTGGACGCCCTGGTCGCTGAGTCGCAGACCACCATCGGCGACGAGGAGCGCCTCACCGAGATCCAGATCGAGATCGATCGACTGACTCGCGAGGACTTCTACGGCCTGCCGCTCTTCCAGGTCCCCGGCCTGGTCGCGGTCAACGGCACCGTCGACGGCGTCGAGTTCAACGGCGGCCAGACCGGCGTCATCTGGAACGCATGGGAGTGGACGCCCGTCAGCTAGTCTGACGGTCACGAACTCACCCTGAGTCAGACCCGGCCGTGATTGCCGGGACCTCGGTCCCGGCAATCACGGCCATCCCATGTCCGTCCCTCGACCGCGCAGCCACAAGCCACGCGATCTCCGAATGATCGGAGCTGTCCGAGCCGTGCTCAGCTTTGTCGTGAGGCGCATCATCGCCTCCATCCTCACTCTTCTCGTGGCGTCGTTCCTGATGTACGTGCTCGCCGCGAACTCGGGCAATCCGCTGGAGGACCTCCAGTCGTCGAACGCCCCGAACGCCCAGCTCTTGATCGGGCAGCGCATCGAGCGGCTCTCGCTCGACGTTCCGCCGCCGCTGCGCTGGTTCGGCTGGCTCGCCGGCGCCGCCGGGTGCCTCGTGCCCTTCGGGACGTGCGACCTCGGCGTCGACCTCAACTTCACGCCCGTGACGCAGCTGCTCCCCGGCGCCGTGGTCTCGACGGTGAGACTCGTCGCGGCGTCCACGATCCTCGCGATCCTCCTGGGCGTCATCACCGGCATCGTGTCGGCCCTGCGGCAGTACTCCGCGTTCGACCTCGTGATGACGTTCGTCAGCTTCTTCCTCTACTCGCTGCCGTCGTTCCTGGTCGCGGTGCTGCTGAAGGAGTTCATCGCGATCGACTTCAACAACTGGCTCTCGAGCGGCGACTCCAGCTTCGGCATCGTGCCGACCGTCATCATCGCGCTCGTGCTCGCGTTCATCCTGCAGGCCATCGTCGCCGGGTCGTTGCGCAATCGGCTCATCACGTTCGGGGTCTCCGCCGCCGCGACCGTGGCCGTGCTCGTGTACATGGACGCGACGAACTGGTTCCAGATGCCGGGCCTCGGTGCCGTCGGGCTCTTCCTGCTCATCGGCGGCGTGGTGTTCGGCGTGGTCGCAGTGCTCGCCGGCTTCGCCAACAAGCGTGCTCTGCTCGGCGCCGGCATCGCCGGCCTGCTCGCCTATGGCGCGTACTTCCTGCTGCAGCCGCTGTTCGCGATCTCGACGATCTGGACGGTCATGATCCTGGGGCTCGCGACGCTCGCCGTGTGCTTCGTCATCGGCTGGCTCATCGGCGGACCGGACCGCAGTCTCGTGATCCGCATCACGATGCTCGTCGGCTTCATCGCCGGCCTGCTCGTCGTGGCCGACCGGTTCCTGCAGGCATGGCCGGGCTACATCGCGCACCCGCGCATCAACAACCGCCCCATCGCGACCGTCGGTGAGTCGACCGTCGGGCTGCAGGGCGACATGTGGTTCATGGGCCTCGACCAGTTCACGCACTTCCTGCTGCCGACCATCTCGCTCACGCTCATCTCGTTCGCGGGCTACACGCGCTACGCGCGCGCCGGCCTGCTCGAGGTGCTCAACCAGGACTACATCCGCACCGCACGGGCGAAGGGCCTCTCGGAGCGCACCGTCATCACTCGACACGCGTTCCGCAACATGCTGATCCCGATCACCACGATCGTGGCGGCTGACATCGGCGCTCTGCTCGGCGGTGCGATCATCACCGAACGCGTCTTCGCGATCAGCGGCATGGGCTCGCTGTTCGCGGTCTCGCTGGACCGGGTCGACCTCAACCCGATCATGGGGTACTTCCTCGTGATCGGCATCACGGCGATCCTGTTCAACTTCATCGCCGACCTGAGCTACGCGCTCCTCGACCCGAGAGTGAGGGTGAAGTGACGACCGTGGCCCCCGACAGCAGCACGACCACCGAGCACACCGTCGGTCAGAGCCAAGGCCGCGTCATCATGCAGCGCCTCGTGCGCAACAAGACGGCCATGGCCTCGCTCGTGCTCCTCGCGTTCATCTTCGTGTTCTCCGTCTCCGCGATCGGGCTCGGTCCGATCCCCGGGTGGTGGAAGTACGACTACGTGACCCCGACCCCCGCCTTCGAGGGCGGCCGTCCAACGCTGTCCCTCATTCCGGGCGAGGGCTTCGGGCTGGGCGAGCACCCGTTCGGCCAGAACCGCATCGGCGTCGACTACTTCGCGATGACGATGCGGGGCGTGCAGAACTCGTTCCTCGTGATCATCCTGCTCGCGGGCGTCGGCACGATCCTCGGCACCGTCGTCGGCGCCCTTGCCGGGTACTACCGAGGCTGGATCGACGCGCTCCTCATGCGCGTCACCGACGTCTTCATCGTCATCCCGGCGATCGTCGTGGGCGCCGTGGTGGGCCGGATGACCGGTGGCCTCGGTGTGCACTGGCTCGCGATCACGCTCGGACTCGTCACGTGGATGGGCATCGCCCGACTGGTGCGCGCCGAGTTCCTGTCGCTCCGCGAGCGCGAGTTCGTGGAGGCGGCTCGGGTCGCCGGCGCCTCGGACATGCGCATCATCTTCAAGCACATCCTGCCGAACGCCGTCGGCGTCGTGATCGTGGCGGCGTCGCTCCTCGCGGCGGCGGCGATCCTGCTCGAGACCGCGCTGAGCTTCCTCGGCTACGGCATCCGCGCCCCCGAGTCGTCGCTCGGCCTGCTCGTGTCGCAGAACCAGTCGGCGTTCGCCACCCGGCCCTGGCTGTTCTGGTTCCCGGCCGCGTTCATCGTGCTGCCGGCGCTCATGATCAACTTCGTCGGCGACGGCCTGCGCGACGCGTTCGACCCGCGGCAGAAGCGCTTCTCGGTGCGGCGCACCAAGGAGCTGCCCGCGGGCAAGGAGCAGCGCCAGTGACGACGGTCGCGCTCGAGCTGAGCTCAGACGAGCAGCGGCACCGTGACGGCGAGCACCGGGCCGAGCGCGAGGGCGCCCACACGCGCCCAGTGCACGGTCACGGGCACCGTGACGGCGTCGGCATCCGCAGCGCCGTTCGCGCGCTCCGCCCAGCGGCGGCGCACGAGCGCGGCGGCGTCGCCCGACTCGGTGCCCGGGAGGTCGCCGACACGGACACCCGTGTCGAGCGGGCTCCGGGGGTCGGCGTGGCGGTCGTCGCGCGCTCGGCGCGCGGCGCGACGAGCGGCGAGGGCGCCCGGCTGCGGCGCGACCCAGACGGGCCAGCGGCGGTTCGGCGTGAACAGCGTCAGCGCGTACTTCGTGTCGACGTGGATGAGCGCGTCCCACGCGATTTCGACGGTGCGGAGCGGGTTGCGGATGCGCGACCCGCGGTCGTCGACCACGAGTGCCGGCTGCCACAGGAAGACCAGCACGGCGTAGCCGAGCCACACCGCGAGGATGACCGCGGCGACGGCGCCCCTCGGCTCCGACTGCAGGGCGACGAGCACGCCGAGCACGGCCAGCAGCGCCCAGCAGGCGACGCCTACGCCCCGGTTCACGCGGGAGTGGACGGTCACGGCATGCAGATCGTCGTTCGACACAGCTTCATCGTCGCAGGCGCCTCGTCGCGCGACGACTCCGACACCCCGCTGCAGGAGGCGGCATGACATCCCACACCAGCACTCACCCGGCCGGCGCTGACGCGACCGGCGGCGACGTCCCCGCCCTGCAGATCACCGGCCTCAGCGTCGACTTCGCGGTCGACGGCTACTGGGTGCCCGCCGCCCGCGAGGTCTCCTACGAGATCGGCAAGGGCGAGGTCGTCGCCGTCGTCGGCGAATCGGGCTCCGGCAAGAGCGTCTCGTCGATGGCGATCCTCGACCTGCTGCCCAAGAACGCGCGCGTGCGCGGCTCCATCAAGCTCGGCGGCGAGGAGCTCACCGGCATCAGCCCATCGGAGATGCGGCAGGTGCGCGGCAACCGCGTGTCGGCGATCTTCCAGGAGCCGATGACGGCCCTGAACCCCGTCTTCACCGTCGGCTTCCAGATCATGGAGGCCCTGCGCATCCACCGCAGCATGTCGCCGAGCGAGGCGAGGGCGCGCGCGCTCGAGATGCTCGACCTCGTCGAGCTGCCGGATGCGATGAAGGCGTTCAAGTCGTACCCGCACCAGCTCTCGGGCGGCCAGCGGCAGCGCGCCATGATCGCGCAGGCGCTCGCGCTCGACCCCGAGCTGCTCATCGCCGACGAGCCCACCACGGCGCTCGACGTCACGGTGCAGGCGGAGATCCTCGAACTCATGCGCGACCTCAAGGACCGCCTTGGCTCCGCGGTGCTGCTCATCACGCACGACATGGGCGTGGTCGCCGACCTCGCCGACTGGGTCGTCGTCATGGAGCAGGGACGCATCGTCGAGCAGGGGCCGGTGCGCGAGATCTTCGGCGCGCCGAAGGCCGCATACACGCAGATGCTGCTCGCCGCCGTGCCGCGCCTCGGCGAGGGCGCCGAGGGCGAGGAGTCGATCGACCTCACCGCGTCGCTCGCGCTCGTCGCGAACGAGGAGGTGCAGGACGCGGAGCTCGCGCAGCGCGTCGAGGCGAACGCGAGAGCAGCCGCGGAGGCCAAGCAGTCGGCTGCCGTCTCGACGTCGCCCCCCGTGCTCGTGCTGGACAACGTCGCGATCGAGTACGGCAAGAAGGGCAAGCTCGGCACGTTCCGCGCCGTCGACGGCGTCTCGCTCGAGATCCACGCCGGCGAGGTGCTCGGCCTCGTCGGCGAGTCGGGCTCCGGCAAGTCGACCATCGGCCGCGCAGCGATCGGCCTGCAGCCGATCGCGGAGGGCCGGCTCGAGGTCGCCGGCGTCGACATCTCGAACATCGACCGCAAGATCGCCCGCAGCCTCAACCGCAAGGTCGGCATCGTCTTCCAGGACCCGTCGTCGTCGCTCAACCCGCGACTGCCGATCGGCGAGTCGATCGGTGAGCCGATGTTCCTGGCGAAGATCCACCGCGGCAAGGCGCTCGACAAGCGCGTCGAGGAGCTGCTCGAGGCCGTGCGCCTGCCGCAGTCGTACCGCAACCGCTTCCCGCACGAGCTCTCCGGAGGGCAGAAGCAGCGTGTCGGCATCGCTCGCGCGCTGTCGATGAGCCCCGAGCTGCTCGTCGCCGACGAGCCGACGAGCGCGCTCGACGTCTCGGTGCAGGCGACCGTGCTGGAGCTGCTCAAGGAGCTGCAGCGCGAGCAGGGCTTCGCGTGCCTGTTCATCAGCCACGACCTCGCGGTCGTCGACCTGATGTCGGACCGCATCGCGGTGATGCACCACGGCAAGATCGTGGAGCAGGGGTCGCGCGACCTGATCCTGCGAGCGCCCGAGCAGCCGTACACGCAGCGCCTCATCGCCGCGATCCCGGTGCCCGATCCCGACAAGCAGGCGGCACGGCGCGCGCTGCGGCACCAGGTGCTCGCACAGACCTCTGCGGAGTCTCTCGAGACCGAGACGCCGGCCGCGGCCGACCCCGACGCGCTAGTCGAGCAGCGCAAGGACGTGCAGGCCGTCGAGGACGAGCGCAACATCTGACCGGAGGCGTCCCGACGAACGGCCGCGAGCCGCCCGCTACACTGGGCGCCGCGGCCGTTCGTCGCGAACCCCTCATTGGAAGGCACCTGCATGCCGATCGCCGCGCGATCAGACCTCCGCAACGTGGCGATCGTCGCCCACGTCGACCACGGAAAGACCACCCTCGTCGACGCGATGCTCACGCAGACCGGCTCGTTCGGTGCTCACGACACCCACGACGAGCGGGCGATGGACTCGAACGAGCTCGAGCGCGAGAAGGGCATCACGATCCTCGCCAAGAACACGGCGATCCGGTACGTGGGCGCGCACGCCACCGAGGGCCCGGTGACGATCAACGTCATCGACACCCCCGGGCACGCCGACTTCGGCGGCGAGGTCGAGCGAGGCCTGTCGATGGTCGACGGCGTCGTGCTGCTCGTCGACGCCTCCGAGGGCCCGCTCCCGCAGACCCGCTTCGTGCTCCGCAAGGCGCTCGAGGCGAAGCTGCCCGTCATCCTGCTGGTCAACAAGACCGACCGGCCCGACGCGCGCATCGACGACGTCGTGGGGGAGAGCCAGGATCTGCTGCTCGGCCTCGCCTCCGACCTCCACGACGACGTGCCCGACCTCGATCTCGACGCCGTCCTCGACGTGCCCGTCGTCTACGCGTCCGGCAAGGCCGGCCGCGCCTCGACGAACAAGCCCGCCGACGGGCAGCTGCCCGACAGCGAGGACCTCGAGCCGCTGTTCGAAGCGATCCTCCAGCACATCCCGGCGCCCACGTACGACGACGAGGCACCGCTGCAGGCGCACGTGACGAACCTCGACGCATCCCCCTTCCTCGGCCGCATCGCGCTGCTGCGCGTCAAGGCGGGCACGATCCGCAAGGGGCAGACGGTCGCGTGGGTTCGGCACGACGGCGAGGTGCAGAACGTGCGCATCACCGAGCTGCTCGAGACGAAGGCGCTCGAGCGCGTGCCGGCCGAGAGTGCCGGCCCCGGCGACATCGTCGCGGTCGCGGGCATCGCCGAGATCACGATCGGCGAGACGCTCGCCGACCCCGACGACGTGCGGCCGCTGCCGACCATCACGGTCGACGAGCCCGCCATCTCGATGACGATCGGCACGAACACGTCGCCGCTCGCCGGCAAGGTGAAGGGCGCGAAGCTCACCGCCCGCATGGTCAAGGACCGCCTCGACCGCGAGCTCATCGGCAACGTGTCGCTCCGCGTCGTCGACATCGGCCGCCCCGACGCGTGGGAGGTGCAGGGTCGCGGCGAGCTCGCGCTCGCCATCCTGGTCGAGCAGATGCGCCGCGAGGGCTTCGAGCTCACCGTCGGCAAGCCGCAGGTCGTCACCCGGCGGGTCGATGGCGTGCTGCACGAGCCGTTCGAGCACCTGACGGTCGACGTGCCCGAGGAGTACCTCGGCGCCGTCACCCAGCTGCTCGCCGCCCGCAAGGGCATCATGGACGGGATGCAGAACCACGGCACCGGCTGGGTGCGCATGGAGTTCGTCGTGCCGAGCCGCGGGCTCATCGGCTTCCGCACCGAGTTCATGACCATCACGCGCGGCACCGGCATCGCGAACGCGATCTCGCACGGCACGCAGCCGTGGGCGGGCAGCATCGTGACCCGCAACAACGGCGCGCTCGTCGCAGACCGGCTGGGCACGGCGACCCCGAACGCCATCATGGCGCTGCAGGAGCGCGGCGTGTTCTTCATCAAGCCGGGCGACGAGGTCTACGAGGGCATGGTCGTGGGCGAGAACGCCCGCGCCGATGACATGGACGTCAACATCACCAAGGAGAAGAAGCTCAACAACATCCGGTCGTCGACCGGAGAGGAGCTCGAGCGCCTGACGCCGCCGCGGCAGCTGTCGCTCGAGGAGTGCCTCGAGTGGGCGCGCGACGACGAGTGCGTCGAGGTGACGCCGCAGAACGTGCGCATCCGCAAGGTGAATCTCGACGCCGTGACGCGCGGCCGCGAGGCGAGCCGCTTGAAGAAGCAGGGCTGACCCGCTTCGGCACCCCGAGCCGCCGCTCAGGACCCCTTCCACCTTCCGGGACCCGGTGCACCGGGTCCCGTTCGGTGGGAGGGGTCCCGTTCATGCGGGCTCAGGGGGTGGCTGGGCCGGCACTCGCGCTCGAGCGGATGCGGTGGCTCGCGCCCCGGTGCTCGTCCGGCAGGCGCGCACCGCGGCCATGCAGCTTCTCGCGGAGCGTGCCCGGCGCGTACGCCTCGGGGTAGGCGCCGCGCGAGCGCAGCACCGGGATCACGTGCTCGATGATGTCCTCCCACGTGCCAGGCGTCACGGCGTAGGCGAGGTTGAACCCGTCGACGTCGGTCTCGTCGACCCACGACTGCAGCGCATCCGCGATCTCCTCGCCGCTGCCCACGATCGTCGGCCCCAGCCCGCCGATCGCCGCGTGCCTGCCGAGGTCGCCGACCGACCACTCGCGGCCGAGGTCGGCCTCGGCGCGCAGGTGGTGCAGCACCGACTGGATGGCGTTCGACTCCACGTCGCCGACCGGCTCCGCCGGGTCGTAGGCGGCGAGGTCGACGCCCATCCAGCCCGACATGAAGACGAGCGCGCCCTCCTCGCTCGCGTACGAGCGGTACTCGGCCTCCTTGGCGAGCGCGTCCTCGCTCGTCGCGCCCGTGATGACGGTGACGAGCGTGTAGATGCGTGCCGCGTACCGGTCGCGCCCGGCAGCCTCGAGCGCGTCGCGGATGCGTCGCACGGTGCCGGCGAGCACCTCCTTCGAGGGGGCGGCGACGAAGATCGCCTCGGCGTGGTCGGCGGCGAACGCGACGCCGCGCGGCGAGGCCCCTGCCTGGTAGATCACGGGCGTGCGCTGCGGCGACGGCTCCGAGATGTGGGCGCCGGGCACCGAGAAGAAGCGGCCCTCGTGCCCGATGTCGTGCACCTTCGCTGGGTCGGCGAAGACGCCGCGCTCGCGGTCCTCGACGACAGCGTCGTCCTCCCACGAGCCCTCCCACAGCTTGTAGAGCACCTCGAGGTACTCGTCGGCGTGGTCGTAGCGGTCGTCGTGCGCGAGCTGGTCGTCCTGCCCCATGTTCCGCGCCGCGCTCGGCAGGTAACCGGTGACGACGTTCCAGCCCACGCGGCCGCGCGTGAGGTGGTCGAGGGTCGTGATGCGGCGCGCGAAGGGGTAGGGGTGCTCGAAGGCCGTGCCGGCCGTGATGCCGAAGCCGAGGTGCTCCGTGACGGCGGCCATGGCGCTCACGAGCAGGATCGGGTCGTTCACCGGCACTTGCGCGCCGTTGCGCACCGCGGCGTCGCGACTGCCGCCGTACACGTCGTAGGTGCCGAGCACGTCGGCGATGAAGAGCCCGTCGAAGGCGCCGCGCTCGAGCAGCTTGGCGAGGCTCGTCCAGTACTCGATGGTGTTGTAGTGCCGCGAGCGGTCGTCGGGGTGGCGCCACAGCCCGGAGGACTGGTGCGCGACGCAGTTCATGTCGAAGGCGTTGAAGCGGATCTGTCGGGTCATGCCGTGCATCGTGCCGAGCGGATGCGCGGCCCGGCAACGGGGGAGCGGCACGGGACGTCACGCGGCGTCATGCCGCGTCACATCCGACCGCGGCCGCCGGCCCGCGCCTACCGTTGCGGCATGACCGAACCAGTGCCAGCGCTTCTCGGCTCACATGCGCGCATGCGGATCGTCGCCGTGAGCGGCAGCCTGCACCGCCCGTCGTCGACCACGGCCCTCGTCGCCGCGCTCGCGTCGGCCGTGGCGGCGCGCGTCGACGCGGAGGTGCGCGTGCTCGAGCTCGCCGACCTCGGGCCGCTGCTGGGCGGTGCCCTGCGCCGCGAGGCGCTCGCGCCCGAGGTCGAGGAGGCGCTCGTGGCGATCGAGGCCGCCGACCTGCTCGTGGTCGGCAGCCCCGTCTACCGCGCGAGCTTCACGGGCCTGTTCAAGCACCTGTTCGACTTCGTCGGCCAGCACGCGCTCGTCGACACCCCGGTGCTGCTGGCCGCGACGGGCGGCTCGCACCGGCACGCGCTCACGATCGAGCACCAGCTGCGGCCGCTGTTCGCCTTCTTCCAGGCGCTCACGCTGCCGGTCGGCGTGTACGCGGCGAGCGAGGACTTCGAGGACGGGCGCGTGCGCTGCCCCGAGGTGCTCGACCGCATCCAGGCGGCGGCCGACCGGGCGCTGCCCTATCTCGGCAGGGTGCCCGCGTCGGTGCGGCCCGCCGCCTGGTAGCGGCCCCGCCGCCACGCGGGCGACCGAGTGGCGGGTCGTTGCAGGAGTGGCGCGCCACGACTGCAACAAGCCGCCACCCTGGCATCGGCCGGCGCTTCGCGGGTGCTGCGCGGGCGCTCGAGTGCTCCGCGGCTGTGGAGGGGCGGCATGGGGGCTGGCCCGGCTGTGCGAACCTCCGCCCATGGTGGAGGAGCTGCCGGAGGCGCTGAGCGCCGCGGGATTCGCGTTCAGGGCCGGCGTCGCCCAGGGGCTCACGCCGGGTGTCCTCCGAGGCAGCAGGTTCGCCAAGCCCTACCGAGGCATCCGCACGGTCGACGAGCCGGCGACGCTCATCGAGCGGGCCGCAGCCTTCGCGCCGCTGCTCCGCCCGTGGCAGTGCCTCGGCGGCGTCTCGGCGCTCGCCGTGCTGGGCCTGCCCGTGCCCTGGCGGCTCGCCCGCTCCGACGATGTCGAGGTGGTCTCGGCGAAGGAGCGCAGCCGCCCGGACCGGGCAGGGGTGCGGGTGCGACGCATCGCGGCCGAACGGATGATCGCGTGGGATGTCGGCGGCATCCGCGTCGCATCCGCTCCGCTCGCCTGGGCGCTCATGGGCGGCCGATGCTCGGTGCACGAGCTCGTCGTGCTCGGGGACGCGATCGTGACCGAGGCGAAGCGCTACCCGGAGCGCCGGCTCCCGGGTCCGCTCGCGACGATGGATGATCTGCGCGCGATCACGGACCGCTGGACCGGGATGAACGGCGCGTCCGCGCTTCGGAGCGCGCTGCCGCGCATCCGCGAGAAGGTCGAGTCACCGCGCGAGACCGACATGCGGCTGTTCATCGTCGATGCGGGCATGCCGGAGCCGGACGTGCAGGTCGAGGTGCACGACCCCGCGACCGGACTGCTGCTCGGTCGCGCCGACCTCGCCCATCGCGACGCTCGCGTCGTGGAGGAGTACGAGGGGGAGGGGCACCGATCCAAGGCGCAGTGGGATCGCGACATCCAGAAGTACCGCGCGTTCGAGCGCGTCGGCCTCCATGTCGTGCGGGCCACCAAGCGCGACCTCGTGCCGAGCCCCGACCGCTGGTGCGCCGACCTCGCCGCGGTGCTGCAGCGCCGCACCCGGTGACGTGCGCCGCAGCCGCTGCCGCCGCCGCGACGAAGCCGCGTGCGCGCGCGCAGCGTGGCGACTTGTTGCACAAGTGGCGCGCCACGAGTGCAACGGTCCGCCACTTCGGGGAAGGGGCCCGCCTCGCCGTGCGTGGGCGAGGCGCGCGCAGTGGTTGGATGGGAGGAATGGACCCCCGCCTCGAGCGCGTGCTGTTCGTGCACGCGCACCCCGACGATGAGACGCTCTCGACCGGCGCCGCGATCGCCTCCGTCGCCGCGGGCGGCGGCGACCCCGTCGTCGTCACCTTCACGCTCGGCGAGCGGGGCGAGGTCCGCGAGGAGCGGCTCGCCGACGTCGAGCAAGTGGGTGTCGGCGAGGTGCGACGCGCCGAGCTCGAGGGCGCGCTGCGTGCGCTGGGCGCGCGCGGTCGCCGCATCCACGGCTGGGACGACTCGGGCATGTCGTGGCACGCGAGCGGCGTCGCCGGCGCCGCGCCCGACGCGCCGCCGACCTCCATGAGCAAGGCCGACCCCGACGACCTGGCGGATGCGCTCAGCACGGTCATCGAGGAGATCGACCCGACGTCGATCGTCACCTACGACGTCGACGGCGGCTACGGACACCCGGACCATGTGGCCGCGCACCACGCATCCGTCGTCGCAGCGCGTCGCTACGACCTGCCGCTCTACGTGCGCTCGAAGCGGGCGGGCGACGTCGCCTTCCCGCTCGCGCCCGTGCGCGACCGGGTGCTCGCGGCGCTCGGCCAGCACCGCTCGCAGCTCGTCGTCGAGGACGGCGACGTGCTGCACGTCGGGGGCCAGCGCCGGCCGCTCGACGAGGTCGAGCACTACACGCTCATCGAGACGAGGCCGCGCCGCCGCATCCGCTGGGGCCTGCGCATCGCCACCGTGCTCGCGGGCGCCGTCGTCGGCGTCGTCGGCACGTTCTCGCACCAGCAGCTGCCGTGGGGCATCGCGCTCTCGCTGCTCGCCGCGGTCGGCCTCATCGTCGGCGTGCGAGCGGCATCGGGGTCGCGCCCGCTGACGTTCGCGGCGGTCCTCGGGCTCATCGGGGTCGTGGCCCTCGTCGCCATCGACCCGCTCGGCCGGGGCGCGTTCGGCACCGAGCGGGCGCTCGTGCCCGCCAACGTGCCCGGCTGGCTCTGGACGATCGTGCCGGCCGTCGTCTCGTTCGTCGCGCTCGCGTGGCCGGACGCCGAGGCGATGCGGCGGATTAGGATGGCTGGCAAGGCGACGGAAGGGGAACGGCAGTGACGTATGTGATCGCGCTCCCGTGCGTGGACGTCAAGGATCGCGCGTGCGTCGATGAGTGCCCGGTGGACTGCATCTACGAGGGCGAGCGGATGCTCTACATCCACCCGGACGAGTGCGTCGACTGCGGCGCCTGCGAGCCGGTGTGCCCCGTCGAGGCCATCTTCTACGAGGACGACACGCCCGAGGAGTGGGCCGAGTACTACGAGGCCAACGTGCACTTCTTCGACGAGATCGGCTCGCCCGGCGGCGCCGCGAAGGTCGGCGTGCTGCAGTTCGACCACCCGATCGTGGCCGCGCTCCCGCCGCAGGCGCAGCCGACCCCGTAGCCCGCGCTCCGTGATCCAGCTCCCCGACTTCCCCTGGGACACGCTCGCGGGGGCGAAGGCCCGCGCGGCCGAGCACCCCGGCGGCCTCGTCGACCTGAGCGTCGGCTCGCCCGTCGACCCGACGCCCGAGCTGCTGCAGCTGGCGCTTCGCGAGGCGACCGACGCGCACGGCTACCCGACGAACTGGGGCACGCCGGAGGCTCGGCGGGCGATCGTCGAGTGGTTCGCGCGCGTGCGCGGCGTCCCGGGCCTCGACGACCGGCATGTGCTCGTCACGATCGGCTCGAAGGAGCTCGTCGCGGGCCTGCCGCTGCAGCTCGGCATCGGCGCGGGCGACGCGGTCGTGCACCCGTCGGTCGCGTACCCGACCTACGACATCGGCGCGCGCATGGCCGGCGCGACCCCCGTGCGCGCCGACGACCCCGACGACTGGCCGGCGGAGACGCGGCTCGTGTGGCTCAACTCCCCGTCGAACCCGACCGGCGACGTGCTGGGGACGGATGCGCTCCGCCGCGTCGTGCGCGCGGCGCGCGAGCGGGGGATCGTGGTCGCGAGCGACGAGTGCTACGCGCTGCTGCCGTGGGAGGTGGAGGAGGCGCCGTCGATCCTCGACCCGCGGGTCACCGACGGCGACCTCACGGGGCTCCTCGCCGTCTACTCGCTCAGCAAGCAGTCGAACCTCGCCGGCTACCGCGCCGCCTTCGTCGCCGGCGACGCCGCCGTCGTGCAGCGCGTGCTCGCGGTGCGCAAGCACCTTGGCCTCATGGCGCCGAGCCCCGTGCAGCACGCGCTCGCCGTCGCGCTCGGCGACGACGCGCACGTCGCCGAGCAGCGCGAGCGCTACCGGGCGCGCCGCGCGCTGCTGCTGCCGGCGCTGCGCGAGCGGGGCTTCGACGTGCGCTCCGACGCGGGCCTCTACCTGTGGGCGTCGGACGGCACGGATGCGCTCGCGCAGGTCGACGCGCTGGCGGGCCTCGGCATCCTGGCGGCCCCGGGCTCGTTCTACGGCGACGCGACCCACGTGCGGGTCGCGCTCACCGCATCCGACGACGACATCGCCGAAGCCGCGGCGCGCCTGCGGGCGTGAGTCGTGCGGGCGTGGGAAGGGCAGTGGCCGAGGCTCGTGCCGACCATCGGTAGGCTGTCCTGGTGACGACCGAGGACACCGCTACGCAGCCCGCCCGTTCCGTGCACGAGGGCGCGCCCCGCACCGTGACCCTGCAGCATGACGGCCGCTCCACCGAGCTGCCCGTGCTGGAGGCCTCGGACGGCCGCTCGGCGATCGACGTCGCCAAGCTCACGCGCGACACCGGGCTCACCGCGCTCGACTACGGCTTCGTCAACACCTCGGCCACGCGCAGCGCCATCACGTACATCGACGGCGACCAGGGCATCCTGCGGTACCGCGGCTACCCGATCGAGGAGCTCGCGGAGCAGAAGACGTTCCTCGACGTCGCGCACCTGCTCATCCACGGCGAGCTGCCCGACGAGAACGAGCTCGCCGACTTCGACCACAGCGTCCGCCGGCACACGCTGCTGCACGAGGACCTGCGTCGCTTCTTCGACGCGCTGCCGCGCGATGCGCACCCGATGAGCGCGCTCTCGAGCGCCGTGAGCGCCCTGTCGACCTACTACGAGGCCGACCACGACCCCCGCGACCCCGAGAAGGTCGACAAGCAGACCATCCGCCTGCTGGCGAAGATGCCGGTGATCGCCGCCTACGCGCACAAGAAGTCGATCGGCCAGGCGTTCCTCTACCCCGACAACTCGCTCTCGTTCGTCGAGAACTACCTCAAGCTGAACTTCGGCATCCAGGCCGAGCCGTACGTGCAGAACCCCGTCATGGTGCGGGCGCTCGAGCGCCTGCTCATCCTGCACGCCGACCATGAGCAGAACGCCTCGACGTCGACCGTGCGGCTCGTCGGCTCGACCGAGGCCAACCTGTTCGCCTCCGTCTCGGCCGGCATCCACGCCCTCTCCGGCCCGCTGCACGGCGGCGCGAACGAGGCGGTGCTGCAGATGCTGCGTGGCATCCGCGACTCCGGCGAGAGCGTCGAGCGCTTCGTCGAGCGCGTCAAGCGCAAGGAGCAGGGCGTCAAGCTCATGGGCTTCGGGCACCGCGTGTACAAGAACTACGACCCGCGCGCGAAGCTCGTGAAGCAGTCGGCCGAGGAGGTGCTCGCGCAGCTCGGCGTGCGCGACCCGCTGCTCGACATCGCGCAGGAGCTCGAGCAGGTCGCGCTCGCCGACGACTACTTCAAGGAGCGCAAGCTCTACCCGAACGTCGACTTCTACACCGGCGTCATCTACAAGGCGATGGGCTTCCCCGAGCGGATGTTCACGGTGCTGTTCGCGATCGGCCGCCTGCCGGGGTGGATCGCGCACTGGCGCGAGATGATCCTCGACCCGCAGACGAAGATCGGCCGCCCCCAGCAGCTGTACGTCGGCCCGGTCGAGCGCCACATCTGACCCTCCCCGCACCACCCCACCCGCCGTCGCCTGCGCGCGTCAATCCCGGAGCATCCATGACCAGCACCACGCAGGCGCCGCCCAAGAGCGCCGTCGACCGCTTCTTCAAGATCTCGGAGCGCGGCTCGAGCGTCTCGCAGGAGGTGCGCGGCGGGCTCGTCACGTTCTTCGCGATGGCGTACATCATCGTGCTCAACCCGCTCATCATCGGCGGGTTCTCGCCGGAGCAGGCCGCGACGGACGTCGAGGGCGGATGGCTCCCCAACGGCCAGGTGGCGGCCGTCACGGCACTCGTCGGCGGCCTGATGACGCTCGCGATGGGCCTCATCGCGAACGTCCCCTTCGGGCTCGCCGCGGGCCTCGGCATCAACTCGTTCCTCGCGTTCGGGCTCGTCGGCGAGCTGACCTGGCCGGAGGCGATGGGCCTCGTGCTCATCAACGGCGTCATCATCGTCGTGCTCGCCGCCACGGGGCTGCGCCGCATGATCTTCGACGCCGTGCCGCCGGCGCTCAAGAGCGCGATCGCGGTCGGCATCGGCCTGTTCATCGCGTTCATCGGCTTCGTCGACTCCGGCTTCGTCCGCACGACCGGCATCGCCGCCCCGCCCGTGCAGCTCGGCGACGGGGGCTCGATCACGACCCTGCCGACCGCCGTGTTCGTCATCGGCGTCGTGCTCATGGGCATCCTGCTGGCGCTGCGCGTCAAGGGCGCGCTGCTGATCGGCATCGTCGGCACGACGATCGTCGCGATCATCCTCGAGGCGATCTTCAAGGTGGGCCCGTCGCTCGGCCAGAACCCCGACGCCTGGAACCTCAACGCCCCGGCGCTGCCGACGAGCGTCGTCGCGCTGCCCGACCTGTCGCTCCTCGGCCAGGTGTCGTTCGGCTCGTTCGAGCGGATCGGCGTGCTCGCGACGACGATGTTCATCTTCACGCTCGTGTTCATGAACTTCTTCGACGCGATGGGCACCATGACGGGCCTCGCCCGGCAGGCGGGCATCGCGACGCCCGACGGGCAGTTCCCGGGGCTCAAGCGCGCGCTCATCGTCGAGGGCTTCGGCGCCGTCGCCGGCGGCGGCGCGAGCGCATCCTCGAACACCGTCTTCGTCGACTCCGCCGCCGGCGTCGGCGAGGGCGCCCGCACGGGCCTCGCGTCGGTCGTCACCGGCGTGCTGTTCCTCGCGGCGATGTTCCTCACGCCGCTCACCCAGATCGTGCCGCTCGAGGTCGCCGCGGCCACGCTCGTCGTGGTCGGCGCGATGATGATGGCGCAGATCGCCGACATCGACTTCACCGACTTCCGGGTCGCGCTGCCCGCGTTCCTGACGATCGTCGTGATGCCGCTGACGTACAACATCGCGAACGGCATCGGCGTCGGCTTCATCGCCTGGGTGATCGTGAACGCCGTCTCCGGCCGCGCGAAGCAGATCTCGCCGCTGCTGTGGATCGTCGCCGCGCTGTTCGTCGTCTTCTTCGTGCGGGGCCCGCTGCAGGCGATGCTGGGCTGAGCCGGGACGTTCGTCCGGTCACGGTCGGAGGCGACTTCCGCCTCCGTGCACGGCGGGAGGCGAAACCCGCCTCCGCCTGTGGCATCACCGCTCGCCGTGAGCGCCCCGCGCCGTCCTCGCCGCCCCGAGCGCGCAACCGCCGCCGATGCACCCGGCCGGGTACCACATCCCATCCCCGCGTCCTGTCGCCTCGACGGGGGAGCGGCGCGTCCACCGGCGGAGGTCGGCTCCGCCTCCGCTCGTGCGGCGGGCGCCCGGACCGCTTCCGCCCGTGGCGGCTACGTCGACTTCGAGACCTGCGCGAGCACCTCGGGGCCACGGCGGTCGAGGGCTGCGCCGCCGACGCGGATGCCGAACCAGGCCGCGAGGGCCGCGACGACGAGCCCGACCGCAAGGCTCAACCAGCCGAGCCAGGGGATCCAGATGGCGGCGACGGCGAGCCCGATGCACGGTGCGCCGACGATGCCGAGCACCGGCACCGACAGCGCGATGCCCGCGAGCGACTGCATGCCGCCGGAGGAGCCCCTGCCGAGCGGGTTCGAGCCAGGCGCTGGCGCCTCGCCCGGCAGCAGCACGCCGAGCCACAGCATCGTGCCCGCGAGCAGCAGGAACGTGCCGACGCCGGCGCCGATGCTCGCGGGCAGCAGCTCCCAGCGACCGCTCGCCCAGGTCGAGAGCACCGCGGTGAGCACGAGGGTAGGCACGAACACGACCGCGATGCCAAGCAGCCGGCCCGCGCGGTCCGCGGCGCCGCGCACACCCGTGAGCAGGTGCCACGCAAAGGCGCTGTTGTCGTAGGCGAGGTCGATCTGCACGACCGCTGCCGCGACGAAGGCCATGAGCACAGGCAGGAGCGCGAGCCCGTCGAGCGGGAGCCCCGAGCCGTTCACGTCGACCTCGACGACGCCCACGAGCTGCACGCCGCCGACGACCGCCGGCACCATGAGCGCCGCGATGACGTTCATGAGGTGGCGCACGTCGCGACGGCGGTACCGGATGCTGCGCGCCGCGATCGCTCCCACCGGCGTCGCGGGGAGCAGGCGGTCAAGCAGGCGTCCCTCGCGCACGCGACCGCCGCCGCGCAGCACGATGGGATGCGTCAGGCGCTCGCCGAGCAGCCGTCCCCAGCCCCACCACGCGAGGGCGACGGTGCCGAGCGCGATCGCGAGCTTGGCGCCCGCTTCGAGCCAGGCGCCCTCGGCGACCGCGCGTGGCAGGTCGAACGCCGCACCGAGGGGCGTCCACGCCAGCACGGATGCGGCGCCCTGCAGGACGTCGGCGAGGTCGCCGATGGCGCGCACCCCGCTCGTGAGCAGCTGCATGCCGACGGTGAGGCCGAGGATGACGACGAGCAGCAGGATGGCCATGAGATCCCTCGCGCCCTTGCTCGCGAGCTGCCGGGCGAGCAGGTCGGCGATGGCGCGCGGCACGAGCACCGCGGTCGCGGCGGCGATCGGGAGCGCGACGACGGCCGTCGCGAGCGCCGCGGCCGAGGTCGACCAGACGACCACGCCGATCGCCGCGCCGAGCACGCCCACCACGACCCACGCATCCAGCACCGAGGCCGCGAGCAGGCCTCGCCGCAGCTGGCCCACCCGGACGGGCAGCAGGCTGAAGCGTTCGGTCGCGAGCGGGTCGCTCGTGCCGATCAGCACGGTGACGGCCGTGAGTGCGAGCACGAGCAGCGAGCCGGCGACCACGGCCGCGGCAGGGCCGAGCTCGGGAACCAGCGCGCGGATCGCGATCGCGCCGACGAGGCTCGAGCCGAGCAAGAACATCGCGCCGAGCACGGTCACGACGACGGCGACGATCGTCCACGGGCTCTGACGCATGCTGCCGACGAGCAGCCGGAACCTCAGCGCGAGGAAGTGCGCAGCCACGCGAGCCCCTCCGCGTCGGGAGCCTGCTGGCCGACCAGCTCGACGAAGCGCTGCTGCAGGCTCGTGCCGCCGCGCACCTCGTCGAGGGTGCCGGTCGCGATCAGCCGCCCCTGGGCGACGACGGCGACCCGGTCGCACAGCGACTCGACGAGCTCCATGACGTGGCTCGAGAGCACGACGGTGCCGCCGGAGGCGACGAACCCGCGCAGGATCGCGCGGATCGCCTCGCCCGAGACCGGATCGACCGCCTCGAACGGCTCGTCGAGGATCAGCACGCGCGGCGCGTGGATGAGCGCGCACGCGAGCGCGATCTTCTTGCGCATCCCGGCGGAGTAGTCGGCGACGACGGTGCCGGCGGTGTCGGCGAGGCCGAGCGCCGCGAGCAGGTCGGCGGAGCGGGAGACGACGTCGGCCTCCGGCATGGAGCGCAGCAGCCCGTTGTAGCGCAGCAGCTCGGCCCCCGTGAGGCGGTCGAACAGGTGCACGCCGTCGGGCAGCACGCCCATGATGGCCTTCGCGGCGGCCGGATCGCGCCACACGTCGTGGCCGAGCACCGACGCGGCGCCGTGGTCGGGCCGCAGCAGCCCCGTCGCCATCGAGAGGGTCGTGGTCTTGCCAGCCCCGTTGGGACCCACGAGCCCGAACATCGACCCCTGCGGCACGGCGAGGCTCAGCCCGTCGACCGCGACCTTCTGGCCGAAGCGCTTCGCGAGCTGCACGAGCTCGAGCGCGGGCCCCGGCGGGGGCGGTGTGGGCGTGGGCTGGGCGTGCACGGACGTCATGGCCCCAGCCTGCCAGCGCCGGGTGGCCCGTCGCCTCCGCCGCTCGGCGGAACGCGCGCTCCGTCGGTCGGCGGGCGCCCGGCGGCGGATGCCTAGTGGAGGAGCGCGTTCAGCTCGACGCCGCGGCCGTCGCGCGCGACGACCTCGACCGCGCCCGTCACCGAGTTGCGGCGGAACAGCAGCCCGGGCGTGCCCGAGAGCTCGACGGCCTTCACCGTCTCGCCCGAGGGCACGAGCGTGACCTTCGTGCCGGCGGTGACGTAGAGCCCCGCCTCGACGACCGAGTCGTCGCCGATCGAGATGCCGACGCCGGCGTTCGCGCCCAGCAGCACGCGGGCGCCGAGCTGCACGCGCTCCTTGCCGCCGCCCGAGAGCGTGCCCATGATCGAGGCGCCGCCGCCGATGTCGGTGCCGTCGCCCACGACGACGCCCTGCGAGACACGGCCCTCGACCATGGAGGTGCCGAGCGTGCCGGCGTTGAAGTTCACGAAGCCCTCGTGCATGACGACCGTGCCGGGCGCGAGATGGGCGCCGAGGCGGATGCGCGACGCGTCGCCGATGCGGACGCCGTCAGGGATCACGAAGTCGGTCATGCGCGGGAAGCGGTCGACGAGCTGCACCTGGATGCCGGCGCGCTGCAGTTGCACGCGGTGGGCGGTCGCCCACTCGGGGTCGACGGCGCCGGCGTTCGTCCACGCGACGATCGGCAGCGCCGCGAAGATGCCGTCGAGGTTGATCGTGTTGGGCTGCACCAGGCGGTGGCTGAGCAGGTGCAGGCGCAGGTAGGCGTCCTCGGTCGACGCCGGTGCCGCATCCAGGTCGATCTCGACGTGCCGGTGCTCGAGCACGACGCCGCGCTCGGGCACGGGACCGGCCTGGTCGCCGAGCGCGCCGCCGCCGACCCAGGCCTCGTCGCCGTTCGCGGATCCGAGCTCCGGGCGGGGGAACCAGGCGTCGAGCACCCGACCCTCGAAGACGGTGACGAGCGCATGTCCGTGTGCGAGGCGAGCCATGCTCCAAGTCTAGGCTGGGGCGCATGACTGCCCTCCCGCTCGACCTCGCCGCGACCAGCGTGGAGCTGACCCGCGCGCTGTGCGACATCGACTCCGTCTCCGACAACGAGGGGCCGCTCGCCGACGCGATCGAGGCCGCAGTGCGGGCCGTGCCGCACCTGACGGTCACGCGCGTCGGCGACACCGTCGTCGCCCGCACCGAGCTCGGAAGGGATCGCCGCGTGGTCATCGCCGGGCACATCGACACCGTGCCGATCAACGGCAACCTGCCGACCCGCGACGTCGACGTGGACGGTGAGCCGCACATCTGGGGCCGCGGCACCGTCGACATGAAGGCGGGCGTGGCCGTGCAGCTGAAGCTCGCCGCCGAGCTCGCCGAGCCGATCGTCGACCTCACCTGGATCTGGTACGACCATGAGGAGGTGGGCGAGGAGTTCAATGGCCTCCGAAACCTCGCCGCAGCCCACCCCGAGCTCATGCAGGGCGACTTCGCCATCCTCGGCGAGCCCTCGAACGGGCACATCGAGGGCGGCTGCAACGGCACGCTCCGCGCCGAGATCCGCACGCGCGGCGTGCGGGCGCACTCGGCGCGCGCGTGGGTCGGCCACAACGCCATCCACGACGCGGCCGAGGTGCTGCAGGTGCTGCAGTCGTACCGGCCGCGCCAGATCGACGTCGAGGGGCTGCGGTACCGGGAGGGGCTGAACGCCGTGCAGATCTCCGGTGGCGTCGCGACCAACGTCATCCCCGACGAGTGCGTGGTGCAGGTCAACTACCGCTTCGCGCCCTCGCGCACCCTCGAGGAGGCCACCGAGCACGTCGTCGAGCTGTTCGAGGGCTTCGACGTGCGCGTCATCGACGCCGCCCCCGGCGCCCGCCCCGGTCTCGACGCGCCGCTCGCGAAGGAGTTCATCGACGCGGTCGGCGTGACGCCGCAGCCGAAGTACGGCTGGACCGACGTCGCGCGCTTCTGGAGCCTCGGGATCCCCGCCGTGAACTTCGGCCCCGGCGACCCGTCGAAGGCGCACGCCGACGACGAGTCGGTGCCCGTCGCGCAGATCCTCGCGACCGAGGAGAGCCTCCGCACGTGGCTCTCACCCGCCTGACCGAGCGCAGCGCCGGGCTCCTCCCGAGCGGCGCCGAGCGCTGGTGGCTGTGGCCGACCGCGCTCTGGCTCGTCTCGAGGCTGATCAGCACCGCCTTCCTCGTCGCCTTCGCCGGCCGGCAGGAGCAGAGCTCGTGGACGCCCGCCGGCCCCGGCCTGCTCGACTACTCGACGATGTGGGACGCCCACTGGTACTTCATCGTCTCGGTCGCCGGCTACCCGTCGGAGCTGCCGCTCGACGACGACGGGCACGTCGGCGAGAACGCCTGGGCGTTCATGCCCGTGTACCCGATGGTCGCGCGGCTGCTCATGGCCGTCGGTCTGCCGTGGGAGGCCGCGTCGGTGCTCGTGTCGGTCGCCGCCTCGCTCGCGTTCGCGCTCGTCGCCTACCGGCTCTTCGCCGACATCGCGCCCGGCAGGGAGCGCTTCGCGCTCGCGCTCGTGCTGCTCTCGCCCACGGCGCCGGTGCTCCAGCTGGGCTACGCGGAGTCGCTGTTCCTGCTGCTGCTCGCCGGCGCGCTGCTCGCGTGGCGCAAGCGCGCGTGGCCGTGGCTCTGGGGGCTGCTGCCGGTGCTCTCGCTCACCCGCCCCGGCGGCCTCGCGTTCGCGCTCGCGCTCGGGCTGTGGTTCCTCATCCGTCTCTCGCGCGACCGCGCCGAGTTCCCGGCGGCGGAGCGGCGGATGCTCGTCGGGCTCGGGGTGTGGAGCGCGCTGTGGGGCTTCGGCTGGCTCATCGCGTGCACGCTCGTCACCGGCAGCACCACCGCCTACGTCGAGACGGAGCTGAGCTGGCGCTCGGCGTACATCGGCCGGCAGGAGCTCGTGCCGCTCACCCCCTGGCCGATCGGGCTCGAGTGGTGGTTCGGGCCGTGGTGGCCGCTCTGGCTCGTCGGCATCGTCGCCGCCGCGGTGGCGCTGCTCGCCGGGCCGTGGCGACGGGGCGTCGCGCTCGAGCCGCGGCTGTGGACGATCGCGTACCTGCTGTACCTCGCCGCGGTCTGGTTCCCGCAGTCGTCGACCTGGCGGCTGCTCATGCCGATCTTCCCGGCGGCGGCGATGGTCGCCGCGCTGCGGCCGACGTGGGCGCGAGCGGCGCTGCTCGCGGCATGCATCGCGCTGCAGCCGGTCTGGATCTGGTTCTGCTGGCACGTGAACGGCGCCGACTGGACGGTCCCATAGTCGAGGACTCCCCATATATTAGGGCTCGCCGTGCCGCCGCAACGAGAAACCTGGCTCGAGAACGTGAGACAATAGCCCTAGCAGCACAGAACCGAAAGGGGTGCCTCCATGGCCGCCATGAAACCACGCACCGGAGATGGACCGCTCGAGGCCGTCAAGGAGGGTCGGGTCATCGTCGTCCGCGTCCCTCTCGAGGGCGGAGGACGCCTCGTCGTGTCCGTGAACGACGCTGAGGCCGCAGCGCTCCACAAGGCGCTTGGCGAGGTCGTCGTCACCGCGTGATCCCGTCCGGCCGCTTCGGCCGACTGCGAAGGGGGCCGATCCATAACGGATCGGCCCCCTTCCGCGTCCGGCGCTAGCGCTGCTGGGGCGCCGGCGGCTCGGGCTTGCGCACGATCTGCAGCAGGCCGTCGCCGACGGGCGAGATGGCCGCCTGCACGGCGTCGCTCGTCGAGAGCTCCTTGAGCAGCGCGCGCACATCCGCGACGGCGTCGTCGCGCTGCGCGGGGTCGGCGACCTTGCCGCCGAGCAGGGCGTGGGCGACGAGCACCGACCCGCCCACGCGCACGAGCGCGAGCGCGTGCTCGACGTACTCGAGCATCCCTGCCTGGTCCGCGTCGATGAGCACGATGTCGTAGCTCGACTCGTTCATGCGCGGCAGCACGTCGCGGGCCTTGCCCGTGATGAGGCGAGCGCGCGTGACCGGGATGCCGGCCTTCGCGAACGCGGCGCGCGCGTGCTGCTGGTGGTCGAGCTCGGTGTCGATCGAGGTGAGCGTGGCGGTGGGGGCGCCGCGCAGCAGCCAGAGGCCGCTGACGCCCGCGCCGGTGCCGACCTCGAGGATCGCGGCGGCCTGCGTGCCCGCGGCGACCGCGGCGAGCTGCGCGCCGACGGCGGGGGCGATGGGTGTGATGCCCAGCTCGACGGAGGCGTCGCGCGCGGCGGTGAGCACCTCGTCCTCGCTCGCGAGGTCGTCGAGGTACTTGGCGATGAGCGATGATGTCTGCACGGTTCCTCCGCCCACGACCCTAGTGGTGCCGCGCATCCGTCGCCTCCAGGCTCGCCGCCGGATCCGACCGCGTGGGCTCGACTACCCTGGAGACGTGTCCCTCGCAGGCATCACCCTCGACAAGCTGCTGCTGATCGCAGTGCTCGCGGCCATCCTCATCGGCCCCGAGCGGCTGCCCGCGCTCGCCGAGAAGCTCGGCGCCCTCGTGCGCGGCCTGCGCGACCTCGCGGGCGGCGCGAAGGAGCGGATGCGCGAGGAGATGGGGCCGGAGTTCGACGAGGTCGACTGGCGCAGGCTCGACCCGCGGCAGTACGACCCGCGGCGCATCGTCATGGACGCGTTGCGCGACGATCCCGCGCCGCAGGACTTCGCCGCCGCGGCCGCGGCGTCGTCGGTCGCGACGGTGACGGGCCTGCCGCGCCGCGACGACGGCCCGATGCGCTTCGACGACGAGGCGACCTAGCGGCTTGACGATCCGCCTCCCGCGCCTGAGTGGTCATTCCCGCGCCTGAGTGGTCACTCCCGAGCCTGAGTGGTCACTCCCGACTCTCAGTGGTCACTCCCGAGCCTCAGTGGTCACTCCCGCTTTCGAGCGGTCATTTCCGCGCTTGAGTGGTCACCTCCACGCTTGCGTGGTCACTCCCGCGCCGGAGTGGGTCGGGGAAGGAAGCCGGGACGCACGTAGCGGAACCGCCCCCCGCATTACCGAACCCGTCACCCACGTCCCCGTTGCGTCGCGTAGTCACTGCATCCGTGGTCATGCAGCGCAGGCGCTACTCACCCGGCGGAATGACCACTCAGGTGCGGGAGTGACCACTCAGGTGCGGGAGTGACCGCTCACGTGCGGGAGTGACCACTCAGGTGCGGGAGTGACCACTCACGTGCAGGAGTGACCACTCACGTGCGGGGGAGGGGTCAGGCGGGCGCGAGGGGGAGGCCGCGGCCCGCGATCGAGCGGGTACCGCGAAGCGCCTCGGCGAGCGCGATGATCGCGGCGGCCGCGGGATCCGTCGGCTCGGCGGCGACGACGGGGGAGCCCGCGTCGCCGCCCTCCCGGAGTGCGACCGAGAGCGGGATGCGCGCGAGCAGCGGCACCTCGAGCCTCCGCGCCGCCTCGTCGCCGCCGCCGGCACCGAAGAGCTCGAGGATCGAGCCGTCGGGCTGGGCGAGCCCCGCCATGTTCTCGACCACGCCGAGCACCTGCTGACCGGTCTGGCGCGCCACCTCCGCCGCGCGCTCGGCGACGTCGGCCGCGGCGCGCTGCGGCGTCGTGACGACGAGCACCTGCGCGTGCGGCAGCAGCTGCCCGAGCGAGATCGCGACGTCGCCCGTGCCGGGCGGCATGTCGATGAGCAGCACGTCGAGGTCGCCCCACCAGACGTCGGTGAGGAACTGCTGCAGCGTCCGGTGCAGCATGGGGCCGCGCCACGAGACGGACCGGTTGCCGTCGACGAACATGCCGATCGACACGAGCCGCACGCCGTGCGCCTCCGGCGGCATCATCATGTCGCCGACCCTGGTGGGCTTCGCGTCGCAGCCGAGCAGCGCGGGGATCGAGTAGCCGTGCACGTCGGCGTCGATCACGCCGACCGCGAGACCGCGCGCGGCGAGCGCGACGGCGAGGTTCGCGGTGACGGTCGACTTGCCGACGCCGCCCTTGCCGCTCGCGACGGCGATGATGCGCGTGAGCGTGTCGGGACCGAACTGGGCCGGTCGGGAGCCGCGCAGCCGCTCGACGAGCGCCTGGCGCCTCACGGGGTCCATGACGGCGACCTCGACGGCGACGGCGTCCACGCCGGGCACCGACGCGGCCGCCTGGCGCACATCCGCCTCGATCCGGTCGGCGGCGGGGCACGCCGCCACCGTCAGCTCGAGGCGGATGCGCGCGACGCCGGCGTCGAGCGTCGCGGTCGGGATCATGTCGAGCTCGACGAGCGGGCGCCGGATCTCCGGGTCGATGACGGTGCCGAGCGCGCGCTCGAGGCGGGGGTCGATCACTGCGGCATCAGGCACGGCGACATCAGGCACAGCCGGATCACGGGGCGGGCTCGCGCCGCTCGTCGAGGTCGTCGACGAAGGCCTTGAGCTCCGCACGGATGAACTCGCGCGTCGCCATGTCGCGCATCGCCATGCGCAGCGCGACCACTTCGCGAGCGAGGTACTCGGTGTCGTTGAGGTTGCGCTCGGCGCGGAGGCGGTCCTGCTCGATCTGCACGCGGTCGCGATCGTCCTGCCGGTTCTGCGCGAGCAGCAGCAGCGGCGCGGCGTACGAGGCCTGCAGGCTCAGCACGAGCGTGAGCAGCGGGAAGCCCTGGTCCTGCGGGTCGAACTGCGCCTCGGCGGGCGCGATCGAGTTGTAACCGAGCCAGAAGGTGACGAAGATCGTCATCCCGATGAGGAACCCGGGCGTGCCCATCGCGCGCGCGAACGACTCGGTGAAGCGGCCGAAGCGGTCCTGCGACTTGGGCATGACGAAGCGGCGCCGCGCCTTCGGCCGGGCGAACTGCTCGTCGCGCTCAGCCATGCTGCTCCTCCTGCGCGCGCCAGTCGGCCGGCAGCAGGTGGTCGAGCACGTCGTCGATCGTGACGACGCCCACGAGCCGCCCTGCGGTGTCGACGACGGGCACCGAGACGAGGTTGTACGCGGCCATCTGCCGCGTCACCTCTGCGGCGGTGTCGCTCGTGAGCACGGGCTCGATCTGCTCGTCGAGCAGCGTGCCGACGCGCTCGTTCGGCGGGTACCGCAGCAGCCGCTGGAAGTGCACCATGCCCAGGTACCGGCCGGTCGGCGCCTCGTACGGGGGCAGCGTGACGCAGACGGCGGCCGCGAGCGCGGGCGCCACCTCGTGGCGGCGGATGAGCGCGAGCGCCTCCGCGACGGTGCCGTCGGAAGCGAGGATGATCGGCTCGGTCGTCATGAGGCCGCCCGCGGTGTCGGAGCCGAACGCGAGCAGCATGCGCACGTCCTCGGCCTCATCCGGGTCCATGAGCTCGAGCAGCGTCTCGGCGCGCTCGGTGGTCATGTGGGCGACGAGGTCGGCGGCGTCGTCGGGCTCCATCTGGTCGAGCACGTCGGCGGCGCGGTCGTCCTGCAGCGCGTTGAGGATCTCGATCTGCCGGTCCTCGTGCATCTCCTCGAGGATGTCGGCCAGCCGGTCGTCGGAGAGGTCCTCGGCGACCTCCATCATGCGCTGCTGGGGCAGGTCGAGCATGGCGGATGCGGCGTCGGCGGCCGCGAGCTCGTCGAGCGAGGCGAGCAGGTGGTCGGTGTCGTGCTCGGCGTCGGGCTCGTGCTGCACCTCGTTCCAGCGCGCGAGCGTCGTCGGTCCCTTGCCGAACGGGCCGACCTTCGGCTTGCGGAGGAAGAGCTCGTCGACCTCCCACTCGCCCGGGCCGCGCTCCGCGATCGAGAGGTCCTCGAGCACGGCGGGGGTGCCGTCTCGCAGGGTCACCGTGCGGCCGAGCACGTCGGCGAGCAGCAGTCGCTCGCCGCCACGCTGGCGGAAGCGGCGGTCGCTGATGGCGGACGCGATGAGCTGGCCGCCGCCGATCGAGAGCACGCGGCCGATCGAGAGGAACACCCGGTTGCGGCCGCGGTCCTCGACGACGAGCCCGACGACGCGCGGGGAGGCATCGACGCGAGGCACGGTGACGACGTCGCGCACCTTGCCGATCCGCTCTCCAGCGGGGTCGAAGACGCCCGCGCCGGCGAGGCGCGCGACGAACACGGTGGGGGCGCTCATGGCGTCCAACGTACCGCGCGGCACCTCTCGTCACGGTGTGACGCCGTGAGCGAACCGCCCGGTGCCGCCCGCGAGCCGCGTGGGAGACTGGCCGGGTGAGCATGTTCCAGCGATCCGCCAGCGGCGACCAGCATCTGCCGCGCGGCATCGTCGTGGCCTCCTACGAGACGTACGACCAGGCGCAGGCCGCGGTCGCGAAGGTGTCGGGCGCCGAGGCGGAGCTCAAGGGCCTCGCGATCATCGGCAACGACCTCAAGCTCGTCGAGCGCATCGTCGGCAAACTCACCTGGGGCAAGGTCGCGGTGCAGGGCGCGATGCGCGGCCTCGGCTTCGGCGCGTTCCTCGGCCTCGTCTTCCTGCTGTTCGTCCCGGAGGCGGTCACCTCCGTGCTCGTCTTCCCGGCGCTCGGCCTCGCATTCGGCATCCTGCTGAGCCTCACCTCGCACGCGATGACGCGCCGCAAGCGCGACTACGCGTCGGTGCAGCAGGTGCTGGCCGCGCGCTACGACGTCGTCGCACCGCAGGAGACCGCAGGCAAGGCCATGCACATCATCGGCCAGCGCGCCGGCGCGGCGGTCGTGCCGCAGGCGCCCGCCGTCGGCGAGCAGCCGCCGGCTCCGCCGCAGCCGCCCGTCGGCTGACCCGCCTCAGACGAGCGCGGGCGACGTGCGCGCGGCCGTCTGCACCGCATCCGTCACGAGGTCGAGCAACGGCGACGACAGGTTCCAGCGCTGCCACCACAGCGGCACCTCGACCGTGTCGTCGGCGAGCTGCACGAGCGAGCCGTCCGCGAGCCCAGGCTCGAACTGGCCGGGCAGCAGCATGCCCCAGCCGAGACCCATCCGCACCCCCTCGGCGTACTCGGCGGATGCGGAGATGACGTGCCGGGGAGCGGACGCCCTCGCGCCGTGGCGGCTCGAGAACCGCGACTGGAGGGTGTCGTGGCGGTCGAAGTCGACGATGGGCGCTGCCTCGAGCGCCGCTCGCGTGAGCCCGTCGCCGAACCAGCGCTCGGCGAAGCCGCGCTCGGCGACGGCGACGTAGCGCATCCGCCCGAGCGGCGACGCGATGCAACCGGCGACCGGGGCGCGCTGCGAGGTGACGGCGCCCATGACGGTGCCGTCCTCGAGCAGCTGCGCGGTGCGCTCCTGATCCTCGCGGTGGAGCTCGAACGTCACCGAGCGCTCCGCCGCGACGGCGGAGAGCGCCGGCATGAACCAGGTGATGAGCGAGTCGGCGTTGACGGCGAGCGGGATCCGCTGGGCGGGCGAGTCGGCGCCGAGCGCCACGCGCGCGTCGTGCTCGAGGAGCGCGAGCTGGCGGGCGAGCCGCACGAGCGCCTCGCCGGCCTCGGTGGCGCGCACGGGCTTCGTCCGCTGCAGCACCACACGGCCGACGCGCTGCTCGATCGCGCGGATGCGCTGGCTCACGGCGCTCGGCGTCACGCCCAGCTGCGCAGCGGCCCGCTCGAGCGTGCCCGCATCGACGGCGGCCGCGAGGGTGCGGAGATGATCGAGCGGCAGGTCCATGCGCCGATCGTAGATGAAGCGATGCTTACGTTGCTGCAGGATCATGCGCTGGACTGCATCGTGATGGCCGTTTAGCGTCGTAGCCATGGACCAGGGGATCATCGCGCTGCTGTCGGGCTTCGGGCTCTGCCTCGGGCTCATCCTGTCGATCGGCGCGCAGAACGCGGTGGTGCTGCGGCAGGGGCTGCGCCGCGAGCACGTCGGCATCGTGGTGCTCGTCTGCGTCGTGAGCGACGCCATCCTGCAGGCGATCGGCGTCGCGGGTGTCGCGACGCTCGTGACCAGCCACCCGTGGCTCGAGACCGTCGCTCGCTGGGCGGGCGCCGCGTTCATCGTCGGGTTCGCGCTGCTGAGCGCACGCCGCGCATGGCGCGGGGGCGGGTCGCTCGAGGCGGCGCCCGAGGTGGCGGATGCCTCAGAGCCGGCCGCCGGCGGCGTCGCGGTCGCGACGCGCGCCCGCAGCGGCCGCCTCGCGACGCTCGCCACGATCCTGGCCGTCACCTGGCTCAACCCGCACGCGATCGTCGAGACGACCGTCGTGCTGGGATCCGTCGCCGCCACTCACGGCGACGCGCGCTGGTGGTTCCTCGCCGGCGGCATCGCCGCGAGCACGCTCTGGTTCGTCGGCTTCGGCTACGGCGCGCGCTTCCTCGCGCCGCTGCTGCGCACCGAGCGCGCGTGGCGCATCCTCGACGGTGCGATCGCCGTCGTGATGCTCGTCATCGCGGTCACGCTCGTCACGGGCTGAGCCGCCGCCCACGTTCCGGTCAGCGCTCGCGCACCTCGCGCATCCACGCCTCGACCTCGTCGGCCGAGCGCGGGATGGCCGCCGACAGGTTGCGCGCGCCGTCGGCCGTGACGACGATGTCGTCCTCGATGCGGATGCCGATGCCGCGCAGCTCTTCGGGCACGGTCAGGTCGTCGGCCTGGAAGTACAGGCCGGGCTCGATCGTGAAGACCATCCCCTCGCGCACGATGCCGTCGTGGTAGAAGTCGCGGCGCGCGGCGGCGCAGTCGTGCACGTCGAGGCCGAGGTGGTGGCTCGTGCCGTGCACCATCCAGCGGCGGTGCAGCTGCTGGTCGGGCTCCAGCGACTCCTCCGCCGAGATCGGCAGCAGCCCCCATTCGGCGGTCTTCCGCGCGATGACCTCCATCGCGGCGGCGTGCACCTCCTTAAAGACGATGCCGGGCTTCACGATCGCGAACGCCGCGTCGGCCGCCTCGACGACCGCGTCGTACACGCGCCGCTGGACGTCGGTGAAGGTGCCCGAGATGGGCAGCGTGCGCGTGATGTCGGCCGTGTAGAGGCTGTCCACCTCGACGCCCGCGTCGAGCAGGATCAGGTCGCCCTCGCGCACCTGCCCATCGTTGCGGGTCCAGTGCAGGTAGCAGGCGTGGTGGCCGGATGCGGCGATGGTGTCGTAGCCGACGGCGTTGCCGTCGAGCCGGGCGCGACGGTGGAAGGCGCCCTCGACGATGCGCTCGCCGCGCTCGTGGCGCGTCGCCTCGGCGAGATCTGCGATGACGTCGTCGAAGCCCCGCGCGGTCGCGTCGACGGCGGCCTGCACCTCGCCGATCTCCCAGGCGTCCTTCACGAGCCGCAGCTCGCTCAGGTCGCGGGCGAGGATGTCGCCGTCGGGGTTCGCGTCGGCGACGCGCGCTTCGACGTCGGGGTCGGCGCCGGTGACGACGAGCGCGGGGCCGTCGGCCTCGAGCACGGCGTCGAGCTCGCCGAGGTCGGCGGTCGCGAGGCCGAGGTCGGCGGCGACGTGCGCGAGCGACGGGCGCGGGCCCACCCAGAACTCGCCGATGGCGGGGTTCGCGTAGAACTCGGTCGTGCCCCGCCCGGCCGGTCCGCGGAAGTACAGCGTCGCGTCGTGGCCGTCGCCCTCTGCGTCATCAGCCTGCACGGGCTCGAGCACGAGCACCGAGTCAGGCTCCGCATCCGACCCCCAGCCCGTGAGGTATGTGAAGTCGGGATGCGCGCGGAACGGGTAGTCCGTGTCGTTCGAGCGCACCTTCAGCGAGCCGGCGGGGATGACGAGGCGCACGCCGGGGTGCATCGCCGACAGCCGCGCGCGGTGCTCGGCCGCGGGCGCGGCGGCGGCGCGCGGCGCGGGCGTCGCCGTCTCGCGCTCGGCCCAGCCGGACTGGATGTGCTCCGTGAACGCCGACGACGTCGGCGTCGTCGATCGGTTGGTGGTGCCCTGCGTGGTGGTGCCCTGGTTGGTGGTGCCCTGCGTGGTGGTGCCCTGCGTGGTGGTGCCCTGCGTGGTCGTGCCCTGCGTGGCAGCGCCCTGCGTCGTCGAGTCGGTCATGCCCGCCATCATCCCACCGTCGTGCGACGCAAGCCTCAGCCGCTGGTGGAGGGCGGGTTGCGGTCGGGGTAGAGCGCCGCGAAGAAGCCGAGCGTCGTTCCGTCCGGATCGGGCCCGCGATCCTTGAACTCGTCGAGCAGCTCGAGCAGGCGCCGCTCGAACTCCTCGCGGTGCGCGTCGTCGATCTTCAGGCCCATCCAGGTGGCGTCGAGCTGATCGGGGGGCAGCCCCTCGATCTGCTGCAGGAACGTCTCGACGAGCACGGGGGAGCCTTCTGGCATCGACGTGCGCCACGAGAGCCCCGTCGCGCGGTACGGCACCTCCCGAGCCCCGCCGGTCCCGGCGCGCTCCGGCTCGGCCTCGAGGAATCCGGTCTGCACGAGCGTGCGCACGTGGTGCAGCATCGTGCCGGGGTTGACCCCCAGCAGCTCGGCGAGCTCCTTGTTCGTGCGCGACTCGAAGGCGCACAGCCGCAGCACCCGCAGCCGCAGCGGCGAGCTGAGCGCCCGCGCCATCGCCTGGGCGCGAGCGTCCGTGTCATCGGCCCGCAGCTCGATGCGCTCCTCGCTCATGCGGCCACTGTATGCCGGCGATTGACATCGCTCAATCGCCGGCGCAGACTGATCGACATGTCCCAATCGGAGTTGCGCGAGACGCGCGCCGAACGATCGCTCTGGCGCGACGGCAACTTCCTCACGATGTGGAGCGGCCAGGCGCTCGCGCAGCTCGGCTCGCAGGTCACCGAGCTCGCCATCCCGGTGCTCGCGGTGCTGCTGCTCAATGCGACCGAGCTCGAGGTCGGCTTCCTCAATGCCGCCGGCGTCGCGGCTTTCCTCGTCGTCGGCCTGCCCGCGGGCGCCTGGATCGACCGCATGCGCAAGCGCCACGTCATGATCTGGGCGGATGCCGTGCGCGCCGTCGCGCTCGCCGCACTCCCGCTGCTGTGGTGGGCGGGGCTGCTGGAGATGTGGCACCTCTACGCCGTCGCGATCGTCATCGGCGTCGCCACCGTCTTCTTCGACGTCTCGTACCAGAGCATCCTGCCGTCGCTCGTGCGGCCGCAGCAGATCGCCGAGGCGAACGGCAAGCTGCAGGCGACGTACGAGATGGCGAACATCGGCGGCCCCGCCATCGGCGGCTGGCTCATCGGCATCGTCGCGGCGCCGCTCGCCATCCTGACCACCGTTGGCACCTACCTGGCCTCCGCCGTCGCGCTGCTGCTCACGCGCGACCACGAGCAGCCGCGCGCCGCCGACGACCGCGCCCCGATGCTGCGCGAGATCGGCGAGGGCATGCGGTGGGTGTTCGGCAATCCGCTGCTGCGGCGCATCGTCACGACCACCGGCATCTTCAACTTCTCGCACACGCTGTCGATGACGCTGCTGCCCATCTTCCTGCTGCGCGAGCTGGGGCTCAGCCCGGCCGCAATGGGCGTGATCTTCTCGCTCGGCGCTGTCGGCGGGCTCGCAGGCGCCATCGCGACGCCGCACATCGTGCGCGTGATCGGCGAGGCGCGCGCCATCCCTGTCAGCGCGATCGCGTTCGGCGTCGTCGCGTGCTTCCTGCCGCTCGCAGCGACCTTCCCGGCGGTCGCGTTCCCGCTGCTCGTCGCCCAGGGCTTCGTCGCGAGCTTCACGGTGCTGCTCTACAACATCACCCAGGTCACGTTCCGGCAGCGCATCACGCCGTCGCGACTGCTCGGGCGCATGAACGCCTCGATCCGCTTCTGCGTCTACGGCGTCATGCCGCTCGCGGCGCTCGCCGCCGGCGGCCTCGGCACCTGGCTCGGCGTCGTGCCGACGATGTGGATCGGCGCCATCGGAGAGGTGCTCGCGGCGCTGTTCGTCATCGTCGGGCCGTTCTGGGCGCTGCGCGCGCTGCCCGACGCGGGGGAGTGAGGCCGCGTCCCGGTCCGCTCGCAGGCTGCGCCTCGTAGGGTGTCGGGATGCAGGTGCCCACTCCCGCGGGCCTCGCCGAGTGGCGCGAGGTCGCAGACACCGCGACCGACTCCGTCGTCGCGACCCACGTCGACGGCGACCACGTATTGCTGCTGCGCCGTTGGCGGCGCGAGGGCGCCCCGGTCGTCGTGCTCGTGCACGGCATCGGCATGGGGCAGCAGTACTTCGGGCTGCTGCGGGAGGCGCTCTCGGTCGAGCTCGACGTCATCGCGGTCGACCTCCCCGGCTTCGGCGCATCGCCGGAGCCGGACGACAGCCGCACGATGCCCGAGCTCGCCGACCTCGTCGCCGACGGCCTCAGCGCGATCGTCGACGGGCCGGTGATCGCGCTCGGCCACTCGATGGGCACGCAGGTCGTCGCGGAGCTCGCCGCCCGGCATCCCGATCTGGTCGACCGCGTGGTGCTCATCGCCCCGACCGTCAACCCGGAGGAGCGCAGCGGCTGGCTGCAGGCGTGGCGACTGCTGCAGGACCTCTCGAACGACCCGCCCATCGTCGCGCTCATCGGCGCGCGCCTCTACGCGCAGACCGGCGCTCGCTGGTACCTGCGGAAGCTCCGGACGATGCTCGACCACGACCTCCGCGAGGTGCTCCCGCGCGTGCTGCAGCCGACCCTCGTGATCCGCGGCGACGAGGACCGCGTCGTGCCGGCCGCGTGGGCCTCGGAGGTGCGCGACCTGCTGCCGGATGCGGAGCTGCGGATCGCGCGCGGCAAGGGGCACGAGGCGATGGTGACCGCCGCAGAGCCGGTCGCGCGGATGGTGATGGAGTTCTCGGCATGATCATCCCGGGCGAGGTGGCGGTCTGGGCACGCGACTACCTGTTCGCCGCCCGCATGCACCTGCGCGGCAACCTCGACCCGCGGCCCCCGTCGCTGACCGGTCCGCCCGGCGCGCGCGTGCACGTCGTGCTGATCCCCGGCGTGGTCGAGCGGTGGCCGTTCATGGAGCCGCTCGGCCGCAAGCTCGCGGCCGCCGGGCTGGGCGTGCACTTCGTGCCCGACCTCGGTCGCAACCTCGCGCCGGTGCTCGAGTCGGTGCCGATCGTCGGCAGGGTCGTAGACCAGGTCGCGGCGGCACATCCGAACGCGATGATCGTGCTCGTCGGGCACTCGAAGGGCGGGCTGATCGGCAAGCGCCTCATGGTCGACCGCGCGCTGCACCCTGACCGGCCGCAGCCGACGGGGCTCGTAGCGCTCGCGACCCCGTTCGCGGGCTCCTCGCGCGCGTGGCTGATCCGCGGCGCCGCCATCCGCGAGTTCGACCCGTCGAATGCGATGCTGCGCGCGCTCGCGGCCGAGCCCAGCGCCGACGCGCGCATCCACGTCGTGCTGCCGCGCATCGACCCGCACGTGCCCGGCAACGAGGTGCCGGAGGGGATGCAGGGCGTGCGGCTGCGCGCGAGCGGCCACTTCCGCCCGCTCGCGACGGCCGAGGCAGCCCAAGCGGTGCTGCACGCGATCGACGCCCTGACGAGCTGAGCGGTCTCAGCCCGACTGCGAGCCGGCAGGGTCGGGCGTCGGCGTGGGGCTCGGGAGGGTGGGCGGCTGCTGCCCGCACGGGGTGAGCATGCTCGACCCCGCCGACAGCGTGCTGATCGAGCCGAGCGCCACGACCCTCGTCGCCCCGAGGCGCTGGACGTCGCGCAGCACCGCGTCGTGGTGGTGGCACACGCTCGGCGCGAGGTACAGCGTCGAGCCGTTCGCCGCGGCGAGCTGCGCGGCGGCGAGCCCGTCGGGGAACTTCTGGCCCGACGCGAGGTAGACGCGGCCTCCCGAGACCGTCTGCGTGAAGGCGGTGTTCACCATGGCGCTCGTCTCGTACCGGTCGACGCCGCCGAAGCGCGCGACGGTCACGCCTTGCCGCTGCCGCAGGCGCTCCTCGATCGCTGTCGAGACCGAGGGCGCTCCGCCGGCGATCGAGACGGTCGACACCGGGCCGAGGCGACCGAGCGCCCTGCCCGCCCACCACTCCGCGTCGGCGTGCGCGAGCACGATCGCGTGACGCCCCCGAGCCGCGATGGCCGAGGCGCTCAGTGCATCGGCGAAGCCCCAGCCGTCCACGACCCACACGTGGTCGACGGGCGCGGTCCGGCGCATCCGCTCCAGCAGCAGCAGCGAGGTGTCGACCCGGTCGGCGCCGGCGATGCGCTCGATCCTCGCGGTCGGCACCGTTGTGCGCACCGCGGCCTCGACGTTGCCGTTGATCGACGTCGGGCCCCCGACGATCACGATCGTCGTCGGCCGCAGCGCGGCGAGACGCGCGCGTGTCGGCTCCCGCAGCGTGCCGCTGTCGGTGAGCAGCAGGTGCGCGCGCTCGGCGGCAGCGACGGGCGCGGCGGCGAGCGCGTCGGGCGACACCACGCCCGACGCGAGGAAGACCGTGCTGCTGCTCTGGCTCGGCATGCGCTCGGAGATGAGGCGCGAGGTCTCGAAGCGATCCGCGCCGCCGATCCGGTCGTAGAAGTAGAGGTCGGCGTGCGCGGGGGCTGCGGCGCCCCACACCATCAGGGCCGCGAGCACGATCGCCGTGACGATCCTGGGCCGGGCGCGGCTGCGAGCGTGCATGGTGCTCCTTCGGCGAGTCGAGGGGGACCGCGACACTCCGAGCAGGGGCTGACGATCTGTCACTATATTAGCTGACGATCCATCACTATGGTGGGCGCCCAGCGCGATCCACTCGGCTCGCCGGCCGTTCGAGGACTCGCTCCATGCCCCAGCTCTCCCGCTTCCGCGCCGTGCTCGCGGCCGCCGTCGTCGCGCTCGTGAGCGTCACGTCGATCGCCGTGCCCGCCCAGGCGTCGCCGCCGCTCGCGACGGCGCAGGCGCCGAGCGCGCTGCAGTGCTACGGCGACAGCATGCTCGATGCGCTCTGCCGCCCCGCACCGCAGGGGTTCGGGGCATGGATGCCTGGCCTCGAGCTGCGCAACTTCGCGATCGGCGGCATGACGTCGACCTCGATCGCGGTCGCCGCTGGGCTGCACCAGCTCTCGCTGTCCCGCCCCGCGGTCATCCCCGGCTCGGGTGAGGTGGAGCTCGCCGAGCCGGTCGGCCTCGTCGAGTCGGCGCGAGTGACCGGTCGGGTCGTCATGCGCGCGTCGATCGCGGGCATCGATGGGCTGCTGAACCACCGCCCCGACATCTCGCCGGCGACGCCGTGGCGCTTCACGCGGGACACGCCGGGCGCGGCCGTCCAGGTGCCGGCGGGCACGCCGATCCAGTCCCTGCAGGTGCCACGAGCCGGCGCGGCCTCGCTCGTGTGGGCAGGCACGAACAACCTCGAGCGGCCCGACCGCGTGCTCCAGGACATCGCCGCTATTGTCGACGCGCACCAGGCGGTCTCTACCGAGCCGGTCTGGGTGGTGTCGGTCACGCCGGCGTGGGACTACCGCGACAGCCTGCACGGCCGCAACCGCATCATCATCAACGAGCAGCTCGAGCGCTGGTACGGCCAGCGCTACATCCCGCTCGACGAGTACATGTCGAACGGCGCCCTCTACGAGTCGTCGATCGTGCCGACCCAGCGGGACCGCGACGCGATCGCGCGCGGCATCATCCCGCACTCGTTCTGGCGCGACGAGAGCGACTTCACGCACTTCAACTGGGCGGGGCAGATGGCGGCCGCGCGCTTCCTCGACCGCTTCATCACGGGTGGCGCGACCCTCGACTCCGCTCGCGCCCGCTTCGACGCGATCTCGACCATGGACGTCGAGGCGAGCGGCGGCGGACTGACCGTCTCCGGCTGGGCCGCCGACCACTCCGACCTGTTCGAGTCGATCCAGGTCGGCGTCACGATCGACGGCGTCTGGCGCGGCACGACGCTCGCGAACCGGCCGAGCGAGTACCTGTTCGAGTACGGCATCCCCGGCAGGCACAGCTACTCCTGGCGGTTCGACGGGCTCTCGCCAGGCGACCACACCGTCTGCTCCGTCGCGATCGGGTTCGGCGCGGGCGAGCACCACTACCCGGCGTGCCAGACCGTCACCGTCGCCCCGACCGTCTCGGTCGCCGCGACCGTCCCCGTTGCCGCCACCCAGGCGCCGACGGTCCCGAGCGCCGCAAGCGCCGACGTGGACGCGTCCGCGACGGCCGACCTGGATGCGTCCGCGACGGCGGACTACGGCTGGTCGCTCGAGGAGGCCGACGGATCGCTCGCGGTCGCCGTGCGCATCGACGGCCGCTGGCACACCGCCGTCCGCGTCGACGGTGCCGCCGCTGACGACACCGGCGAGCACGCGGTCTGGGCAGCCCTGCCGCGCCCGTAGGCCCGGCTCAGCCCGACTGCCGCAGCTGCACGAGCACCGGCCGGTGGTCGGTGCCGACGTCGTCGAGGCCCGTGAGCACCCGTGCGGCGACCGGCTCCCAGTCGGGGGTCGCGACGACGTGGTCGATCTGCGCACCGAGCCACGGCGGCGCCCAGGTCGGCCAGCTGCCGACCGCGCCGGCGCCCACCTGGCTCGCCGCGTCGCGGCACGTGCCGAGGTCGCCGCCGTCGACGCCGAGCGACGCCCAGTGGTCGAGCGTCGAGTTGAAGTCGCCCGCCATCACGACCGAGTCGGCGCCGTCGCACAGGCCCGCGACGAACTCGAGGTCGGCGCGCCAGTTGCGCATCTGTTGCGGCACGGGCGCGACCGGGTGGGTGGAGACGAGCACCGGGCCGTCGCCGTCGTCGGGGCGCGCGACGATCGTCGGCAGGGTGCGGGTGCCGCCGACCGAGGGATCGGTCGTGTACTCGCCGAGCGCCGCCGAGATCAGCAGCGTGGTGTTGAGGGCGCCGTAGGAGGGCGAGTACGCGGTGGTGTGCACCCAGAACGGGTTGCCGCGCTCGCGCAGCAGCTCGGCCACCCCGACGCCGAGCGGCAGCGTCGTCTCGGGCAGCATCACGACATCCGCCCCGGTCTCATCGATGACGCGCGCGATCTCCTCAGCGCCCGGCTCGTCGCCGAGCGTGTTCCAGGTGAGCACGACGAGGTCGCCGCCGTCGCCGTCGATCGACTGCGAGGCGTCGACGCCGCGCGAGACGTGGATGCCGCCCGAGACGAGCGAGAAGACGAGCAGCAGCGAGACCACCCCGAGCACGAAGGCGCGCACCCGCCGCCAGCCGACGAAGCACAGCAGCACGAGCGCGAGCACGAGCGCGATCCCGACCACGCCGATCCGCATCGAGACGACCTGCGCGAACACCGGCGCCTGCTCGAGCCCGAGCCCCTGTGGCCACGCGGCGACCGTGAGGCACGCCGCGATGACGATGGCGAGCAGCCAGCCGAGGATCGCGAGCACACCGGGGAGCGTAGGCCACGCCGCGATGCGCCGCCTGTGGGGCGCGTCCCCCGAGCGGGCCGGAATAGGGTGGCGGGATGGAGCACGACTGGGCGAGCAGAGGGCCGATCGACCTGCACGCGCACTCGCGCGAGTCCGACGGCACGGATGCGCCCGGCGACGTCGTGCGCGCCGCCGCGGCCGCGGGGCTCGGCGTCGTCGCGCTCACCGACCACGACACCGTCGCCGGCTGGCAGGAGGCCGCCGACGCGGCGCTCGAGACCGGCGTCGCGCTCATCCCGGGGGTGGAGTTCTCGTCGCAGATCGGGCCTGCGAGCGTGCACGTGCTCGGCTATCTGCTCGACCCGGCGTCGGCCGCCTTCGTGGGGGAGCGGGAGCGCATCCGGCTCGAGCGCGTCGAGCGCGCGGAGCGCATGGTGCGCGCGATCGGTCGCGACTACCCGCTGACTTGGCGGCACGTCGAAGAGCACTCCGCTCCCGGCGCCACGATCGGCCGGCCGCACATCGCCGACGCGCTCGTGACGCTCGGCATCGTGCCCGACCGCTCGGCCGCGTTCGAGGGCATCCTGCACTGGCAGGGCGGCTACTACCAGCCGCACCACGCGCCGGCGCCCGAGGAGGCCATCCGCATCATCCGCGACGCGGGCGGCGTCGCCGTGCTGGCGCATCCCGCCGCGCGGGGCCGACCGGTCATGCGGATGGGCGTGCTCGGCGACCTGGTCGCGGCCGGCCTCGACGGGGTCGAGGTGTGGCACCGCGACAACGACGAGCCGTCACGGCGTCGACTGCTGGCCGACGCGGAGCGGCTCGACCTGCTCGTGACGGGATCGAGCGACTACCACGGCTTCGGCAAGCCCAACGTGCTGGGCGAGCACACGACGGAGCCGGCGGTGCTCGACGAGATCGTGCGCCGCGCGACGGGCTTCGCGCCGGTCGTCCCGCATCCGTAGCAGGCACAGTCCCGCATCCGTGGCAGGCACAGTGGGGTCTTGACGCCGCACTTGCATTTTGCAAGTGTTGCCCCATGAACCTCTTCATCACCTGCCCGGTCGAGAGCGTCGAGCGCGCGACCGCCTTCTACACCGCCATCGGCTGGACCCTCAACGCCGAGATGTCGGATCACAACGTGTCGTGCTTCGCGATCGCGCCCGAGCAGTACGTCATGCTCGGCAGCCGGGAGATGTACGCGAGCGTCGGCGGCGCCGAGGCGCTGATCGGCGGACCCGACACCCCCTCGAAGGTCACGGTCTCGTTCGACCTCGGCAGCCGCGAGGCGGTCGACGAGCTCGTCGATCGCGCCGGCGCCGCCGGCGGGCGCGTCGGCGACACCGACGACTACCCCTTCATGTACCAGCGCCAGTTCGACGACCCGGACGGCTACCACTACTCGCCGTTCTGGATGAAGCCGGACGCCGCCGCGACCGCGTGAGCGACCTCGCCGCCGCCCTCGACGTCGTCGGAGCACGATGGGCGCTCCGCATCGTGGAGCGGCTGCTCGACGGGCCGCAGCGATACGGAGACCTGCAGCGCGACCTCGGCGTGCCGACCAACATGCTCGCGACCCGGCTGAAGGAGCTCGAGTCGGCCGGGGTGCTGGTTCGGCTGCCGCTGCGGCACAACACCCGCGCCTACGCGCTGACCGATCGCGGGCTCGCCCTGCGCGAGGCGATCGAGGCGCTCGGGCGCTGGGGCGCCGAGCAGGCCTGAGTCAGCCCTGGACGGGCGGCGGCGTCGACGGGTTCGAGCGCCGGCTCCGGCGGCGGCGGCGCACGGGCGCCGTGTTGCCGTCGTGGTGCTCGTTGCCGCCGCCGTCGTGCGTGCCGCGACCCTCGGGGGCGGTCGACGCATCCGTCTGCACGGCGCCGGTCTGCACTGCCTCGTCGCCACCGCGGCCGCGGCCACCGCGGCTGCGCCGCTGGCCGCCCTCGCTGCCGCGCTCGCCGCCGGTGCGCTCGCCGGTGCGCTCGCCGCCACGACCGCTGCGCTCGCCACCGCGGCCGCCGCGCTCACCGCGGCCGCCGGGGGCAACGCCCTCGCGCTTCGCCTCCTTGTTGGGAGGCGTCGCGTGCAGGCGACCCTTGACGCCCTGCGGGATGTTGAGGTCGGCGTACAGGTGCGGGCTCGAGGAGTACGTCTCGACCGGCTCGGGGCGACCGAACTCGAGGGCGCGGTCGATGACCGACCACTTGTGCAGGTCCTCCCAGTCGACGAACGTCACGGCGATGCCCGTGCGGCCCGCGCGGCCGGTGCGGCCCACGCGGTGCAGGTAGGCCATCTCGTCCTCGGGGATGGTGTGGTTGATGACGTGCGTGACGTCGTCGACGTCGATGCCGCGAGCGGCCACGTCGGTCGCGATCAGCACATCCTTCTTGCCGGCCTTGAACTGCGCCATCGCGCGCTCGCGCGCCTCCTGGCTCATGTCGCCGTGCACGGCCGCGGCCTGGAAGCCGCGGTCGATGAGCTCCTCGGTGATGCGCGCCGCGGCACGCTTCGTGCGCGTGAAGACGACGGTCTTGCCACGGCCCTCGGCCTGTAGGATGCGAGCGATGACCTCGTCCTTGTCGAGCGCGTGCGCCCGGTAGACGACGTGCTCGATGTTCGCCTGCGCGATCGTGTCATCGACGTCGGTCGCGCGGATGTGCAGCGGTCGCGACATGAAGCGGCGCGCGAGCGCGACGACCGGGCCCGGCATGGTCGCCGAGAAGAGCATGGTGTGCCGCACCGCGGGGACCTTCGAGAAGATCTTCTCGACGTCGGGCAGGAAGCCGAGGTCGAGCATCTTGTCGGCCTCGTCGAGCACGATCTCCTTGACGTTGGAGAGGTCGAGGATGCGCTGCTGCGAGAGGTCGAGGAGCCGGCCGGGCGTGCCGACGACGATCTGCGCGCCGGCCTTGAGCTGGTCGATCTGGCCCTCGTAGGCCTTGCCGCCGTAGATCGAGACGACCGTCGTCGGCCGGTTGGAGGTGATGATCTCCATGTCCTCGGTCACCTGGACGGCGAGCTCGCGGGTGGGCACGACGATGAGCGCCTGGACGCCCGCCGCGGGCTCGGCGCCGAGCCGCTGCGCGAGCGGCAGGCCGAACGCGAACGTCTTGCCGGTGCCCGTCTTGGCCTGGCCGATGATGTCCTGGCCGGAGAGCGCGAGGGGGATCGTCTGCGTCTGGATGGGGAAGGGCTCGAGGATGCCGCGGTCGGCGAGCGCCTGGACCATGTCGGCGTCGATGGAGAGGTCTTGGAAGGTCAAGGGAGTGTTCCGCCTGTTCGTCTTTCGAACCAGCGTACCGGCGGCATGGGCGAGCGCGCTGTTTCGCGCCCCTAGACTCCTGAGCGTGGTGAAGTGGTTCGACCGGACGCCGCGCGACGTCACGCGCCAGCTGCTCCGTCAGCATCGCATGCCGGTCGTGGGCGACCGCGTGCTGCTCTCGGACGTCCGGCCCGCGCTCGTGCCGTTCGTCGGTCAGGCGCTCGGGCTCGAGCTCGAGCTCGTCGCGAAGGCCGGCCACGTGCTCGAGGAAGCGCCGACGCTCGAGTCGCGGGTGCCGCTCGTCGAGGTCGTGCGCATCCACGCCGCCCGCGCGGGTGCGTTCGCGAGCATCCTCGAGAGCGAGCACATCGACCCCGCAGACGCGATGCGCCCCTACGCCGACACGACGCGCTCGTTCGCCGCCGCGATCGAGGGCGCCGACTGGTACGAGCGACTCCTGGCGCTGCACGTGGCGAGCGGGCTGCTCGTCGACTTCTTCGTCGCGATCGCCCCCGGACTGCCGGACGACGACCAGGACGTCATGCTGCGCGCCCTGCGCGGCGAGACGACGCATCCGCACCTCGTCGGCCTGCTGCAGCGAGCCATCGAGGCCACGCCGCGGCTGTCCGACCGGCTCGCGGTGTGGGGCCGCCGGATCGTGGGGGATGCGCTGCTGCAGATGTACCTGGCGGTCAACGGGCCCGACGACGCGGGGCGCGCGGTGCCCAGCCAGCCGCGGCTCGAGCCCGCGTTCAACGACATCGTCGCCTCGCACACGCGCCGCATGGACGAGCTCGGCCTGACGGCCTGACGGCCGGCTCGAGCGGTCGCGCCGGCTCGACCCCTCCGGCGGCGGAGCGGCGCTCCCGGCGCCTGGGAGCGCAGGAGTGTCAGGTCGATGCACGAGTGTCGCGACATTCCTGCAACGCGTCGACACTCACGAGCACGACCGGGCGCCGGTGTCGACCTGTGGCTCCGGGGTCGCGACACTCGAGCAGGAGGTGGACACTCGGCCGGGCGACCGGGAGGCTGCCGGAGCGGGCCGCCTCAGGCGGTCGTGCGGGTGAGCTCCGCCAGGTAGGCGGCGTCGGCGCGCTCGCGCCGAGCGGGCAGCACGCGCGGCAGCACGAGCGCCACCACGAGCGCGGCGGCGAGGCTCGCGATCCAGATCCAGCCGTTCTCGCTCGTCATGCCGGTGAGCCCGAGGATCGTCCAGACGATGCCCGCTGCCGCGGCCGAGGCCGCCGGGTTGAGGAACAGCCCGATCCACTGCCGACCCGGCAGCAGGTAGCGCGCGACGAGGCCGATCGCGGCGCCCATCACCATCGGCACGAGGACGAGGATGGGCATCAAGCCACGAAGCCGATCTTGCGGGTCGTCTCGCTGCCGATCTCGACGTAGGCGATCTGCGAGCTGGGCACGAGGTAGCGGCGGCCCTTCGCGTCGTCGAGCGCGAGGTGTCCGGCGCCGAGGGCGGCGACGACCGCCGACTCGATCTCCTGCGCCGACTGCGCCGAGTCGAATGCGATCTCGCGAGCCGAGTCCTTGATGCCGATGCGGATGTCCATGGTTCTGAGGATAGGCGATCGTGCGCGGGCGATCCGCCGAGTCCGCCGAGGGCGAAGCAGGGGTCGCTCGGGGCGGCGCCCCGGCCGTGTCGGCGGCCGCCGATACCGTGGCGGCGTGCTCGACTCGACCGCTGTGCTCGACCTCTCGCCGGACGTCCGGCCCGCCCTGCTCGACGCATCCCAGCAGGCGGTCCTCGCCCTGCCCGACGACGCCTCCGCGATCGTCCTCGGCGTCGCCGGCGCGGGCAAGACCACGACGCTCGTCGAGCTCGCCGCCGCTCGCCTCGAGCGAGGGCTCGAGCCCGCGTCGCTGCTCGTCGTCGCCGGCTCCCGGCAGGCAGCGACGGCGCTGCGCGACCGGCTCGCACGACGCACGACGCTCGTCACGCCCGGCCCGCTCGCGCGATCCATGCCGTCCTACGCGTTCGCCGTGCTCACCGCGCTCGCGCTCGCCGAGGGGCGACCCACGCCGCAGCTGCTCTCGGGCGCCGAGCAGGACCGCATCATCGCCGCGATGCTCGCGGGCCACGCCGACGACGCGGCCGCAGGCAGCGCGAGCGGTCCCGCGTGGCCCGAGCACCTGGGCGCCGAGGTGCGCGAGCAGGCCGGCTTCCGGGCAGAGCTGCGCGAGCTCATGGCGGCCGCGGACGAGCGCGGCATCAGCGCCGAGGCGCTCGCTCGGCGCGGGCAGGAGCGGGGCGTGCCCGAGTGGGTCGCTGCCGCGGCCTTCAAGGACGAGTTCGACCGGCTGCAGCGGCTCGAGCGCCGAGGCGCCGACGCCGTCACCGCGGCGTCGCTGCTGCGGCGCGCGGCCCGCGCCGTGCACGCGGTCGACGCGGCGCTGCTGCCCACGCTCGTGCTCGTCGACGACGCCCAGGAGCTCACCGAGGGCGCCGTGGTCGTGCTCGAGGCGCTGCGCGCACGCGGCGCGGCGGTGATCGCGTTCGGCGACCCCGACACCACGACGGGCGGCTTCCGCGGCGCCGATCCGGCGCTGCTCGGGGCGCTCCCGGCGCGCCTCGGCTTCGCCCACGAGCCTGGTCACCGGCTCGAGCTCGCCCTCGACCACCGCCACGGCCCCGCCGTCCGAGCCCTCGGCGCCCGCATCGCTGCGGGGATCGGCACCGCCCGAGGCGGCACCCACCGCTCCGTCGTCGCCGCGGGCGAGCCGGACGGCGTCGAGCTGCACGTGGCGGGGTCCGTCGACGACCAGGCGCGTCGCATCGCCCGGCTCGTGCACGAGCGGCGCGCTGCGGGCGTGCCGCACGACGAGATCGCCATCATCACCCGCACCGGCCGCGCGGCGAGCGAGCTCGCGTCGCTGCTCTCGCCCCTCGACGTGCCCGTGGCCGCGAGTGGGCCCACGCGGCTGCGCGACACCGAGGTCGTCGACGCGCTCGTGCAGGTGCTCGCCGTCGCCACCGGTCGGCGGGAGCTGACCGCCGAGCTGGCGGAGGTGCTGCTGCGCAGCGACCTGCTCGGGCTCGACGCGCTCGCGGTGCGGCGACTCAAGCGCGCGCTCCGACACCGCATCATCGCCGAGGGAGGCGAGGTGCACGTCCCGGGTGCCGAGCTCGTCCGCGAGGCGGTGCTCGCGCCCGAGCTGCTCGACGGCCTGCGCGGGGCGCGTCAGGGCGCCGACGCTGCGCGCCGGCTCGCGCGCATGCTCGCCGAGGCGCGCGCCCTGACCGCCGCGGCCGACCCCGCGGCCGCCGATCAGGTGCTGTGGGCCGTGTGGAGCGCAGCCGGCGTCGCCGCCGCGTGGCAGCGCACCGCGCTCGAGCACGGCACCGGCGTCGAGCGGACGCTCGCGAACCGCCGCCTCGACGCGGTCGTCGCACTCTTCGACCAGGTCGCGAGACTCATCGAGCGGCGTCCCGACGCTGACACCGGCGCGTTCGTCGACGCCTGGCTCGCCTCGTCCGTCGACGACGACTCGCTCGCCGCTCGCGCCGAGACGGCCCGCGTCGCCGTCGGCACGCCCGGCCAGTTCGTCGGCCGCGAGCTCGACACCGTCATCGTCGCCGGACTGCAGGACGGCGTCTGGCCGAACCTCCGCGCTCGAGGGTCGCTGCTGGGCGCGAACCGGCTCGACGGGGACGGTGACGGCTCGGGCGACGGCATCGGCGACGCGCGGGCCGCGGTGCTGCACGACGAGCTGCGCACGTTCCTCAAGGCCGTCTCGACGGCGCGCGCGAGCGTGCTGCTGACGGCCGTCGCGAGCGACGACGAGCAGCCCTCGCCCTTCGTCGCGGGCCTCGACCCCGCGCCCGAGCCCGACGGCGGCTGGCACTCGCTGCGCTCGCTCGTCGCGAGCCTCCGCCGCCGCGCGGTGCGCGCCGCAGCGTCCGGCGACGAGCGCGACCTCGCCCGGGCGTCGTCGGCGCTCCGACGGCTCGCGGAGGCGGGCGTGCCGGGAGCCGCGACCTCGGAGTGGGCGGGCCTCGCGCCCATCTCGACGACCGAGCGGCTCGACGCCGCCGAGGCGGTGCACGCGAGCCCGTCGTCCTTGCAGAGCCTCGTCGACTGCGAGATCGCATGGGTCATCGATCGGGTCGCCGGATCGACCGGCGGCCAGGCGGCAGGCTTCGGCACGATCGTGCACGAGGCGGTCGAGCAGCACGACGCCGCCGATCCCGCGGCGCTCGAGCACGCGATCGGCGCCCGCTTCGGCGAGCTCGCGCACGAGTCGAGCTGGGAGGCGGCGCGGCAGCGCGGCGACATCGCGCCGATGACGGCGACGATCGCCGACTACTTCCAGCGGCTGCGCGGGCTCGGCTGGACGGTGGAGCGCGCCGACCGTGAGGCGCGGTTCTCGGTCGACCTCCCGGGCGGCGCGACGCTGAACGGCTCGATCGACTGGCTCGAGCACGCGCCGGACGGCACGGTGCGGGTGGTCGACCTCAAGACCGGCAAGCGCAAGCCCGACGAGCACGTCGAGCTCGGCAACCTGCAGCTGCGCGCCTACCAGCTCGCCATCGCGCTCGGCGGCATCGCCGGCGTGCCGGCCGAGGCGGCGACCGAGGCGCGGCTGTTCCTGCCGCGGCTCGAGCGCCGAGAGAAGGCGATCGACGCGGAGCCGTTCGACGGCGTGCGCGAGCGGTTCGAGGCACACCTGGCCGAAGCGGTCGCAGCGATGGGCGGCGCGAGCTTCCGCGCCGTGCCCGCGGAGCACTGCTTCGAGCGCTTCGCGCACGGCCAGTGCGCCATCCACGTGCTCCCGGAGGTGACCGAGTGATCGACGCGTTGACGCCGGGGGCCGGGCGCCCCAGCCTCTCGGCCCTCGAGCTGGCCGCGCTGCTCGACGAGGCCGAGGGACGCGCGCCACTCGCGCCGACCGAGGAGCAGGAGCGCGTCATCGAGGCGCCGTTCTCGCCAACGCTCGTCGTCGCCGGCGCGGGCAGCGGCAAGACCCACACGATGGCGCAGCGCGTGCTGTGGCTCGTCGCGAACGGGCACGCCGAGCCCGACCAGGTGCTGGGGCTCACCTTTACCCGCAAGGCGGCGCGCGAGCTCGCCGAGCGGCTCGAGGCGCAGCTGGCGCTGCTCGCGAAGGCCGGGCTGGTCGACGCCGAGCTCGTGCGCACGCGGAAGCCGGTCGTGCAGACCTACAACTCCTTCGCCGGCTCGCTGTTCAAGGAGTGGGCGCTGCTCATCGGCCGCGACCCCGACTCCGAGGTGCTCACCGACCCCGCGGCGCTGCTCCTCGCCCTGCGCGTCGCCCGCTCCTCCGACGACGTGCGGCTGGCCGAGATCGGGTCGGCCGCCCAGGTCGCCGAGCGGGTGCTGCAGCTCGCGGGGGAGCTCGGCGACCACCGCGTGTCGACCGCTCGGCTGCGCCGCAGCGGCATCCCCGGTGCGTTCGCGGCGCTGCGCGACCTGCCGCCCGAGGCGGGAGCGAAGGCGCTCACGAAGGCGCAGCGCGACCAGCTGGCCGACGACAGCCGCCGCGTCGGCGCGCTCGAGCCGCTCGCCCACCTCGTCGACGCCTTCGAGGCCGAGAAGCGCAGCCTCGGCGTGCTGCAGTTCAGCGACCAGGTGCGGCTCGCGCTCGACGCGATCGACGCGCACCCCGGCGCGGTCGATGAGCTGCGCGAGCGCCACCGCTTCGTGCTGCTCGACGAGTTCCAGGACACGTCGGTGCTGCAGCTCCAGCTGCTGGGCAGGCTCTTCCACGACACGCCGGTGATGGCAGTCGGCGACCCCAACCAGGCGATCTACGGGTTCCGGGGCGCGAGCGCTGGCACGCTCGCCCTGTTCCCCGAGCACTTCGGCGCCACCGAGGCGATGACGCTCTCGATCAGCTGGCGCAACGACGTGGAGGTGCTCGACATCGCCGACGCGATCGCGCGAGGGCTGCCGCCGCAGCCGGGCGTGCCCGTCGAGCCGCTCCGGGCTCGCAAGGGTGCTGGCCCGGGCGACGTGAGCGTGCGGCACCTGCCGACGCTCGAGGCCGAAGCGGCGGAGCTCGCCGCCTGGCTGCGCGGCCACGGCGCCGGCACGGGCAGCGGCGACGTCACCGCCGCGCTGCTCGTGCGCACCCACCAGCAGGGGATCGAGCTGGCCGACGGGCTCCGCGCGCTCGGCATCGACGTGATCCGCTGGGGCGGCGGCGGGCTGCTGCAGGAGCCTGCGGCGGTCGACCTGGTCGCGGCGCTGCGGGTGCTCGGCCGGCCCGAGGAGGGATCCAGCCTCGTGCGCCTGCTCGCCGGCAGCCGCTGGCGCATCGGGGTCGCCGATCTCATGGCGCTGCAGCGCCACGCGCGCATGCTCGCGGGCGCCGGGCTGACCGATGCGCAGCGCGCGCGCGACCGCAGCGCCGTGGTCGCCGAGGCGAGCTCGTCGATCGTCGATGCGCTCGACTCGCTCGTCGACGCCGACCGGCTCGAGGGCGCGACCGATGCGGGCTTCGCACGGCTGCGCGACGCCGCGGTGCTGCTGCGCGGCCTCCGCCGCCGCGCCGGCATGCCGCTGCCGGAGTACGTGCGGCACGTCGAGCAGGCGCTGCGGCTCGACATCGAGGTGGGCGCGAGCCCGCACCGCCACCACGCGGTGCTCGATGCGTTCGCTCGCGAGGCGCACGCCTTCGCGGCCGCCGACCAGCGCGGCACGCTCGACGCCTTCCTCGCCTACCTCGACGCGCTCGACGCGGATCGCGGGCCGGATGCGCCGCAGCCGGAGCCGGCACCCGGCGCCGTGCACGTCCTGACGATGCACGCGGCCAAGGGCTTGGAGTGGGACGTCGTCGCTCTGCCGCGCCTCGCGCAGTCGCGCAACGATCCCAGCACGCGCGGATGGCTCGACTGGGGGAAGGTGCCCTTCGAGCTGCGCGGCGACCGCAGCCTGCTGGCCGAGCTGCGCTGGCGGCAGCCGACCTCGCACAGCTACCTCGCCGAGCGCGACGCCTACCGCGAGCAGCTGGCGGAGTTCGACGAGAGCGAGCGCGACCGGCTCGCCTACGTCGCGGTCACCCGCGCCCGACGTGCGCTCTGGCTCTCCGGTGCCCAGTGGTACGGCACCGGGCCGACCCCCGCCAAGCCCATCCGGCTGCTCGAGCTCGCGGCCGAGGCGACCGGCGTCGAGCTGCTCGAGCCTGCGAGCAAGGTCGATGGCAACCCGCGCGCCGGCACCGCGGCCAGCACGGAGTGGCCCGCCGACCCGCTCGGCACCCGCCGGACCGCCGTGGAGCGCGCCGCTGCGGCGGTGGACGCCGCCGACCCCGACCTGCCCACGCCGTGGGACGACGCCATCGCGCTGCTGCTCGCCGACCGGGCGGCCACGCCGCTGACCCTCCCGACCCGCATCGCCGCATCCGGCTTCAAGGACTGGGCGGCCGACCCGGTCGCGGTGGCGAGGCAGATCGCACGACCGATGCCGCAGCAGCCGTTCGCCGCGACGCGGCTCGGCACGCTGTTCCACGGCTGGGTCGAGCGGCGCGGTAGCGCCATCGGGCTCGGCGACGCGGTCGACGACGAGGCGCTCGACGAGGAGCTCGTCGGCATCGACGCCGACCGGCTCGAGCGGCTCAAGCGCACTTTCCTCGCCTCGCCGTACGGCGACCGCGAGCCCGCGGAGACCGAGCTCGAGATCCACCTGCCGCTCGCCGGCACGACGGTCGTCTGCAAGATCGACGCGGTCTACCGCGACGGCGACCGGGCGACGGTCGTCGACTGGAAGACGGGCAGGCTGCCCTCGGGCGACGCCGACCTCGAGGCGCGCCAGCTGCAGCTCGCGCTCTACCGCGCCGCGTACGCGGCGCACGCCCGGCTCGACCCCGAGCTCGTCGACGCGGAGCTGTACTTCGTCGAGCACGACCGGATCGTGCGCCCGGCGCGCATCGAGTCGCTCGCCGAGCTCGAGGACCGCTGGCTGCGGGCGCAGCAGGCGGTCGCGGAGGCGTCAGCGGTCGGCTGAGCGACCGTCCTCGTCGCCGGCGTCGCGCTCGACGGCGCCCGTCGGGCCGCCGTCGACGGGGCCGGTTTCGCCGAGGTACTCCTGCACGCCGGTGAGGTCCATCGTCTCGGGCTGGTGCGAGGCGATCGCTGTGCCCGGCTCCCGGTCGACGCGTCGCGAGAGCGAGGCGAGCATGCCGGTCGCGTCGGCGACGATCGACTGGTCGCCCGAGTCGACGCCGTGCAGCAGCCAGCGCGCGACGTCGAGCTCCGCGTGCAGCATGGCCCGCTGGCGCAGCTGCCGGTCGCCGATGCCGCGCGCGGCGGCGTGCGCGCCGAACGCCTCGTCGACGCTGCCGAACTCGTTCGAGGCGAGCAGGAAGGCCAGATCGCGGGCCGGATCGCCGACCGCGAGCGCGTGCCAGCCGTCCATCCCGACGACGCGCGCTCCTTCGACCCGGAACGCGGGAGCCTGCAGGTCGCCGTGCACGAGCGCGGGCTTGAACTGCCACAGCCGGTCGTCGGAGAGCGCGCCCTCCCAGCGCTCGAGCAGCGCAGCAGGCACGGAGCCGGTCGCCGCGGCGCGGTCGAAGGTGTCGAGCAGGCGCTGCCGCAGCGCCTGCGCCGTCTCGTGCGGTAGCCCGGCATCGGCGGCCACCGAGGTCGGCAGCTCGTGGATCGCGGCGATCGCCTGACCGACGCTCGTCGCGAGCCCCGGTCGGGCGGGGGAGAGGTCCTGCAGGCGCATGGTGGTGCCGCCGAGGCGGGTGAGCACGAAGAGCGTCGAGCGGCCGGCGCCCGCCGTGCCGAGCACGGTCGGCACCTCGAACGGCAGGCGCGAGCGCGTCGCGAGCGTGAGCGCCGCGAGCGCGGCCGCGTGCGCCTTCGCGGTGCGCAGCGCCGCCACCGAGCGGGGGAGCACCACCTGCACGGTCTCGCCGTCGGCGAGGCGTGCCGCCACGACCGAGCGGTGCTCGTCCGAGCCGTCCTCCGTCGCTCCGACCACGGTCAGGCCGTCGACGGCGGTGGTGGCGAGCGCGGCTAGAGTGAAGGGGTTCGTGCTCATGGATGCCAGGCTAGGCCGACCCGCGTCCCAGGTGGCCGCGCCACGCGACGGAGGTGACGTGCAGGTTCCCCCGCTCGCCAGATCGGCGCTCGACCGCGACCACGCGGCGCGGCTCGCTCCGGGTGCCGTCGCGCGCGCCCTCGAGGACCCGACGACGCGCATCGTCGTGACCGCCGGCGACCGCGCACCCGTCCGCGACGGCGCGCTCGTGCGCTTCCCGCCCGACGGGCTCCCCGCGCACGCCGCCGTCGACCCGCTCGTGCCGCTCAGCTGGCTCGGCCGCGCGAGCAGCTCGCAGGGCGGCGGCGTGGTGCTGTCGCTGCTCGTCGCCGAGCCGTTCGACGTGCCGGGCGCCGAGTGGCGGTCGCTGCGCGAGGTGGGCGCCGAGCTCGACGACGCCGACGCCGGCGCGCTCGTGCAGGCCGTCGCGCTCGGCGTCTGGCAGCGCGAGAGCCACCACAGCCCGATCGACGGCAGCCCCGCCGACTTCGAGGAGTCCGGCTGGGTGCGCCGCGACGCGAGCGGCGGCGCCCACTTCCCCCGCACCGACCCCGCGGTGATCGTCGCGATCCACGACCGCGCCGACGAGCGCATCCTGCTCGGCCACAACGCCGCGTGGCCCGAGGGCCGCTACTCGCTCATCGCGGGCTTCGTCGACCCCGGCGAGTCGCTCGAGGCGGCCGTCGTGCGCGAGGTGCACGAGGAGACCGGGCTCACGGTGGTCGAGCCGCGCTACCTCGGCTCGCAGCCGTGGCCGTTCCCGCGCAGCCTCATGATCGGCTTCGAGTGCGTCGCCGACGACACCGAGGCCATCCGCCCCGACGGCGTCGAGATCCTCGACGTGCGCTGGTTCACGCGCGACGAGCTGCGCGCCGGCGCGGTGCGGCTGCCCGGCCGCACGTCGATTGCGGCGTGGATCATAGACGCCTGGCTCGCGCGGGGCGAGGGACCACGGTCGTGACGGATCAGGCGGTCACCGACGCCGACCGCATCCTCGCCGGCCTCGACGAGCAGCAGCGGCAGGCGGCGACGACGCTCGGCGGACCGGTCGCGATCCTCGCGGGCGCTGGCACGGGCAAGACGCGCGCGATCACCCACCGCATCGCCTACGCGGTCGCGACCGGCGAGCAGGCCGAGCACGCGTCGCTCGCGCTCACCTTCACGAGCCGCGCGGCGGGCGAGATGCGCACGCGGCTCGCGAGGCTCGGGGCCGGTCGCGTGCAGGCGCGCACGTTCCACGCCGCCGCCCTCGCGCAGCTGTCGCACTTCTGGCCGCGCGTGACCGGCTCGAACATGCCGAAGCTGCTGCCGCAGAAGGCGTCGCTGCTCGCCGACGCGGCCGCGCAGCTGCGACTGCGCCTGCCGACCGCACAGCTGCGCGACGCCGCCGGCGAGATCGAGTGGCGCAAGTCGCAGGCCATGACCATGGAGGACTACGGGCTGCAGGCACGCATCCGCCCCATGCCGACCGGCATCCAGCCCGAGGCGATGATCGACCTGCACATGGCGTACGAGCGGGTGAAGGACGAGCGGCGACAGATCGACTTCGAGGACGTGCTGCTCGCCACCACTGGCATGCTCGAGCGCGAGCCCGTCGTGGCCGACGAGATCCGCTCGCGCTACCGGCACTTCACGGTCGACGAGTACCAGGACGTCTCGCCGATGCAGCAGCGGCTGCTGGCCGCGTGGCTCGGCGAGCGCCGCGACGTGTGCGTCGTGGGCGACCCGAGCCAGACGATCTACTCGTTCGCGGGCGCCGACCCGGCGAGCCTCAACCGCTTCGTGCACGACCACCCCGACGCGGAGGTGGTGCGGCTCGAGCGCTCGTACCGGTCGACGGCGGCGATCGTCGGCTGCGCGAACCGGCTCATGAGGGGCCGTGACGCGCTGACGCTGACCGCGGCGTCGGGCGAGCCCGGCAGGGAGCCGTCGGTCTCGGTGCACGGCAACGACTCCGCCGAGGCAGCGGCCGTCGCCGCCGCGTGCCGCGCCCAGGTCGACGCGGGCGCAGACCCCGGCCAGATCGCCGTGCTGACCCGCTTCCACGCGCAAGCGGGGCTGCTCGAACAGGCGCTCGCGGGTGTCGGGCTGTCGTCGACGGTGCGCGGCTCGACGCGGTTCTTCGAGATCCCGGTCGTCAAGCGCGCGGTGCTCATGCTGCGCAGCGCACCCGCCGACGGCCGGCCGCTCTTCCAGGCCGTCGCCGACATCGTCATGGGGCTCGGCTACAGCGCGGAGCCGCCGGCCACGCACGGCGAGGAGCGGGCGCAGTGGGATGCGCTGCACGCCCTCGTGACGCTCGCGGAGGAGGCGGGCGGCACCGACCTGCCCGGCTTCGCGCAGGACCTGCAGCGCCGGGCCGCGACCGAGCACGAGCCGACCCTCGCAGCGGTCACGATCGCGACCATCCACGCCGCCAAGGGCCTCGAGTGGCAGCACGTGCACGTCATCGGGCTCGCCGAGGGGCTGCTGCCCGTCTCGCACGCGACGACGCTCGCCGAGATCGACGAGGAGCGGCGCCTGCTCTACGTCGCCATCACGCGCGCGCAGCGCTCGCTGTCGCTCACCTGGGCGAAGCACTCCGGCCACTCCGTCAGGCAGCCATCGCGGTTCCTGGCAGAGATCGGTGGGGGCATCGCGCCCGGGACCGCCGCACGGCGCTGACCGCCGCGTCGCGCTGCCGGATGCGCGCGCCCCAACCGGTCGGCAGCGCCGCGCCGCTCACCCGCCGCAGCGCGCCGAGCACCGTCACGACCGTCTGCGCCGCCGCGATCTGACTGGGCACGGGCGTCAGGTGCCCGGGCAGCAGCACGGTCGCATCCTGACGCGCGGCGTCCTGCCGGGCGCAGTCGGGGCAGCGGGCGCCCGTCGGCACGAACGGCCCGACCTGCACCCAGACGTCGCCGACGACCACGGGCAGGTGGGCGACCCCTGCCTCGGTCAGGCGCTCGAGCTCGGCGTCGGGCAAGCGCCACGGCGCGACCGGCACGATGAGCGCGTCGCCCGCGGGATGCCCGGCCTGCCGGGCAGCGCGGTGCAGCGCGCCGGCGAGCGGGATGCGACCGCGCACGCGCACGGCGAGCGCCGGGGGAGGGTCGATGAGCGCCGGTTCGACAGCGCGCAGCAGCGCCGCTGCCGGCTCGTCGCCCAGCAGGTGCTCGAGCTCGCGGCGCACGACGCCCCGCGTCAGCGCGGCGATGCCGCGCAGCGTCGGCTCGTCAGCCTCGAGCTCGGCGACCGGCTGCTGCGCGCCGATGGCGATGCGGTCGGGGGCGGTGCGGAAGACGGCGAGGTGCGGGTCGAGTCGCAGCATGGCGGCATGGTGCGCCCGCGCGGCGTTCGGCGTCGGCGGCTGTCCACAGGCGACCCTCGGCGCGTGGAACGGGGGTTTCGACACGCTCTGCGCCTTCGGCGCGGAGCGGCTCAACCAGCGGAAGGGGTGTCGCAGCCATCCCGCTGGTCGAGCCGGTCCGCGCGCGCAGCGCGCTGACCGTGTCGAGACCGCCCGCTCGGTGAACTGTGGTTTCGACGCGCTCTGCGCCTTCGGCGCGGAGCGGCTCAACCGGCGGAGGGGCGCCTTCGGCGCGGAGCGGCTCAACCAGCGGAGGGGGTGTCGCGGCCATCCCGCTGGTCGAGCCGGTCCGCGCGCGCAGCGCGCTGACCGTGTCGAGGCCGCCCGCTCGGTGGAACTGTGGTTTCGACGCGCTCTGCGCCTTCGGCGCGGAGCGGCTCAACCAGCGGAGGGCGTGTCGCGGCCATCCCGCTGGTCGAGCCGGTCCGCGCGCGCAGCGCGCTGACCGTGTCGAGGCCGCCCGGCCGGTGACTGTGGTTTCGACACGCTCTGCGCCTTCGGCGCGGAGCGGCTCAACCAGCGGAGGGGGCCTTCGGCGCGGAGCGGCTCAACCAGCGGAGAGGGCCTTCGGCGCGGAGCGGCTCAACCAGCGGAGGGGCGCCTTCGGCGCGGAGCGGCTCAACCAGCGGAAGGGGGCGCGCCGTCCTCGGGCTCGTCGGGGTCGCCCTCCGGCGCCTCGCCGGCGGCGGGGGCGGGGCCCGCGCCGTCCTCGCGCTCCGCGTCGTCGAGCAGCTCCTGCAGCGCCAGGTCCATCTCGTCGAGCTCGCCGACGCCCTGCAGGCGCGCGATGACGCGCGAGGGGTCGTCGATGTCGTCGGCGCCCGGCATCAGGTCGGGCTGGTCCCACAGCGAGTCGCGCGTCTCGGCGCCCACGGCATCCGTCACCGTGCGCCAGAAGGCGGCGGCCTCCCGCAGCCTGCGCGGGCGGATCTCGAGGCCGACGAGCGTGCCGAACGCCTTCTCGGCCGGACCGCCGGTCGCGCGCCGGCGGCGCACCATCTCGGCGATCGCTTCCCGCTTGGGCAGGCGAGCCGTGGCCGCCTCGGTGACCGCGTCGACCCATCCCTCGATGAGCGCGATCGTCGTCTCGAGCCGGGCGAGCGTCTCGACCTGCTCGGGCGTCTTCGGCGGGATGAGGGCGCCGCTCTTGAGCGCCTCGCGCAGCTCGTCGGGGTTCGTGGGATCGAACGACTCGGCGAGCTCCTCGAGGCGGTCGACGTCGATGCGGATGCCCTCGGCGTACTCGCGCACGGAGGACAGCACGTGCAGCCGCAGCCAGCGGGCGTGGTGGAAGAGCCGCGCGTGGGCGAGCTCGCGCACCGCCATCCAGATGCGCACCTGGTCCTCGGGAATCTCGAGCCCCTCGGCGACCGCTCGCAGGTTGACGGGCAGCAGCGCCGCGTCGCCGTCGAGCAGCGGGAAGCCGAAGTCGCCGCCCGCGACCGTCTCGCCAGCGAGCTGGCCGACGACGTTGCCGAGCTGCATCGCGAACATGGTGCCGCCGACGCTGCGCAGGATGCGCTCCGCGCCCGCGAGCATCTCCTGCGCCTCCTCGGGCGCGTGCTCCTGCATGGCGGCGGTGAGCGCGTCGGAGATGCTGTTGGCGACCGGCTCGCTCATCTCCTGCCAGACGGGGATGGTGGCGTCGACCCACTGCTGCCGCGACAGCAGCCGCAGCTCGGTCGCGGCGGCGCCGATGTCGGTCGTCTCGCCGAGCCAGAGCGCCGCGAGGTCCGCGGCCTGACGGACCGCGTCGCGCTCGGCGCTCGACACCGAGCCGGGGTCGCGCTGCACGACGGCGGCGGCTTGGCGGCGCGCGGCCTCCCAGTCGATGCCGTCCTCCGTGCGCGAGAGCGCCGCCTGCAGCTGGGCCATGAGCGCCTGCAGCTGCGCGGGGTCCGACGGCATCCCGGCCGCGCCCGCGAGGCGCGCCGGATCGATCGGTCCCTCACCCGAGAGGAAGCGCTGCAGCATCTCTCGCAGCTCGTCCTCAGGGCGTCGATCCTCGGAGTCCTCAGGCATGCGACTACGCTAGCCGCAGCATGTTGGAACCCGCGGGGAATCCGCCCATCCCGTCCTCCGCCGTCCGCGAACACCCGGTGCAGCACCGGTTCCCGGACGTGCGGCCGCGTCGCGTGCGCCGGGCCGGATGGGTCGGGCTCGGCATCGCGGCGGTGTCGTCGCTCGCGCTCGCCTTCCTGCCGTCGCCCTACGTCGTCGAGATCCCCGGGCCGACCTTCGACACGCTCGGCGCCACCGACGAGGGGCCGCTCATCAGCATCGAGGGCGTGCAGACCTACCCGACCGAGGGCGAGTTGCGCCTGCTGACGGTGAAGCTGCTCGGCAACCGGCAGCGGCCGCTCACGTGGATCGACGTCGCGGAGGCGTACATCGACCCCTCTGACTCGATCATCCCCATGGACGCCGCCTTCCCGCCGCAGGTGTCGGTGGAGGAGTCGAACGAGGCCGGCCGCATCGAGATGGAGAACTCGCAGTCGGCGGCCGTCGCCGCCGCGCTGCTGCACGAGGGCTTCGAGGTGGACAGCGATGTGCGCGTCGCCGGCGTCATCCCGGGATCGCCCGCCGAGGGCGTGCTGCGCGAGGGCGACCGCATCCTGCGCGTCAACGGCGAGGAGGCGTACGACGTGTACTCGATCCGCGCATCCATCGCCGACGTCGACGGGCCCACCACGTTCGACATCCGGCGCGGCGAGCAGCCGCTCACCGTCGAGGTGACGCCGGCCGTCGAGGGCGAGCAGAAGATCGTCGGCATCTACCCGTCGAACGAGTTCGGCTTCCCGTTCCAGGTCGACATCCAGCTGCCCAACGTGGGCGGCCCGAGCGCCGGCATGATGTTCGCGCTCGGCATCGTCGACGAGCTCACGCCGGGCGCCATGACGGCAGGCACCCGCTGGGCGGGCACCGGCACGATCTCGGCGCTCGGCGACGTCGGTCCCATCGGCGGCGTCGTGCAGAAGATGCACGGGGCGGTCGAGTCGGGCGCGACGCACTTCCTGGCACCGGTCGAGAACTGCGGACAGGTCGCCGGCCATGTGCCGCCAGGGCTCACCGTGTTCGCCGTCGACACGCTCGACGAGGCCATCACGGCGATCGACGCCGTGGCCATGAATGGGGACACCTCGGGGCTGCCGACCTGCGAGCCGTGAGGCATCCGGGGCCGGGTCCGGCTCATAGCCTCGGCGGATACCATGAGCGCACCGCCCGCACCGCACCCTGGAGCTGATCCCCGTGTCTTCCACCGCCGAACGACCGCCTGCAGCGACGACGAGGAGGCAGCGCCCCTCGCCGCTGCTGATCACGATCCTCATCGTGGCGGCCCTCATCGGGGCGTTCGTCCTCTTCTCGGGCTTCTACGCCGATGTGCTCTGGTTCGACCAGCTCGGCTTCGTGCAGGTGCTGCAGACGCGCTGGCTCTCGATGGCCGTGATGTTCCTGATCGGCTTCATCGGCATGGCGGTGCCGCTCGCGCTCAGCGTGCAGATCGCGTTCCGCTCGCGGCCGGTCTACGCGCAGCTGAACTCCCAGCTCGACCGCTACCAGGAGCTCGTCGAGCCGCTGCGCCAGGTGGGGATGTGGGCGGCCCCCGTGGTGCTGGGCCTCTTCGCGGGCATCGCCTCCGCCTCGCAGTGGGAGACGGCGCAGCTGTGGCTGCACCGCAAGCCGTTCGGTGAGGCCGACCCGCAGTTCGGCTTCGACATCGGCTTCTACGTCTTCGAGCTGCCGTTCTACCAGCAGATCGTCGGCTTCGCGCTCGCGGTGCTGTTCATCTGTGGCGCCGCCTCGCTCGCGACCGCCTACCTCTACGGCGCGATCCGCGTGACGGGCCGCGAGTTCCGCATCTCCCGCTCCGCGCGCATCCAGCTCGCCGTCATCGCCGCGCTCTACATGCTCGCGCTGGGCGTCTCGATCTGGCTCGGCCAGTACGCCGCGCTCGCGACCGACGCGCAGGGCTTCCTCAACAGCGGCGCCGGCTACACCGAGGTGAACGCGACCATCCCCGGTGCCCAGATCCTCGCCGGCATCGCCGGGCTCGTTGCCCTCTTCTTCATCGTCACCGCGATCATCGGCCGCTGGCGCATCGCGATCGTCGGCACCGCGCTGCTCATCGCCGCGTCGCTCGTCGTGGGGGTCGCGTACCCCGCGATCGTGCAGCGCTTCCAGGTCGACCCGAGCGCCAGGACGCTCGAGGAGCCCTTCATCCAGCGCAACATCGACGCCACGCGCGCGGCGTGGGATGTCGACGGCATGGTCGAGACCGAGTCGGATGCGCGCACCGACGCCGAGCCCGGAGCGCTGCGCGAGGATGCGGCGACGACCGCGAACATCCGCATCATCGACCCTGCACTCGTGACCGACGCGTTCGCCAACCTGCAGGAGTACCGCCAGTACTACGGCTTCGCCGAGCAGCTCGACGTCGACCGGTACGAGATCGAGGGCCAGACCCAGGACACCGTCATCGCCGTCCGCGAGCTCGACCTCTCGGGGCTCGAGGAGGACAGCTGGTACAACCGCCACATCGTCTACACGCACGGCTACGGCGTCGTCGCCGCCTACGGCAACCAGCGCGGACCCGAGGGGCAGCCCGTCTTCCTGCAGCAGGGCATCCCGACGCAGGGCGCGCTCGGCGAGTACCAGCCGCGCGTGTACTTCGGCGAGTCGACGCCCGACTACTCGATCGTCGGCGGCGCCGAGGGCTCCGCGCCGCTCGAGCTCGACTACCCGCGATCGGCCGAGGAGGGCAGCGGCAACGCGAACACCACGTTCGCGGGCGACGGCGGGCCGAAGCTCGACACCTTCATCAACCGGCTCGTCTACGCGCTGAAGTTCCAGTCGGAGCAGATCATCCTGTCGGACGCCGTGACGGACGACTCGCAGATCCTCTACGACCGCAACCCGCGCGACCGCGTCGCAGCCGTCGCGCCGTACCTCACGCTCGACAGCGACCCGTACCCGGCGGTCGTCGACCAGCGGCTCGTCTGGATCGTCGACGGCATGACGACCACGTCGATGTACCCGTACTCGTCGCACCGGTCGATCGCGCAGACGATCGCCGACGTCACGAACGCGAACCCCGAGCTGACCGCCGGCGACATCGTCAACTACATGCGCAACTCGGTGAAGGCCGTGGTGGATGCGTACGACGGCTCGGTGACGCTGTACGCGTGGAACCCGGAGGACCCGATCCTGCAGGCGTGGATGGAGATCTACCCGGCGACGGTGCAGCCGATGAGCGCCATGTCGGGCGAGCTGATGAGCCACGTGCGCTACCCGGCCGACATGTTCAAGCTGCAGCGCAACGTGCTCGGCGACTACCACGTCACCAACCCGGCGACCTTCTTCTCCGGCGACGACCAGTGGGCGACGCCGTCGGACCCGACGTGGTCGAACGCGAACGTCGAGGCGCCGCCGCAGCCGCCGTACTACCTAACGATGTCGGTCGACGGCAACGATCCGGCGTTCACCCTCTACTCGACGTTCATCCCGCGCGACGGCCGCGAGGTGCTGTACGGCTACCTCTCGGTGAACGCCGATGCGGGCGGCACGGCCGGCGAGGTGAGCGAGGACTACGGCAAGCTCACGCTGCAGATGCTCCCGAAGGAGGGGTCGATCCCCGGTCCCGGCCAGGTGCAGAACAACTTCGACACCGACGCCGAGGTCTCGCAGGTGCTCAACATCCTGCAGCAGGGCTCCACCGAGGTGCTCAACGGCAACCTGCTGACGCTCCCGGTCGGTGGCGGCCTGCTGTACGTGCAGCCCGTGTACCTGCAGTCGACGGGCGCCACGTCGTTCCCGGTGCTCCGCAAGATCCTGGTCGCGTTCGGCGATGACATCGCGTTCGAGGACACCCTCGACCAGGCGCTCGACTCGCTCTTCGGTGGCGACTCCGGCGCCGAGGCGGGCGACTCCGAGGTCGACCCGGTGCCCACCCCGGGCACCGGCGAGCAGCCGGCACCCGAGACGGACCTGCAGGCGCAGCTCGACGCGGCGATCTCGCAGGCCGGCGCGGCGCTCCAGGAGCGTCAGGCGGCCTACGCCGAGAACGACCTGGTGGCGGCGGCAGAGGCCGACGAGCGGCTGACCGCCGCGCTCGCGCAGGCGATCGAGCTGTCGGCGCAGATCGAGGGCGAGGCCGCGCCCGCCGAGGGCGCTCCCGCAGAGGAGGCCCCGGCCGAGGGAGCGGGCGACGCGCCCGCGCCCGAGGAGACCACCGCGCCCTGACGATTTGCCCCGCGGCCCGGCCCCTGGTAACGTTTCATCTCGTGCCGCGGGGTGGAGCAGCTCGGTAGCTCGCCGGGCTCATAACCCGGAGGTCGCAGGTTCAAATCCTGTCCCCGCAACAGAAGTCCGCGAACTGCGGCACACGAAGAGGCCCCCGCAAGGGGGCCTCTTCTGCGTCTCCGGTGCATCTCTGCGCGGCGTAGCCTCTGCGTATGGGCTTCGCGGTCTCGGCCGAGTCGTACGACCGGTTCATGGGCAGGTTCTCGATGCCGCTCGCGGCCGTGTTCGCCGACTTCGCCGGGATCGGCGCGACCGGCACGGGATCGGCGGTGCTCGACGTGGGCTGCGGCCCGGGCGCGCTGACGGGCGAGCTGCTCGCTCGCGGCGCGATCCCCACCGCGATCGACCCGTCCCCGAGCTTCGTCGCGGCGGTGCGGCAGCGGCACCCGGGCGTCGACGTGCGCGAGGCGGCCGCCGAGTCGCTGCCGTTCGACGACGGCGCCTTCGACGGTGCGCTCGCGCAGCTCGTCGTGCACTTCATGCACGACCCCGTGCGGGGCATCCGCGAGATGGCTCGCGTCACCCGGCCCGGTGGCACCGTCGCCGCGTGCGTCTGGGATCACGCCACCGGTCCGCTGGGCACCTTCTGGGCCGCCGTCGCCTCGCTGCACACCGAACCGGGGGAGCCGCCCTCGGAGGCGCCGAGGACCGGCTCGCACCGCGGCGACCTGACGCGCGTCCTGGCGGAGGCCGGCGTCCGCGACCCGCGCGAGGAGCCGATCGCGGTCACGGTGTCCTTCGCCGACGTCGCGTCCTGGTGGGCGCCGTTCGAGCTCGGCGTCGGACCCGCCGGCGACCACGTCGCCGGCCTCGATGCCGCGGCGCGCGAACGCCTCCGCGAGCGCTGCGGCGAGCTGCTGCCGGAGCCGCCGTTCGAGGTGCGCGCGCTCGCGTGGGCGGCGCGCGGGGAGCGCGCCTGAGGGGCTACTCGAACAGCCCGCCCAAGCCGCCGCCGGTGCTCCCGCCGCCGTTCGATCCGGAGACCTGCTGCCGGCCCTCGCTCGGCTGCACGACGACGAAGCCCGGGCCGTGGAAGGCGAGCTGGAACGCCTCGCCCGTGCCGCCGCGCAGCAGCGAGCGCATGTTCATGCTGTTCACGACGCTCGGCTGCAGGTTCGACGACCAGCACACGGCCGCGTTCGGGTCGACGAAGGTGGGCTGGCGCGAGCAGTCGAGCAGCATCGGGTTGCCCTCGCACGAGATGCCGACCGTGCCGACGCCGCCGAGCTCGAGGTTGAACAGCCCGCCCGCCATGACGTTGCCGCTGCGCAGCATCTTGATGTCCCACTGCAGGCTCGGGTCGAACGCGAGCAGGTTCTTGCCGCTCACCGACAGGCCCTCGTTCTCGAGCTGCACGGTGAACACGTTGGCCGCGTCCCGCGCCAGGAACACCTCGCCCTGGCCGCGGATGCGCATGAGCGGCGCACCCTCGCCCGTGACGAGCTTCTTCAGCATCCGTGCGGCACCGGCGCCCTCGTGCTGGAACTCCACCTGGCCCTGGTAGGCGACCATCGCGCCCTTCGCGGCCAGCACGTCGCCCCCACCGCCGACACTGATGCGCAGCATCTTGCTCGACTGCTTCACCCAGCGCTCGGTCGACTGGACCTCCTGGTTCGCCTCGGCGAACAGCTCGCTCCTCATGCGTCCCCCTCCAGGGCGTGCTCGAGCCTGTCGACCTTGCCGTCGAGCTCGCCGGTCCAACCGGGTCGGATGTCGGCCTTGAGGACGAGGGATGCACGCGGGCTGAGCGCGAGGACGGCGTCGGTCGCGCGTCGCACGCAGGCGAACACCTCGTCCCACTCGCCCTCGATCGTCGTGAACATCGCGTCGGTGCGGTGCGGCAGCCCGCTCTCGCGGACGACGCGCACTGCGGCTGCGACGGCGTCGTGGACGGACCCATCCGGACCGGCAGTGCCGGGTGCTACGGAGAATGCGACGAGCATCCTGCTCCCTTCGTCGCTGCTGATCCTGGCATCCCGCGCCCGAGCGCGCCACGGTGCGTGCGTAGGCTGGAGCCGTGAGCGAGCAGAGCACCCCAGAGCAGGTCGGCGCGGCGCAGGTCAGCACGGCGCAGGTCGGTGCGGCGCACGTCGGCGCGACGGCCGACGTCGCGGCGCCGGTGCTGCTCGCGGCAGCCGTGCAGTGGGCACCGGGCGAGGACGTCGACGCGAACCGCGCCGGCGCCGCGGCGTGGATCGATGCAGCCGCCGCTCGTGGCGCGCGGCTCATCGTGCTGCCCGAGTACTCGCAGCACTGCTCGAGCGACCTCGCGGCGACGGCTCCCACGGCCGCCGAGCCGATCGACGGCCCGTTCGTCGGCATGCTCGTCGAGCGCGCTGCCGCTCACGACGCTCTCGTGATCGGCGGGCTGCTCGAGCGCCGCGACGGCGGCGTCTCCAACACCGTCGTCGCGGTCGATGCGACGGGCGTGCGCGCCGCGTACCGGAAGGTGCACCTCTACGACGCCTTCGGCAGCCGCGAGTCGGACTGGCTGACGCCCGGCGACCCGGCGCAGCTGCCGGTCGTCGAGGCCCTCGGCACCCGCATCGGCATCCAGACCTGCTACGACCTGCGGTTCCCGGAGGCGACCCGACGGCTCGTGGATGCGGGGGCCGACGTGGTGGTCGTACCCGCCGAGTGGGTGCGCGGCCCGCAGAAGGAGCGCCACTGGACGACCCTCGTGACGGCGCGCGCGATCGAGTCGACCGTGCACGTCGTCGCGGCCGACCAGTCGCCGCCGCTCGGCGTCGGCTGCTCGCTCATCGTCGACCCGATGGGCGTGCCGCTCGCGGCGCTCGGCGACGGCGAGGGGATCGCGGTCGCCCCGATCGACGCGGCGGTGATCAGCTCGACCCGCGCGCGCAACCCGTCGCTCGCGAACCGCCGCTACCGGGTGGCCTGATACCGGTCGGCCTGAGCCGCGACCGGCAGCACCGCGTCCTTGAGGCCTGCGAGCCGCGACGCGGCCTCGCGCAGCGTGTCGTCGGACTTGCAGAACGCGAAGCGCATCGTCGAGCGGAGGTCGCGCCGTGAAGGCCGCGCGAACGCGCCGACCGGCACCCCGACCACGCCCACGAGCTCCGGCAGCCGCCGGGCGAGCGCAGACGCGTCGTCGATGCCCAGCGGTGCCGCATCCGCGAGCAGGAAGTAGCCAGCCATCGCGTCGTGCACCGCGAACCCCGCCTTGCGCAGGCCGCGGGCGAGGATGTCGCGCTTGCGCGCGAACGACTGCACGATCGTGTCGAAGTGCTCGTCGGGGAGCCGCAACCCCGCGGCGACCGCCGGCTGGAAGGGCGCGCCGTTCACGAACGTCAAGTACTGCTTCACCGCGGTGATCTGCGCGATGCGCTGCGGCGTCGACATGATCCAGCCGATCTTCCAGCCGGTGACCGAGAAGGTCTTGCCGGCCGACGAGATCGAGACCACGCGCTCACGGGCCGCCTCGATCGTCGCGATCGGCACGTGCCGCTCGTCGTAGACCAGGTGCTCGTAGACCTCGTCGGTGACGATGATCGCGTCGCGGCGCTCGGCGACCCGCACGATGTGGCGCAGCGACTCCTCGGTGAAGACGGACCCGGTGGGGTTGTGCGGCGAGTTGACGACGATCATCCGCGTGCGCGGCGTCGCGGCGCGCTGCAGCCGGTCGGGGTCGACCTGGAAGTCGGGCGCCACGAGCGGCACCGGCACGAGCACGGCTCCCGCGAGGGCGACGACGGCGGCGTACGCGTCGTAGTACGGCTCGAAGACGATGACCTCGTCGCCGGGGGAGAGGTACGCGAGCATCGTCGCGGCGAGGGCCTCGGTGGCCCCGGCGGTGATGAGCACGTCGCCCCGGCCGAGGCCGATGCCGTAGAAGCGCCGCTGATGCTCGGTGACCGCGTCGATGAGCTCCTGGCAGCCGCGCCCCGGTCCGTACTGGTTCTGGCCGTGGTCGATCGCGTGCTTGGCCGCGTCGAGCACGGCTCGCGGCCCGTCCTCGTCGGGGAAGCCCTGCCCGAGGTTCAGAGCCCCTGTCTTCGAAGCCAGCGCGGTCATCTCGGCGAAGATCGTCGGCGCCAGCCGGCCGTCCGCGCCGAGCAGTCCCGCGCCGGCGGCGGTCCGCTGCCAGGGTGCCTGCTCCATGGGACCGACGCTACTCGCTTCGGGCGGCGTTCCGACGGCCGACATGGGGACCGCATGGGAACCGCATGGATTCCGGTGGCACGATCGAAGACATGACGAACCCGTACGACCGCGTGCCGAATCCCGTCGGCCGGCAGCAGCCGCAGCAGCCCGCGAACTCCGGACACGGCTGGCAGCCGTGGCAGCAGCCGTCGAGCCCTGCCGCCTCCGCGCCGCAGCCGCCGAGCTACGAGCGGCCCGGCTTCGAGCAGCGAGGCTTCGGCCAGCAGCCCAGCTTCGAGCAGGCCGGGTCCGACCAGAGGACGGCCGACCAGCCGACGCTCGCGTACGGCGCCTTCGGCGAGCCGCAGACGGCCGCGCCGGCCAAGCCGCGCCGCCGCGGCGGCCTCATCGCGACCTCGCTCGTCGCCGCCGCGCTGCTCGGCGGCGCGGCGGGCTTCGGCGGCGGCGCGCTCGCGCTCAGCCAGCAGCAGCCGCAGACGCAGTCCGCGCCCGGCGCGAGCTCGACGGGCGAGACCGTCACCAACCCGGAGACGATCGTCGACGTCGCCGCTGCGGCCGGCCCATCCGTCGTCACCGTCCAGGCCTCCTCGAGCACGGGCTCGGGCGAGGGCTCGGGCGTGGCGGTCGCGGCGGGCGGTTACATCGTCACGAACAACCACGTCGTCACCCTCGACGGCCAGGCAGCCGACGCCACCATCACGGTCGAGACGAGCGACGGTAGGCTGCTGGCGGCCGAGATCGTCGGCACCGACCCGGTCGTCGACCTCGCGGTCATCCGGGTCGACGCCGAGCTGCCGGTCATCACCTTCGCGGCGAGCGACGACGTTCGGGTCGGCGACACGGCGATCGCGATCGGTGCGCCGCTCGGGCTGTCGAACTCGGTGACGGACGGCATCGTCTCGGCTGTCGACCGCGGCCTGCGGATCGCGTCGAGCGCCGCGCCGAGCGAGGAGGACCAGTCGCAGCAGCAGCCCTTCGGCTTCTGGCAGCCGGACGGCACGCAGGCGGCGCAGCAGGACATCTCGATCCCGGTCGTGCAGACCGATGCCTCCATCAACCCTGGCAACTCCGGCGGCGCTCTGCTCAACGCGTCCGGTGAGCTCGTCGGCGTCAACGTCGCGATCGCCAGCATGGGCGAGGGCAGCGCGTCCGGCTCCATCGGCATCGGCTTCGCGATCGAGGCGAGCCTCGTGCAGCGCGTCGTCGACGAGATCATCGCCGACGGCACCGCGAGCCATGGCCTGCTCGGTGCCTCGGTGAGCGATGTGACGGATGCGTCGGTCGGCTCGGTCGGCGCGCTCGTGCGGGAGACGACGGAGGGCGGCGCCGCCGCCGCGGCCGGCCTGCAGGCGGGCGACGTCATCACCGACATCGAGGGCCAGCCGGTGACGGGCGCTACCGACGCGACCGCGCAGGTGCGCGCGCACGCCGGCGGCGACACCGTCACGGTCACGTACCTCCGCGACGGCCAGGAGGCCGAGGTCGACGTGACGCTCGGCGCGCTGGAGTAGTCAGCGACGCCGCTCGGTCACCGCTCGTCGGTCGGCGCGCCGTCGGAGCCTGAGGGCTCCGGCGGCGCTTCGTCGTCTCGCGGCCCCGTGCTCGACGTGCCGAGTCGCTCGCGGAATCGACGCAGGCCGCCGCCCAGCCCCTCCCGCTCGATCTCCCGGGCGTCCTGGATGCGCTCGCCGAGGGTGCGGCGCGCCTCCTTGATGACGGGGGCGAGGCTCGGGTCGAACGCGACCGGCGGCGGGCCGAACGCCTCGCGCGCGGCCTTCACGATCTGCCGGCCGAGGATGTTGTTGCCCACGCCGCCGACCACGGCGCCGATGCCGAACGGCATCGCCCGGCCGATCATCGACGCGCCGGTGTTGCGCGCCATCCGCTTCAGGAACGCGCGGCGCAGGAAGTCGACGACCTGGCCCATCATGCCGGTGGGCATGCGCGAGGTGACGAGCTCGCCCCAGAAGGCGGTGCCCGCGGAGCCGCCGCCCATGGACTGCGCGGCGACGCGCTTGACGAGCGCCTTGCCGCCGGAGCCGAGCATGAGCCCCATGACGAGCGCCTTCGCGCGCTCGGGGTCCTCGACCGGGATGCCGTGCACCTCGGTGACCGCCTGCGCGAAGAAGGCGCTCGCCTCGAGGAAGACGACGGTCTCCGCGACGGTGAGCCCGAGCGACGCAGCCGTGCCGATGCCGGGCGCGACGGCGGTCGCGCCGACGGCCGCGCCGCCGCTCGTGACCGCGGCGAGGTACTGCTTCTCGAGCCGCTGGATCACCTGCTCGGGGTTGAGCTCTGGGTGCTTGCGGCGCAGCGATCGCAAGTGGTTGACCACGAGGGGCCGCTGGACGCCGAGGATGCGGTCGAGCGTGCCGACGAGCCAGCCGAGTTCGTCGTCGCGGTCGATCTCCTGCATGGGTCCTCCTCGGTCGGTGTGCCGGGCGTCAGCTGTCCCCGGCGGCATCGAGAAGCATGACGGAACGATCCGGGAGCGGGCTGAGCGTGGGATCGCCGCGCATGGGATCATGGGGCCATGACGCAGACCCCCGGACCAGAGACGACCGGCCCCGGCACGATCGGGGCGGGTGGTGGCACCGACGTGCTCGACCGCGAGCTCGAGAAGCTCCTCAACGAGGAGTCGGTCGAGGACGGCGACCACGACCGGTTCTCGCACTACGTCAAGAAGGAGAAGATCCTGCAGTCGGCGCTCTCGGGCAAGCCCGTGCGCGCCCTGTGCGGCAAGAAGTGGACCCCGGGCCGCGACCCGGAGAAGTTCCCGATCTGCCCCGCCTGCAAGGAGATCTACGAGAAGCTCCGGGCCGAGTAGTCGTCCCGCAGGCGATCGCCCGCCGCGCGGTCAGCGGAAGACGGTCGGGATGACCGGCTCGCCGCGCGCGAGCCGGTGCGCCTCGGCGGGCAGCTCCGCCACCGACGCGTCGTGGCGCTCGCGCGCGGTCGCGACGCCGCGCGCGCCGAGCCAGCGGTCGTCGACCTCGCCGCCGCGCACGAGCGGCACCTGCAGCGCACGGCCGCCGGCCGCCGCCGCGTCGATCGTCGCCTGGTGCTCGGTCACGAGCACCGTCTCCTCGATCGCCACGCCATCCTCGAGCGTGCGCACGGCCACCTTCTCGCCCGGCTTCGACGTCTTGTCCTCGGAGTGCTTCGCGACCCCGACCCACGCGCCGTCGGCGCCCTGCCGGGCGACGAGCTTGTAGACCATGCCGGCGGCGGGCGCGCCCGAGCCGGTGACGACGCTCGTGCCGACGCCGTACGCATCCACGGGGCTCGCCTGCAGCGCCGCGATGGCGTACTCGTCGAGGTCGCTCGTGACGGTGATGCGGGTGCCGGTCGCGCCGAGCGAGTCGAGCAGCGCCCTTGCTTCGGCCGCCACCTCGTCGAGGTCGCCCGAGTCGAGGCGGATGCCGCCGAGGTCCGTGCCGGCGACCTCGATCGCCGTGCGGATGCCCTGCTCGATGTCGTACGTGTCGACCAGCAGCGTCGTGCCGACGCCGAGCACGTCGATCTGCGCCTGGAACGCGGCGGCCTCGGAGTCGTGGAGGAGCGTGAAGGAGTGCGCGGCCGTACCCATGGTGGGGATGCCCCAGCGCGCGCCCGCGGCGAGGTTGGACGTGGCGCCGAAGCCGGCGATGTACGCGGCGCGCGCCGCCGCGATCGCCGCCTCCTCGTTGGCGCGCCGCGAGCCCATCTCGGCGACCGGGCGGCCCTTCGCCGCGCGGGTCATGCGGGTGGCGGCGTTCGCGACCGCGGAGTCGTAGTTGAGCACCGAGAGCGCGAGCGTCTCGAGCACGACGGCCTCGGCGAAGGAGCCCTCGATGACGAGGATGGGGGAGCCGGGGAAGTAGAGCTCTCCCTCGGCGTAGCCGCGCACGTCGCCCGAGAAGCGGTAGTCGGCGAGCCAGTCGAGCAGCTCGCTCGAGACGACCTGGTTGTCGCGCAGGAAGCGCAGCTCGTCGTCGCCGAAGCGGAACTCGGCGAGCCGCTCCAGGAAGCGGCCCGTGCCGGCGACGACGCCGTAGCGGCGCGCGCCCGGCAGGCGGCGCGCGAAGACCTCGAAGACGGAGGGCCGGAAGGCGGTGCCGGAGCGCATCGCGGCATCGATCATCGTCAGCTCGTAGCGGTCGGTCATGAGCGCGGTGTCCACGGCGCAACCCTAATGCGGGGCGGCGTGGGCGCGCCTGACGACCGGTAGCGTGGCGCGGTGCACGCATCCTCTTCACCGATGCCCGATGGCCGACCGCTGCCCGACGGCGTCGAGCTCCGCGAGCCGACGCCCGCCGACGCGCCCGCGTGGGCGCTGTTCCTCGTCGAGGAGCAGCTGCGCACGTACGCGGGCCTGCTGCCGGACGCGTTCCGCGAGGACGGGCTCGCGCAGGCCGACATCCGCGGCCTCGCCGCCGACTTCGCCGAGCCGGGCGACGCGCGCCGTCGGATCGCGTGGCTCGGCGACCGCATCGTGGGCGTCGCCGCGGCCGAGCCGGCGCCGGCCGCGTGGGAGATCGCGCTCGGCTTCGTGCCCTCGCCGGCGGCGCGCGAGCTGGGCCGCCTCTACGTGCATGCCGACCTGCACGGCTCCGGGCTCGGCGCGGTGCTCTTCGACGCGGTGGTCGACGAGCGCCCCCACTACCTGTGGCTCATCGACGGCAACGCCCGCGCCGCCCGGTTCTACGAGCGGCGCGGGTTCCGGCACCTCGACGAGCAGGTGTCGACGGGCCCCACGTGGGGGCACATCGCGATGCACCGGATGCTGCGGGACTGACTACCCGAGCAGCCCCTGCTCCTCGAGCCACGCCGCCGCGATGTCGGCGGCAGGCGACTGCTCGACGGTGCTGCGCCGGTTGAGCTCGATGAGCTCGTCGGACGTGAGGGCCGCGCTGATCCCGTTGACGACCTCCTGCGCCTCCTCGTCGACGCGGTCGCTCGCGACCGGCACGACGTTCGACGAGAGGAAGAGGCCCTCGGTGTCCTCGAGCACGACGAGGTCGCTCTCGGCGATCTCCGGCTGCGCGGTGTACAGGATGGCGAGCTGCACGTCGCCGTCCTGCAGCGCGCGGACCGTGAGCGGGCCGCCGCTGTCCTCGATGGGCGTGAAGCCGACCTCGATGCCGTAGACCTCCGCGAGACCCTGCGGTCCGTTCGGTCGCGTCTCGGCCTCGGAGTTCGCGCCCATCGTGAGCGGCACGTCGACGTTCGCGAGGTCGGCGACCGTCGTCAGGTCGTACTGCTCGGCGAACTCGCGCGTCACGACGTAGGCGTCCTGGTCGGTCGCCGGTGCCTGATCGAGGATCGTGATGCCCTCGGGCGCTGCCTCGACGAGGGCGTCGTAGACCTCGTCGCTCTCGCGCTCCGGCGGCTCCTCCGCCCACACCTGCAGCAGCGGGCCGGTGTACTCGGGGAAGAGGTCGATCGAGCCCGCCTCGATCTCGGGCAGGTACACCTCGCGCTGCCCGATGCGCAGCTGGCGGTCGATCGTGTAGCCGGCGTCCTCGAGCGCCTGCGCGTACAGCTCGGCGATGATCTCGTTCGAGTAGTAGTCCTGCGAGCCGACGACGAGCGTCGTGCCCTCGCCGCTCGCGGAGGGCGCGGTCGTCTCGCCCTCCGCCAGGGGGTCGGCGCTCGCACAGCCTGCGAGCAGCACGCCGGTGGCGCCGATCGCGGCGAGGGTGAGGCCCGTCCTGCGGAAGAAGTGGGTCATGCGAGGTTCCTCTCTGGTGCGCGGATGCGCGCGGTGCGGTGGCTGTCAACGGGTTCGGCGCGGCGGGCCGCCGCGGATTGGGCGGCCTGGAAGAGCAGCTCGACGAGCAGCGCGAGCAGCGCGACGAGGATCGAGCCGGCGAGCATGACGCCGTACTCGCGCGTCTTGAGTCCCTCGAAGATGGGCCTGCCGAGGCCCGTGTCGGAGATGTAGGCGGCGAGCGTCGCGGTCGAGATGACCTGCAGCGCCGCCGACCGCAGCCCGCCGATCAGCACGGGGCTCGCAAGCGGCAGCTCGACGCCGGTCACGATCTGCCGCTCGGTCATGCCGATCGCACGGGCGCCGCCGATCACCTGCCGGTCGACGGCCTCGACGCCCGCGTACGACCCGGCCAGCACGGGCGGCAGCGCCAGCACGACGAGGGCGAGGAACGGGGCCTCGAGGCCGATGCCCAGCAACAGCCCGAAGATGGTCAGCAGCCCGAGCGTCGGGATGGCGCGCGCGCCGCTCGTGAGCGCGATCACGAGGCCGCGGCCTCGGCCGGTGTGGCCGATGGCGACGCCCGCGGGGATGCCGACCGCTGCGGCGACGAGCAGCACCGCACCCGAGAACCCCAGGTGCTCGAGGACGCGCAGGCCCAGGCCGCCGGCGCCCGCCCAGTTGGCGGGGTCGAGCAGGTACGCGATCGCCTCGACGAACAGGTTCATGCCGCCACCGATCGCAGCCAGGGCATCGTCATGCGACCCGCGAGCACGCACACGGCGTCGAGCGCGTACGCGACGACGACGGTGAGCACGAGGCCCGTGATGATGGATGCCTCGATGCCGCGCTGGAACCCGTCGGTGAAGAGGGTGCCGAGGCTCGACGCGCCCACGAGCGCACCGACGGTGACGAGGCTCGCGGTCGAGACGATGACGACACGCAGCGACGACAGCAGCACGGGCCCCGCGAGGGGCAGCTCGACGCGCCAGAAGCGCGCCCACGCGGAGTGCCCCATCGCATCCGCCGCGAGCATCGTCTCGCGCGGCACCGAGCCGAACGCGTCGGCGGCGCCGCGCACGAGCAGCGCGCACCCGTAGATCGTCAGCCCGGCGATGATCGTCACGGGGGAGCGCACCGCGACCCCGATGAGCGGCGCGACGATGATGAACAGCGGCAGCGACGGGATGGCGTACAGCAGGCCGGTGCCCGTCAGCAGCGGCGTGCGAGCCCTGCGGTAGCGGGACGCGAGCCAGCCGAGCGGCACCGAGATCACGAGGCTCAGCACGATCGGCAGGATCGAGAGCACGAGGTGGTCGACGAGCAGCGCGCCGACGATGTGGAGGTTCTGGCTCAGCCAGGTCATCGCTGCCGCCCCCTCACCGCGCCAGCACGCCGGTCGGGCGGTCGTCGCCGTCGACCACGACGCTCCGACCTTCGACTTCGCGGATGCGCAGGGTGCGGCGGGCGCTGCCGGCACCCACGAAGCTCGCGACGAAGTCGTCGGCGGGGTTGGCGAGGATCTGCGCCGGGGCGCCGCGCTGCGCGATCTCGGCGCCCTTGCGCAGCACGAGCACCTCGTCGCCGAGCGCGAACGCCTCGTCGATGTCGTGCGTCACGAACACGATCGTCTTGCCGAGCTCGGCCTGCAGCGACCGCATCTCGGACTGCAGCTGGTCGCGCACGATCGGGTCGACGGCGCCGAACGGCTCGTCCATGAGCAGGATGTTCGGGTCGGCGGCGAGCGCGCGCGCGACGCCGACGCGCTGCTGCTGCCCGCCGGAGAGCTGCGCGGGGTAGCGGTCGGCGAGCGCCGTGTCGAGGCCGACGCGCTCGAGCAGGCCCAGCGCATCCTGTCGCGCCTGCCTGCGGCTGCGGCCCTCGAGCACCGGCACGGTCGCGACGTTGTCGGCGATCGTGCGGTGGGGGAGCAGGCCGCCCGCCTGCAGCACGTAGCCGATCGACCGGCGCAGCTTCACGGGGTCCATCGAGCGCACGTCGACGCCGTCGATGCTCACCGTGCCCGACGTGGGCTCGACCATGCGGTTCACCATGCGCAGCAGCGTCGTCTTGCCGCAGCCGGAGGACCCCACGAGCACCGCGACGGCGTGCGATGGGATGGTGAGGCTGAAGTCCTCGACAGCGACCGTGCCGCCCGAATACTCCTTGCGCACGGATGCGAACTCGATCACGCCGACTCCTGCCGATCGTCAGGGTGCAGACGATACCGCGCACCCCTGACACGTCGGTACAGGTATGCGTGCGCGCCCCGCGGCGCGGCTCGCGGCTAGGCTTGCCGACGTGCATCGCCCGATCGGAGTCTTCGACAGCGGCGTCGGCGGGCTCACCGTGGCGAGGGCGCTCATCGACCAGCTGCCCGCCGAGTCGATCACCTACATCGGCGACACCGCGAACGGACCGTACGGGCCGCGCGAGCAGGCGGAGGTGCGCCACCTCGCCCTCGACGTGCTCGACACGCTCGTCGCGCAGGGCGTGAAGATGCTCGTCATCGCATGCAACACCGCGTCGGCCGCGACGCTCGACATCGCCCGTGAGCGCTACGAGGAGGGCATGGGCATCCCGGTCGTCGAGGTCATCGACCCCGCCGTGCGCGCGGCCGTGAGCCAGAGCCGGTCCGGGCGGATCGGCGTGATCGGCACCGCCGGCACGATCGGCTCGGGCGCGTACCAGCGCGCCTTCGCGGAGGCCGGCGTGCCGCACGTCGCGGCCGGCGCCGCGCCGCGCTTCGTCGAGTTCGTCGAGGCGGGCGTGACGACGGGCGACGAGGTGCTCCAGGCGGCCCACGAGTACCTCGAGCCGCTGCTCGCGGAGCGGCTCGACACGCTCGTGCTCGGCTGCACCCACTACCCGCTGCTCGCCGGCGCGATCGGCTACGTCGCCGGCCCCGACGTGCGGCTCGTGTCGAGCGCCGAGGAGACCGCGGCCGACGTCTACCGCATCCTCAGCGACCGGCGCATGCTCGCGGCCCCCGGCACGACCCCGGTCTACGAGTTCGAGGCGACGACGGAGGCGCAGGAGCCGTTCCTGCGGCTCGCGCGCCGGTTCCTCGGTCCAGAGGTGACGCACGTCGAGTTCCACCAGACCGGGGTCATCCAGCTCCCCGGCCGCACCGACTGAAGGAGGCCCTCGTGGCTGACGCACCCACGCCCACGCGCAAGGACGGCAGGCAGCTCGACCAGCTGCGCGACGTCACGATCGAGCGCGGCTGGAGCCAGCAGGCGGAGGGCAGCGCGCTCGTCTCGTTCGGGGCGACGAAGGTGCTGTGCACCGCATCCGTCATGCCGACCGTGCCGCGCTGGATGTCGGGCAAGGGCAAGGGATGGGTGACGGCCGAGTACGCGATGCTGCCGCGGTCGACGAACGAGCGGATGGATCGCGAGAGCGTGAAGGGCCGCGTCGGCGGCCGCACGCACGAGATCTCGCGCCTCATCGGCAGGAGCCTGCGCGCGGGCGTCGACATGCGGGCGCTCGGCGAGCTCTCGATCGCCGTCGACTGCGACGTGCTGCAGGCGGACGGCGGCACCCGCACCGCCGCGATCACCGGCGCGTACGTCGCGCTCGCGGAGGCCATCCGCTGGGCGCAGGAGCAGGGCAGGGTGCCCAGGAGTGCGAAGCCGCTGCTCGACTCGGTCGCGGCCGTCTCGGTCGGCATCGTCGACGGCGTGCCGATGCTCGACCTCGCCTACGTCGAGGACGTGCGCGCCGACACCGACATGAACGTCGTCGCGACCGGCCGCGGCCTGCTCGTCGAGGTGCAGGGCACCGCCGAGGCTGCGCCGTTCGACCGCTCCGAGCTCGACGCGATGCTCGACCTCGCGCTCGCCGGCACCGCGCGGCTCACCGAGCTGCAGCGCGAGGCGCTCGCGTGAGCATCGTCGGATCGGCGGGCACCGAGCTCACGGGCGGCGGGCTGCAGGTGGTCGTCTCGACCCACAACCCGCACAAGGTCGAGGAGCTGCAGCGCATCCTGGCGCCGCTGCTGCCCGGCGTCGAGCTCGTGCCCGACGACGGCCCCGAGCCGGTCGAGGACGGCGACACGTTCGAGGCGAACGCGCTCATCAAGGCGCGTGCCGCCCACGAGCGCACCGGCCTGCCGGCGCTCGCGGACGACTCCGGCATCGCCGTCGACGCGCTGGGCGGCGCGCCCGGCATCCACTCCGCGCGCTACGCCGGCACGCGCGACGCGCAGGACAACCTCGAGCTGCTGCTCGCGAACCTCGCCGGGCACACCGAGCGCGGCGCGCGCTTCGTGTGCGCGGCCGCGTGGGTCGACGCCGACGGCGAGGTGGTCGAGCGCGGCGAGTGGGCCGGCACGGTGGCGGATGCGCCGCGCGGCGAGGGCGGGTTCGGGTACGACCCGATCTTCCTGCCCCACGACGCCGACGGCCGGGCGGCCGCCGAGCTGAGCCCGGAGGAGAAGGACGCGCTCAGCCACCGGCGCCTCGCGTTCGAGGCGCTCGCGGCGCGCATCGCCGGCCGCTGACCGCAGATCGCAGTCGCTCCGGCGTGCCGCGGGCCCGGTCCGCGCGATGGGCATCCGGTACCGATCTGCGGGTGCGCGGCTCCTGCACCCGCAAATCCGTACCGCCAAACCGACACCGGTCGGATCTCCCGTACCGATCGGCGGGTGCTGAGCCCGCGCACCCGCAGATCGGTACGGGTGCGCGGCCGACGCCCGCCCGCAGCGCTGGTGCGCACTGCATCTTCTCTGCCATGATTTCGGTATGCCGAAAGCGCGAGGTGCGGGGCGGCGAATCGTCGCCGTCGCGGCGGCCTGCGCGCTGGCGGCGCTGACCGGCTGTGCCACGCCCGGCGCCGCGACCGACGCACCGGCCGACGACCGGCCGCTCGTGCTCGCGACCTTCACCGTGATCGCCGACCTGGCCCGCGAGGTGGCGGGCGACGCGGCGCGCGTCGAGTCGCTCACGCGCCCGGGCGTCGAGGTGCACGACTACGAGCCCACGCCCGGCGACCTCGTGCGCACCGAGGGCGCCGACCTCGTGGTGACGAACGGCATGGGCATCGACGACTGGCTGCTCACGCTCGTCGAGCGGGCCGCAGCGCCGCACGTCGTGCTCAGCGACACGATCGAGCCCATCCCGATCGAGACGGGCCACTACGCCGGCAACCCGAACGCGCACGCGTGGGTCTCGCCCGCCGAGGGCGCCCAGTACGTCGAGGCGCTGCGCGTCGCGATCGGCGAGCTCGTACCCGCGGACCGCGCCGCGATCGACGCGCGCGCGGCCGCGATCACGGCCGAGCTGGACCGGCTCCGCGACCGGCTCCGCGCGGGCGTCGCCGCCGTCCCGCAGGCGCACCGCGTGCTCGTCACGTGCGAGGGCGCGTTCAGCTACCTCACGCGCGACGCCGGCCTCGCCGAGGCGAGCCTGTGGCCTGTCAACGCCGGCGGCCAAGGCACGCCGCAGTCGATCGCGGCCGTCGCGGCGGTCGTCGAGCGGACCGGCGTGCCGACCGTCTTCTGCGAGTCGACGACGCATCCCGGCACGCAGCAGCAGATCGCGCGGAACGCGGGCGTGCGCTTCGACGGCTCCCTGCACGTCGACTCGCTCTCGGTGCCCGGCGGGCCGGCGCCCACCTACCTCGCGCTCATCGAGCACGACGTCGACGCCATCCTGGAGGGGCTCGGAGCATGACGGTGCACCCCCTGGACAGCGCCGCCGACGCGATCGTCACCGAGCGGCTCGGCGTGCACTACGGCGAGGTGCACGCGCTCGCCGACGTGACCGTGCGCATCCGCACCGGCGAGATCACCGGCCTCGTCGGCGTGAACGGCTCCGGCAAGTCGTCGATGCTCGCCGCGGTGCTCGAGCGCGTGCCGCACGAGGGCACCGTGCGCATCCTGGGCCGCACGCCGGCGCAGGCGCGGCGCGCCGGCCTCGTCGCGTCGGTGCCGCAGGCGGAGTCGGTCGACTGGGACTTCCCCATCACCGTGCGCGACGTCGTGACGACCGGCCGCTACGGGCGGATGGGCATGCTCCGCATCCCGCGGGCGGCCGATCGCGCCGCGGTCGACGAGGCGCTCGATCTGCTCCGCATCGACGACCTCGCCGACCGTCCCATCGGGGAGCTCTCGGGCGGGCAGCGCAAGCGCGCGTTCGTCGCCCGGGCGATCGCGCAGGACGCCGAGCTGCTGCTGCTCGACGAGCCCTTCGCGGGAGTCGACCGCACGAGCGAGGCGCGCATCGTCGAGGTGCTGCGAGACCTGCGCGACCGCGGCCGCACGGTCGTGATCGTGCACCACGACCTCTCCGGCGTCGCGGAGCTCGTCGACACGGCCCTGCTGCTGCGCGGCCGGCTGCTGCACCACGGGCCACCGGCGACGGTGCTGACGCCCGAGCGCATCGCCGAGGCCTTCGGTGCCGGCTCGACCCGCGAGGAGGCGTGACGTGCCCGAGACGCTGCTCATGACGGTCGGCATCGACGCGCTGCTCGCCCCCTTCTCGTACGACTTCATGCTGCGCGCGATGCTCGTCACGCTCGTCGCCGCGATCGCGTGCGCGCTGCTGTCGACGTGGCTCGTGCAGATGGGCTGGTCGCTCATGGGCGACGCCGTGTCGCACGCCGTGCTGCCAGGCGTCGCCCTCGCCTACATCCTGGGGCTGCCGTTCGCGCTCGGCGCGGCGGTGTTCGGGATCGGCGCCGTCGCGCTCATCGGCGGCGTGCGCGCCGCTACGAGGATCAAGGCGGATGCCGCCATCGGCGTGGTGTTCACGACGCTGTTCGCGCTCGGCCTCGTCATCGTCTCGGTGACGCCCGCCGACACCGACCTGCAGCACATCCTGTTCGGCAACGTGCTGGGCGTGAGCGACGCCGACATCGCGCAGGTGCTCGTCGTCGGCGCCGTCGTGTGCGTCACGCTCGTCGTGCTCCGCCGCGACCTGACGCTCGTCGCGTTCGACCCCGGCCATGCCCACGCCATCGGGCTGCGACCGCGTCTGCTGCACGCGGTGCTGCTCGGCGCGCTCGCGCTCACCGTCGTGACGGCGCTGCAGGCGGTCGGCATCATTCTGGTGGTGGCGATGCTCGTCATCCCCGGTGCGACCGCGTCGCTCATCGTCGGCCGGTGGGATGCGCTGCTCGCCTGGTCGGTGGGCGTCACCGTGGTCGCGGCGCTCGCGGGCCTCATCGCGGCGTTCTGGCTCGACATCTCCCCGGGCGGCGCCGTCGTCCTCACGCAGGGACTCGCGTTCGGGCTAGCGTTGCTCTTCGGGCCCCGCCGGGGGCTCGTCAACCGGTGGGCCAGGAGTCGATCGACGAGAGCGAGGCGTCATGCAGTCGACAGCCGCTGAGGACTACGTCAAGGCGATCTACCACCACACCGAGTGGCAGCCCGACCCGATCACGCCCTCGCAGCTCGCCGGCCGGCTCGGGCTCGCGAACTCCACCGTCACCGAGATGGTGAAGAAGCTCGCGGCCGCGGGCCTTGTGCACCACCGCCCCTACGGCGCGATCGCGCTCACCGACGCCGGCCGTGCGCTCGCGGTGCGGCAGGTGCGGCGGCACCGCGTCGTCGAGACGTGGCTCGTCGAGCGGCACGGCTACGACTGGGATGAGGTGCACGACGAGGCCGAGGTGCTCGAGCACGCGCTGAGCGACCGGCTGCTCGACTCCATCGCGCGGTCGCTCGGCGACCCGACGCGCGATCCGCACGGCGACGTCATCCCCGCGGCCGACGGCTCGGTGGTGCGGCCGGATGCGGTGCTGCTCGCGGATGCCCCGGTCGGGCACGCGGGCGCGGTCGTCCGCATCTCGGACGCCGACCCGGCGATGCTCCGGTTCCTCGCCGACTCCGGGGTCGCGCTCGACGCCGCGCTCGAGGTGCTGGGGCAGAAGCCCTACTCGGGCTCGATCCAGGTGCGCACCACCGCGGGGACGATCGACCTGGGACCGGAGGTCGCGCAGGCGATCTGGCTCGCCGCGTAAGGGCCTCTCAGCGTTCCAGGCCGTGCTCGCTCGTGCCCGAGAGGTCGAGGGTCTCGACGGGCCCCGCGGCGGTGCCCTCGCGGATCTCGCGCTCCACCTCGCGGCGCGACTGGATGGCGTGCCACACGATCGCGACGATCGCGATGGCCACGACGCCGAGCAGCACGAGGTCGATGTACTCGGTCACGACCTCCGCGACGCCGGGGATGTGCGCGACGCCCCAGCCGATGAGGGGCAGGCCCGCGCCCCACAGCAGCCCGCCGACGATGTCGAGGCGCAGGAAGGTGGGCCACGGCATCCGCCCCACGCCCGCGGCGACCGGCATGAACGTGCGCACGATGCCGATGAAGCGGGCGATGATGACCGCCGCGGCGCCGTAGCGCAGGAAGAAGCGGTTCGTGCGCTGGATCGTGCGGTGCGAGAACAGCCCGGACGACTTGCGCTGGAAGATCGGCGGCCCCGCCTTGTGGCCGATGTAGTAGCCGAGCTGATCGCCCGCGACGGCGCAGATCCAGATGCACAGGCACACGAGCCAGATGGGCTGCGGGATGACACCGGTGTACGACAGCACGCCCGCGATCACGAGCAGCGTGTCGCCCGGCAGCAGGAACCCGACGAGCAGCCCGGTCTCGACGAAGACGATCGCGCAGACCAGCAGCAGCGCCCACACGCCCGCGCCGGAGATGAGTCCTTCGATGTCGATGAGGAACTCTGTCGGCAGCGCGTGCACTGGCGCTCCTTCGCGATGGGTCCGACGCAGGGTGCGGGAGAGGGGACTTGAACCCCTACGCCACGAGGGCACAGGAACCTAAATCCTGCGTGTCTGCCAATTCCACCACTCCCGCGTGGAACTGCCAGCGTACCGGCGCGCGCCCACCGCGATGCGCACCGTCTGCCAAGGTTGGGCCATGGAGATGCGCGCCCTGATCACCGGTGCCTCGGCGGGCCTCGGCGCCGAGTTCGCGCGCCAGCTCGCGGCCGACGGCTTCTCGCTCGTGCTCGTCGCGCGCGACGAGCAGCGGCTGCGCGAACTGGCCGACGAGCTCGCCGACGCGCGCGGCGCGGAGATCGAGGTGCTCGCCGCCGACCTCACCGACGCCGCCGACCTCGAACGGGTCGCCGCTCGCGTCGCCGACGCCGGCCGACCCGTCGACGTGCTCGTCAACAACGCCGGCTTCGCGGTCGCGCAGCCGTTCGAAGCATCCCCGATCGAGGACGAGCGCCGCATGCACGAGCTGCTCTCGTGGGTGCCCCTGCGGCTCGCGCACGCCGCGCTGCCGGGCATGCGCTCGCGCCGGCGCGGCGGCATCCTCAACGTCGCGAGCCTCGCGGGGCGCATGCCGAGCGGCTCGTACGCGGCCGCGAAGGCGCAGCTCATCGTGCTGTCGCGCTCGCTGCACGCGCGCTACCGCCGCGACGGCGTCACCGTGACGGCGCTGCTGCCAGGGTTCGTCGCGACCGAGTTCCACGACCGGATGGGCGTCTCACCCGATGCCGTGCCCGAGGTGGCGTGGGCGGATGCCTCCGCGGTGGTCCGCGACGGACTGCGCGGCCTCCGCAAGCGGCGCGGCATCGTCGTGAGCGACTGGCGCTATCGGCTCACGGCGCCCATCATCCCGCTCGTGCCCGATCGCCTCTCAGCCGGCTTCGGCATCAGCAGTCGCCAGGCTCGCTGACGCCCACGCGCCCGACGCCATGAGCGGCGCCGATCGCCGCGAGCCTCGCGCTGTGGCATCGTCGGGTGGGAGCGAAGGAGCAGCCGTGCACGAGATCATCGCCGTCCTGGGCGCCGGCGTCATGGGCGCGGGCATCGCGCGCGTGCTCGGCCGCGCGGGCCACGAGGTGCGCGTCTTCGACGTCGACCCGGCGGCCGCGGCTAGGGCAGCCGAGTCGGCCGGCGCGACCGCGCACGGCAGCGTCGAGGCGGCCGTCACCGGCGCCACGATCGTGCTCGAGGCGGCACCCGAGCGGCTCGAGCTCAAGCGCGCGCTGCTCGCGCAGGTCGAGGCGGCCAACGCCGACGCCGTCATCGCCTCGAACACGTCGTCGATCGCCCCGGATGCGCTCGCGGCCGGCATGCGGGACCCGTCGCGGCTCGTCATCGCGCACTTCTTCAACCCGGCCGACACCGTGCCGCTCGTCGAGGTCGTGCCCGGCCCCGCGACGCCGACGGCGACGGTCGAGCGGATGGTCGCGCTCCTGACCGCGGCGGGCAAGACCGCCGTGCCGCTCGCGCAGCAGGTGGAGGGCTTCATCGCCAACCGGCTGCAGGCGGCGCTCTACCGCGAGGCGATGCACCTCGTGAAGCGCGGCATCGCGACGCCCGAGCAGGTCGACCAGGCCGTGACGGCCGGCCTCGGGCCGCGCTGGGCGCTCGCCGGGCCGTTCGAGATCATGGACCTCGGTGGCCTCGACGTGTGGCGCAGCGTGATGGACGGCATCCTCCCGACGCTCGGGGACGCATCCGGAGCCCCCGCGATGCTCCGCGAGCGCGCCGAGCGCGGGGACCTGGGCGCGAAGACCGGCGAGGGCTTCCTGCCTCGGGATGCGGATGCGCCGGCTCGGTTCGCGGCCCGGCTCGCGGCGCTCATCGAGGCGCGCGACCGCCTCGCGTGACCTGCGATCGTCGACGGCGGCGACACCGACGCCATGTGATCCAGGCGGGCTCCGGGGGCGCTCATGGCGCTCCCGGGCGGCCCGTGCCATGGTGGGCGGCATGACCGACGCCATCCGAGCGATGTACATCAACTGCACGCTGACTCCGTCGCCCGGGGAGAGCCACACAGACCTGCTCATCGAGGCGAGCGCGAACATCCTGCGGAAGCAGGGCGTCGAGGTGGAGGTCGTGCGGGCCGTCGATCACGCGCTCGCGCCCGGGGTGCAGCACGACATGACCGAGGAGGGCGCGAGCGAGGATGCGTGGCCGGCGCTCTGGCAGCGCGTGCTGGCCGCCGACATCCTCGTGCTCGCAACGCCCATCTGGCTCGGCGATGCGTCGAGCGTCTTCCGCCGCGTGATCGAGCGGCTCTACGCCGAGTCGGCGGAGCTGAACGACCGGGGCCAGTCGATCTTCTACGGCAAGGTCGGAGGGGTCCTCGTCGGCGGCAACGAGGACGGCATGAAGCACGTCGCGCGCGAGGCCGTCTACTCGCTGCAGCACATCGGCTACGCGATACCGCCGCAGGTCGACACCGGCTGGGTCGGTGAGGCGGGCCCAGGTCCGTCCTACGGCGACGAGGCCGAGGACGGCTCGCGAGCCGGCGTGGACAACGAGTTCACCAACAAGGGCGTGACGATCATGGCGTGGAACCTGCTGCACTTCGCGCGCATGCTGCGAGGCGGCATCCCAACCGAGGGCAACGATCGCAACGCCTGGGAGCAGGGCGAGCGCTTCGGCTTCGAGCAGCCCGAGCCCCGCTAGCTCCAGGTCCCAACACCGACAGACGCAAGCACTGACGAAGGAGATCCATGCCCGACATCCGACTCCACATCGACGACTCCGGCGGCGACGGCCGCCCGGTCGTGCTCATCCACGGCTGGCCGCTGTCGGCCGAGTCGTGGGACGACCAGACGGATGCGCTCGTCGCGGCCGGCTACCGCGTGGTCGCGTACGACCGGAGAGGCTTCGGCCGCAGCGACAAGCCCGACGACGGCTACGACTACGACACCCTCGCCGCCGACCTGGATCAGGTGCTCACCGACCTCGACCTGCAGGACGTCACGCTCGTCGGCTTCTCCATGGGTGGCGGCGAGGTCGCCCGCTACATCGCCGCCTACGGGCAGGACCGGCTGCGCTCCGTGGTGCTCGCCGCGGCTACGCCGCCGTACCTGCTGCAGTCCGACGACAACCCCGACGGGCCGCTGACCGACGATGCGCGCCTCGAGATGCGCGCGGGGCTCGAGGCCGACCGCGACAGCTTCTTCGACGAGTTCACCACCGGCTTCTTCTCGACCGCCGACGGGCTGCAGGTGACCGAGGAGCAGCGGCAGCAGGCGATCGCGCTCGCGCAGCAGTCGTCGCAGGCGGCGGCGCTCGCGGCCATGGACGCGTGGGCGACCACCGACTTCCGCGACGACCTCGGCGCCATCTCGGTGCCCACCCTCGTCATCCACGGCGACGGCGACCAGACGGTGCCGTTCGAGGGCTCCGGCAGGCGCACGCATGCCGCGATCGACGGCAGTGAGCTGCACGTCGTGGAGGGCGCCCCGCACGGCATGAACGTCAGCCATGCCGAGGAGTTCAACCGGGCGCTGCTCGACTTCCTGGCGCGCTGACGCCGAAGGGGGTACCGCATGGGCACGATCGACTGGCTGCTCGAGGGTGACCCTGCGATCCGTTGGCAGGTGCTGCAGGATCTGCTCGACGCGGATCCCGCCGAGGTGGCCGCCGAGCGCGCGAGGGTGGCCCGCGAGGGGTGGGGAGCGCAGCTGCTCGCAGCCCGGGGCGACGACGGCCAGTGGGCGGGCGGTGCGCACTCGCCGACGACCGCGCCGATGCTGCCCGGCCAGCCCTGGACCTCCACCGCGCCCGTGCTCACGGAGCTGCGCCTGCTCGGCGTCGACCCGGCGGATGGGTCGGTGCGGGCCGCGATCGACGACGTCAAGCGGGTGACGCGCTGGGAGTACGACGACGAGCCGTTCTTCGAGGGCGAGGTCGAGCCGTGCATCAACGCGGCGCTCGTCACGAACGCCGTCTACTACGGCGAGCCCGCGGAGCCGGCCGTCGAGCGGCTGCTCGGCGAGCGCATGGCGGACGGCGGCTGGAACTGCGAGCAGGAGCACGGCAGTGTCCGCTCGTCGTTCGACACCACGATCGCCGTGCTCGAGGCGCTCGCCGCGCAGGAGCGCGTGAGCGACGACCCGCGGCTGGAGGAGGCGCGCGCGAGCGGTGAGGCGTACCTGCTCGAACGCGGCCTGCTGCGGCGGCGCTCGACGGGCGAGCTCGTCAAGGAGGCGTACCTCGAGCTCGCGTTCCCGCCGCGCTGGCACTACGACGCGCTGCGAGCGCTCGAGCACTTCCGCGCCGTCGGAGCGGCGCCCGACGAGCGGATGGCGGAGGCGATCGAGGTCGTGCGCTCGAAGCGGCGCGCGGACGGCACCTGGCCGCTCGATGTCCGCCACGGCGGCGACGCGCGCATCGACTACGGAGCGGTGGGGGAGCCGAACCGCTGGATCACGCTCGGCGCGCTGCGGGTGCTGCGGTGGGCCGACGGCTGAGCATCACCCGGCCTCCGCGCCGGCCTCCGCGCCGAGGTACAGGGTGAACCCGCTCGGGTCGCGCACCTGCGCGACGCGCTCGCCCCACGGCATGAGCTCCGGCTCGGCGACGCTCGTCGCGCCCGAGTCGAGCGCCCGCCCGTAGGCGGCATCGACATCGTCGACGTAGATCCAGAGCGCGGCGCCCACCGGCTCTCCGAGGAGGTCGTTGTCGAGGCCGATGCTCACCGTGGAGGCGCCGACGGCGAGCGCGACGTACACGTCGCGCCCATCCTGGTCGAACGCGTAGGTCCGCTGCGCGTCGAAGGCGGCGACGTAGAACGCCTCGAGCCGCTCGGGCTCGCGCGTCGACAGGATGGGGAAGCTGCGCTGCACCGTCATGCGGGCATCGTAGGCACCGCTGTGCCGATCCGCACCGGTCAATGCAGGCCGTCGAGGAACTCCCGCATCGCCGGGATGACGACCTCCGGGCGGTCGCGCTGCACCCAGTGGCCGGCATCCGGCACGATGAGGACCCGCGCATCCGGCATCGCCAGCGCCGCGCGGCGGGCGAGGGAGGCGGGCACGCCCATGTCGCGCTCGCCGTGCACGAAGAGCGTCGGCGTCTCGATCGTCGCGAGCCGAGCGCTGTAGTCGGTCGACTGGCGCCGCCGGCCGACCTCCTCGCGCTGGAACTCGCCGAAGGCGGCGATGCCCGATCCTCGCCGGGCCTCCTCCATGACGGCGTCGATGAGCTCGGGGGTGCGCTGCTCCGGGTTGCGCAGCACGGGTCGCAGGCTGCGCTCGAGCAGCGCGCGGCTGCCGGCGGTCGAGCGCGACAGGGCCTTGAGCAGGCCCGCGCGCGTCGCGGCCCAGCTCGCGAGCTGCGCGGCCGCCGACCAGCGCCCCTCGACGAGCGTGGGGCTCAAGCCGTAGGCGCCCAGCAGCATGAGCCCCGAGACGCGCTGCGGGTGCGCGAGCACGTGGCCGATCGCGAGGCCCGCGCCCATCGAGAGGCCGCCGAGGGCGAAGCGGTCGAGTGCGAGGGCGTCGACGAAGCCCTTGACGTAGGCGAGCAGGTGCTGCTGGCTCGCGGGCCACGGCGCCTTCGGGCTCCGGCCGTACCCGGGATGATCGGGTGCGATCACCCGGTGCCCGGCGGCGGCGAGCGCGCCGCCCACGCCGCCCCACGACAACCACGCCGAGTCGAGCCCGCCGCCGTGCAGGAGCACGACGGTGGATGCGCGGCTCGCCGCGGGCGCGACCCACTCGAGGTAGGAGACCGGGCCCCACGGCAGCTCGGCGGTGCGCCGTGCTAGCTCCATGGCGTTCTCCCGTCGTCAGGGCCGACGCTAGCGGGAGCCGCCGACGGCGGTCGCCGGGACGGCGACGCGGAGCGAGCCGGGCACCACCGTGATGCGCGCCCGCACGACCGCGCCGAAGCCGTCGCCGTCGAGCTGCACGTCGTGCGGGATCTCGAACCGCACGTCGAACTGCCGTCCCTGCGCGTAGGCGAGCGCGCGCACCTCGGGCGTCAGCTCGAGCATGCGCCTGCCGAAGCCCGAGCGGTGCGCGAGCTGCTGCATCGTGAGCCGCGTGCCGATGCCGGCCCAGCCGGCCCGGTTCTTCGGCCGCAGCATGACGACGTCGAGCAGGCCGTCGTCGACGGCGGCGGCCGGCAGCAGCAGCATGCTGCCGGTGAGCGTGCCGCAGTTGCCGACGATGAGCGTGTGCGCCCTGGCCGTGCGGACCGGTCCGCCGTCGATGCGGTAGCGCAGCCGCAGCAGCCGGTTCGCGGTGATCGACCGCGCGATCGGCGGCACGTACGCCACCCAGCCGAGGTGGCGCTTCGCGAGCGCGTTCGTCTGCGCCGCCATCGCCGCGTCGAGCCCGATGCCTGCCATCACGAGGAAGGCGTGGCGCCGATGCGTGCCGTCCGCATCCTCCATCTCGGCGATCGCGACGTCGATGGCTCGCGTCGCGCCGCCGAACGCGACGGCGACGGATGCGTCGAGGTCGCCGAGCGCGTGCCCCAGGTTGCGCGCGAGCAGGTTCCCCGTGCCGGTCGGGAGCAGCGCCATCGCCGTGCCCGTGCCCTGCAGCACCTCGCCGACGACCCGGACCGTGCCGTCACCGCCCGCGACGAGCACGACGGCGGGGCCGTGCGCGAGCGCATCCGCCGCGGCCTGCCGGCCGTGGTCGCCGCTGCTGGTCTCGTGCCAGCGCGACGGTTGCCAGCCGTGCTGCAGCTCCTGCGCCTCGACCGCGCGCCGGAGCCGCTCGAGGGGCACCTTCACCGGGTTGTAGACGACCGCGGCGTGGGCGCTCGCGCTCGAGGCAGTCGGCATGAGCGGATCCTACGGCCCCCGCTGCGGCGTCGGCCGGAGAAGGCGTCTTCCGCGCGGTCGGGCGCGATGCGATGCTGTCGCTGAGGTGGCACATGAGCGGTCTGCGAGTGCTGGAGCTGCGCATCCACGGCATCGCGAACGCGCCGCCCGCCGACATGCTGTGCACGGTGAACGAGCGCGTCGAGCGGGCCGACGGCGACGAGCAGGGCTCGTTCTGGCGCATCAAGCTGAAGTCGCCGGTGCGGCGGCTGCCCTGGTCGACCAGGATCCAGGCCGAGGCCTACTCGTGGGGCAACCAGGCGCGCTCCGGCGGGGCGGCGCTCGCGCCGATCGGTCGCGCGGTCGTGCACGTCTTCTGGCTGTTCGTGCTGCCCTTCGGGCTCTGCAATCTCGCGTACTGGGCGCGGCGCGACATCAAGGGCGAGGCGGAGGACCGCAAGTGGTGGGCCGGCGGCGACGGGGCGATCGCCATCCGCATCTTCGCCATGCTGCAGACGCTGTTCTACGTGGTCGGGTTCATGACCGTCTTCGTGCACCTCATCGGGCTGCAGTGCTTCCGGTCCGTCGCCGACGGCGCCGCTCGGGCGTGCGCCGCGCTCCCGGCATGGCTCGACTTCCTCGTCGAGTGGAGCCCCGCGGCGAGGGCCGCGCTGTGGAGTGTCGCGCCCGTGGCCATCGTCGTGCTCATCTACGTCGTGACCCGACGGCCCCGCCGGCTCTTCAACCCGGATCGCTCCTTCGACGACGAGGCGGCGCCGCGGCCGCGCGGGAGCCGCCCCGCGAAGCGTCGGTCGGGCGCGGCGGACGTCGCGCCGCCCCGGCCGCCGCTGCTCGCATCGCCCGCCTTCTGGCAGCGCTCGCGCGTCGCGCAGACCTCCGAGCGTGCGCACCTGGCAGGGTCGATCGCGCTCGTGGTGCTGCTGCTCGCGGGCGACGCGCTGCTCGACGGGCAGCCGGCGGGCACGCCCGTCCTCGCGCTCGTCGCCTCCGGTGCCCTGCTCTCGAGCCCGTTCGCCGCGCCCGTGACGGCGGCCGCGGCGATCGTGCTGCTCGGCGCCGTGGCGATCGTCGTCGTCGCGGGCCTGAGCGAGAAGCGGCTGTCGGTGCGGAAGCTACGAGCATGGTCGTCGGTGCTGCTCGTGGCGGCTGTCGCGCTGTACCTCCTCTGGCTGGGGACGGCGCTGCTGCTGCAGCCGGATGCGGCGGCAGCGATCGGGCTGGACGGCGACCTCGGGCAGCGCGGGCTGCTCCTCACGCCGACGGTGATCGCGGCGCTCGGCGCGCTCATCGCCGTCGCGAGCCTCGCGTGGGGCCTCGGTTGGCGACGGCCGGTGGTGCGCGCGCTGCTCGCGCTGGCGCTGCTCGCAGTGGCCGCCGCAGAGCTGGGCGTGCGACCGGTCGAGGACCAGTCGCCATGGCCACGCTTCTGGCTCTCGGTGATCGCCGTCGCCGCGGTCGCGCTCGCCGTCGTCGTCGCCTACGTCCCCTCCAGGCAGCCGGAGGTGCGTGCCGCGAGCCGGCTCGCCGCATGGCACGGCAACGGCGCCGCGATCTCGCTGCTGGTGTCGCTCCTGTCGTCGCTCGTCATGACGACGCTGCTCGTCGTGGGCACGCACGCGTGGCTGACCGCGCCGAGGGGCGAGGCCGAGGTGAGCGGCCCGTGGCGGGTGCTCGATGCGCAGCGCGCCCAGTCGGACTGTCGTGCGGTGGCGGAAGCGCGGATCACGGATGCGTCGAGCCTCGAGTGCGTGATCGCGGCACCGCCGTTCTACGAGCGGTTCTCGGTGATGGTCGTCGCGATCATCGTGGTCGTCGCCATCGTCGTCGGCATGGCCGTGCTCGCGGCGACCGGGCGTCCTGTCCCGGCCTTCAGCATCCCATCGCTGCGATTCCCGGGGTCGACGCCCGCCCAGCGGCGCGACGCCGATGGCAGCCTCGGGGGCACGGCCGCGCTGACGACCGACCCGAGGCGCGTCACCGGGCCCAGCTACGCGCATCCCGACGCGCCCCACGTCGTGCCGCCGCGCGACTACCCGCCGCCCGAGTGGCATCCGAGCGGTCGTCGGCGGACCGCCGCCCACGCTCGGCGCACCGCAGCGCTGCTCCATCGCGGCGAGCCGGTGCTGCGCTGGGTGGCGATCATGACGGCCCTCGCCCTCGTGCCGCTTGCGGTTCCCTTCTGGGGCGAGCTGCTCAGCCGCGACAACCCCTCGAACGCCATCGTGCGCGCCGCCGGCTGGTACGGGCCGGACGCGGCCGCCGCGTGGTCGACCGCCGTCGACGCCTCGCTGTGGGTGCTCGGCCTCCTTGCGCTCGCGGCGGTCGCGTGGGTGGTCATGAACGCCGTCACCGCCGCCGAGCGGCCGCTCGGGCTCGTGTGGGACATCATCTGCTTCTTCCCGATGGCCGGGCATCCGTTCGGCCCGCCGTGCTACGGCGAGCGCGTCGTGCCCGAGCTCCGCAAGCGCGTGCGCACGTGGCTCGCGGAGGAGGGGGAGGGCGCGCGCGTGATCCTCGCCGCGCACTCGATGGGGGCGGTGATCGCCGCCGCGACGGTGTTCGCCATCCACGGCGCCGACCAGCGCAGGGGCGTCGGGGCGGCGCAGGCGAATGTGCAGCGGCTCGCGCTCCTCACGTTCGGCGCGCAGCTGCGCCCCTACTTCAGCCGCTTCTTCCCGCAGGTGTTCGGCGCTGACGTGCTCGGCATCCGGGGCACGACGGGGCCGACGCTGCTCGGGCCCGATCCCTGGAGGGAGCAGGTGCTCGTCGACTTCGCCGCCCCGGCGATGCCGGCCGCCCCCGGCAGTGGCGAGACGCTCGTCGAGCTGCTCGGCGGCGACCCGCGAGACCGGGCGACACCGCCGCGGTGGCGCAGCCTGTGGCGCCGCACCGACCCGCTCGGCTTCCCGGTCGACAGCTACTGGGGAGCGACCGACGAGGGCGACGACGCGGGGTACGACCACGCGGAGGGCATCGACCGGGGCGCGTCGGAGCGCTCGCCCACGTCGTACCTGTGGGCGATCGCTGGCCACAGTGACTACCTGTCGACGCTGCAGTACCGCGCAGCCAGGGACGAGCTCGTAGCGATGCTGGGGCGGAAGGCGCAGCGGTAGCGAGCCGCGAGCAGCACCGGCCTCGGCGGGCGCTGTGGAGAACTTCTGCGGGCGCTCGCGCCCGTCGGCTTCACTGGCTCGCATGCGTCAGGCCGTCGCCGACATCACCGCAACCGTGCGGGCGAGGGTGCGGCGCGACGGGGTCGATCTCGCGCGCTCCGGCGACCTCGCCGAGCGCTACGTGCGCGACGCGGTGCGCTCGTACGCCGAGCGATCCCTCGGCGGCAGCCTGCCGATGCTCGCCGACGAGCGGCAGGCCGAGCGCGACGTGCTCGCGGCGGTGAGCGGCTACGGCCCGCTGCAGCCCTACCTCGACGATCCCGAGATCGAGGAGCTCTGGATCAACCAGGGGTCCCGCGTGTTCTGCGCGCGCGCCGGCGTGAGCGAGCCGCTGCCGCTGCAGCTCAGCGAGACCGAGGTGCGCGACCTCGTGGAGCGGATGCTGTCGACCACCGGCCGGCGCGTCGACCTCTCGACCCCGTTCGTCGACGCATCCCTACCCGACGGCTCCCGCCTGCACGTCGCTTCGGGCGACGTCGCGCGCGGGGCGATGAGCATCAACATCCGCAAGTTCGCGCGCCGGCTGTCCTCGCTCGCCGCGCTCGTGGACCGCGGCGCGCTGAGCCAGCAGGCCGCGCACTTCCTGCGGCAATCGGTGATCGCCGGCTGCAACATCCTCGTCTCCGGGCCGACGCACGCGGGCAAGACGACGCTGCTCAACGCACTGCTCGCGGCGGTGCGGCCGGGGGAGCGGGTGATCACGGTCGAGGAGACCTTCGAGCTCGACCCGCCCGTCGACGACATCGTCGGCCTCCAGTGCCGGCAGCCGTCGCTCGAGGGCACCGGCGAGATCTCGCTGCGCCGGCTCGTGAAGGAGAGCCTCCGCATGCGCCCCGACCGGCTCGTCGTGGGCGAGGTGCGCGAGGCCGAGGCGCTCGACCTGCTCGTCGCGCTCAACTGCGGCGTGAGCGGCATGTGCTCCATCCACGCGAACTCGGCGCGCGACGCGCTCGCGAAGCTGACGACGCTCCCGCTGCTCGCCGGGCGCAACATCGACGCGGGCTTCGTCGTGCCGACCGTGGCCCAGTGCATCGACCTCGTCGTCCACCTCGCCATCGACGCGCGCGGCAACCGCAGCGTCGTCGAGATCCTCGCGCCGACCGGCTCCGCCTCGAGCGGCATCATCGAGGCCTCCACACTGTTCGCGCTCCGCGACGGGCTGCTCGAGCCGACCGGCTCGCACCCGGCCAGGACCGCCAAGTTCGCCGCCGCCGGGATCGACCCCACGGCGCTCCTCGCGCGAGGCGCGCCATGACGTGGCTGCTGGGCGCCGCGCTCGGCTTGGGCCTCGTGCTCGCCGCAAGCCCGTGGCTGTGGCCGCGCGCGCCAGCGGCGGCCGGCCCCCACAAGCCGGGGCGCGTACGGGACCGACTCACCCAAGCCGGGCTCGACGGCAACCCGCCGCTCACGATCGCCGCCGTGTCGCTGCTCGCCGGCGTGCTCGCGGCCGGCATCGCGCTCGCCCTGGTGCCGGTCGTCGCCGTCGCCGTCGCAGCCCTCGTCGCCGGCGCCGCCGCACCGCCGCTCGCGGTGCGCTGGCGGGCGCGCCGGCATCGGCGCGCGCAGGCGAGCGTGTGGCCCGACGTCGTCGACCACCTGGTCTCGGCGGTGCGGAGCGGGCTGGCGCTGCCGGATGCGGTGGCGCAGCTCGAGCGCGCCGGTCCGGAGGTCACGCGGCCGGCGTTCGCCGCCTACGCGGCCGACCATCGGGCGACCGGGTCGTTCGGCTACGCCCTCGACCGGCTCAAGGACCGGCTCGCCGATCCGGTCGGCGACCGCCTCGTCGAGACGCTGCGCATGGCCCGCGAGGTCGGCGGCACCGAGGTGACGACCGTCCTGCGCGAGCTCTCGGCCTACCTGCGCGCCGACCTCGCCACCCGGGGCGAGCTCGAGGCGCGCCAGTCGTGGATCGTGAGCGCCGCCCGGCTCGGCGCGGCCGCGCCGTGGATCGTGCTGCTCATCCTCTCCACCCGCCCGGAGGCCGCGCAGGCGTACAACGCGCCCGGCGGGCTGGTGCTCATCGCCTGCGGAGCAATCGTGAGCCTCGTCGCGTACCGGGTGATGCTCCGCATCGGCGCGCTGCCCACCGAGGCGCGGTGGTTCGCGTGACCACCGAGGCGGGGTGGAGCCTCATCCTGGGCGCCGGCCTGGGGTCCGGGCTGTGGATGCTCGTGAGCCTCGTGCCGATCCTGCGCCGGCCGCTGCTGCTGCACCGGGTGGCGCCCTACGTGCTGGATGTGTCGGCCGGCGCGCGCGACCTGGTCGCCCGCCGCCGCGTGAGCCCGACGCGCGTGCTCGGCGTCGTCGCGTCGCCGATCGGCGACCGGCTCGCTCCCGTGATGCACGCGGTGCTCGGCGCGCCGGCGGGCATCCGTCGTCGCCTGCGGCAGGCGGCGTCGCCGGAGACGGTCGCCGACTTCCGCGGCCGGCAGCTCCGCTGGGCGGTCGTCGGCGCGACGGCAGGAGCAGCGCTCGGCGTGGCGGGCGCGATGCAGGGCGGGCAGCCTGCGCTCCCGGGGGCGCTGGCTGCACTGGGTGCCGCGATCGGCGCCGTCACCGTCGACCGGCTGCTGCAGCGCCGCGCGAGGCGGCGCCTCGCCCGCATCTCGAGCGAGCTGCCGTCGATCCTCGAGTTCCTCTCGCTCAGCCTCGCCGCGGGCGAGGGTCTGCAGGACGCGCTGCGCCGGGTCGGCGCTGCCGGTTCGAGCGCGCTCGGTCGAGAGCTGGCGGGTGTCGTCGCGGACGCCGCCGCCGGGACGAGTCTCTCGGGCGCGCTCGCGACGCTCGCCGACGAGCTCGGCCATCCCGCGGTGACCCGCGCGGTCGAGCAGATGCGCGGCGCCATCGAGCGCGGCACGCCGCTCGCCCAGACGCTGCAGGCGCAGGCGCTCGACGCTCGCGACGCCGCGAAGCGCGACCTGCTCGAGGCGGCGGGCCGCAAGGAGATCTCGATGCTCGTGCCGCGCAACAACAACTTTACGCCCCTTTGTGGCCCGCCCGCGGGACGAACTCGACGACCGCTGCGAGTGCTGCGGGGCGCGCATGCGGGACGATCGCTGCCACGCCTGCGAACACGTTCGCGGACGACGGCAGATTGTCACGGATCCGCGGCTGGTCGGCGGGGTCCCGACGTCGGCTGCTCCCTCAGTCTCGAGTGACCGTCGCGGTGAGGCCGTTCGCATGCCGATAGCGCCACTCCAGGGTGAAGCCGTCCCACTCGGTGAAGCCGGCGTCCTGTCGCGCACCCCTCTCGATGGACTCCATCGCCGGGGCGGGCGCACCTATAGCGTCAAGGACACAGACCACCGTGCCGCTCATGAGCATGTGGGGATACTGACCTCCAGTATCGATCTCAAGGGTCTTGCCATCTTCGGAGATCGTGAACATGTTCTCGATGCCCGACTGGAGGATGGGTCGAAGCTCCTCGTCGCCGCCGATCTGGTCGTCCTCACAACGTTCGAGTGCATCTTCGTAGGGCGGCGCGCTCGCCGCGCATCCAGTGAGGGTCAGCGCGAGAACCGTCGCAAGAAGTAGCGGGGACAGGGTGAGGTTCTTCACTGGTTCTCCGATGCGGGTGCTTGAACTTCTGAGTATGCCTCACGCCTGTGACGGGCAAGCACTTCCACCGGTGCCGCAGCCAAGGCCGGCGCAAGTGGCGTCCTCAAGATGGCTGATCTGACCGGCCGGGCCGCGGAGGCTCCCGAAGGGCCGTAGGGTTCCCGCATGGCGAGCATCCTGGACGAGCTCGATGACCGATGCGAGGAGTGCAACGCCCTCGTCTGGGACGAACGTTGCCGGAACTGCGGGCACATCAGGCCGCCTGCGCCACACGTCGAGAAGCCCGATGACGACGTGCCTGGCATCCGGGGCTGGTAGGGGCGACCGGTCAGCCAGCCAGCCGCCCCCGAGGTTTCCCTAGCGAACCGTCCCCATGCGCGGGGCGCCGCCAGCCTGCTCCACGACGGCGTGGCTCATCACCTGCGCGTAAGCGGTCGCGAGAGCCTGCAGTCCGTTCGGCCCCTGCTGGGATGCCTGCTCCGCGATCGCCTTGAGCACAGCCGTAGCTGCCTCATCCCTCGTCGCCTTTTCGATCGCCATCTGGCTACCTCTCCTTAGTGTCGGTGCGAGCGAGCGCCCGCCCACTCCGCGACCCTAGCTGCGCCCGAGGACGCACCACGCCTCGCCAGGAGCGGCCGTGCTGCCGTTGTCCGATATGTTCTAGTTCATGCGCCGGACCACCCCGCGGCGTCCCGGCGAGCTGAACACACTGCGGGAGTCGCTATACCGCCTCGTCGACCTCGTGCTCAATCACGGGTGGATCGTGCTGGTGGTGGCCATCGTCGCCGAGCTCGTTGCGGTCTTGCTGCTCGCGGCAGGTGGGCTGGTTCCGGAGCAGGAGCAGACGACTCGCTGGACGCTGTTCTGGTGGGGAGTGGGATTCGCGGTCGTCGGCGTCGCTGCAACGAGCGGTCTAGAGAAGCAGCGCAGATGGCAGCACCGTGAGCGGGCGAAGGAGAGCCTTGAATCGCAGATGCTCGCTGCCGAGACGGTGGGCCCCGTTGTCAAGCGTCTGCTCAAGCTGATGCAGAAGCCCTCCAGCGACCACGCCTCGCAACTCGCGTTGGTCATCGGCACGGTCCTTGAAGCGGATCGGCGGATCTTCGAGCACATCGAGTCCAGCAGGATGGTTTTCTACGAGTACGAACCCGCCAAGGGAGCGCGCAAGCCCCGCTTGAGTCCGGTCAACTGGTCAGGCAAGTCGAGGCCAGCTGAACCCAAGCCGTTCACGATGGCCGACGCCCGTGGGCGGTCGGCGATCAACTGGGCCGAGACCGCGGATCAGCCTAAGTTCATCGCAGATGTTGAGCTCGAGTCCGATCCTGGATGGCAGGGCTCGGGCAACGGCTACCGCACCTTCATCTCTGCGCCAGTGCGCGTCGGGGAAGCGCTGAAGGGCATGATCACGATCGATGCGAAGGAACCGGGCGACCTCGACGAGACCGACAAGCCCACCATCGCGCTGCTCGCGGATCTTCTTGCGCTCGCTTACGCGCGGCGCTACTAGAACTATGACAGTCGCCGTGTTTACACTGACCGCAGGAGGTTGATCATGACCCAGAATCGCCGCCTACAAGGGAAGCAGACAGAGAGCAAAGACCAGCTGAAGCGGGACACCGAGTTCCGCGCACGTCGCGCTGAGGCCGCAAAGCTCGCACGCGACGAGGCTGCCCGCAGGGCAAGCCGCCGTTTCCGCGCCCGGCTCTCGGGCTGAGGCATGTGAAAGCGCCCCGTCCCTCCTCGGAGGCGGCGGGGCGCTCTTCGTCGTTCAGTCGCCGCGTGGTCGAGCCCGTAGCCCGTGACGGCAAGCAGCACCTTGACTTTCGGCGCGCGGGACTGCCTACTGTGCGGGACGCTCGAGCGTGATGTGCTGATCACCGGCGTAGCTCGGCGGAGTCGCACGACTCGACGTCCGCGGCAGCTGCGCCGGAGGGATCGGCCCTCCCACGTCGTGCACACGCCAGCCGCCAAGCTCCGGCCGCCAGACGAGCGTCGCGAACGCCACTTGATCCCGGCGAGGCGTGTCCGTCAGCAGCGGCCCGACCTCCGGGACCAGCTTCACGTACGCAACATCGGGCGCGTCACGGTGCCGCAGCGCCGTCATCGACGCAGCAAGAGCCCGGTCCATGAAGTAGTCGCGAACGCCGCTGAAGTCCGCCCAGTCGTCGAGCGACTCCGGAGTGACGAACCCCGCCAGCAGATCCGACCGCAGCTCGTCAGCGAGCAGCAGAGCCGCGAACGCCGCTACCGCGCGCGCAGGATGGTCCTCGTCGAGCGCAGCGAACATCACCTCGACATCGTCGCGCTCGGTCCAACCCTCGTCCGCTTCCATGCGCCCAGGATGCCACCGCAGTGTCAGTCGCGCCGCCGCTTCGCCGGCCGTGTGATGCTCGTCACGTTCGCAGGTCGCGCTGGCCCCGCCACGTCCTCGCCCTCGACGTCGACACCGCCGGTCGACCGCAGCGACCGCAGCTCGTGACGCATCCGCGCCATCGGCGTCGCCCCAAGATCGGCGAGCAATCGTGACAGCAACCGATGCGCCGCGAGCGCACGATCATGGTCACCCGCGTAGCGAAGCTCGTCCAGCGCACCCGCCACAGACCGCGCCTGAGCCACGCACGCCGCGTCCGACGGCGCCAGCCACTTCATGGCCGCGATCGACGACTCCAGCGCGTCACGCATCGTCCTCGGCGCCGCAGCCGCCAGCGCACGCCGAGCCGTGTCCCGCTCCGCATCCCGCTCGGCACGCCCCGCAGCCCGCACAGCCCGCATCCGCTCGCGGTTGCGCTCCCGCCGCTCATCCGCACTCAGCGCCACGATGGGCTCCTCTCTGCGCACGCGCACAGGCGCTTTGCGCAACCATCCGTCCCGATGGGGAACTCGACTGCCGGTGGACTCTGGCCCTGCTCGGATCTGTAGAGATCTAGACGCCCTACCCCGCGGCCTGGCCGGAGCAGGGCGGTTCGGCTACGTTTCAGATCACCGCCTGCGCGATCGCCACGCGGATACCAGCGAAGGGAACCGATGTGGCTGAGGTGCTGCGTCAGTACGACGATCAGGTGATGCTCGACTTCCTCAAGGAGCGCCGCGGGCTGGACTTGGGTGACCACGGCCAGGTCAGGGTCGAGGCATCTCAGCTCAACCCTCACCCGAACGAGGTGTTCACGGTCGTCGTGCAAGCGACCTACAAGCTCACCGCGCGTGAGGGGGACGACATGCTGCAGCGTGCGCTCAGGCTTCCCGACTGACCGTCGAATCCGAGAGTGCGCGGGCCGGGCGAAAGGCACCCGGCCCGCGCTGACGCTCAAGGGCTGAAGGAACCCCACGAGCGCCGTTTGGCCCGCCCCGCAGCTCCACACTGCGGTTGAAGGCGGCGGGCACGTCATCGGTCGACTCAGGCCGTGAGGTCGACCTCGATGAACGCGCCGGGGCGGAGCACGGCGAAGCCGTAACGTCCCTCGGCGCGGTACTTCGTGAGGTTGCGATCGAACAGCTCCGTGGCGCCCTGGTTCGACTCGAGGCGCACCTCATCGCGGACGACGAGCAGCGTCTGCCGGAAGTCGCCCAGCAGCGCCACGCCCTGCGGCATGAGGTTGGACTCGACGATCGGGATCTCGCCCAGGATTTGCTCGATGCTCGACCGGCCGGACTTGAACATGAGCGGGCCGGTCGTGCCGGACTCGCGCATGTTCTTCAGCTTGCGGTAGTCGAGTGGGTTCATGACCCATGCGGTCGGCTGCTCGTTCGCGAGCGTCAGCGTGTCGTACGCCGTCGAGAGCGTGGTCAGCAGGTCCGTCGTCCAAGCCTGCGCGCGGACGCCCGACGTCTCCAGGATGCCGGGCAGTTGCTCGGTCGCCGGCGTCGGCGTGGCCGGCTCCGTGGCGCCGATGGTGCCCGTGCCGGCGAGGATCTGACCCTCGATCTCGTCGAGCACGCCGCGGCCCATCTCCTCCTCGAGGAAGCGGACCAGCGCCGGCCGGTCGGCGAGCAGCCGGTTGGGCTGCGGCTCCGACAGGTGCGCGATCGTGCGGAACCGGTCGACGCGCTCGCTCCACTGGTACGAGCTCGTGGGCTTCAGCGCGCCGTCCGGGACCGCCGCAGCGTTGTTCGTGCGCGTCGTCTGCACCGTGTAGCCGAAGACGTTGCCGCCGCCCTCGCCCTCCAGGTTCGCGCCGGCGACCTGCTTCACCGGGATGAGGTTCAGGATCGTGTGGCGCTCCTGCGGGAGGCTCACCGGCTCGGTGATCGGCTGCGGCACGCCGACGCCGACACTGATCGCGGCCTTCGCGCCGCCCAGCGGCTCGCGTGCCGCCGTCAGCCGGTCGGCAGCGGCACCGGCCCACTTCGCCGCCAGCTGGCCCTTGTAGTCGCGGCGCGCGCCGTCAGCGCCGGGAACGCCGTCACCGGCCCCGAGGCCGAGGTCGACGCCTGCGGCCTTCAGCCCGTCGAGCTGCTCCACGGAGAGGCCCCAGCCCTGCGGCATCTGCTGCGCGGCGGCCTTCACGAGCTCGCCCTTCGCCGTCTTCGCGTCCGCGATGTGGCGATCGACGTCTGCCTCCTCGGCGACGGTCAGTCCGCGACCGGCCGCGTCGGCCGTGTCGACGATCGCGCGAGCCGCCTTCAGCGACGCCTCCGCGCGATCCTTGATCTGCTGGATGGTCATGATCTCTCCTAGAGAGTCGAGCACTCCGTCGAGCGGAAGTGCCGCATCGAATGGAAACCGCAGACGCTCCGGGCTATGTGGCCTCAGCCGTGCTCAGCACGGGAGACGGGTTCACCCGCATCTACTTTCGCTCGCGTCGGGGGGATCCTCGGCGTTGGCCCCGTAGGGCTCCTAGGCCTTGTCCCTGCAGCTTCGCCGTGCCGTCCGCGTGGGCTCCTCGGACTTGGCCCTTGCGGGGCTCCTCGTCCTTGGCCGGTTAGTCCGGTCGTGCAGCTGCGCCTTCGACTTGCTGACTCAAGGATACGGCCGGCCACAGGCGCGCCCCGGCTGCGACACGGCTGCCGGCCGCGTTCCGCGCCTCGATCGCCTCGCCCGCCGCCTGCTCCTGCCCGACCGCGGCCGCACGCTGGAGCAGCTCGTCGACCGTCCACGTCACGCGGTGCTCGGCGATCCAGCGCGCCGCAGCCGACCGCCGCAACCGCTCGACCTCAGCCGCCCAATCCATCGCCCCCAACCGCTGCGGCCGGTCGAACGGCTCGCGCGACCGCTGCGCGTGGAAGCCGGTCACGACGCCCCCTCCTCGACGTCGAGCAGCAGCTGACACGTCCGCACGTCCACGTCGGCGATGCCCGCGAGGAACAGCAGCGCCAGGCCGCGCTCGTGAGCGTCCATCTTCGCGACCGCACGCCCCGCGCCCTCCATGTCGCCGCCCTGCATCGCCCGCACGATGCCGAGCGCATCACGCTCCACACTCCAGTCGTTCATGGCCTGTCCTCTCGATCATCGGCAGCTGCCGCTCGCACGTCAGCTAGCACCCGCCGCAGCAGCTCCGTGTCCTGCACCGCATGCGCGAACCGCTGCGCATCGTCAGCGAGCGCCGCCGTCCCCGCCGGCGCGCCCTGGTGGTCGGCGGCGCTCATCGGATCGCTCCCGCGCCCTCGGGGAGCATCCCTCGATCGGACCACTGCTTGCCGACGTCACTCAGCGCCTCGTAGGCGTCCTCTCCCGGCTCCGGGCCCTCGTAGGCGTCGTACCTCGGCATCTCTCGCAGCAGCGCCGCGATGAGCTCGGCGGCCTCGTCGGACGTCAGATGCGAGTGGTGCTGCTCCTGCTCCTCCGACGGCACTTCCCGATGTAGATGGATCCAGAGATCCCTGATGTACTCACGCTGCTTACGTGACGCTCGCTCCACACCATCAGGGAATGAGAACCCATAGGAGCGGGTCTGCTCTGCTTGCAGAGCGGACCTCACATCTTCTTCTTCTGGGTCTACTTCTAGTGGGTCTACTTCCTCCTGCGTTTGTGCCCCCCACTCCGGTGCAGAATCGCCCCCCACTGGGGTGCGTTCTTGCACCCCACCCTCTCGGCGTGGACTCTCGCGGTCGAAGATCGCCACTCGGTAGAGGTTCGGCAGGTGCCGGCCACCTTCCTGAGGGCGCCGCTGCGTCTTCACGATGCCGCGCTTCTCGAGGCTCTTGAGCGCGTCACGCACAGTGCGCTCGTCCGACCGCGCTTCCTTCGCGAGGGTCTTCATGGATGGGTAGGCGACGCCGAATCGGTCGGCACGGTTGAGCAGAGCGATGTAGACGAGCAGCTCGCGAGCGGTCAGATCCGACTCGCGAAGCAGCCAGTTCGGGATGATCGAGAACCCGGCGCTCATCAGCCCTCCCGATTTCGATGCGTTTCGAACACCGAGTTCGGTCGCGACCGCAGCACGCGAGGCTCAAGCCTCGGCGCTGTCGCCGGTCGCGGGGCTTCGCTAGCGATCGAGCGCGGGTCGACGTCAGGAGGGCAGGCCGCGAGCGCGCGCAGCTGCGTGCCGGACGGCAGCGCGTCGCCCGCGCGCTCCCATTCGTCCGCGGTCATGCCGCACCACCAGAAGGGCGCAGCAGCGCCGCGATGCGGTCGCGCTGCTCAGCGGTCAGCGGGGGAGCGTCGGCGAGCACGCGCTCGACGTGAGTCTCGATCTTCGCGGCCGCGTGATCGCGGCGTGCGGCGAGCAGCGCATCAGCGTCACCCGTACGCGCGGCGACTGCGACTCGGCTGCTGGTCGATGCGAGTTTGGAGCCAGAGATTGGCACGGCGAACCTCCAGGGGTTCGCGCGTGCCCACTGCGCTAGCTCTCCAGTCCCGCTGGGGGGCGCTTCGTCGGCGACCGCTCGGCGGTCACCTGAACGTCAGGATACCCGTCGGCGGATCGTCGGTGAAGTGAATCGCCGCTGTCTGCGTCTTTCCCCGCGCTCGTGCGCGCTCGATGAACGGCTGCAGATCGACAATCGCGATTCGGGCGGTCACCAACTTGCCATCGCCGTGCTCCGAGAGCCACCGACGCCCTAGCGGCGGGTAGCAGTCGGTGCACCGGTGGACCGCCACGCCGTCGACGTGGTCCGAGAGCGCGGCCTCGTCGACGGAGACCAGCACGCGTCGGCACCGGGCGCACCGCACGTCGACGAGGATCATCGCGCGTCCGATCGGTCGAGGAGCTCGTCGAACAGCGCCGCGGCGAGGGAGCGAATCTGTTCCGAGTCTCCGAGCTTGAAGTGCGTCGCATCGTCGGTGTCCCAGGCCATGAGCGTGGTCGTGCCGACGATGCCGGACGGTCGGTCGATCTCGATGGGGCCGTCAAGGCGATAGAGCTTCGGCGTCTCACTGTCCGGGTTGTCGCTGTAGTAGACGCGTGCCGGCCCGCCGTCGTCGTGCTGCTGCCCCTCCATCAGCACGTAGCGAGCCCACGTCGGCGCCGCGGGCCACTGCGGCGCGTTCACGCGCTGCGCCTCTCCACCTCGGCGGCGAGGTCGCGGAGTTGCTCCGCGCATGCCTCCAGCTTCGCCGCCATCGCTCGGGCAGCCGCGGCGTCGAGATCGCCGTCGCTCTGCAGCGTGTAGCCGATGTGCGCCCGCCCGTCCCCGTCGATGTACAGATCGCAGCCGCCACCGAGTGCCGGCAGCTTGATCGCCCGCACCCGGTGGGTCCACTCGGCTGGGTCGTCCGCGCTGTCGTGCCAGATCCCGTCGCAACCTGCCACGTCGCAAGGTGTGGCCCGCGCAAGGAGATCGTCCACCTCGCGCTTCTCTGCCCGCGCTGCGCGGTCCTCGTTATCGTTGTCCATGGCCGTGGTTCCTTTCGTGTCTCGGCCCCGCCCCCGGAGCGCTGCAACGCTTGCGGGGGCTTCTCCTATCGGTTCCAGTCGATCCGCACCGTAGCGGGATCGAAATCCCGGCCGGGTCCGGCAGGGAGGATCGTGACGCGCAGCAGCGTCGTCAGGATCAGCCGCTGAGCGTCGATGCTCAGCGTGGTCCACCGCTCGGCCGCAGACGGCCCCGCGAGGTCGGCGGGGAGCGCGGTGGGGAGCGCGCGGGCGACGAGCGCCTCATGCTCGGCGCGGTCGGCGCGCAGCTGCGCCGTGATGCGCGTCAGCTGGTCGAGCTCGAGTGCCCCTGCCGAGTAGGCGTCCGCCGCGTTAGAGAGTCGGGCATCGATGGCGGCGATCGCCTCGCGCGCTGCGGCCCCGGCGCCGTTGTCATCGCGCCTGAACAGATCGAGCGCGTCGGGCTGCTCGAGGCGGCGCACGAGCACGGTCGACACGAGCGCGTCGACGTCCTCCTGCTTGCGTCGCACGCCGAAGCAGGCCGGGCACGAGTACGCGGCCGGCTGTCGCTTGGTGCCGCTCTTGGTGGTGGTCATGCGGCCGGGAGCGCGCTTCATCCGCGCCCCGCACTTCCCGCACTTGGCGATGCCCGCGAGTAGATGCTTGGGCGCCCGGCCGGCGTAGTGCTTGGCGCGCGTCGGATCGTTCAGCACCGCGACGATGCGGCTGTGATCGTCCGGCGTGATGATCGGCTCCCACAGCCCCGCACCCACGATCTGACCGTTGTAGCGGCGCAGCCCTGCGAGTGACTCACGGCGGATCATCTGCCGCAACGTCGTCCCGTTCCAGACGCCCGCGCCCGCCGTGCGCCGCGGCGACTGGACGCCGCGCGCGTTCAGGTCGGCGGCGATCGCGCGCAGGGGCTCGCCGTCGAGCACGCGGCGCGCTACCTCGCGCACGACAGCGGCCTCGGCATCCACGATCGCGAGCCGGTCGCCGTCGCGCCGATACCCGTACCCGACGGACGGCGCGGGCTTGCCCTGCTTCGCGCGCTGCACGTTCGCTGCCCGCTGCCGGAGCCCCTTCTGCTCCGTCTCGAAGGTCGACCAGGCGGCTACGGTGCGCGCGACGGCACGGCCCGCAGGCGTGGCGAGATCGAGAGAGCCCTGCGTCACCATGTGCACGGGGATGTTGAGCGCGATGACCTTCTCGAGGTCAGCCGACAGGCGCAGTAGTCGGTCCTGCGCCCACGTGACGACGGCTGCGGGGCGGTCGGCGAGCATCTGCTCGAAGGCGGGCCGCTCCTTGCCTGAGGTCGCGCTGATGTCGTTGTCGATGTACACCTGGCCGACGTCGAGGCCGAGGTGACCGGCGAGCTCGCGGCACTCGGCTTCTTGCCGTCCGACGCCAGCTGCCTCGCCGGTGCGGTCGAGGCTAATGCGGCAGTAGATCGCAGCTCGTTGACGGATCATGCTCATACAAGAGAGCCTATCCGCATGCTCGTGCCGCTCGTGTTCGGGCTGCTGCCGACGACGGTGGCGTTCGCGCTGTGGCCCGGCATCCACGTGCTGCAGGTGGGGTTCTGAAGGAGGAGTCATGTCGACGATCAGCACCAGGTTCGCAAGCGTCGTCGGGCGCGTCCGCGACGAGGAGCGAGGCGATGTGCCCGGCTGGGTGCTCGTGACGCTCATGACCGCCGGCTTGGTGATCGTGCTCTGGACGGTCGCGGGTCCCGCGCTCACGGGCGTCTTCGAGCAGGCGATCGCGCGCGTCACGAGCTTCTGATGCGCCTGGCCGACGAGCGCGGCTCGGCGGTCGCGGAGTTCACGATGGTCGCCGGGCTGCTCGTCGTGCTCGTGCTGTCGGTCATCCAGCTCGCGCTCGGCCTGCATGTGCGCGCCACCCTCGCCGATGCCGCCGCGGAGGGTGCGCGCCATGCCTCGCTCATCGGGGCGGATGCGTCGGGCGGGGTCGCGCGCACCCGCGAGCTCATCACCGCCGCGCTCGGCCCGGGCTACGCCGAGCGGGTCTCTGCGTCCACGGCGTCGGTCGTCGGCCTGGAGACGATCGAGATCCGCGTCGCCGCGCCGCTGCCGGTGCTGGGCCTCATCGGGCCCGTCGCCCTGGAGGTGAGCGGGCATGCACCGCTCGAATCGCTCGGCTGACGCCGCGCGACGTGCGCGTCGACGGCTCGCCGACGATGCCGGCTCCGCGTCGGTGGAGTTCCTCTCGGTGGGCGTGCTGCTGCTCGTGCCGCTCGTCTACCTCGTGCTCGCGCTCGGGCAGATCCAGCACGCCGTGCTCGGCATCGAGGGTGCCGCTCGCCACGCGGCGCGCGCCATCGCGCAGTCCGACGGCCACGACGCAGGCCTCGCCCTCGCCGACCGCGCGCTGCTCGTGGCCATGGCGGACGCAGAGCTGCCACCGGATGCCGTGCGGGTCACCATCCTCTGCGCACCGGACCGGGCCGCATGCGACACCGCGCGCGGCACCGTCACCGTGCAGGTCGACGCCACCGTGCCGCTCCCACTCGCACCGCGCTTCCTCGGGCTCGACGGGGGCCTCGGCGTCCCGGTCTCGGCGCGAGCCGTGCAGCCGGTCTCCGCGTTCGGCGGTGCCCCGTGAGCCGGCTCCTGCGCCGCCTGGCGCGCCGACTGACGCGCGAGCAGGACGGCTCGACGCTCGTGCTCACGGTCGGGTTCGCGGCGCTCGCCGTCGCGCTCATCGTCGCGGTCACGGCGGCGACGAGCATGCTCGTCGAGCGGCGTCGCCTCTTCACCGTCGCCGACGGTGCCGCGCTCGCGGCGGCTGAGGCGTTCGCGCTCGAGCAGGTGCGATTCGACGGCGGGGCGGCGACGCCAGAGCTCGCCGACGCCGCGGTCGACCGCGCGGCGGCGGACTGGGCGTCGGCGGCCGGCACCGACCTGGCGGGGCTCCGCGTCGACGGCGCGAGTGCCGACGACCGCAGCGCCAACGTCACCGTCTCGAGCGCGTGGCGGCCTCCGGTCGTCTCCCTCTTCCTGCCCGAGGGGCTGCGCCTCGATGTCACCTCGACCGCGCGGGCGGTGTTCGTGGACTGAGACGGCCGTCGGCATGCAGGGGACAACGACGAGGAGCCCCTCGCGCCCGCTGGCCCATCGGTCTAGCGTGACCGCATGGCAGACACCACCGAGGCCGCGCTCGAGACCTACTTCGGCGCCTACGCGAAGACGCTCGGCGACATGGATGCGCCGGCGACCGCCGCGCTCTGGGGGGAGCCGGGGATGATGGTCACCGACGACTTCATCGGCACGGTCGCCGACCGCGAGGAGCTCGCGCGGGGCCTCGCCGGGTCGCACCCCGAGTACCGCGCGCAGGGCCTCGCCCGCGCGACGCACACGCTCGTCGGGCACGCGCAGCTCACCGACCGGCTGCTGCGCGCGCACGTGCGGTGGCACTTCTGGAAGGCCGACGGCTCGCACATCGTCGACGCCGACTTCGAGTACCTGCTGCGGCGCGACGACGACGGGCTGCACGCCTACGTCGCCACGCTGCTGAGCGGGGACGACGCCTGACGGCTAGTCGCGCGGCTTCCGCGGCAGCCAGCGCAGCAGCATCCCCGCGCCGACGAGGCAGAGCGCCGTGAGCCCTCCCGCCGCCCAGGCGATCGACGCCACCGAGACGAGCAGCGAGATCAGCAGTGGCGCGGCCGCGCCCCCCAGGTCGGTCGTGAGCCGCCAGGCGCCGAGGAACGGCGCGGGATTGCGGCGATCGGCGAGATCCGCGCCGAGCGTCATGAGGATGCCGGAGCCCAGCCCGTTGCCGAGCGCGAGCACGAGCGATGCGGCCACGAACCACGCGGTCGCCGCGTCGAGGTCGTGCGACACCGCGAGCATCGCGAACGCCGCCGCCATGAGCGTGAGCGAGGGCACGACGCTCCACAGCCGGCCGAAGCGGTCCATCACCCAGCCCGAGACGAAGAAGAGGGCGAAATCGACGCCGCCGGCGATGCCGATCACGAGGCCGGTCGTGACGCCGTCGAGGCCGATCGAGACGGCCCACAGCGGCAGCAGCACGTTGCGTGCCGAGCGGGCGAGCGAGAGCATCGCCGCGCCGACCCCGACGGTCGCGAGCACGCGCGCGTGCTGCCCCACGACCTGCCAGATGCCGGTGCGCTCCGCCCGCAGCTCGATCGTGCCGGTGGTGAGCGGCGTGCGCTCGAACGCCGAGGAGGGGTCGGGCAGCACGATGAGCACGACGATCGCGACCACCGTGCCGATGGCGCAGACGACCCACACCGACTGCAGCGGCAGGCCGATCCCGAGCACGGCGGAGCCGATCAGCGGGCCGACGAACATGCCCATGCGGAAGATGCCGCCGAGCGTCGACAGGGCACGCGCGCGGTACCGCAGCGGCACGAACGTCGTCATGAAGGCGTGCCGCGCGAGCGCGAACACCGCGTGCCCGAGGCCGAGCACGAAGATCGCGAAGCCGAGCATCCACACGTCCGTCGACAGGAACGCGATCGCGAGGGCGACGAGCACCAGCAGGCCAGCACCGATCATCGTCGGCCGCTCGCCGAAGCGGGCCACCACGCCGCCGCCGGGCACGTCGCCCACGAGCTGGCCGACCGTCAGCATCGCGGCGACGACGGCCGCGATGGCGAGCGAGGCGCCGAGGTCGCCCGCGATGAGCGGGATGTAGGGGATGACGGCACCCTCGCCGATCGCGAACGCGGCGGTCGGCACGTAGGCGGCGCCCGCGACCCTCCGCCACGGGAAGCGCTCGGACTGGTCGACGCCGCTCATGAGGCGAGACTACGGCGTGCCAGATCTGGCCTCTTTGCGCCCGTATGGGTGTGCTTTGAGCCAGAGTGGACACTTCCGCGTCGGTAGGCTGGGGGGATCATGGCCGATCTCGACATCGCCGGCGACATCGCCGCCCTCCGCTCCACGTTCTCCGACATCAAGGCGGTGGCCGACGTCGACCGGATCACCGCCGACATCGCGCGCCTCTCCGAGGCCGCCGGCGCGCCCGACCTCTGGGACGACCCCGACGCCGCGCAGAAGGTCACCAGCCGGCTGAGCCACGCGCAGACGGCGCTCCGCCGCCTCACCGAGGCGGAGGCGCGCATCGACGACCTCGAGGTGCTCGTCGAGATGGCCAACGAGGAGGCCGACGAGGCGACCCAGACGGAGGCCCGCAAGGAGCTCGCGAGCCTGCAGAAGCTCGTCTCCGAGATGGAGATCCAGACGCTGCTCGACGGCGAGTTCGATCCGCTGCCGGCCGTCGTGACGATCCGCGCGGGCGCCGGCGGCGTCGACGCATCCGACTTCTCCGAGATGCTGCTGCGCATGTACCTCCGCTACGCCGAGCAGCACGACATGCCGGTGACGATCTACGAGACGAGCTGGGCGGAGGAGGCCGGCATCAAGTCGGCGTCGTTCGAGATCGACGCGCCCTACGCGTTCGGGCACATGTCGGTCGAGGCCGGCACTCACCGGCTCGTGCGCATGAGCCCGTTCGGCGCCGCCGGCAAGCGGCAGACGTCGTTCGCCGCCGTCGAGGTCGTGCCGCTGTTCGAGCAGGTCGACGAGGTCGAGGTGCCCGAGAACGACATCCGCGTCGACGTGTTCCGCTCCTCCGGCCCCGGCGGACAGAGCGTCAACACCACCGACTCGGCCGTGCGCATCACGCACATCCCGACCGGCACGGTCGTCTCGATGCAGAACGAGAAGAGCCAGATCCAGAACCGCGCGGCCGCGATGCGCGTGCTGCAGAGCCGCCTCATGCTGCTCAAGCGCGAGGAGGAGGCCGCCCGCAAGAAGGAGCTCGCCGGCACCATCTCGGCGAGCTGGGGCGACCAGATGCGCTCCTACGTGCTCGCGCCGTACCAGATGGTCAAGGACCTCCGCACGCTGCACGAGGTCAACAACCCCTCGGCGGTCTTCGACGGCGACCTCGACGGCTTCATCGCCGCGGGCATCCGCTGGCGCAAGCAGCAGCAACTCGAGACCGAGTAGGGGATCGGCGTGCAGGCTCGGCCCCAGACCGGCAGCGACTACCTCGCGAGCCTCGACGACGGCCGGGTCGTCATCCACGACGGGCTCGAGGTCGAGCGGGTGGCCGAGCACCCGGAGCTCGCCGGCCTGGCCGCGACGATCGCCGGGCTCTACGACTCGCTGCACGAGGGGGAGGCAACCGAGCATCTCGTGCCGACGGCCGACGGCGGCCTGACGCATCCGTTCTGGACCGTGCCGCAGTCGCGCGACGACCTGCGGGCGCAGCGCGACGCGATCCGCGTGTGGCAGCGGATGACGCACGGCTGGGTGGGCCGCACGCCGGAGTTCATGGGCGCGCTCATCACCTCGATGGCCGCGCACGCGCCGATCTTCGGCCGCTTCGAGGGCAACGTGCTCGCGGCGCTCGCGCGGGACCAGCGCGCGGTCACGCACTACGCGCAAGCACTCGTCAACCCGCCCGTCGACCGCGACCTGCCGCCCGACGAGGTCGGCGACGTCTTCCTGCACGTCGTGCGCGAGACCGATGCGGGCATCGTCATCCGCGGCGCGAAGGCCGTCGTCACGGGCGCGGCCACGGCGCAGCGGCTGCTCGTGTCGCACTTCGGCGGCGAGGTGCAGACGGATGCGTTCGCGGTCGCCGCGTCCGTCGCCGTCGGCACGCCGGGCATCCGCGTCTACACGCGCGGCACGCCCGCGCGCGACGACCAGCCGCTCGCGCGCCGCTTCGCCGAGCACGACGCGCTCGTCGTCTTCGACGACGTGCTCGTGCCGTGGGACGACGTCTTCGTGCGCGACGCGGAGACGATGCTCGCGTTCAACGGCGGCGAGGTCGGCTGGAACCGCCGCCTTGCCCTCCAGGCGGCCACGCGCCTCGAGGCGAAGCTCGAGCACATCGCCGGGCTCGCGGTGCGCGCGACCGAGATCATGGGCACGAGCGAGCGCCGCGGCGTGCAGGCCGCGCTCGGCGAGGTCGTGGCGTTCCGGCACACGGTCGCGGGGCTGCGCGACGCGATGATCGAGCAGGCGGTGCCGTCCGGCGACTCCATCGGGCCCGGCGCCGAGGCCGCCCTGGCGTTCTCTGCGCTCGCGCCCGACGCCTACTCGCGCATGCGCGTGACGCTGCAGACGATCCTGTCGTCGGCGTTCGCGCACCTGCCGGTGCCCGTCGATTCGCTCGGCACCGGCGTGGTCGCGCCCATCGAGCCGCTGCTGCGCGGCTCCGGCGGGGCGGATGCGCGCGAGCGCCTCGAGGTCATGGGCGAGCTGTGGGACGCGGTGGGCACCGGCTTCGGCGCCCGCCACGAGCTCTACGAGCGCAGCTACTGGGGCCAGCCCGAGCGCACCCACCTCGGCATCCTGGGCCTCGCGAGAGCGACGGGCAGCCTCGACCGCTGGCGCAGCTGACGCGATCCGGGACGACAGCGGGCCGCCTCGTCGGTGCGACGAGACGGCCCGCTGGGTCGACAGGGTCAGTGCGTGTTGATCCGCATGGCCTTGCCGGTGACGGTCGAGTTGTTCGTGGTGGTGATGTCACCGGCGGACGGCCGGATGATCTGGCAGTTGTGCACCGAGTTCGCGCCGAAGACGTTGTCGCGGATGTCGATGTTCTGCAGCGGTCCGCGCGACTTCTGCGCGATGTTCACCGTGCAGGCGCCGTGGTCGAGGAAGTTGTCGCGGATCATGACGTTCTTGAGCACGCCGTTGTCCTGCGTCATCATGATCGCCGCGTTGTGGGCGCCCTCGATGCGGTTGCCGGTGATCCAGTAGCCGGAGCCACCCTGGATCTGCACCCCGTCGTCGTGGCTCGGCTTGCCGCCCCAGCCCGGGTCGTTCGCGTAGTGCAGCGTGTCGTGGATCCACGAGTCGCGCAGCTGCACGTTGCCGGTGCCCCAGAAGTGCGCGGGGTCGATGACGTGGTGGATGTCGAGGCGCGCCGCGTTGATGTTCCAGCCCCGCAGCCCGTTGACACGGTGGTTCTGCACGCTCGCCGCGAGCTCGCTGTCGGTGATGGTGACGTTCGCGGTGTCGGACGCGCTGCGCACGAGGAAGTCGTGGTTGCCGGCCGCGTCGCCGCGGATGATCGAGTTGCGGATCGTGACGTTGCGCGCGCGCACGTCGACGGAGCCGCGGATGTCGAGGCCGCTGATGACGGTGCCGGGGGTCGTGATGACGAGGTTGCCACGGTGCACGCGGAGCGCGGTGCCTGCGGGGACGCCGGTGTTGACCGGACCGGGCATCGACTGCGTGACGGCAGCCGCGCGGTCGACGGTCGCCGGCGCGGCGGTCGCGGCGGTCGCGGGGAGCAGGGTCGCGCCGAGGGCGACGACCGACGTCGCGACGGCGAGTCGCAGCGAGCGGCGGCGCGTGGCGGAGCCACGCGTCACGGCAGGAGCGATGGGGTCAAGGGCGATAGGAATGAGGGAACCTCTCGTGACTGCACGCCAAAGCAGACGCGTCGGCGACAGGCCGGCGTCAGCAATGGACGTGGTGATGTGATCGAGCCGCCGGCGCGGCCGCGCTGGGCGGCTGCTGCTCGGCGTGACTCGAGCGACCGGCGTGCACAGTCGTGACCCCGTGCGCTGCTCGGCGAAGCGCTCGTGCGCGCTCGCCTACGCAACCGTAACAGATCTGTAACGACTCTCCGTTCACTCGACCATGACACTGTTACAGCCACCGACGGTGCTGTCGGAGGCAGCGGAATCGTGACCCGCCGGGGCGGCGGGTGGCTCGGCGCAGCTGGCCGACATACGCTCGACAGGCCATGATCCGCTTCGACGACGTCACGAAGACCTACTCCCGCAAGGCCCGCCCGGCCCTCGACCGGGTCTCCCTGGAGATCCTCAAGGGAGAGTTCGTCTTCCTCGTCGGCGCTTCCGGCTCCGGCAAGAGCACGCTCATCCGCATGGTGCTGCGCGAGGAGAGCCCGACGGAGGGGGAGGTGCACGTGCTCGGGCAGCGGCTGAAGGCGCTGCCGAGCCGACGGGTGCCGTTCTTCCGGCGCAACCTCGGGGTGGTGTTCCAGGACTTCCGGCTGCTCAACAACAAGACGGTGTACGAGAACGTGGCGTTCACGCTGCAGGTGATCGGCAAGAGCCGCGGCTTCATCTCGGAGGCCGTCCCGGACGTGCTGAAGACCGTCGGGCTCGCCGGCAAGGCGAGCCGCCTCCCGCACGAGCTCTCGGGCGGTGAGCAGCAGCGCGTCGCCATCGCGCGCGCCGTCGTCAACCGGCCGCCGATCCTGCTCGCGGACGAGCCCACCGGCAACCTCGACCCGTCGACGAGCGCGGGCATCATGGCGCTGCTCGCGCGCATCAACGAGGGCGGCACGACCGTCGTCATGGCCACGCACGAGGCATCCATCGTCAACGAGATGCAGAAGCGCGTCGTCGAGCTCGAGGCCGGCGTGGTCATGCGCGACGAGGCGCACGGCAGCTACCGCAGGCAGCTCGCGGCGCACGCCGAGGAGGAGATGGCGTGAGGCTCCAGCTCATCGCGCAGGAGGTCTGGAACGGCCTGCGCCGCAACCTCTCGGTCGTCGTCTCGGTCGTGCTCGTCACGTTCATCTCGCTGTCGTTCGTCGGCGCGGCGATCCTGCTGCAGGCGCAGATCAACCAGATGAAGGGCTTCTGGTACGACCGCGCGCAGGTCGGCATCTACTTCTGCGGACCGGTCGACTCCACCGAGACCTGCACGCAGACGGCAGCCACCCCCGAGCAGGTCGAAGCGGTGCGCGACACGCTCTCGAGCGGCGCCATCGCGCCGTACGTGAGCGACGTGCAGTTCGAGGACCGCCAGCTCGCCTACGAGCACTTCATCGAGCAGTTCGGCGGCACGGCGAGCGCCGAGTTCGCGAGCCCCGAGACCATGAACGAGGCGCTGTGGGTGCGGCCGACGTCGCCGCAGGATGCCGACCTGATCCGGGAGGCGACGAGCGCCATGCCGGGTGTGCTCGAGGTGCGCGACCAACGCGCGCTGCTCGAGCCGATCTTCCAGGTGCTGAACACCGCGAGCCTCGCCGCGATCGGCGTCGCGGTGTTGATGCTGGTCGCGGCGGTGCTGCTGATCTCCACGACCATCCGCCTCTCCGCCTTCTCGCGGAAGCGGGAGCTCGGGATCATGCGGCTGGTGGGTGCATCGAACCGGTTCATCCAGACCCCGTTCATCATCGAGGGGGTGGTGGCCGCGCTCGTCGGCGCCGTGCTGGCGGCCGGATCGGTGGTCGCGGTCGTGCACTTCTTCCTCCAGGGCTACGTCGCTCCGATGCTGCAGACGATCGCGATCGTGGGCCTCGACGACGCGCTGCTCGTGGCGCCCGTGCTCATCGGCATCGGGGTGCTGTTCGCCGGCGTCGCGGCGGCCGTCGCCATCCGTCGGTACCTCAAGATCTGAAGCCGCTAGACTGAGCGGCTGCCCGAAGGCCGGGCACCGACGACCCAGGAGCAAGCCATGCCTCGCGAACAGGGCCAGAAGGTCGTGGCGCAGAACCGCAAGGCGCGCCACGATTACACGATCGAGGATCGGATCGAGGCGGGCCTCGTGCTCACCGGCACCGAGGTCAAGTCGCTGCGCGCGGGCAGGGCGTCGCTCGTCGACGGCTACGCGTTCATCGAGTACGGCGAGGCGTGGCTCGACGCCGTGCACATCGCCGAGTACGGCCAGGGGACGTGGACGAACCATCCGCCCCGTCGCAAGCGCAAGCTGCTGCTGCACAAGGACGAGATCGAGAAGCTTGCGGCGAAGGTCTCCCAGGGCGGCTACACGCTCGTGCCCCTCTCGCTCTACTTCTCGGACGGGCGGGCCAAGGTCGAGCTCGCCGTCGCGAAGGGCAAGAAGGAGTACGACAAGCGGCACGCGCTGCGCGAGCGGCAGGACAAGCGCGAGGCCGAGCGCGCCATGCGGACGCGCAACCGGCTCAACGAGTGACGGCCGCGTAGCCGCGGTTCGACTTTCGCCTGCCCCGCCGGTTGAATGGGGGCGCCGGCAGGATTCACCCAGGGCCCTCCGGCGGAAGGCGAAATGCGAGTCGGCATCCTCACGTCCGGGGGCGACTGCCCCGGCCTCAACGCAGTCATCCGAGCGGCGGTGCTCACCGGCATGGTGCACCACGACCTCGAGTTCGTCGGCATCCGCGACGGCTACCGCGGCCTCGTAGAGGGCGATGTGCGGGTGCTGAACCGCTCGTCGGTGCGAGGCACGTCGCGGATCGGCGGCACGATCCTCGGCACGAGCCGCACGAACCCGTACGAGCACCCGAACGGCGGCGCGGCGAGCATCGCCAAGACGCTCGAGCGCCTCGGCATCGACGCCGTCATGGCCATCGGCGGCGAGGGCACCCTCGCGGCCGCGAACCGGCTCGCCGACGACGGGCTGCCGGTGGTCGGGGTGCCGAAGACGATCGACAACGACCTCGACGCGACGGACTACACCTTCGGGTTCGACACGGCCGTGCAGATCGCGACGGAGGCGGGCGATCGGCTGCGCACGACCGGCGACTCGCACATGCGCTGCATGGTGCTCGAGGTGATGGGCCGGCACGTCGGCTGGATCGCGCTCCACACGGGCATCGCGACCGGCGCGCACGTCACGCTCATCCCCGAGCAGCCGCGCTCGATCGAGTGGATCTGCGAGTACGTGCAGTCGGTCTACGACCGGCGTCGGGCGCCGCTCGTCGTGGTGTCGGAGGGCTTCAAGCTCGACGGCATGGACGAGGAGTACTCGCGCAAGGGCCTGGACGCGTCGAACCGGCCGCGGCTCGGCGGCATCGGCGAGATCCTCGCGCCGATGATCGAGGAGCGCACGGGCATCGAGTCGCGCTCGACCGTGCTCGGGCACATCCAGCGCGGCGGAGCGCCGAGCGGCGCCGACCGCGTCCTCGCCACGCGCTTCGGCCTCGCCGCGATCGACGCGATCATCGCGGAGGCGTGGGGGAGCATGGTGTCGCTGCGCGGCACCGACATCGTCCGCGTGCCGATGTCGGATGCGCTCGGCGAGCTCAAGCGCGTGCCGGACCACCGCTACCGCGAGGCGGAGATGCTCTTCGGCTGACGCCGCCCCTGGCCCGGGCGTCGCCGCACCGCCTTGCCGAGCCGCCCAGTGGCGCGGTATCGTGGTGGGCTGGCCTCGCCAGCGCGCCGGAGGCATCCGGCATTGACAACTCCACAGCGTGCGACTCGCACCCAGCACGGGGATGATCGGTTTCGACATCGTCTCGGTTGCTGCGGGAAGCGGGTAGAGGATCCAGGGTTATCTCTTGAACGCTCCCTGGGAACCAATAGGTGCCAATGCAAAGCGCACCGACTTCGCCCTCGCTGCTTAAGCGAGCCTGAAGTCCGTCAGACCGGAGACGCCCTCGCTCCGGACCCTGGCGTCATCTTGAGGGCTTGCTGCGATGCTGCGTCACAGGGCATCGCGGGACTTGAACTGTGACTGGGCTCGTCGACCTAGGTGCTCAGGACAAAGGTCGGAGCCGAGCAGAACGCCTTCCCTGAGCTGCACCCGGAGAATCCGCACGATATGAGCGTTGGACGGGGGTTCGATTCCCCCCATCTCCACCATTCGGGCTGCGAGTCGCACGTTGTGAGAGCTGATGCCCTGACGCCGCCCGCGTCGACCGCGCGCATCCGTCCCCGCCAGTACGCTGGGGGTTGATCGACAGTGCGAGGAGGCAATGGCGTGAGCGACTACCGGGTCACCGACCCCTACACCGGCCAGGTCGTCAAGGAGTACCCGACGGCCACCGACGAGGAGGTGCGCGCAGCGATCGAGCGCGCGCACGCCGCCTACGAGCCGTGGAGGGACACGCCGCTCGCCGAGCGCGCGGCGATCCTGGGCAGGGCGGCCGACGCCTTCCAGTCGCGCTCGCGAGAGCTGGCCGAGATCATCCGCACCGAGATGGGCAAGCCGCTCGGGCAGGGCGTCGCCGAGGCGGAGTTCTCGGCCGAGATCATCCAGTACTACGCCGACAACGCGGAGCGGTTCCTCGCCGACGAGGTGCTCGAGGTCCGCTCGGGCGTGGACGCCCGCATCCGCAAGTCGGCGCAGGGCGTGATCCTCGGCATCATGCCCTGGAACTTCCCCTACTACCAGGTCGCGCGCTTCGCGTTCCCGAACCTCATGCTCGGCAACACCGTGCTGCTCAAGCACGCGCCGCAGTGCCCGTGGTCGGCGACCGTCATCGCCGAGATCCTCGCGGAGGCTGGACTGCCGGCGGGCGCCTACGAGAACATCTTCGCGACGAACCAGCAGATCGGCGAGATCGTCATCCCCGACCCGCGCGTGCGCGGCGTCTCGCTCACCGGCTCAGAGCGCGCCGGCGCGGCGGTCGCCGAGATCGCCGGCCGCCACCTGAAGAAGGTCGTGCTCGAGCTCGGCGGCTCCGACCCGTTCGTCGTGCTCTCCGCCGACGACCTGGATGCGGTCGTGGACGCCGCCGTCGAGACGCGGATGGAGAACTCCGGCCAGTCCTGCAACGCGTCGAAGCGCTTCATCGTCATCGACGAGCTCTACGACGCGTTCTCGGAGAAGCTCGGCGCCGCGATCGCCGAGCTGCCCGTCGGCGACGCCGACGACGAGGACGCGCTCGTGGGCCCGCTGTCGTCTCAGGCCGCCGCCGACCGGCTGCGGGAGCAGACGAGCGCCGCGGTCGCGGAGGGAGCGCGCGTGCTCGCGGGCACCGTCACCGAGGCGGGCGACACCCGCGTGACGCCGGCGCTGCTCGGCGACGTCACCGTCGACATGGAGGCGTTCCGGGAGGAGCTCTTCGGCCCCGTCGGCACGGTCTACCGCGCGAAGGATGTCGACGACGCGGTGCGCCTCGCCAACGGCACGCCGTTCGGCCTCGGCGCGCGCGTGTGGTGCAACGACCCCGAGCTCGCGCTCGCGGTCGCCGACCGCATCGACGCCGGCATGGTGTCGATCAACGGCGCCGGCTCCGAGGACTACGACATGCCCTTCGGCGGCACCAAGCGAAGCGGCTTCGGCCGGGAGCTCGGCCCGCACGGCATGGAGGAGTTCATGAACAAGAAGCTCATCGTCGGCTGATCCAGCCGGCTCGGCTCCGCTGACCCGAGGCTCTCGGCCGCGTCAGCGGAGCCAGCGGCGGAGGCGCTTGCGCGACGCCCGCGCCCACGCGCGCTCGGCATCCCGCTCGAGCGTCTCCGCCGACGCCTGCTCACGCGCATGCAGCAGGCCGTAGCCGAACGCATTCTCGCCCGCCAGGTGCGCCCGCACGCCCAGCTTTCGCAGCAGCGTCCGCGCGATCACGGTGTCGTGCTGCTCGCCGAGCACCGACTGCACCCGCTTCGCCGCCTTGGCGCTGCGGACCGCGTCCCGCCCGTCGATCGGCTCGAGCACCTCGGCGGCGTACCGCGCGCGCTTCGCGGCCTTCCTCGTCTCGTGGAGGCGCGCGTCCCGCGCCGCGCCGGCCGGCGCCGCCTGGGCGACCGCCGCCCGCCGGCGCAGGCGCCGGAGCTCGCGCCGCACGCGAGCGCGCAGCGCGCCCGGGTCGACGGCGGCGGCCGTCCACGGCGGGTCGGCGGCGAACCCCGCGAGCTCGTCCATCAGGCGTAGGTAGCGCTCCGAGCGCATCGCCTCGACGGCGCGCTCGTGCGCCGACCGGTAGCGCGAGCTGAGCTCGTCGTCGAGCCGCTGCGCGACGGGCCCCATCACGAGCTCGACAGGCTCCGCCGCGACGAGCGCGGCGAGCCGGGCACGCAGCACCTCGGCGTCGCGAGCGTCGCCGAGCAGGCTCGCGATCCAGCGCAGCTCGTCGCGCAGCGGCCCGGCGGTCGTGGCGTCGAGCAGCGGCCGGAAGGCTGCCAGCAGGCTGCGCAGGCGCCTCGCGGCGACACGCATCCGATGCACGCTGCCCTCGACGTCGGCGCGCACGAGCGGGTCGCGCGTCCGCAGCTCCGCGACCTGCTCGCGCAGCGCCGCCTGCAGCACGCTCGCGGCGGAGCCATCGCCGGCCTCGCGCTCCGCCCGGCTGCCGCCGTCGCGGCCGAGCAGCCGGGCGACCTTCGACCCGACGGCGGCCGGCGTCGCGCCCGCCTGCTCGAGCACCGCCGCGACGGCGTCGAGGTGCTCGCGCTCGCCGTCGACGACCTCGACCTCCCACTCCCGCCAGCTCAGCGCGGCGCCCGACGGCAGCGGCCGCGCCTCGACCGCGTCGTCGGCGATCTCGACGAGCACCCGCTCGTCGGCGTCGCGGAGGCGGTGCACCGTCCGGTGCGTGCGGATCTCGGCGATCGGCTGCAGCGGCTCGTCGCGCACGAACAGCCGTGCCGCGTCGCGCAGCGGCTCCGGCACCTCGCGGGTCGCCCGACCGGGCGGCAGCCGCAGCTCGTCGCGGCCGCCGTCGACCGGCAGCTTCAGGTGCCAGCCGGCGTCGTCGCCGCCCGTGCGGCGCCGGAGCGAGATGCCGGCTGCGGCGAGCGCGCCTGACGGCGTGTCGAAGTACGTCGCGGTGAGCCGGTGCTCCGCCGGGGCGTCGACCGCCGCGATGCCCTCGATCGCCTCGAGCGGCGGCACCGCGGCGTCCGCGGGCGCCTCGAGCTTGGTCTCGACCTCGTGGTGGCGCGTCGTCATGCCTCGGTTCTACACCCGAGCGCCGTCAGTCGACCGAGCCCACCATCGGGCGGCCCTCGGCGGCCCACTGCACGGTGCCGCCCGCGACGTTGACGGCTTCCCGGCCCCGCTGCTCGAGGAAGGCGACGACCCGCCCGCTGCGCGCGCCCGAGCGGCAGATGACCGCTGCGCCGTCGGGCACCTCGCCGATCCTGGCCATGATCTCGCTCATGGGGATGTGGATCGCGCCCTCCGCGTGCCCTGCCTGCCACTCGTCCGCCTCGCGGACGTCGACGAGGGGGCGGTCGTGGACCTCGGCAGGGGTGATGTCGCGCATGGGATCCACGCTAGCGCCGCGCTCATCCCGGGAGCATGATGGCCGCCATGGACGTGCGCAGCTGCATCTGGTTCGACGGCAGGATCGAGGAGGCCGCCGAGTTCTACGTCTCGCTCGTGCCGGGCTCCGAGCTGGGGCCGGTGTCGCGCTACCCGGACGACAGCGCCTTCCCGGGACCGGACCCGGGCGCGGCGCTCACGGTCGACTTCACGCTCGCCGGCGTGCCGTACCAGCTGCTCAACGGCGGGCCGCAGTTCCCGCTCACCGAGGCGTTCTCGATCGTGCTCATCGTCGACGGGCAGGAGGAGGTCGACCGCGTGTGGGATGCGCTGACCGCCGACGGCGGGCAGGAGTCGATGTGCGGCTGGTGCAAGGACCGCTTCGGGCTCTCGTGGCAAGTCGTACCGCGCCGCTTCGTCGAGCTCATGAGCGGCCCGCACGCGGGAGCGGTCTCTGGCGTGCTCATGCGGATGCGCAAGATCGACATCGCCGAGCTCGAGGCCGCCGCGGTCGGCTGAGCGCGTCCCCGCGCCGCGTGGGTCAGCGCGCGAGGCGCGACAGCAGCTGCTGGTGCAGCAGACCGTTCGAGGCGAGCGCCGAGCCGTGCCACGGGCCCAGCTCGCCGCCGATCGACGTGAACGTGCCGCCGGCCTCCTCGATGACGGGCACGAGCGCCGCCATGTCGTAGGGCTTCAGGTCGAACTCCGCGACCGCGTCGATCGTGCCCTCGGCGAGCAGCATGTAGCTCCACGCGTCGCCGTACGAGCGCGCTCGCCACACGTCGCGCTGCAGCGCGACGAGGTCGTCGATGCGGCCGGCGCCGTCCCAGCCCTGGATCGCGTTGTACGACAGCACCGAGTCGGCGAGGTCCTCGACCTTCGAGACGCGGATCTGCCGCGGCTTCGCCACATCGGTCCACGCGCCCTGGCCCTGCGCCGCCCACCAGCGGCCGCCGAGCGCGGGCGCCGACACCACGCCGACGACGGGGTGGTGGTCGACGACGAGCGCGATGAGCGTCGCCCAGATGGGTGCGCCGCGCAGGTAGTGCGCGGTGCCGTCGATCGGGTCGACGATCCACTGCCGCTCGCCCGTGCCGGTCGAGCCGAACTCCTCGCCGAAGATCGCGTCCTCCGGCCGCTCGGCCTCGAGGATGTCGCGGATGCGCTGCTCGACCGCACGGTCGGCGTCCGTCACGTGCGTGGCGTCGGCCTTCGTCGTCACCACCAGGTCCTGCGCGCGGAAGCGCTCCATGGCGATGGCGTCCGCGGCATCCGCCATCCGGAGCGCCAGGTCGAGGTCGTCGTCGTACCGGGTCACGGCTCCAGCGTACGGCCACGCTCGCGGGCGAGGCAGGGGCCGATCTCGGTCACTCCTGGTGGCGCTGCTCCCTGATGGCGACGAGCGTGCCGAGCAGCCGCTGCATCGACTCGACCCGGCGCGGCGCCAGCCGGCCGTCCGCGGCGGCGATCGACAGCTCGCAGTAGTCCTCGTCGGCGAGGTGGCCGCACCCTCGCGGGCAGTCCTCGGCGACCGCGGCGAGGTCGGGGAAGCCGCGCAGCACGTTCGCGGTCGAGACATGGCCGAGGCCGAACGAGCGCACGCCGGGGGTGTCGATGATCCAGCCGTCGCCGAGCTTGAACGACACCGTCGACGACGAGGTGTGGCGGCCGCGGCCGGTGACGGCGTTCACGTGCCCGACGGCACGCATCGCGCTCGGCACGAGCGCGTTGACGAGCGTCGACTTGCCGACGCCCGAGTGCCCGACGGCGACGGTCGTGTGCCCGTCGAGCCGCGCGCGCAGCGCCTCGACCGGCGGGTCATCGATCGACGAGCGCCACACCTCGATGTCGAGCCCCTCGAACAGCGCGAGGAACGGCTCGGGGTCGGCGACGTCGGTCTTCGTGAGCACCATGATCGGCGTGATGCCGGCGTCGAGCGCGGCGACGAGGTAGCGGTCCACGAGCCGCGGCCGCGGCTCGGGATCGGCAGCGGCGACGACCATGAGCATGAGGTCGGCGTTCGCGACGATGACGCGCTCGACGACGTCGGTGTCGTCGGCCGAGCGGCGCAGCACGGTCGTGCGGGGCTGGATCCGCACGATGCGAGCGAGCGTGCCCGTCTCGCCCGTCGCATCCCCGACGACGTCGACCCGGTCGCCCGCCACGATCGCCTGCTTGCGCAGCTCGCGGGCGCGGGCGGCGGTGACGATCGCCTCGTCGCCCTCGCCGAGGCGCACGGCGAGCGTGTAGCGGCCGCGGTCGACGGCCGTGACGATGCCGGTGATGGCGCCCTCGTGCTCCGGCCGCTGCTTCGAGCGGGGCCGGTTCGCCTTCGGGTTGGGCCGCTCGCGCACGCTCGACTCGTCGTACTCCTCGTACGGCTCCTCGTAGTCGCCGAGCCAGCTCATGCGAGCATCGCCGCCCACAGCTCCGGGAACTCGGGGATCGTCTTCGCCGTCGCACCGATGTCGTCGACCTCGACGCCCGGCACGCGGAGCCCGATGACGGCGCCGGCGGTGGCGATCCGGTGGTCGTCGAACGCGCGCCACGGACCTCCCGCGAGCGGCGACGGCTCGACGCGGATGCCGTCGGGCAGCGCGATGGCGGTGCCGCCGAGCGCGGTGATGTCGTCGACGAGCGCGCGGATGCGGTCGGTCTCGTGGCCGCGGATGTGGCCGATCCCCGTCACCTCCACGGGAGCCGCCGCGAGCGCGCCGAGCGCGACGATCGTGGGGGCGAGCTCGCCCGCCGCGTGCAGGTCGAGGGTCGCGCCGGGGATCGAACCGCCGACCGCCTCAACGGTGAGGGAGCCGTCCGACACCCGCGACGTCGCGCCGAACGGCGCGAGGAGCTCGGGCAGCAGCCGACCGACCTGGGTCGTCTCGGCCGGCCAGCCGTCGAGCACGACGCGGCCGCCGACGGCGACCACCGCGGCGAGGAAGGGCGCGGCGTTCGAGAGGTCGGGCTCGATCTGCTCGTCGAGCGGCGCGATCGGGCCGGGCTCGACGCGCCACGAGGCCTCGCCGATGGACCGGGCGTCGACGCCCCGCTGCCGCAGCGCCTCGAGCGTCATCTCGATGTGGGGGAGGGACGGGAGCCGCTCGCCCCGGTGATGCAGCGTCAGGCCCTCCTCGAAGCGAGCTGCGGCGAGCAGCAGGGCGGAGACGAACTGGCTCGAGGCGCTCGCGTCGATCGTCAGCTCGCCGCCGCGCACCCCGCCGGTGCCATCCGGACGACGGGTGCCGTGGACGGTGAACGGCAGGCGCGGCTCGTCGGCGTCCACCTCCACGCCGAGGTCGCGCAGCGCCGCGATCGTCTGGTCCATGGGTCGCTCGCGCGCGTGCGGGTCGCCGTCGAAGGCGACAGGGCCGTCGCCGAGCGCCGCCATGATCGGCAGGAAGCGCATGGCGGTGCCGGCGAGCCCGCAGTCGATCTCGGCGCCGCCCACGACCGGCCCGGGCGTGATCACGAGGTCGGGGCCGAACAGGCCGTCTCCGGGCGCCTCGCGGATGTCGGCGCCGAGGGCGCGGAGCCCCGCGGTCATGATCGCCGCGTCACGGCTGCGGAGCGGGCGGTGCAGCGTGCTCGGGCCGTCCGCGAGGGCGGCGAGCAGGAGCGCCCGGTTCGTGAGGCTCTTCGATCCCGGCAGCTGCACGCGCGCATCGAGTCGCGTCGTCGCCGTCGGCGCGGTCCAGGGGCGGGAATGATCTTGTGCGGGCATCGGTTGCAATCTATCGGTCACAATGCGAAGCCGAGGAGGTGCCTGTGACGATCGCCACAGTGGCACCTGCGCCCGCGACACTAGACTCACCCGCGATGACAAGCGACCAGACCGACGCTGCGAAGCGCGACGACTTCGTCGAGCAGGCCATGCAGTATGCCGACCAGCTCTACGGCGCCGCCATGCGCATGACGCGGAATCCCGCCGACGCCGCCGACCTCGTGCAGGAGACCCTGCTCAAGGCCTACGCGGCCTACGGCTCGTACAAGCAGGGCACGAACCTGCGGGCGTGGCTGTACCGCATCCAGACCAACACCTACATCAACACCTATCGCAAGCAGCAGCGCCGACCGTTCGAGGCGCCGCTCGACGACCTCGAGGACTGGCAGGTCGGCGACGCCGAGTCGTTCACCGCCTCGTCGTCCCGCAGCGCCGAGGCCGAGGCGATCCACCGGATGCCGTCCGGCATCGTGAAGGACGCGCTGCAGGAGGTCCCGGAGGACTTCCGCATGGCGGTCTACTGGGTCGACGTCGAGGGCCTCAGCTACGCCGAGACCGCTGAGGTCATGGAGTCGCCCGTCGGCACCGTGATGAGCCGGCTGCACCGCGGCCGGAAGCTGCTGCGAGGCCTGCTGGCCGACTACGCCCGGGAACAGGGCATCGGCCTGCAGGACACCACCGTGAAGGAGAAGAAGCCGTGAGCGAGACTCTCGAGGCGAAGAAGGACTGCACCGAGGCGCGAGCCGCGCTCGAGGAGTTCCTCCACAACGAGCTGTGCGCGGAGGACGCCGCCGACGTGCGCGCGCACCTCGCCACGTGCGAGGAGTGCTCCGCCGAGCACCACGTGGGCGAGATGCTCACGGCCGCGCTGCAGGGGGCATGCCGCGATCGCGCTCCCGAGGAGCTGCGCGCCAAGCTGCTCGCAACGCTGCGAGCGGCGCGCGACCAGCACGCCTGATCACGCCCACACAGCCGAAGAGGCGGGACCCCGACCGGGGCCCCGCCTCTTCGCGCTCGGTCAGGCGGCGACGCGCTCGAGCTCCTCGTCCAGCTCGGCGGGTTCGGCGGGTTCGGCCTCCTGGACCGGGATCGGCCCCGTCGTGGGCCGCTCGACGCCGTCGCCGAGGTAGCGCTCGGTTCCCGCGAGCGTGAGGAATGCCGGGTACGTCTCCTCGAGCGCGATCTCGCGGAACAGGGCGATCGCCTCGCGGTAGCGGTTGCCAGGAGTCGCGTCGAAGCCGGCCCGCAGCTCGTCGACGATGGCTTCGCAGCGGTCGCGGGTGATCGTGCGGCCGTCGGAGGTGACCGACTCGTTGTGGATCCACTGCCACACCTGCGAGCGCGAGATCTCGGCGGTCGCCGCGTCCTCCATGAGCGAGTGGATCGCGACGGCGCCGTGGCCTCGCAGCCACGCCTCCATGTAGCGGATGCCGATCTCGATGTTCGAGCGCAGGCCCTGCTCCGTGATCTCACCCGGCGTCGTCGACAGGTCGAGCAGCGCCGCGCCGTCGACCGGCACGTCCTCGCGGAGGCGGTCGAGCTGGTTCGGGCGCTCGCCCAGCACCGCATCGAACGCCGCCCGGCACGTCGACACGAGGCCGGGGTGGGCCACCCAGGAGCCGTCGAATCCGTCGCTCGCCTCGCGTGCCTTGTCGCTCGCGACCGCGGCGAGCGCCCGCTCGGTCGCCTCCGCGTCCTTGGCGCTCGGCACGAAGGCCGCCATCCCGCCGATCGCGTGCGCGCCACGCCGGTGGCACGCGCGCACGAGCTGCTCGGTGTAGGCGCGCATGAACGGCGCCGTCATCGTCAGCTGCGAGCGGTCGGGCAGCACGAACTCCGGGCCGCGCAGGCGGAACGCCTTGATCATCGAGAACAGGTAGTCCCAGCGGCCGGCGTTGAGCCCCGCCGAGTGCTCGCGCAGCTCGAACAGGATCTCCTCCATCTCGAACGCCGCCGTGATCGTCTCGATGAGCACCGTCGCGCGGATCGTGCCCTGCGGGATGACGAGCAGGTGCTGCGCCACGACGAACAGCTCGTTCCAGAGCCGCGCCTCGGCGTGGCTCTCGAGCTTCGGCAGGTAGAAGTACGGTCCCCGTCCGCGGGCGATGAGCTCCTCGGCGTTGTGGAACAGGTGCAGGCCGAAGTCCACGAGCGCGCCCGAGATCGGGGTGCCGTCCACGAGGATGCGGTGCTCGTCGAGGTGCCAGCCGCGCGGCCGCACCACGATCGTGGGCGTCTCGGTCGCCGTGACCCGGTACTCCTTGCCCTCGGGGCTCGTGAACTCGATCCGCTCGCGGATCGCGTCCTGCAGGTTGACCTGGCTCGCGATGACGTTGCGCCACAGCGGGCTCGACGCGTCCTCGCAGTCGGCGAGCCACACCTTGGCGCCCGAGTTGAGCGCGTTGATGGTCATCTTGCGCTCGATCGGGCCGGTGATCTCGACGCGGCGGTCCTCGAGGCCCGGGGCGGGCGGCGCGACTCGCCAGCTGCCGTCCTCACGGATGCGCCGGGTCGACTCGAGGAAGCGCGGGGAGTCGCCGTCGGCGAAGGCCGCGCGGCGCTTGCGGCGGATCTGCAGCAGCTGCTGGCGGGTGGGCTCGAAGCGGTCGTGCAGCTCGAGCAGGAACGCCATGGCGTCCTCGGTGAGGACCCGGTCCTGGCCCTCGGCGGTGTCGGTGATGCGGATGCGGTCGTCCATGATCGTCTTCCTCCTTCTGCGATCGGTATGGCTTGGTAGCGCTGCTGCTCAGTGGAACTGCTCGGACTCGGTGGAGCCCGCGAGCGCGAGCGTTCCCGAGGCGGGGTTGAGTGCGGTCGCGACGAGGTCGAACCAGCCGGTGCCGACCTCGCGCTGGTGCTTCGTCGCGGTGTAGCCCTGCGCCTCGGCGGCGAACTCGCGCTCCTGCAGGTCGACGTACGCCGTCATGTGCTGGTCGGCGTAGCCCTTCGCGAGGTCGAACATCGAGTGGTTGAGGGCGTGGAAGCCGGCCAGGGTGATGAACTGGAAGCGGAACCCCATCGCGCCGAGCTCGCGCTGGAACTTCGCGATCTCGTCGTCGTCGAGGTGCTTCTTCCAGTTGAACGACGGCGAGCAGTTGTACGCGAGCAGCTGGTCGGGGAACTCGCTCTTGATGCCCTCGGCGAAGGCGCGCGCGACCTCGAGGTCGGGCTTGCCCGTCTCCATCCAGAGCAGGTCGGCGTACTCGGCGTAGGCGCGGCCGCGGGCGATGCACGGCTCGATGCCGTTCCGCACCTCGTAGAAGCCCTCAGCGGTGCGCTCCCCGGTGACGAACGGACGGTCGCGCTCGTCGACGTCGCTCGTGAGCAGCGTCGCGGCCTCGGCGTCAGTGCGGGCGATGATGACGCTCGGCACCTGCTCGACGTCGGCGGCGAGGCGCGCGGCGTTCAGCGTGCGCACGTGCTGCTGCGTCGGGATCAGCACCTTGCCGCCGAGGTGCCCGCACTTCTTCTCGCTCGCGAGCTGGTCCTCCCAGTGCACGCCTGCCGCGCCGGCGACGATCATGCTGCGCATGAGCTCGAACGCGTTCAGCGGGCCGCCGAACCCGGCCTCGGCGTCGGCGACGATCGGGGCGAGCCAGTCGGCGACCGTCGGGTTGCCCTCGCTCCGCTCGATCTGGTCGGCGCGCTGCAGGGCGTTGTTGATGCGGCGCACGACCGCGGGCACCGAGTTCGCCGGGTAGAGCGACTGGTCGGGGTAGGTCTGGCCCGAGAGGTTCGCGTCGGCAGCGACCTGCCAGCCCGAGAGGTAGATGGCCTCGAGGCCGGCCCGCACCTGCTGCACCGCCTGGTTGCCGGTCAGCGCGCCGAGCGCCCGCACCGGCGTCTCGTCGGCGTGGAGCCGCTCGAACAGGCGCTCCGCGCCGCGGCGCGCGAGGGTGTGCTCCTCGACGACAGAGCCGCGGAGCCGCACGACGTCGGCGGCGGTGTAGTCGCGGGCGACGCCGTTCCAGCGAGCGTCGGCCGCCCACTCGAGCTCGAGCTCGGCTGCCTCGGCCGCCATCGCGTCCTGCCGGTCGGCGCCTGCCGGGATCGGGTTGGTCTGCTCGGTCATGGTGTCCTCCTGGTGTGCTCGGCCTCCGGTGACGGATGCCTGTGATCTGCTCCCACTGTGCGTGCAGAAACGCGCCGAGGCGGCGCGTCCGTCCTGTGAAGATCGTCATTCCTGCCAGAGCGAGCAGTTCTGCCGTAAGGTGCCGCCATGCGCACCGCCGACCAGCACGCCGAGAGCCAGCAGAGCCGGCGGACCCAGAGCCCGCCGTCCTGGGATCGGCCCGCCCGATCGGCGCCCGCGCCCCAGCAGGTCGACGCGCTGCAGCTCGGCAAGTCGCTGCGGCACGCGCGGAAATCGGCCGGGCTCACGCTCGACGCGGTGCACGAGGCGATCGGGCTCGCGCCGTCGCAGCTCTCCGGCGTCGAGACCGGCAAGCGCGAGGCCCGCTTCTCGCAGCTGCAGCAGCTCGCCGCGCTCTACGGCGTGACGCTCGAGCAGCTCACCGGCACGGAGCCGCCCTCGCGTCGCGCGGACCTCGAGCTGCGGCTCGAGCGGGCCATGCAGTCGTCGATGTGGCAGCAGAAGCGGCTGCCGACGATGCGCATCGGGCCACGCACGCCGGACGACGTGCTCGAGACGATGCTCGCGCTCGTCGACGAGCTCGACCGCGCGGCCGAGGAGCGCGTCGCCACGCCCGAGGAGGCGCGCCGCGCGAACACGCAGCTGCGCGCACAGATGCGGGCGCGCGACAACCACTTCCCCGAGATCGAGGCCGAGGCGGCGAAGATGCTGTCGCGCGTCGGCTACCAATCGGGGCCGCTGTCGCAGCACCTCATCGCGGCGATCACCGAACGGCTGGGCTTCAGCGTGCACCACGTCGGCGACCTGCCGCACTCCACACGCTCGGTCACCGACCTCAAGCGCAAGCGCATCTACCTGTCGCGCTCGAGCCGCATCGACCACGACCCGCGCTCGGTCCTGCTGCAGGCGCTAGGCCATCACGTGCTGGGCCACTCGGTGCCCGCCGACTACGGCGCCTTCCTGCGGCAGCGCATCGAGACGAACTACTTCGCGGCAGCGCTGCTGATGCCGGAGCGGACGGCCGTCGACTTCCTCGGCGCGGCCAAGGCGGAGCGCCAGCTCGCGATCGAGGACCTGCGCGATGCGTTCGCGGTGTCGTACGAGACGGCCGCCCACAGGCTCACGAACCTCGCGACCGTGCACCTGGGGATCCCGCTGCACTTCCAGAAGGTGCACGAGTCGGGGATCATCTACAAGGCGTACGAGAACGACGGCGTCACGTTTCCGGCGGACCATACGGGCGCCATCGAGGGGCAGCCGGTCTGCAAGCGCTGGACGAGCCGCGAGGTGTTCGACGTGGCCGACAAGGTGAACCCCTTCGAGCAGTACACCGAGACGCCCGCCGGCACGTTCTGGTGCACCGCGATGACGGAGCGGAGCGCGGCGGGGGAGTTCTCGCTCTCCATCGGCGTGCCGTTCTCGCAGGCGAAGTGGTTCCGCGGGCGGGCTACGAAGGAGCGCTCGGTCTCGCGCTGCCCCGATCCCTCGTGCTGCCGAACGCCGCCCGCCGAGCTCGCCGCCGCCTGGGCGGGTCAGGCGTGGCCGAGCGCGAGGGCGCACTCGCACCTGCTCGCGGCGCTGCCGCCCGGCGCGTTCCCCGGCGTCGACGAGACCGAGGTGTACAGCTTCCTCGCCTCGCGGTCCTAGGTCGCGTACTGCGACAGCGCCAGCTCGGGGTCGCCGTCGAGCATCGCGAGCGCCCTGCGGAGCGCGGTGCTCGAGGTGTGCGCGGTGTAGGGCAGGTAGACGACCTGCACGCCCACCGCGGCGAACTCGCGCTCGAGCCGCTGAGCGCGCTCGGTGCCGCGCCAGTCGTCGCCCTTGAAGTAGTGCGTGAAGCCGATCTCGCGCCAGGTGTCGAGCTTGTCCGGCGCGGTCTCGATGTGCACGCGGTCGACCCACCGGATGGCGCGGACGATCTCGACGCGCTCGAGCGTCGGGATCACGGGCTCCGTGCCCTTCGTCTCGCGGAGCAGGTCGTCCGTGACGACGCCCGCCACCAGCTCGTCGCACGCCTCTCGAGCGTGCCGCAGGATGTTGAGGTGCCCGATGTGGAAGAGGTCGAAGCCGCCTCCCGCATAGCCGATGCGCTGGGTCATCGCTCTCCTGTCCACCGCGGGTCCGCATGTTTGCGAACGCTGTTATGCACAGTAGGCACATCTTCCGAAGCGCGCAACTCGCCGGGTCAGCCGGATTGCACGGCCACCGGCTCGCGCGCGTACTCGAACTCGTCCAGCCCGAGCGCGCCGAGGATGCGTCCCTGCGCGAACCACAGCCGGCGGCGGTAGGTCGCCTGCCCCGCGAGGTCGCCCCGCAACCGCGCCGCGGCCTCGCCCGCGGCGAAGGCGGGCACGCGCACGAGACCGCCGACGAGGAAGCCGGCGCGCTTCGCGAGCCGGCCGCTCGGGGTCTCGGCGCGCGTGTAGAGCCGCGCCCTGACCTGCCCCTGGCAGATCGCGCGCCGGCGCACGAACGCGATCGTGGTGCGGGCGGTCGCGATGTCGTCGCGCGCGACGGAGTCGGCGGAGGCGACGATCGTGCCCCCCGCCGCGATGAGGTCGCGGCCGAACTGCACGTCCGAGCCGCCGGAGAGTCCGAGCGAGACGTCGAAGCGCACCCCGAGCGCTCGTGCCTGATCCGCGTCGATGAGCACGTTGCCGGTCTTGAGGCCCGACAGCCGCTCGCCGTTCGGGATCCGGGAGCGGCGCATGAAGCCGCCGGCCGCGACCCACGGGTCGGTGCCCTCCGGCCAGACGTAGCGGACGAAGCCCATCACCGCGGCGGGCCGGTGCTCGAGCCACACGTCGACGAGACCCGCGAGCCAGCCGGGCTCGGGGACCAGGTCGTCGTCGATCATGACGACGAGCTCTCCCGGCCCCGCCGCGTCGAGCGCCGCCTGGCGCGTCGCTGCGATGCCGGGCGTCGGCTCGGCGAGGTACTGCACGCCGAGGGATGTCGCGGCCCCGGCGGCGGAGCGTTCCGGATCGTTGTCGACGACGAGGATCCTCGAGCTCGCGTCCACGCCGCGCGCATCCGCCCGGATGGTCTCGATGAGCGCGGGCAGCAGCTCGGCCCGACGGAACGTCGGGACCGCGATCAGCACGTCGGGCGCCGTCACGACCGACCTCCGCCGCGGCGCCGCGCGATCGCCGCGGCGAACGCCGCCCGGTGCTGCGCTCCCACGCCGTCCCAGTGCCGACGATCGAGGTCCGGCGAGCCGGCGGGCGGCCGCTCGCGTAGGGCGTCCGCGAACCGACGGAGGTGGTCGCCGGTGAGCGGCCCCTCGAAGGTCGTCACCCAGCCGCGGCCGACCTCGGCCGCGAGCAGCTCGTTGACGTCGGTGCGGGGGACGAGCACCGGGCGGTCGAGCGAGAGCGCCGCGAGCACGCTGCCGGAGTTGTGCATGGAGCGGAACGGTAGCACCAGTCCCTCGCAGCGCATCACCGCGCTCGCGAAGGCGTCCTCGGGCAGGTGTCGCAGGTCGAGCTCCACCCTCGGGTCGTCGGCCGCCCGGCGCCGCACATCGGCCTCGATCCCCGCGGTCGTGGGGCTCCCCGCGACGCGCAGCCGCAGCTCCGGGCACGCGCTCGCCGTGGAGGCGAACGCCCCGAGCAGGTCCTCGACGCCCTTGTAGGGGCGCACGAGCCCGACGAAGCCCAGCACGCCCGGCTCCGGCGCGAGCCTCGGCTCGGCCGCGAACCACTCGCGGTAGTGCCCGTGCGGGATGAGCGTCGTCGGGATGCCGGTCGATGGCGTGCGCTCGTTCAGGACGATGCGGTGGTCGGCGCGGCGCTCGAGCCAGTCGAGCCAGCGCCGCTCCCACGGTGAGGACCCGGCGTGCGGCTCGATGTTGTGGATCGTGCGGATGAGCGCGACCCGGGTGAGCGTCAGCCGCACGCGGAGCGCGAGCGCGAAGGCGCGCCGAGCGGCGGCCCTCGCGCGCGTCGAGCCGCCGAACAGCGTCTCGGGCCAGTGGACCTGCAGCGCGTCGTAGCGGCCGAGGAGCGCCCGCCGGCGATCGAAGCGCACGTGCTCCACGCCCTCCGTCTCGGCGAGCGCCCGGTCGAGCATGTGGATGTACGGATTCGTCGTCGGCCGCGGCGGTCCGAACGACTGCATGACGCGCATCGGCCGGGCGGGTGGGCGCCGATCGTGCGTCATGCGCTCAGTGTGCCCCACCGCGCCGTGCGGGCCAGCGTCGCAGGCTCCGCGTCCTAGACTCGGCCGCGACCGGTCGTTGAGCCGAGGGCGGGGGTGCTGCGTGTCCGAGTCCTTCTCCGTCGTCCACGCCCGCCTCGCCGCCGCGCAGAAGGGGCACGCCCGTGGCGCGCCCGCGTACTCCGTGTACGTCAACCGGCGGGTGGGGCGCGTCCTCGCGGCCGCGGCCTTCGGCTGGGGCTGGACGCCCAACCGGGTCACCGCGGTGAGCGCCGCGCACACGTTCGCAGGGATCGCGCTGCTGCTCGTGCTGCCCGCGCAGTGGTGGACCGGGCTGCTCGTCGCGGTCCTGCTCGCGCTCGGCTATGCGTGGGACTCCGCGGACGGTCAGGTCGCCCGCTTGCGCGGTGGCGGCAGCCTCGCCGGGGAGTGGCTCGACCACTTCGTCGATGCGATCAAGATCGCCGCGCTCCACCTCGCCGTCCTCATCGCCCTGTGGGTGCACACGCCGCTCCGGGACTCCGCGTGGCTGCTCGTGCCGATCGCGTTCTCGATCGTCGGCGTCGTCACGTTCTTCGGGATGCTCCTCAACGACCTGCTGAAGGGCAAGTCGGGTGTGCCCTCGACCCACGCGCGGGGAGGCGGCACCGCCGGGCGATCGCTGCTGCTGCTGCCGACCGACTTCGGCGTGCTGTGCCTCGTGTTCGCGCTCTGGGGCTGGACCGACGGGTTCGTCTGGGCGTATGCGGCGCTCGCGGTCGCGAACGCGGCGTTCCTCGTGCTCGCGGCCGTGCGGTGGTTCCGTGAGATCCGGGCGATCGACCGGGCAGCGGCGCCGTGACCGACGGCCCTGGCGCTCCGCCGTCGTTCGCGGTGATCGTGGTGAGCTTCGGCTCGAGCGGACTGCTGCGCCGCAACCTCGCGGCGATCGACCTGTCGGCCGAGGCCGCCGTGGTGGTCGTCGATTGCTTCAGCGACGCGGCGGAGCGGGAACGGGTGCGTGCCCTGGCGCGCGAGCGAGGCTGGGAGGCGGTGCTGCTCGACGACAACGCGGGCTTCGGCGGTGGCATGAACGCGGGTGCCGCTCGAGCGATCGAGCGCGGCGCGCGGGTGCTCGTCGCGATCAACCCGGATGCGTCGATCGATCCGCGCTCGCTCTCGGCGCTCGTCGCCGCGGCGGACGCCGATCCGATGCTGCTCGCATCGCCGAGGATCGTCTCGAGCACGGGGGAGCCGTGGTTCGCTGGCGCCGACCTCTACCTCGACGACGGCGTGACCCGCGGTGCCGCAGCGCGGGAGCGGTTCCCCGGTGCCGCGCGGCGCGAGTGGGCGACCGGCGCGTGCTTCGCGATCTCCACGGAGCTGTGGGAGCGGCTCGGCGGGTTCGACGAGGAGTTCTTCCTCTACTGGGAGGACATCGACCTGTCGCAGCGCGCGCTCGGGCTCGGCGCCCGGCTCGAGCTCGTCGAGGCCGCGGTCGCGACCCACGACGCCGGCGGCACCCATGCCGCCGCGCCGGGGGCGCGGGCGAAGTCGGAGCTCTACTACTACTGGAACATCCGCAACCGGCTGCTGTTCGCGGTCAAGCACCTCGATGCCGACGGCGTCCGCCGGTGGCAGCGCTCCGCGCCGCGGGTCGCGCTCGGCGTCGTGCTCCGCGGCGGGCGGCGGCAGCTGCTCACGACCGCCGGCCCGTGGCGGGCGTACGTCCGCGGTCTGCGGGACGGGCGCCGCATCGTCGGCGAGAGGGCGGCCTGACATGGCCGGGGCGGAGGCGGGCGGCATCCTGCTCGTCTGCACGGCGAACGTGTGCCGCTCGCCGATGGCCGAGTTCACGCTGCGTCGGGCCTTCGCGAGCGTGCCGGGGTTCGAGTCCATCGCCATGTCGAGCGCCGGCGTGCGCCCCGCGACCGGGAGTGCCGTGTGCGCGGACGTGCGCGCGTTCGACGACGCCTCGGCTTGGGAGGAGCTCTCGGCGCAGCATCGGCCGCGCGCGATCGACGCGCACATCATCGGTGGTGCGACGCTCGTGCTCGCCGCCTCTCGCGGGATCCGCGCATCCATCGTCGCCGCAGCTCCCGAGCGCCGCCGGCACGTGTTCACGCTGCGCGAGGCGGTGTGGCTCGGTGCCGGATTCGAGCCGCCGAGCGGCGTGCGAGGACCGGACGCGGTCTCGGCGTACTGGCAGCACATCGACGGCAGCAGGGGGCTGCGCCAGCTGCCGATCCCCGCGCGGCGCGCGCCATGGCGGCGTCGGCCGCTCGATCCGCTCGACATCGCCGACGGGCACACCGCCCGCGCAGCGGCAGCGCACCGCGAGACGGTGCGCATGGTCGACAGCACGGCGCGCGAGCTCGCGGCGCTCATCGCGCCGCAGGCCGCGGCGCGCGCCTGATCAGCGGACGGCGTCCCCGAGCGCCCGCACGGACGCGTCCCAGCTGTACCGGTCGACGGCGCGCGCGCCGACGGCCGGACGGACTCCCCACGCGGCGTCGACCGCGCGCGCGACCGCGAGGTCGTCGAGCGGCGGGACGAAGGCGGCGCAGTCACCGACGGTCTCGCGGAACACCGGGATGTCGCTCGCGAGCAGTGGTGACCCGAAATGCGCGGCCTCGACCGACGGCATGCCGAACCCCTCGTCGAGGCTCAGCGAGACGGTGAGCGCGGTGTTCGCGTACAGCCAGGCGAGCTCCTCGTCGGGCACGGCGCCGAGCATGACGATCCGCCCGTCCTCGAGCAGCGGGCGCGCGCGCTCGGGGATCGTGGCGGCGAGGCCCGAGTGGGCGGTGCTGCCGACGACGTAGAGCGGTGAACTCGGGGTGATGCGAGCGGCGCGGGACGCGGCGAGCATGACCGTCCCGAGGTTCTTGCGCACGTTGAGCCGCCCGACGGTGACCGCGAACTCGCTGCCCTCGGGCACCACGCCGGGCCGCCGGAGGGTGCCGTCCAGCCCCGGCGGCACGCCGAGCCCGGTGACGACCGGCGGCGCGAGCGCTGGAGCGAGCCGCAGCATGCGCGCGGCCTCGGTGCGGGTCGACGTGGCGACGGCCGCCGCGTGCTTCGCCCACGGCAGCATGGGTCGGAAGTAGAGGCGCTCCGTGCGCGAGAACCACTCCGGGTGCTCCTCGAACATCACGTCGTGCACGAAGACGAGCGCATGGCCGGCTGCGGGCGCGTAGTTGTGGCACACGATGAGGTCCGCCCGCTCGCTGCGGGCCAGCAGCGGCAGCTCCCAGTGGTTGGAAGCGGCGTGCGGCCAGGCGTGGGTCCGGACGACGGATGCGCGCGGCGGGAGCTCGAGCGGGTCCGCGTCCGCGCGCAGCGCGACGACGAGCCGATCGTCGGGGAACTGCCGCGCCCACGCCCGGATGAACTCGCGCTGGACCGTGCGGTTGGCGCCGGGGCCGCGGTGCCACCAGTAGCCGTCGAACAGTACGCGCATCGGTTCTCCGTATCGTTGCCGAGCCTCGAACTCTGCGGGCTCGGCAAGTCTTGAGCGAGAAGCGTGCTCACAGTAACACTGTTATCGCTAGTGTCAGCGTCTAGTGCAGGTTGACGGAGTGGAGCGACGTGGATCGACAGGTGTCACCGGCGGTGTCGTCGGCCGTCGCGGTCGGGCTCGCCGCGCTCGTCGCGCTCGGGCTCTCCGGGTGCGGACCGGCGGGAGTGCTCGACCTCGCCGCGTCGGCGACGGCCCAGCCCTCGTCGACCCTGCCGGCCAGCAGCCCGACGCCGTCCCCGGCGGCCGCTCCCGCCGGTCCGGCGCCATCGCCGACCGCCGAGCCCGCCGCCGACCTCGCGCCGGCCGCGCCGACCGGGTCGATGGTCCCGGCGCCGGGGACGGCGACCGACACCGCCGACGGCCCGCTGGAGGCGGCGGCGCTGCCCTCGGAGGCAGCCGAGCTGGGCGAGCCGGTCGCGTTCGACACGGGCATCAGGGTCGAGATCGTCTCCCTCGAGCCCACCGAGGTCGCTGCGGAGACGCCGGGTGAGGTCTCCGGGCCCGCGCTCGTCGTGAGCGTCACCGCGAGCAACGACTCCGCGGCGCCGCAGTCGGTCGACTCCGCGGTCGTGACGGTGGAGACCGCCGACGGGGAGGTCGGCGTCGGCACCACGGCGGGGCATCCCTCACCGTTCGCCGGCGTGATCCAGCCAGGCGAGTCGGTCTCCGGAAGGTACGTCTTCATGCTCGACCCGGCCGCCGGCCGCGAGGTCACCGTCTCCGTCAACTATGCCGCCGGCGAGCCCGTCGCGGTGTTCACCGGCACGTACTCCTGACCGATGGAGATCACCATGCACGCTCGCCGCCGCTGGATGCGGACCACCATGCTCGCCGGGATGGCACTCGTCGCCACGGGGGCGATGCTCGCGTCGGGGCTGACGGTCGCGTCGGCCGCGGTGCCGAGCGGGCCGGTCTCGCTGCAGCAGCGCACCGCCGCGGTGGTGACCGCCGATCCGCTCCCCACCGTGCAGATCGACAGCGGTGTCGTGTGGGCGCAGGCGATGATCGGCACCACCGTCTACGCCGTCGGCAGCTTCTCGAACGCCCGGGCGCCGCTCGCTGCGCCGGGGACAAGCCTCACACCCCGCAGCAACATCCTCGCCTTCGACATCAGGACGGGTGCACTGCTGGCCTTCGCGCCGCAGGTGAACGGCGCCATCCGGTCGGTCGCGGCGTCGCCCGACGGCACACGCATCTACATCGGCGGCTCGTTCAGCTCGGTCAACGGGCAGGCGCGGTGGAACTTCGCGGCGCTCGACGCCGCCACGGGCGCGCTCGTGCCGGGGATCAACGCGTCGATCGGCGGCAGCGGGGTCTACGGCATCGCCGTGACGAGCGACACCGTCTACCTCACAGGCCTGTTCACGCAGGCGAACGGCGCCGCGAGGAAGAACCTCGCGGCGTTCGCGACCGCGAACGGCGCGCTGCGCCCGTGGGCTCCCACGACCGACCGCCAGGGCGACGCGATCGTCGTCGACCCGGGCGGTCAGCGCATCATCGTGGGCGGCCGCTTCTACCTGACGAACGATGTCGTGCAGCGCGGGCTCGTGGCGCTCCACCCGGTCTCCGGCGCGATCGACACCGCGTGGCAGGCGCCGCGCACCGTGGTCAACGGCTGGTCCTCGGGGACGGATGCGGGGAAGGCGGGCATCTTCGCGCTGACCACCGACAGCTCGGGCGTCTACGGCACCGGCTGGTCGATGGCCCCCGCCGCGGCGGGCAACCTCGAGGGCGTGTTCGCCGCCGAGGCGGGCTCGGGCGCGATCCGATGGGTCGCCGACTGCCACGGCGACCACTACGGCGTCTACTCGACCGGCGAGGTCGTCTACGCGACGAGCCACAACCACCGGTGCGACACCGTGGGCCTCAACCCCGAGTTCAGCCCTCAGCAGTTCCGCTACGCGGGCGCGTTCACGGCGAGCGCGCAAGGCACCCTGACGCGCAGCCCCGCCGCGGGTGCGAAGTACAAGGACTGGAGCGGCACGCCCGCTCCCGCGCCCTACGCGTGGTATCCCGACTTCACCGTCGGCAAGGCGACGGCGATGGGCGAAGCGGGCCTCTCGATCACGGGCGCGAGCGGGTTCATCTCGATCGCGGGCGAGTTCCCGAGCGTCAACAACCAGCGCTACCAGGGCATCGTGCGGTTCTCGACGGCTCCGGCCGGCGGGCCGAAGCAGGGGCCGCGCATCGCGAGCGCCGCCTGGGGCGCCCCGACCGCGACGTCGAACCTGACCGGCCGCGTGCGCATCTCGGTGCCCGGCAACTGGGACCGCGACGACCGGGACCTCACCTACGAGCTGCGGCGCACCGGCACTGCCGGCGTCGTGGCATCCAAGACGCTGTCGTCGTCGTGGTGGTGGCAGCCGCGGGTGACCTTCGACGTCACGGGGCTCACGCCCGGATCAGCGCACACCTACACGGTGCGCGCGGTCGACGGCGACGGCAACGCTGTGACGAGTCCGCCGGTGACCGTCACGGTGTCCGGCGGTGCGAGCTCGCCCTACGCGGGCGCGGTGCTCGACGACGGGGCGACGCGGTACTACCCGCTCGGCACCGACAGGACCGATTGGGCCGGTGCCGCCACGCCGCTGTTCGGCAGCGCGGTCGGTGACCTGGCACCGGGTGCGGTCGCGGGCGCGACCGGCGCCTCCGCATCCTCCTTCAACGGCACGAGCCTGTCGCGGGTGTCGTCCCAGAGCCCATCCATCCTGTCGACGGCGTTCTCGACCGAGCTGTGGTTCAACACCACGACGACGGCCGGCGGCAAGCTCATGGGCTTCGGCAGCGCGGCCACCGGCTCGTCGGCGAGGTACGACCGCCACCTCTACATGCAGACCAACGGACGCCTCACCTTCGGCGTGAACCCGGCACAGGGGATGCGCACCATCTCCTCGAGCTCCGCGTACAACGACGGACGCTGGCACCACGTCGTGGCGACGCAGGGCGCCGGCGGCACGACCCTCTACGTCGACGGCGTGCAGGTGGCACAGGACACCACCGTGGTGAGCGCACAGACCTACAGCGGCGTCTGGAGGATCGGTGGCGACAGCGTGAGCGGCTGGCCGAACGCGCCCACGTCGGCGTACTTCAACGGAGCGATCGACGAGGTGGCGGTCTACGAGTCGGCGCTCCCGAGCGGCCGGGTGGCTGCCCACTTCGCCCTCGGCAAGGGGCAGTCGCCTGCCACGGCTGCGTTCACGTCGACCACGGCCGGCACGCGCGCGACCTTCAGTGCTGCGGGCTCGACCGCCGGCGCCGGTGCCACGATCGCCTCGTACGCGTGGGACTTCGGCGACGGCACGGCCGGCACCGGCGTCGCGCCGAGCCGCACGTACGCGGCGGCCGGCACCTACGCCGTCACGCTCACCGTCACCGACTCGCGCGGCGCGACGGCCTCCGTCACCCGCGACGTCGTGATCACCGCGCCCAACACCGCCCCGACCGCGTCGTTCACGACCTCGGTCAACGGGCTGAGCGTCGCGGTGAACGCGTCCGCCTCCACGGATGCGGACGGCAGCATCGCCTCGTACGCGTGGAACTGGGGCGACGGGACACCGGCCGGATCGGGAGCGACCGCGAACCACGGCTACGCCACGGCAGGCACGCGCACCATCACGCTCACCGTCACCGACGACGACGGCGCCACCTCGGCGCGGACCGCGTCGGTGACGGTGCAGCAGCCGCCCGCGGCGCAGTTCGCCGCGTCCGACGACTTCTCGAGGACGGTCTCGTCGGGCTGGGGCTCGGCTGACGTCGGCGGGGCATGGAGCGCCATGCACGGGTCGGCGGCTGCCGGCTCCGTCAGCGGTGGTCGGGGCATCCTGACACTGCCCCCGGGACAGACGCGCAACATGGTGCTGCAGGGGCTCGCCGTCGCGGACAGCGAGACGACGGTGACGTACGCCATCGACCAGGCACCCGCGACCGGCAACTCCTACGTCGGGGTGGCGGCACGCCAGTCGTCGACGGAGAACTACACGGTGCGCGCGTGGATGCGGTCCGACGGCCGCGTCTGGCTCGTCGTGCAGCGCAGCGGCAGCGCGACCGTGCTGGCCACGCAGCCGCTCGCACTGACGTGGGCGGCCGGCGACAGCCTGCAGCTGCGCGTCCGGGTGACCGGCGCGAGCCCCACGACGATCCAGGCGATGGCGTGGAAGGTCGGCGAGGCGCAGCCCGCGAGCTGGCAGATCACCGCCACGGACGCCACCGCGAGCCTCCAGGGAGCGGGATGGCTGAGCCTCCATGCCGCTCGCAGCGGTCCGGCGACGTCGACCGCGGCATTCGCCTTCGACTCGCTGCGGATCACCGCTCTGCGCTGAGCGGCGGGTGACGACGCCGGATAGGTTGATGCCGTGATCCGAACGGGCGGGCCCGGCGATGGGTGAGTCGTCGCCGCTCCTCGTGCCGCTCGGGCTGTGCGCCGGCCTCGTCGCCCTCTTCCTGTTCCGCGCGAGCCCGCGCGCGGCGTTCGTGGCGTGGTCGCTCGTGCTGTTCTTCGTGCCCATCTGGGTCGGCGCGACCGTGGGGTTCTTCTGGGCGGCGCTCACGCTCATGACCATCGCGGCGATCGTCGCGAACCTGGCCGACCTGCGGCTCGCAGCCGTCGACGGCTTCGTGGCGGCGTTCGCGCTGCTCGTGCTCGCGCTGTTCGCGCTCGAGCTCGCGACCCTCTCGGCGACGGTCATCGCCATCCTGCAGTGGATGCTCCCCTACGCGTGGGGACGCGTCGTGCTCGCCCGGCTGCCGGCGAGGTTCGTCACGCGCACCATCGCCGCGATGGCCACGGCGGCTGCGGTGCTCGCGCTCCTCGAGTTCGCCACCGGGCTCAACCCGTTCGTGCTGATCCCGGGGAGCGGCGCCGTCGACGAGTGGTCGCAGCTGCAGACCAGGGCGTCGTTCCTCCGCGCCGAGGGGGCATTCGGGCACTCGATCGCGCTGGGCGCGTCGCTCGCGATGTCGTGCAGCTTCATCATCGCCGCGCGGTGGCGACCGGCCGTGATGCTGCTCTCGCTCCTGGCCGTGATCGGTGCGATCGTCGTGACGTTCAGCCGCATCGGCCTCGTCACCGCGGGGCTCGCGATCGCCGCGACCATCGTCTTCCTGCCAGGGATCGCCCGAGGCGTCCGCTGGACGGTCGCCACCGCCGGCGCGCTGGCCGCCGCGGTGGTGGTCCCGATCGTCGGCATCGTGTTCGCCGACGCCGGTGGGGAGGCGGGCGGCAGCGCCGAGTACCGGATCGGTCTCCTCTCGCTGCTGTCGCAAGTGGAGCTCCTCGGCACGGCCGGCGAATGGTCGGCTCGCGCCGACGACGGCATCTCGCTGGGCGCCTATGCCGGATCCGTCGACAACACCGCGCTGCTCATCGCGCTGCGCTTCGGATGGGTGCCCATGCTGCTGGTCGCGGCCGCGCTCGGCTCGATCGCGATCGCGATGGTGACGCGGCGCGCGAACCCCGCCGCGATCGCGGTCGCATCGCAGCTGCCCGCGCTGTTCGCGGTGGCGCTCATCACGCAGTTCGGCATGTTCCTGTGGTTCCTCGCCGGCCTCGCGGTCGCGTGGCGGATCGCGGACGATCAGGCGGCGACCGATGCGGTCCTGACCGACGTCAGCTCGCATCCGCCGAAGCGCCTGCAACCCGGTCGCGCCGCCGCACCATGAGGCGCACGAAGGCGGCCAGGGACGCCGCGTCGCGGCGATAGATCGGCAGCAGCAGCGACGCCGACGAGAGCAGCAGCGCTGCTGCGGCTCCCGCTCCGACCTCCGCCAAGGGGCCGAGCGCGACCACGGGCTGGCTGGCGGCCCACGCGCCGCAGCCCGCGATGCCGGTGACGACGATGACCCGCAGGGCGCCTCCGTACAGCCTGCGCGTGGGCATCGGGGTGATCCTCGAGAGCCATGCGATCGACAGCGGCCACTCGATGGCGGTGTTCACCGCGAAGGCGACGGCGACGCCGATGAGCCCGAAGAAGGAGCCCACCGCGACGCAGACGATCTTGATGACGGCGGTCACGATCGTGTACTGCAGCAGCTGCTTGCCGAGGCCGCGGGCGAGGTACACCCAGTACCCGACGTACGACAGGGTCGTCAGCAGACCCGCGATGGCGAACATGCGCAGCAGCGGCGCCGCCTCGGCCCACGCGCCCCCGAGCATGATCGCCACGACGGGACCCGCGAGCCCCGCCACGATCGCGAGCGGGATGCCGAGCAGATAGCCGAGCGCGAGCTGGGCCGCCGCGACGTACGTCTCGAACCTCGGCTGATCCTGCTGGACGCGCGACAGGACGGGGAGGGCGACGGACTGCAGCGGAGACCGGACCTGCCGCAGCGGCGACACCACGACCTGGTACGCGCGGTTGTAGAGGCCGAGGGACGCCGTGCCGAACCGGGCGGCCACGAGCACCGTGTCGATCTGCCGGGCGGCGTACTGGACCAGGTTCGCGGCGACGAGGTTCCAGCCGAAGGTGACGAGCGCTCGCACCCGGTGCTCGCGCGAGTACGGCCTCGCGATCCACCTGCCGGCGACGACGACGCCGACGAGCGCGACGAGCCCGTTGCCCAGCTGTTGCACCACGAGGGCCCAGTAGCCCGCCCCGAGCATGGCGGCGAGGATCGCAGCGGCGAGCGCGATGGCGGACGCCGCCACGTCCGCGATCGCGAGCGGGCGGAGGCGGAGCTCGCGCATCAGGCTCGCGCGGTACTGCGTCGCGACGCCGTTGAGCAGGAACAGGAGCGACAGCCACTGCGCCATCCCGACGAGCTCCGGCTGACCGGTCAGCGCACCGAGCGGCCACGACGAGAGGAGCATCAGCACGGCGAGGCCCGCGCCGATGAGCGTGTTGAGCCAGAACAGGTTGTCGCGCTGCCCGCTCGTCAGCGCTGGCGCCTGGATCGTCGCCGACGTGAGACCGAAGTCGCGGAAGATCTCGCCCAGGCCGACGACGACGAGGACGATCGCGAGCAAGCCGTAGTCGTGCGGCGTGAGCAGCCGGGCCAGGACCACCACGGCCACGAGCTGCAGGGCGATGCGAGCGCCTTGCGCGGCGAGCGTGAAGAACGCGCCGCGCGCCGCGTCGTGGGCGAGCGAGGGCGGCATCAGCTCGGATCCCCCTTCCACCGTCGGGCGGGCGGCTCAGCGTCGTCGCCCTGCGTTCCGCTGGGCGAATCTTGCGCACACGCTACCGCTGCGGCATCGGAAGTGCGCCGGGGCAGAGGTAGTGTCTGGCGCATGACGCCACGAATCCGGTGGGCGCGGTGACCCCCGAGCCGACCATGCAGTGGAACCTCTCGCACGTGCTCGAGGCGCTGCGGAAGCTCTGGGCGCTCGTCGTGGGGCTCACGCTGCTCGCCGGTGCCGCCGGCTACCTGATCTCCGCATCCGCCCAGCCGATGTTCGAGTCGCGCGCCTCGCTCTACTTCGCGCTCAACCAGGGCACCTCCGGCGCCGACCTGAACCAGGGCTCGACCTACACGCAGAACCAGATGCTCTCTTTTGCCCGGCTCGCGACCTCGTCGCGCGTGCTGGAGCCCGTCATCGAGGAGCTCGGGCTCGGCACGACGCCGCACGAGCTCTCGCGCTCGATCGCCATCACGATCCCGCAGGACACCGTCATCCTCGACGTGACCGCCACCTCGGCCGACCGCGATCGTGCCGCCGCGATCGCGAACACCGTCTCGCAGCGCGTGGCCGCGGTGGTGCAGGAGGTGGCCGCCGAGAGCGTGGAGGGTGCCGCGACCATCAGCGCCGCCGTGATCGACGACGCGGTCCCGGCGGCAGGGCAGTCGTCGCCCAACACGTTGCGCGACACGCTGCTGGCCGCCGTCGTCGGCTTCCTGCTGGGCGTGCTCGCCGCCTTCATCGCGACGATGGCCGACACCCGGGTGCGCAACGAGGCCGCGGTGGCGCGCGTCACGGATCTCCCGGTGCTCGGCGCGGTCACGCGATCGAAGCGCAACGTCGACGCGGGGCTCATCGTCGCCCGGGAGCCGCACAGCCCGGTCGCTGAAGACATGCGCCGCATCCAGTCGGCGCTCGCGTTCAGCGCGCTCGACGGCACGTCGAGGCGCCTGCTCATCACCTCCGCGTCGCCCGGGGAGGGCAAGTCGACCTTCTCGACGAACCTCGCCGTCACGCTCGCGGAGGCCGGCGAGCGCACGCTCGTGATCGACGCGGACCTGCGGCGGCCGCGCGTGGACCAGCTGTTCGGGCTCGACCGGTCGGTCGGCCTCACGACGGCGCTGATGGGCAAGATCCGCATCACCGAGGCCATCGTCGCGTGGCGCGCGGGCGGCCCGGATGTGCTCACGTCCGGCAAGCTGCCGCCGAACCCCGCGACGGTCGTCACGTCGCAAGCGTTCCGCGCGGTGCTCGACGGTGCCGCGGAGCGCTACGACGCGGTGATCGTCGATTCGCCGCCCGTGCTCACGGTCGCAGACTCGAACCTGCTGGCACCGCTCGTCGACGGCGTGGTGATCGTGGTCGACGCGTCGAAGACCCGCCGCCCGCAGCTCGCGAACACCGTGCGGTCCATCGAGTCGGCGGGCGGGCGCATCCTCGGCATCGTGCTCAACAAGGCCCGACCGCCTAGGCACCGGCACACCTACTACACCGACGCCGTGAGCCCCGAGCGAGCGCGCTGGCGGCTGCCGGTCGGAGCGGCGCGCCGGTCACCGGCTGCGGAGGCGTGACAGGCGCTCCGCGATGCGGGCGCGACCGACGGCCGGCACGTAGGCCATCCGGAACCGGCGCACGAAGCGCTCCGCGGCGGGCGGTCGCATGAGCCCGCGCTCGCTCCAGAAGTCGACGATGCGCCGCCGCGTCGCCGCGTCCGCGCGCGCGAGCGCTCGCCGGTGCACGGCGAACCACGCGGCGTCCGTCTCCCGCGCGTGGCGGATGGCGTCGAGGGCGCCCTGCTCGTGCGCCCGCCCGGGCCACACGATGGGCGCCTGGATGGGCTCGCCGTCGACGGGCACGCCCTCGCCCCGCAGGATCGACCAGCCCGAGTAGAGGAAGAACTCGAGCAGCCCGGCGCGTTCGAACTCCTCGACGAAGGGCCTGCCGGAGCGGCGCTCGACGTCGTCGATCATGCGCCGCGCGCGGTGCGTGCTCATGACGAACGGCGTGGCGGTCGGCGGGAAGTCGGCGACCAGCTCGTCGATGCGGGCGTCGTCGGCGCCGAGGTAGCGGAGCGTGCGCTCGAGGTCGCCGCGGAGCGGATGCGTCGAGTAGGGGTGGGTGCCGCCCCTCGCGGCGCCGCGGGCGTCGACGAAGTCGACGACGCCGGCCGGCCGGATGAGGTGGTTCTTCGCATCCAGCACGACGAGGTGGTCGGTGCGCACCCGGCGGGCGACGAGCAGCTTCGCCGCCTGCTGGCTGCGCCAGCCCGCGGTGCCGCCGTCGACGCCGAGCTCCGACGTGCGGAGGACGGTGGCCCGCGGGCCGAGCGTGGCGCCGAGATCGTCGAGCAGCGCGTGCCGGGCCCGCCCGCCCATGCCGCCCGCGCAGTTGTCGAGCACCACGATCTCGGCGACGCACTCGGGGTCGAGGAACTTCCGCAGCGACCGCGCCTGCAGCCGCAGCAGCAGGAGCTCCGGCTCGAAGACGACCGTGACGAACGTCAGCTGCTCGCGCGCCATGGGGTCCGTGCCGGTGCCGGTCACGATGGGACGCGGTCGGCACGGGCAACCGGCCGCGACGGCGCCCTCCGCGTGTGGCGGGCCTCGGGATGCACGGAGTCGCCCGCGGCGAGACGCGCGGCGAGCCGCTCGTACGCATCGGCGACATCCGCCCACCGGAACACCTGGGCCGCGCGCTCCTGCGCCCGGGCGCCGCGCGCGCGGACGAGCGCGCCGTCGGCCTCGGCGCGCTCGAGCGCCCCGCCCAGCTGCGCCGCGTCGGCGAACATCCACGCGTCGTCGTCGAGCACCTCGCGGTTGAAGTCGACGTCGAACGCGATCGTCGCGGTCCCCGCCCCCATGGCGCGCAGCAGCGACGGATTCGTGCCGCCGACCGAGTGGCCGTGCACGTAGGTGCGCGCGTGCGCGTAGAGGCCGTCGAGCAGATCCTGGTCCCACACCCCGCCGAGCAGACGGATGCGCGGGTCGTCGACCGCCGCCTCGCGCACCGCGCGCGTGTAGGCGGCGCTGTACGGCGCCGATCCGACCACCGCGAGCGGCAGCCTGGCACGGCTGCGGCGATAGCCCTCCACGATCTCGACCACGTGGTTCTCGGGCTCGAAGCGGGCGACCACCAGGTGGAACCGGTCGGGCTCGAGCCCGAGCTCCGCGAGGCGCTCGGGGCAGACCGGGCCGCGCAGGGGAGCCCCGTAGCGGATGAGCTCGGTGGGCACGGCGAACTCGGCGTCGTAGTACGCCGCGATGCCCGGCGCGTCGGCGATGAGCGCGTCGGCCGCGCGGACCGCGTGCTCCTCGGCCCAGCGGTAGTACGCCCTGCCCGCCCCGCCCCACTTGGCGCGCCGCCACTCGAGCCCGTCGACGTGCACGGCGACGGGGATGCCCCTGGCGCGCAGCAGTGAGACGTACGGCGCGTTCGCGGCGTTGAAGACGAAGGCCGCGTCGGGCGCATCGCCGGCGATCGCGTGCAGCGTCGCGAGGCCGGTGCGGCTGAGCGTGTCCAGCTGCTTGAGCGGCAGCGCAGGCACATGCACGACGCGCATGCCGCGGTGCTCCGAGACCTCGGGCGCCGAGCGGTTGCCGTAGACCGTCACCTCGTGGCCGCGCTGCACGAGCCGCGCCCCGATCTCCTCGACGGCGGTCTCAAAGCCGCCGTAGGCCGCGGGCACCCCCCTGGTGCCGAGCATCGCGATGCGCATCCGTGGCCTCAGTAGGCGCCGGTCGGGTGCAGCACGACTCGAGCGGTCTTGACGATGATCATGAGGTCCTGCATGACCGACCAGTTCTCGACGTAGCGGAGGTCGAGTTGCACGCTCTCCTCCCAGGTGAGGTCGCTGCGGCCGCTGATCTGCCAGAGACCCGTGATGCCGGGCTTCAGGTAGAGCCTGCGCACCGCGACGCCGTCGTAGGTCGTCGCCTCGTGCGGCAGCGGCGGCCGTGGTCCGACGACGCTCATGTCGCCCGTGAGGGCGTTCCAGAACTGCGGGAGCTCGTCGAGCGAGTGCTTGCGGAGGAAGCGGCCGACGCGCGTCACCCGCGGGTCGTCGCGCAGCTTGAACAGCGGACCCGATCCCTGGTTGTGCCGCTCCAGCGCCGCGCGCTCGAGCTCTGCGCCGACCCGCATGGTGCGGAACTTCAGCATGCCGAAGGTGCGGCCGTCCCGCCCGACGCGCTGCTGCCGGAACAGGATCGGCCCGGGGGAGTCGAGCCGGATCGCGATGGCGATCGGCACGGCGAGCACCGCGACCGCGAGGAGCGCGATCGACGCGAGGACGATGTCGAGGGCGCGCTTCAGCACGTGCGCGCCGCCCTCGAAGGTGGGGATCCGCACCTGGATGAGCGGCAGCCCGTCGACGGGGCGGAAGGAGATGCGGGGGCCCGCGACGTCGGTCAGTCGCGAGAAGAGCACGAGCTCGGCGCACGTCCCCTCGAGCTGCCTGCTCAGTCGCGTGAGGTAGTCGGGATCGGCGTCGGGATTGGCGGCGAGGATGACGGTGTCGGCGCCCATGTGCGCGGCCTTCTCGGCGAGCGTCGAGCGCGCGCTCAGCACCGGCACGCGGTGGCCGCGGAGCTCGACGGGGGAGCCGGGATCGCCGGAGATCGCGACCGCGACGACGTGGTACCGCAGGTCGCCGGTGCGCGCGAGGCGCTCGAGCACGTACCCGACCTCGTCGCGGTCGCCGACGACGATCGTGCGCGACGACCACTCGCCCGTCCGGCGCCGGTCGAGGAGCCAGCGACGCCACTGCCAGCGCCCGACGAGCAGCATGACCATGCCCGCGGGCAGCGCGACGAGCAGCTGCAGCCGCAGCGCCGGCCAGTCCACCACGAGCGCGGGCGCCGCGAGCACCGCGAACGCGAGGCCGGTGGCGTGCACGACGCGTCGGTACTCCGTCGCCCCGGCCCCGAGGATCGAGGTCTCGCGGGAGTTGAACGCGGTGAGCGCGACGAGCCACACGACCAGCACGAGGGCGGGCGCGGCCAGCAGCTCGGCCGGCGGTGCCGGCACGAGGGCGGTGGCGTCGTCGCGAGCGGTCGCGAGAGCGACGGTGAGCGTCGCGAGCGCGACGGCGGCGGCGTCGGACAGCGCGAGCTGCACGCGCGTGCGACGCTCGCGCTGGAGCCGCCGAGCGAGCGAGGGCGTCGATCGGGGCGACCGCGCGCCGGGCAGCGGCAGCGGCGCCGCGATCGGCCCGAGGGCGACCGTGCGGCGGGGCGCGAACCGCGGCCCCGCCGCCGATTGCATCGCTTCGCGCATCCGCACCACCCGCTTCCCGCTGGGGCCGGGATCGGATCACCCGGCCGTCTGCGAAACACTGTTCGGGAACAGTATGTGCAAACTTGCCTCAGGTGACAACCGGCGCCCGGCGCAAGGAATGCGCAGGGTCAGCAACGGGTGGTGGGGGCTACCCCAGGGCCGACTCCAGGATCGCCGAGAGCTCCTGGGCCGAGCGCTTGGCGGAGCCGGTCGCGGGGCTCGCCGACGGCGGACGGCCGACGACCTTGAGCGTGCGACCGTGCAGGTGCCGCGGCAGCGCGAGGTGCATGAACGGCCAGGCGCCCTGGTTGAGCGGCTCCTCCTGCACCCACACGAGCGACGCGTTCGGGTAGCGGTCGACCGCGGCGTTGATCTCGTCGATCGGCAGCGGGTACAGCTGCTCGACCCGCACGAGGGCGATGTCGTCGCGACCGCGCTTCGCGAGCTCGGCCTTGAGGTCGTAGTGGATCTTGCCGGAGTGCAGCAGCACGCGCTTCACGGCGCCCGCGTCCTGCACGGTGCGGTCGTCCAGCACCGGCTGGAAGCGACCGCTCGTGAAGTCCTCGACCGAGCTCGTCGCGTCACGGAGGCGCAGCATGGCCTTGGGCGTGAACACCACGAGCGGCCGGCGGGGCTGCGCGTACGCCTGCCGGCGCAGCAGGTGGAAGTGGCTCGCGGGGGTCGACGGGCGCGCGATCGTCATGTTGCGCTCCGCCGACAGCTGCAGGAAGCGCTCGATGCGCCCCGACGAGTGGTCGGGGCCCGCGCCCTCGTAGCCGTGCGGCAGCAGCAGCACGAGCGACGACTGCTGGTTCCACTTCTGCTCGGCGGAGGCGATGAACTCGTCGATGACGATCTGGGCACCGTTCGCGAAGTCGCCGAACTGCGCCTCCCACAGCACGAGCGCGTCGGGCCGCTCGACCGAGTACCCGTACTCGAACGCCATCGCGGCGTACTCGCTCAGCAGCGAGTCGTACATCGACAGGCGGCCCTGGTCCTCGCCCAGGTTCGCGAGCGGCAGCCACTCCTGGCCGTTCTCGCGGTCGTGCATGACGGCGTGACGCTGCACGAAGGTGCCGCGGCGGGTGTCCTGGCCCGACATGCGGACGGGCGTGCCCTCCATGAGCAGCGAGCCCAGTGCGAGCAGCTCGCCGAACGCCCAGTCGATGCCGCCCTCGCGGCTCGCCTTGACGCGCTTGTCGAGCACCTGCTTGACCTTCGGGTGCACCTCGAAGCCCTCGGGCGGGTTGCCGTGGGCGTCGCCGATCGCCTCGATGACGGATGCGTCGACACCGGTGGCCTCGGGCTCGCTCACGGCGGGCTCGGGCTCGGCAGAGACGACCGCCATGGAGCCGGTCGCGGCGGCGTGCGTCTCCATGAACGCCTGCTCGAGCTTCGCCTGGAAGTCCGCCTGCGCCGACTGGTACTCCTCCTCGGTGATGTCGCCGCGGCCGACGAGGTTCTCGGCGTAGAGCGTGCGGACCGAGCGCTTCGCCTCGATGAGGGAGTACATGAGCGGCTGCGTCATGGTGGGGTCGTCGCCCTCGTTGTGCCCGCGGCGGCGGTAGCAGACGAGGTCGATGACGATGTCGCGCTTGAACTCCTGGCGGTACTGGAACGCCAGCTCCGCGACGCGCACGACCGCCTCCGGGTCGTCGCCGTTCACGTGCAGCACCGGCGCGTGGATCGCCTTCGCGACGTCGGTCGCGTAGGTCGAGGAGCGCGACTCGGTGGGCGGGGTGGTGAAGCCGACCTGGTTGTTGACCACGAGGTGGATCGTGCCGCCGGTCTTGTACGCGCGCAGCTGCGAGAGCTGGTGCGTCTCGAAGACCACGCCCTGGCCCGCCATCGCGGCGTCGCCGTGCACGAGCACGGGCAGCACCGAGGCCTCGCCGTTGCCGATCCTGTCCTGCTTCGCGCGCACGATGCCCTCGAGCACGCCGTTCACGGCCTCGAGGTGCGAGGGGTTCGCGGCGAGGTAGACGGGCACGGTGGAGCCGTCGGCGGCGGTGAACTGGCCCGCGTTGCCGAGGTGGTACTTCACGTCGCCGGAGCCCTGGAAGACGGCGGCGCCCTCGAACTCCTGGAACACCTGGCCGTACGTCTTGCCGGCGATCGAGGTGAGCACGTTGAGGCGGCCGCGGTGCGGCATGCCGATGGCGACCTCGTCGAGGCCCGCCTCGGCGCTGCCGGCGAGCAGCGAGTCGAGGAACGCGATCATCGACTCGGCGCCCTCGAGCGAGAAGCGCTTCTGGCCGACGTACTTCGTCTGCAGGAACGTCTCGAACGCCTCCGCCTCGTTGAGCTTGCGCAGGATGCGCATCTGCTCGTCGTGGGTGGGCTTGACGTAGGGCACCTCGAGGTGGCTCTGGAACCACTGGCGCTGCGCCGGGTCGGCGATGTGCATGTACTCGATGCCGGTCGTGCGGCAGTAGGAGTCGCGCAGCACGCCGAGGATGTCGCGCAGCAGCGCGGAGCGCTTGCCGCCGAAGCCGCCCGTGACGAACTCGCGGTCGAGGTCCCAGAACGACAGCCCGTGCTGCTCGATCTCCAGGTCGGGGTGCGTGCGCTGCACGTACTCGAGCGGGTCGATGTCGGCCATCAGGTGGCCGCGCACGCGGAACGAGTTGATGAGCTGGGTGACGCGCGTCTGCTTCGACAGCTCATCGGCCGCCCGCACCGAGACATCCGTCGACCACTTGATCGGCTCGTAGGGGATGCGGAGGTCGGCGAAGATGCCGCGGTAGAAGTCCTGCTCGCCCACGAGCAGGCCGTTGACGATCTTCAGGAACTCGCCGGAGCCGGCGCCCTGGATCACGCGGTGGTCGTACGTGGAGGTCATCGTGACCGTCTTGCCGACGCCCGCGTCCGCGAGCCGCTCGGGGCTCGAGCCCATGAACTCGGCGGGGTAGTCGAGCGCGCCGACGCCGATGATGCAGCCCTGGCCCTGCATGAGGCGCGGCACCGAGTGCACGGTGCCGATGCCGCCGGGGTTGGTGAGCGAGATCGTCGTGCCGGCGAAGTCGCCGGCGTCGAGCTTGTTCGCGCGCGCCTTCTTCACGATCGCCTCGTAGGCGGCCACGAACTCCGAGAAGTCCATCGTCTCGCAGGCCTTGATGCTCGGCACGAGCAGCGCGCGGCTGCCGTCGGGCTTGGGCATGTCGATCGCGATGCCCAAGTTGATGTGCGGCGGCGCGACGAGCGACGGCTTGCCGTCGACCTCGTCGTAGTAGACGTTCTGGCTCGGGAAGACCTTGAGCGCCTGCACGATGGCGTAGCCGATCAGGTGCGTGAACGACACCTTGCCGCCGCGCGTGCGGCGCAGGTGGTTGTTGATGACGATGCGCTGGTCGATCATCAGCTTCGCGGGGACCGTGCGCACGCTCGTCGCCGTCGGCACCGCGAGCGACTTGTCCATGTTCGCCGCGAGGGACTTCGGCATGCCGCGCAGGGTCGTCACGACGGGCTGATCGGCGGGCGACTCGGCCTGCTCGGTCTTCGCGGCCTGCTTCGCACCGGCGGAGGGGGCGTCGGCGGGCACGGGGGTCGGCCGAGCCGCCTGGGCGGTCGTGCGCGCGACGATGGTCCCGTCGGCGCGCGCGGGGGCGGGCGTCTCGGCCTGGCCCTCGCGCTGCTCCTGCGGCGCATCCTGCGCGCGCTGGCCCTCGCCGGAGTCGACGGGCACATCCGGTCGCGACTCGGCGCGCGCGGGTGCTCGGGGCGGGGTGGGCTTCCTCGGCGGCGCGGGAGCCGCCGACGGCGCGGCAGCCGGCTGCGCGGGCTTCGCAGGCGCGGTCGCGGTCGCGGTCGGCGCGGTGCTGGCCGCGGGGCTGACCGACGAGGGCGCGGTGCTCATGCTCGTCGCCGCCTCACCGGACGTGCGCTGCGCTGCGTACCGCTCGAGGATGGGCCACCACGACTGCGCGACCGAGCTCTTGTCCTTCTCGAAGAGCTGGTACTGCTCCTCCACGAGCCACTCGTTCGCTCCGAAGTCGTTGTCGTCCGACGGGCTGGACACGGTATCGATCGCCTCTTCCGAATTCTCCGGGCATGCCGCAGGCAGTCCGCGGCGACATCGCCTTCCAGCATAGTCGCGTGCGGCGAGGGGTCAGTGCCTCAGGCCGAGCTCGGCGAGGTCGACGCCGGCAGCCTCGACCGCGAGCAGCATGACCTCGCGGCGCCACACCACGCGAGGCTCGAACCGCAAGCGCATGCCCGCCTCCGACGGCGTGCGGTCGCCCTTGGCGCCGTTGCACGCGACGCACGCGGTGATGGTGTTGAGCCAGGTCGACTCGCCGCCGCGCGACGCCGGGTGGATGTGGTCGATCGTCGCGCCCGGACCCTCGCAGTACGCGCAGCGTCGACGGTCGCGGTCGAGCACGCCCCTGCGGCTCCACGGCATCCGGTCGTACAGCCGCGTGTGCGGGATCTGGACGTAGTCGTTGAAGACCACGACGCGCGGCACCGGCAGCTCGAGCGAGTTCGACCGGATCGTGCCGTCGGCCGCGAGCATGATCTGCGCGCGCTCCTTGACGATGAAGGCGACCGCGCGCTGCAGCGAGGCGACGCCGATCGGCTCGAGCGTCGCGTTGAGCACCACCACTTGCGCTGTCATCGCGGTTCCGCACCCATCCTGCCGCATCGGCGGCTTCCAGCGCGTGTGGGAGGCGCAGATTAGTGTCATGGATGTGGATGCCGGCCCCCTCGACGTCGGCGTCGTGCCGTTCGATCGCGGCGCGCGCGTCGCCGTCGCGGCGCTCGCGGGCGGCAAGGCGGCGGATGCGCGGATCCACGCCGCCGCCGACGTCGCCGCCGACGAGCGGCTGCGGCCCGGCGCGCGCATCGTCTGGCAGGACGCGAAGTCGGCGGCCCCGGTGCTGCTCGACGCCGGCGTGCCGATCGACCGGGTGCGCGACGTGCGGCTCGTGCACCGGATCCTGGTCGAGGCGCGCTCGCTGCCGCTCGAGGAGCGGTGGGCGCGGTCGCTCCGCACCGACGCGGAAGCGCTGTTCTCGCTCGCTCCCGAGGCGGAGCCGCTCGACGCGCTCGCCGAGCAGCTGCGACTGCAGGACGCGGCGATCGGCGATGACGCGGGCCTCGCGATGCTCGCGGGCGCGGAGTCGATGGGCGCGCTCGTCGCGGTCGAGCTGGGGCGCGAGGGGCTGCCGTTCGATCCCGCCCGCCACGACGCGCTGCTCGAGGACGCGCTCGGCGAGCGGCCGACCGCGACCGGCAGGCCGCGCCGCATGGAGGCGCTCGCCGCCGAGGTGCGCTCCGCGCTCGGCGACGCGTCGCTCAACCCCGACTCGCCGCAGGAGGTGCTCCGCGCGCTGCGGCGGGCGGGCGTCGACGTCGCCTCCACCGCCCGCTGGGAGCTGCGCGAGCAGGACCATCCTGCGATCGAGCCGCTCATCGCGTACAAGCGGATGGCGCGCCTGCACACCGCGAACGGCTGGGCGTGGGCCCATCGGTGGGCGCGCGTCGACGATCGCGGGCGCTGCAGGCTCGCGATCGAGTACGTGCCCGGCGGCGTCGTCACGGGCCGCTGGGCGACCGAGGGCTCCGGCGCGATGCAGATCGCGCGGCAGATCCGCGGGGCGGTCGCGGCCGAGCCGGGGATGCGGCTCGTCGTCGCCGACGCCGCGCAGCTCGAGCCACGCGCGCTCGCCGCGCTCGCCCGCGACGAGGCGCTCGCAGAGGCGGGCCGCGGGGCCGACCTCTACCAGGCGCTCGTCGACCGCGGCGTCGTCGACACCCGCACGCACGCGAAGCTCGGGATGCTCGGTGCGCTCTACGGCGGCACGACGGGCGAGTCGGCGGTCGTGCTGCCGCGGCTCGCGCGCGCCTACCCGCGGGCGATGGCGGCGGTCGAGGGAGCGGCGCGAGCCGGGGAGCGGCGGGAGCGGGTGCGCACATGGCTCGGCCGGGCGAGCCCGGAGCCGCCGCGCTGGCGCGACGACGAGCGGGGCGGGCGGCAGGCGCGCGCGTGGGGCAGGTTCACCCGCAACTTCGTCGTGCAGGGCACGGCCGCCGAGTGGGCGCTCGCCTGGATGGCGGGCGTGCGCCGCGCGATCCGCGACGTCGATGGCGCCGCGCTCGTGTGCTTCCTGCACGACGAGGTGATCGTGCAGGCTCCCGCCGAGCGCGCGGCGGAGGTCGCCGAGGCCGTGCAGGAGGCGGCGGCCCTCGCCGGCCGGACGCTGTTCGGCGCGTTCCCGATCGAGTTCCCCGTGCAGACGGCCGTCGTGGGGGACTGGGGACAAGCGAAGTAGCGTGGGGGGCATGCGATTCATCGGCGACGTGCCGGAGCACGACCTCACCTACTCCGACGTCTTCCTCGTCCCCAGCCGCAGCGACCTCAGCTCGCGCATGGACGTCGACCTCTCGCCCGATGACGGGACGGGCGGCTCGCTGCCGATCGTCGCCGCGAACATGAGCTCGGTCACCGGCCCGCGCCTCGCGGCCGCCCTCGCCCGCCGCGGCGGGCTCGCGGTGCTCACGCAGGACCCGCCGCTCGACGAGACGTGCGGGTCGATCGCGTGGGTCAAGGCGCAGCCCATCGCGCTCGAGTCGCCGCACCGGGCGTCGCCCGACGACGTCGTGCAGGCCGTGCTCGAGCGGGTGCCGGCGATCGCGGGGCACTGCGTCGTCGTGGAGGACGCCGAGGGCGCACTGCTGGGCGCGATCCCCGCGGAGCGGCTCGCCTCCGCCCTGCCGGATGCGCGGCTCGGCGACCTGCTGCACTCGCACCTGCCCACGCTCCGCCTCGAGGACGTCGCCGACGGCCGCGCGATGTTCGCGGCGCTCGAGCGCGAGGGCGTCGACGTGGCACCCGTCGTCGACGACGGCCGCTGCGTCGGCATCGCCTCCCGGCTCGGCGCCCTGCGCGCCGACCTCTACCTGCCCGCGCTCGACGTGGCCGGCCGGCTGCGCGTCGCTGCGGCCGTGGGCATCAACGGGGACCCGGGGGCGAAGGCGCGTGCGCTGGTCGAGGCCGGCGCCGACGTCATCGTCGTCGACACGGCGCACGGTCACCAGGCGGGCATGCTGCGCGCGCTCGCGGCCGTGCGATCGGCGATCGGCGACGACGTGCCCGTCGCGGCCGGCAACGTCGTCTCCGCCGACGGCGTGCGCGACCTCGTGGCGGCGGGCGCGTCGATCGTGAAGGTCGGCGTGGGCCCTGGCGCCATGTGCACGACCCGGATGATGACGGCCGTCGGCCGGCCGCAGTTCTCGGCGGTGCTCGACACGTCCACGACGGCCCTCGAGCTCGGCGCGCGCGTGTGGGCCGACGGCGGCGTGCGCTACCCGCGCGACGTCGCGCTCGCACTCGCGGCCGGCGCATCCAGCGTCATGATCGGCTCGTGGTTCGCGGGCACCATCGAGGCGCCAGGGCGCCTGCAGCGGGATGCGCAGGGCCGGCTGTACAAGGAGTCGTGGGGCATGGCCTCGACGAGGGCGGTCGAGGGCCGCTTCGGCGGCCTCGACCCGTACGAGCTCGCGCGCAAGCGGCTCTTCGCCGAGGGCATCTCGTCGTCGACGATCATGCTCGACCCGCAGCGGCCGAGCGTCGAGGACCTCGTCGACATGATCACCGCGGGCGTGCGCTCGTCGTTCACGTACGCCGGGGCCGACAGCGTGCCCGCGTTCCGGGATCGCGCGCGGGTCGGCGTGCAGTCGGCGGCGGGCTACGAGGAGGGCAAGGCGCTGCCTGTCTCGTGGTGAGCCTGTCTCGTGGTGAGCCCGTCTCGTGCCGACCACGCGGGTCTGCGCACGGCGGGCGCCGGTAGGATGCCCGGGTGAACGACGACCCCAGTCATAGTCCCGAGCCGGAACCGACCCTCTGATGGACCTGCTGCTGATCAGCGTCGGCGTGGTCCTGACCATCGGAACCGGCCTCTTCGTCGCGAGCGAGTTCGCGCTCGTCAACCTGAACCGCGATGAGCTCGAAGCGCGGCGCCAGCGGGGCGAGGCTCGGCTCGAGGGGCCGATCAAGGCGCTCCGCCAGACCTCGACGCACCTCTCGAGCGCGCAGCTCGGCATCACGCTCACGACCCTCCTCACCGGGTACACGATGGAGCCCGCGATCTCGCGGCTCCTGACCCCCGTGCTCGTGAGCTGGGGCGTGCCGGAGGGCGTGGCCGGCCCGCTCTCGAGCGTCATCGCCATGACCGGCGCGACGATCCTCTCGATGATCATCGGCGAGCTCGTGCCCAAGAACTTCGCGCTCGCGAAGCCGCTCGGCACCGCGATCGCCGTCACGCCCTTCCAGCGCGCCTTCACCGCGGTCTTCAAGCCCGCGGTGCTCGCGCTCAACGGCTCCGCGAACGGCATCCTCCGCTCGATCGGCCTCGAGCCGAAGGAGGAGCTCTCCGGCGCCCGCACCGCGGAGGAGCTCTCGACGCTCGTGCGCCGCTCCGCGATGGAGGGTGCCCTCGACGCGGGCGCCGCGACCCTGCTCTCGCGCACGCTGCGCTTCTCGGAGCTGAGCGCCGGCGACGTCATGACGCCGCGCCCCCGCGTCCAGGCCGTCGAGCGCTCCGCATCCGTCGCCGACCTCGTCGCCCTCGCGCACGCGACCGGGCTCAGCCGATTCCCCGTCTACGACGACGACCTCGACGACGTGCTCGGCATCGCCCACATCAAGCAGGCGATCTCGGTGCCGCGCGACCGCCGTGCCGACGTCCCCGTCGCCGCGATCGCCGAGGAGCCGCACCGCGTGCCCGAGTCGGTCAAGCTCGACGCCCTGCTGCGCGACCTGAAGGAGCGCGGCTACCAGATGGCGATCGTCGTCGACGAGTACGGCGGCACCGCCGGCATCGCGACGCTCGAGGACCTCGTCGAGGAGGTCGTCGGCGAGGTGTCGGACGAGCACGACCGGATGCACGTCGAGGTCGTGCGCGGACCCGGCTGGGTCACGTTCCCCGGCTCCTTCCGGCCCGACGAGCTGCGCGAGCGCGCCCGGGTCGACGTGCCGGAGGACGGTCCGTACGAGACGATCGGCGGCTTCATCATGGCCGCGCTCGGCACCGTGCCGGTCGCGGGCGACAGCGTCGAGATCGAGGGAGGCACGCTGCGCGTCGAGCGCGTCGACGGCCGCCGCGTCGACCGAGTGCGCTTCATCGAGCGCCAGGAGCAGGACCAGCAGCAGGAAGAGGCACGATGAGCGACGACTGGCTCGGCATCATGTGGCTCGTCATCCTGCTGGCGGCCAACGCCTTCTTCGTCGGCGCCGAGTTCGCCGTCATCTCCGCGCGCCGCAGCCAGATCGAGCCGCTCGCCGACCGCGGCAACCGCGCGGCGAAGCTCGCGCTGTGGGCGATGGAGCACGTCTCGCTCATGCTGGCGATGTGCCAGCTGGGCATCACGATCTGCTCGCTGCTCATCCTGAACGTCTCGGAGCCGGCGATCCATCACCTGCTCGAGGGGCCGCTCGCCTGGACCGGCCTCGCGCCGGAGGTGGTGTCGGTCGTCGCATTCGTCATCGCGCTGCTGCTCGTCACCTACCTGCACGTCGTGCTGGGTGAGATGGTGCCGAAGAACGCGGCGTTCTCGGTGCCCGACCGCGCGGTGCTGCTGCTCGCGCCGCCGCTCGTGCTCATCTCGCGCGTCTTCAAGCCGGTGATCTGGGCGATGAACGCGACCGCGAACGGCATCCTGCGGCTCGTGCGGGTCGAGCCGGTCGACGAGGCGGCGAGCGCCTTCACGATCGACGAGGTCGAGACGATCGTCGAGACGTCGAAGCGCGAGGGGCTGCTGTTCGATCCCACCGGCGCGATCTCGCGGACGTTCGAGTTCACCGAGCGACGGGTCCGCGAGGTGGCGCTGCCGCTCGACGAGATCGTCGCCCTGCCGTTCGGCGCGACGCCGGCCGACCTCGAGCAGGCCGTGCGGGAGCGCGGGTTCTCGCGCTACGTCATCTCCGACGCGGACGGCAACCCGAACGGCTACGTGCACATCAAGGACGTGCTCGGCGCCGACGACGAGGACGCGGCCCTGCCCGTGCCGCCCAAGCGCATCCGCCAGCTCGCCTCGATCTACCAGGAGGCGGAGGTCGAGGACGCGCTCGCGCTCATGCGCTCGACCGGCGCGCACATCGCCCGCTCGTTCGACGCGAGCGGCGAGACCACCGGTCTGCTGTTCCTCGAGGACATCATCGAGGAGCTCGTCGGAGAGGTTCGCGACGCCACCAGGAGGCTCTTCTGACGCGCGACCGCGCGTGGGCGTGGCTCGCGTTCGGCGGCGTGCACGCGCTGCTCGCGATCCTGAACGTGCCGAGCATCTCGGACGCCTACGGCGACGTGCTGCTCGTCTACCCCTCGTGGGTGCAGCAGGGCGAGGCGGGGGAGTGGCTCGGGATCGACGTGCCGTGGGTGTACCCGCTCGTCGCGTGGGCGCCCATCCTCGCGTCGAACGTGCTGGGCACGGATGCGCTGCCGCTCGTGTGGATGCTCGTCGTCACGGCGCTCGACGCGGTCGCGTTCGCGCTGCTGCTCGCGGTGCCGCGGGGACCGGTGCTCGCGTGGACGTGGCTCGCGCTGCAGCTCGCGCTCGGCCCGGTCGCGCTCGCCCGCATCGACACCGTGGCGGTCGCGGTGTCGATCATCGGCCTGGCGGTGCTGCGGCGCGGGCGACCGGGGCTCGCGGCTGCCGCGTTCACCGCGGCCGCCTGGATGAAGGTGTGGCCGGGGGTGCTCTACCTCGCGCTGCTCATCGCGCGGCGGGAGCGGCTGCGCGTGCTCGCGGCCGGCGCGATCGTCTCGGCGGCGGTGCTCGCCGTCGCGGCGCTGCTCGGCTCCGAGCACGCGCTGTCGTTCCTCACCGAGCAGGAGGATCGCGGCCTGCAGATCGAGGCCGTCGCGGCCACGCCCTACATGTGGCTCGTCGGCGGCGACGACGCGCACGTCTACTTCGACCGCGGCATCTGGACCTACCAGGTCGACAGCGACGGCGTCGGCACGGTCGCCGCGCTCGCGACGCCCGTGCTCGTCGGCACCGTCGTGCTGCTGTGCGCGATCGGCGTGCTCGCCGTGCGGCGCTCGCACGGCCGCGAGGCGATCGTGTGGCTCGCGGTCGCGCTCGTGGCGGCGCTCATCGTGACGAACAAGGTGGGCTCGCCACAGTTCGTGCTCTGGCTCACGGTGCCGGCGCTGCTGCTCGCCGAGCTCGGCGCGCGGCGGCACTGGATCGGCGTCGGCGCGGTCGTCGCGGTGTCGGTCGCGACGCAGCTGCAGTTCCCGTGGACGTACGACTGGCTCGTCGTCGGGCACCCCGCGGCCGTGGCGCTGCTGACGGTGCGGAATGTGCTGCACGTCGGCATCCTGATCGGGGCGGTGTGGATGCTGCTGCGCGCCGCGCGTCGCGGACCGATCGTCCCGCCGGACCGGCTCGGCGGCTCAGCCGAGGAGCGGCGCGAGCAGGTCGCCGACGCGGCCGGTCTCGATGAGGAAGCCGTCGTGGCCGAAGCCGCTCTCGAGCACGACCGGCTCGGCGCCCGACACGCTCGTCGACAGCCCGGCGGTGAGCCGCTGCTGGTCGGCGACGGGGAAGAGCCGGTCGCTGGAGATGCCCACGACGAGCGTCGGTGACGTGACGCGCTCGAGCGCGGCCTCGACTCCGCCCCGGCCGCGACCGACGTCGTGCGTCGACATCGCATCGACGAGCCGCACGTAGGAGCCGGCGTCGAACCTCCGGGTGAAGCGGTTGCCGTGCACGTCGAGGTACGACTCGACCTGGAACCGGCCGCCCGCGAGCGGGTCGACGCTCGACTGCCACTCGCGCCGGAAGCGCTCGTTGAGCTCGTGTTGCGAGCGGTAGCCGAGCATCGCCATGCGGCGCGCGAGCGCAAGGCCGCGAGCGGGCCCAGCGTGCCCCGGCAGGTCGTAGAAGTCGCCGTCGAGCCAGCCGGGGTCGGTGGTGACCGCCTCGATCTGCAGGGAGTTCTGGGCGATCTGGTCGGCGCTCGTCGCCGCGTTCGAGGCGAGCAGGGCGGTGCTGCCGACCCGCTCGGGGTGGGCGATCGCCCACTCGAGCGCGTGCATCCCGCCCATCGAGCCGCCGATGACGGCGTGCCAGCGCTCGATGCCGAGCCGGTCGGCGAGACGGCGCTGCGCCTCGACCTGGTCGCGGATCGTCACGCGCGGGAATCGTGAGCCCCACTCGACGCCGTCGGCGGCGAAGGATGCCGGTCCTGTTGAGCCCTGGCAGCCGCCGAGCATGTTGGGGGCGACGACGAAGAACCGGTCGGTGTCGATCGCGAGCCCGGGGCCGACGACATCGCCCCACCAGCCGGCGGTGACGTGACCGGGGCCGGCGTCGCCGCGCACGTGGCTGTCGCCCGTGAGCGCGTGCGCGATGAGCACGGCGTTGTCGTGGGCGTCGTTGAGGCGACCCCACGTCTCGAACGCGAGCACCGCATCCGTCACCGTGCCGCCGGCCTCGACGGCGATGTCGCCGATGCGGGCGAACCTGCGCTCGCCAGGGTCGTCGCCGGGGCGCCACGCGCCGGTGACCGGTACGGGGTGGGTCCGGCGGACGTCACCGAACGGCAGCGCATCGACGAGCCGGGCGGCGGGCACCCTGGAGGCAGGCTGGACGTCGTCGCTCAGCTGCCAGTCCACGGGTGCCCGCCGTCCCGGTTCAGGCCGCGGCCGCCTCGAGCGCGGCGGCCTTCGCGGCCGCTGCCTCGAGCCCGGTGCCGAGGTCGGCGATGAGGTCGTCGACGTGCTCGATGCCGACCGAGAGCCGCACGAGGCCCGGCGTGACGCCGGCCGTGAGCTGCTGCTCGGGGGTGAGCTGCGCGTGCGTCGTCGACGCCGGGTGGATGACGAGCGAGCGCACGTCGCCGATGTTCGCGAGGTGGCTGAAGAGCTGCAGCGACTCGACGAGCGCCTTGCCGGCCTCGACGCCGCCGACGAGCTCGAACGAGAGCACGGCGCCGGTGCCGCGCGGCGCGATCTGCTTGCCGCGCTCGTGCCACGGGCTCGACGGGAGTCCGGCGTAGTGCACGCCGGCCACCTGCGGGTGGCCCTCGAGGAACTGCGCGACCGCCGTGGCGTTCGCGACGTGGCGGTCGATGCGCAGCGAGAGGGTCTCGATGCCCTGCAGCAGCTGCCAGGCGGTGTCGGGGGAGGAGGATGCGCCGACGTCGCGGAGCAGCGTCACGCGGGCCTTGATGATGTAGGCGATCTGGTCGCCGAGCGCCTCGGCGAAGGTGACGCCGTGGTACGACTCGTCGGGCTGCGTGAGGCCCGGGAACTTGTCGGACTTCGACCACTCGAAGCGTCCGCCGTCGATGATCGCGCCGGCGACGACGGAGCCGTGGCCGCCGAGGAACTTGGTCGCGGAGTGGACGACGATGTCGGCGCCGTGCTCGAGCGGGCGGATGAGGTAGGGCGTCGCGATCGTGTTGTCGACGATGAGCGGCACACCGGCGTCGTGCGCGACGTCGGAGACGCCCGCGATGTCGAGCAGGTTGATGCGGGGGTTGCCGATCGTCTCGGCGAACAGCAGCTTCGTGTTCGGGCGGATCGCGCGGCGCCACTCGTCGAGGTCGTCCTGGTCCTCGACGAACGTCACCTCGACGCCGAGCTTGCGCAACGTGAAGTGGAAGAGGTTGTAGGTGCCGCCGTAGATCGACGACGACGAGACGATGTGGTCGCCGGCCTGGGCGATGTTGAGGACCGCGTAGGTGGTCGCGGCCTGGCCCGACGACAGCAGGAGGGCGGCGCTGCCCCCCTCGAGGGCCGCGAGGCGCTGCTCGACGACGTCGTTCGTCGGGTTCATGATGCGCGAGTAGATGTTGCCGAACTCGGCGAGGCCGAAGAGCCGGGCTGCGTGGTCGGCGTTGTCGAAGACGTAGGAGGTGGTGCGGTAGACGGGCGTGATGCGCGCCTTCGTGGTGGGGTCGGGCTGGGCGCCCGCGTGCACCTGCAGGGTCTCGAACTTCCAGTCGCTCATGGTGCGCCTCCTCGGCTGTCAGCGGTGGGGTGTTGTCCTCAGCGTGCAGGGGATGCGCCGCGGTGGCCAGCGCACGGCGACGCACGGCGTAACACTCGCGCGATTGGCGCCCTCGGGCATCCGGTGCTTGCATGTCGGCATGAGCGAGAAGCGGATCATCGTCACCGGAGCGTCGAGCGGGATCGGGGAGGCCGTGGCCAGGCAGGCCGTCGCGCGCGGCTGGCAGGTGCTCGCGGTCGCGCGACGCGCCGAGCGGCTTGAGTCGCTCGCGGCGGACATCGGCTGCGAGGTGCTCGCCGCCGACCTCACCGACGAGGACGATGTCGCGCGGCTCGCCGACGCCGCTGCCGCGTTCCGGCCGACGAGCCTCGTGCAGGTCGCGGGCGGCGCGAAGGGCGCAGCGCACCTCGCCGAGACGACGATCGAGGACTGGCGCTGGATGTTCGAGTCGAACGTCATCGCCGCAAAGCGCGTCATCGACGCCGTGCTCCCGCTGCTCCGTCAGTCCACCGCCGATGGCGGCTATGCCGAGATCATGGTCGTCACGTCGATCGCGGCGACGGTCTCCTATGCGGGCGGCTCCGGCTACAACGCGGCGAAGTCGGCCGAGAAGCAGCTCGTCGACGTGCTGCGGCTCGAGCTGCACGGCGAGCCCATCCGCGTCATGGAGGTCGCGCCCGGCATGGTCTGGACTGAGGAGTTCTCGCTCGTGCGCTTCGAGGGCGACAAGGAGAAGGCGGATGCCGTCTACAAGGACGTGCAGGACCCGCTCTCGGCCGATGACGTCGCGCGCGTGATGACCGACATCCTCGCGCTGCCGGGGCACGTCTCCGTCGACGAGACGATCATCAAGCCCGTCGCGCAGACGCACCCGTGGATGGTGCACCGCGGGCCGCTCGTCGCGAAGGGGTGATGGCTCGCTCCGCATCGGCGTCTTGCGCGCCCCTGTCGACGGTCAGCCGCCGCTGTCGTCATCGAGCCAATAGCCCTGGAACGCTGGCCCGTACGGACCGCCCAGCCAGGAGAAGCCGGTGCCGATCTGGCCCCAGTGTCCGGTATATCGGATCCACTCCTGCCCCGCTGTGGGTCTGCGGCGGTGGCCGACGAGACGAAGGTGGTCCCAGGTCTGCCAGACGGGCCCGCCGTCAGCCGTGTGATCGTCGGGCAACGCCGTGCGTGCTTGCTTGCCGGCCGACCAGTAGGTCGCGTGCGTGTGCCGGGCGGAGTACACGATCGGATGACCCTCCGACGTCGAGCTGAACTCGCCCGGCCGTCGCCATGTGCTCTCTGTGTTGTGCACGTGATAGAACACCTCCTGCACCGACCGCAGATCGCGACCGATTCGGACCGTGACGTGCTCGAAGTCTCCTTCATGCTCGAAGTCGGCTCCGGTCGTGATGTCGCCGTTGTACGGGTAGAAGAACCAGTACTGCAGATCCCAAGCAGTGCTCGTACCTGGAGCACGCCGAAAATGGACATAGCACTCGGCGATCGCGAGCCGTCCGCGCCGAGTTTCGGTCGTGTTGGCGGCGATCTCCAGGAAGAAGTTGGTGCGATCTGCCCCCTGTCCTGAGGACTGCCCGCCGCTTCGTTGGGCGATCAGCGTGTTGACGTTGACCTCGCCGACATCCAGGATTCGCACGTCCGGCCACCATGCGCGGTGCCGTCGCATGCGCACGTTCTGCAGATACCAGGGCACCGAGCTCGGCCTGTATCTGTCATCTGGGTGCAGTCGCACTTCAGGTGCAAACCGATGGATCGCGTCGAGCAGTTCTACGGAGGCTCGTGCACCGGGACCGGGCGGGAGGCGCGGCACAGAGGCGAGACTGCCGCGAAGGGTGGCTGGCGGGACCGCTCGCACTACCTTCGTTACAACGCGGAGCGCACTCGTGTCCATCGTGGTGTCGCGCTCGCTGGTCTCATCCGAGCCCGACCAGCATCGGGATCAAGCCGCGACCGCCGCTTCTGGCCAGAAGGCTCTTCCCGATGGTGGCGCCGATCATCCTGGCGCGGTCTTCAGCAGCCATCGCGTGGCCTGGAGTGGGTGAAGTGGTGAGCAAGTCGCCGACTCGAACCGGGCAAATGTCCGCGTCAACGAGGCATTCCGCTTTCCCGGCAATCGCAATTGGCACCCGGTCCTGATGCTCCGCGTGGCTGTCCAGGCGAAGCGCCGGATGGTACGCCCCGGCACCGGAACGCACACCGACGACCCGGTGGTCGTATGCGATGGTGCACGCGTCAACGAGGCCATCGGCTCGTGCCACAAGGACCGAGCCTGGTTGCAGGTGCCGGACCGCATCGAAGTCCTCCGAGCAGTCGGCGCCGGAGAACTCGATGTCGCCCGTGACGCCGTTGATCACGAGTGTCGTCTCAAGGCGGGCATTGAGGAATGAGATCCTCCCGGTAGCACCGTCGACCTGGATGACCGGTCCATTGGCAGCCGCTCGGATCACCAGGCCGCCCGACTGGCCGCGTCCGGTGCCGAAGGTTCCGATGCCCGTTTCGCCATTGATGGAAACCACGGTCTGGCCGTTCGAGTCGCGCACCCGCAGGCCCCCAGAAGCGCCATCGTCGCCGATGTCGAGGGTGACATCCGCAGTCGGCATGACCGAGCTTCCGGCGGCGGCCATGGCGTCGACGCCATCGGTCACTGGTCCCTCCGTGCGGCGTTGGAGGCCGATCCGGACCGAGGACGCAGTGAGGACTGTCTGGCGGTCCACTGGCGTGCCGGTGATGCGAAGTGGCCCGACGATCGATTCAGCCATGAGAACTCCATCTTGGGGAGAGACAGGCAGCCGCCGCGCGCACAGTGGCGAGCCGTCGGTCGCTCCAGCTCGCATCTTCCTCCGGGATGCTTGCACTGTCCATAACACCGATGACGGTGAACATGAAGCGGCGATCGGCTTCATGCGGTCGCACGCGCACACGCCTCAGCGTCGCGCAGCGTCCGTCGGAAGGGGTGTGGTGGCGTCAGCGCCAGCGGTCTCGGGATCGGCGAACGCGAGCCGCGGTACGGCGATGAGGCCGACGGCCGCGACGAGCGCCGTCACACCGCAGACGATCCACACGACGATGTAGCCGCCGATGCTCGCGGCGGTGCCGATCGCGCCGATCGCCAGCACGATCGCGAAGATCGACGACGCGAACGAGCCGCCGATCGTCTTCGTCGTGTTCGTCATCGCGGTCGCGACGCCGGTCTGGCCGCGAGGCGCCGCAGCGGCCGCGGCCGCCGGCAGCGCACCCACGAGCGCGCCGGAGCCGACGCCGGCGACGGCCATGCACGCGAACACCTGCCACACCTCGAGGTGGAACGGCACGAGCAGCAGGTAGCCGACGCCGACGAGCGTCGCGGCGACGATGAGCAGCAACCGGGGGCGGATGCGCGCCGACAGCACGGCGAGGGCCGCGGCGCCGACGATGAGCGACAGCAGGTAGACGCCGATGAGGATCGAACGGCCGGATGCGTCGAGGCCGAGCCCGTAGCCGAGCGACGGGTCGGTGCCCGCGTAGGTCGCGAGCGGCGTCTGCGCGCCGAGCAGACTCACGCCGACGAGGCCGGCGGTGAGCTGCACGGGCCACATCTCGGGCCGGCGCATGACTCGCAGGTCGATCGCGGGGTCGTCCTTGCCGAGCACCCACCGTCCGAACGGCAGCAGCAGGGCGACGCCGACGAGCATGACCGCCCAGCCCCACCACGCATCCGCCCCGCCGATCTTGAGGAACGTGAGGCCCGACGTGATCGTGAGCAGCGACAGGGCGAGCAGGACGAAGCCGCCGGCGTCGAGGCTGCGGCCGGGGAGTGGCTCCGACTCTGGCACGCCCCAGAGGATCGCGAAGAACGTGAGGGTCACCATCGCCGCCGGCACCATGAGGGTCGGCGTCATCGCCTCGCCGAACGCGCCGAGCGCGACAGCGGAGCCGAGCGCACCGAGGATCGCGCCCGCCTCGAGCGCGATCACGAGCAGGCCGGCGGCGCGGCGGGTGGTGGACGGCGCTGCAGCGGTTCGGCGCCCGCGGTCGAAGATGAGCGCGACCTCGAGCGGCAGCCAGACGGCGTACGCGCCTTGCAGCGAGAAGGCGATGAGGTAGCTCCAGAAGTCGCCGGCGAACGCCATCCACCAGCTCGCGCCGGCCGTGAGCGCGGTCGCGACCAGCAGCATCCGCTTGTGGCCGTGCATGTCGCCGAGCTTCGCGAGCACGGGCACCATGAGCGCCGACAGGAGCAGCTGGCCGGCCTCGAACCAGTTCACGTCGGCGTCGGTGACCGAGAGGTGGCGGGCGATGTCGGGCGTGAGGGTGACGTACCAGCCCTGCAGCACGCCGCTCGTGAGCTCGACGCACACGAGCCAGCCGATCAGGGCGAGGGGAACGGCGCGCGTCGTTGGCACGAGTGCATCATGGCACCCGGATTCGTCCCCCAACGGCGGCCCACGCGGTCGTACGCTGACCGCATGCAGTCGCTGATCTTCGGCATCATCGCCTCGAGCGCGCTGATCATCGGCGCGCTGATCGGGATCCGCTTCGATCTGCCCAAGCGCGTGCTCGCCGTGCTGCTGTCGTTCGCGGCGGGTGCGCTGATCACCGCGCTCGCGTTCGAGCTCTTCGAGGACGCCTTCGAGAAGGGCGGCATCTGGCGGGCGGCGATCGGCCTGTTCGTCGGCGCGCTCGTGTTCACCGTGCTGAGCGCGCTGCTCGACCGTGCCGCGCAGCCGGGCAAGGGCAAGCCGGCGGACGAGCACCAGGGGAGCGCGAAGCTCGACACGGATGCGGCGGCCTCCGACCGCGCGGCCACGAAGGCGACGACGCGGGGCGCTGCCGGGCTCGCGCTGCTCGCGGCGGTCACGCTCGACGGCGTGCCCGAGAACGTGGCGATGGGCGTCTCGCTCGGGGAGGGGTCTGGCGGACTCGCGCTGCTCGCCGCCATCTTCGTCTCGAACCTGCCGGAGTCGCTCGTCGGCGCATCGTCGATGCGCACCCAGGGCATGTCGAAGGGCAAGATCCTCGGGCTCTGGTCCATCTGCGCCGTGCTGCTGGTCGGGGCGACCGTGCTCGGCGCGGGTCCGCTCGCCGTGGTCGACGAGGAGACCATCTCGCTGCCGCTCGCCTTCGCCGCCGGCGCGGTCATCGCATCCCTCGCCGACACACTCATGCCGGAGGCGTACGAGCACGGCGGGCCGGCCGTGGCAATGAGCACCGCTGCAGGGTTCGTGCTGTCGTTCGTGCTGTCCCTCGCCTGAGCGGCGGCGTCAGAAGGGCGGTGGTGGTCCGCTCGGTGGTGCGGTGCCGGCGAGAGCCATCTCCCACACGTGCTCCATCGTCTCGACGAACACCGGCCCTTGCGGCTCTGGCTCGTCGCGGTGGATGTTGCCGAGCGGCGACGTCCACTCGAGCACCCCGCCGGGCAGCTGCCGGACGCGCCACGCGGTGGTGTGCTTCATGAGGTGGTGGCGCCTGCAGAGGTGCGCGAGGTTGGCGATGCTCGTGGGGCCGCCGTCGACCCACGCCTGAGTGTGGTCGAGGTCGGCGCGCTGGACGGGGTTCGTGCAGCCGGGCCAGCGGCAGCGGCCGTCGCGGGCCTTGAGCCAGCGCCGCATCGCCCGGTTGGGCGTGTACGTGTCGACCGTCACCGGCAGCCCGGTGACGGGGTGGAGGAAGAGCCGCTCCCAGACGACCGTCTCGGCGGCGAGGGCGCGGATGGTCGCGGCGTCGACCAGGATCCGCCCGTCGAGCAGCGCCGGGAACCGCAGCCGCGGGTCCTCGGGCTCGTCGGGGTCGCGGAGCAGCTCGGTCGCCGGGATCGTGATCGTCACGGTCGCCTTGATCGGGCTGATGCCGTGCAGGTCGTCCGGGCTGACGCCGCACAGCAGCAGTTCGCCGAACCCGTCGGCGCGGAACTGGTCGAAGGTGCGCGGGTCGTCCTTCGGCTTCGCCTTCGCGGCCTGCGTGAGCCGGTCGAAGATCGCCACGCCGACGATCGCGGGCAGCCGGGCGCCGAGGTCGACCATCCCGTCGCCGGCGTCGACCATCCACACCGACCGCTGCTCCATCGCCCGGTCGTGCCGCTGCTGCAGCGGCGCCGTCAGCACCCGGTTCACGACGATCTTCGCCCGGGCGCGGAGCCGGCCGGGCGTGGTCGTCTCGGCGATCGCCACGAGCTCTTGCTCGACCTTCGCCGTCTCGGCCGGGTCGGCGCCGATGTCGGTGCGCAGCGCGTGCGTGGCCTGCTCGATCACCCGCAGGTGGCCGCTCCCGATCCGGCCCGCCTTGTGCGCGGCGTGCGTCGCGGGCAGCTGCGTGACGATCGTCCACGCCTCGGCCATCCGCCGCTCCACGCCCCGATCGGACTGCCGCAGCTCCGCCGCCAGCACCGACGCCGCCTCCCGCAGCCCCGCCACCGCCGGACCCGGCTCCTGCTGCACCCGCGCGAAGCGGGCCGCGAGCAGCTCCCGCTCCTCCGCCTCGAGCCGTGCTCGCTGGGCCTGCAGCGCCTTCACCCCGCCGGTGAACTCCTCCTCGCGGCGCAGCCACGCGGCAGCCTCCGACTCGGCCGGACCGGGCAGCTCGGGCATCGCCATGCGGCCCTCGGCGACCGCGTCGACCTCATCGTCAGAGAGCGCGGCAAGCCGCTCATCCCACTCGCGGTCGAACGCATCCAGCAGCTCCTGCAGCTCTGCGGCGGTGCGGCCGAAGGGGTCGATGGCGCCCGCGCGGATCGCGGCGATGTACGCCTCCGGGTCGCAGCCCCACTCGTCCATGACCGCATTCCACCACGGGCCACTGACATGGAATCGGGCCTGTGGACAATCGCGGAGCGGGTGGTTTCGACACGGTCAGGGCGCTGCGCGCCCGGACCGGCTCATCCAGTATGGGTGGGTCCGCACGCTGCGCGCCCGGACCGGCTCAACCGGCGGGAGGGGCGGGCGTGGGGCGGATCCGGCGCCCATCGACGGCCCGTAGACTGGGGGGCATGGCCACCACCCACCCGTTCACGATCTCCGTGCGCGACATCGTGCGGAAGCCGGGCCGGATGCGCGACGCAGAGCTGACGGCGCCGTTCGGCGTCAAGGTCGGCGAGGGGCTCGCGACCGTGCTGCCCGAGCAGCCCGTCGATCTCGACGTGCGGCTCGAGAGCGTGCACGAGGGCATCCTCGCGACCGGCGAGGCCTTCGTCACCGCCCTCGCCACGTGCTCGCGCTGCCTCGTGGAGTTCGACCTCGACGTCGAAGTCGACTTCCTCGAGCTGTTCGCGTATGCTGATACGTCGGAAACCGACTACCTCGTGGTCGACGAAACGGTCGACCTCTTTCCGGTGGTCCGGGACGCGATCGTGTTGGCGCTGCCGTTCCAACCGGTCGACAGACCGGACTGCTCTGGGCTCGACCCGGAGACAGGGGAGCGGCTCGAGCCTGGCACCGCCTACGTGCCGACGGAGACCATCGATCCTCGGTGGGCAGCGCTCCAGGGTTTCGCACAAGACGTGACCGACGACAAGTCGGACGATGACGCTCAGGCGTCCAAGAAGGAGTGAGCAATGGCTGTTCCCAAGAGGAAGATGTCGCGGTCCAACACCCGTGCGCGCCGTTCGCAGTGGAAGGCCGTCGTGCCCAAGCTCGTCAAGACCATCGAGGGCGGCAAGACCGTCTACAGCCTTCCGCACCGCGCGAAGGTCGTCGAGGACTCGGCCGGCACGCCGCTGTACATGGAGTACAAGGGCCGCAAGGTCGCTGACGTCTGATCTCCGTCCTGTGACGGAGCACCGACTGCTCGAGCAGCTCGGGGTCGACATCGACCCCGGGCTGCTGTCGTTGGCGCTCACCCACCGGTCCTGGGCGTACGAGCACGGGGGTTCGCCGCACAACGAGCGCCTCGAGTTCCTCGGCGACTCCATCCTCGGCCAGGCGATCACGATCGAGCTGTACCGGCGGTTCCCCGACGCGACGGAGGGCGAACTCGCGAAGCGCCGCGCCGGCGTCGTCTCGTCGGTCGCACTCGCCGAGGTCGCGAGGAGCATCGGGCTCGGCGAGCACATTCGCCTGGGCAAGGGCGAGGCCGCGTCGGGCGGCGCCGACAAGGCGTCGATCCTCTCCGACACCATGGAGGCGATCTTCGGTGCCGCGTTCCTGAGCGCCGGGCACACCGCATCCGCCGACCTCGTGCTGCGCCTCGTCGGGCCGCTGCTCGACGACCCCGGCCGCACCGGCGCCGCGCTCGACCCGAAGACGGCGTTGCAGGAGGTCGCCGCCGCGCAGGGACGCGGCGCGCCCGTCTACGAGGTCGTGGCGACCGGCCCGGACCACGCCCGCAGCTTCGCCGCGACCGTGCGCATCGACGACGAGGCGATCGCGAGCGGCTCGGGCACGAGCAAGAAGGTCGCCGAGATGGCCGCCGCGCTCGCCGCCCACGAGCAGCTCACGCGCGCCGCACAGGGCTGACGTGCCGGAGCTGCCAGAGGTCGAGGTGGTCCGCGCCGGCCTCGCCCCCGCCGTCACCGGCGCCCGCATCGAGCGCGTCGAGGTGCTCGACGCGCGATCGCTCTCACGCCACGCCGGCGGGCCCGACGACTTCGAGGCGGCGCTCGTCGGCCGCACGCTCGGCGCGCCCGCTCGGCGCGGCAAGTTCCTGTGGGTGCCGCTCGATGAAGAGACGGATGCCCACGGCGCGCGAGTGCGCCCTCCGGATGCGCTGCTCGCGCATCTGGGGATGTCCGGTCAGGTGCTCGTGCGGGAGCCCGGCGCTCCCTCCGACCGCCACACGCGCATCCGCCTGCTGCTGGAGCTTCCGGGGCACGGCCCCATCGAGGTGCGCTTCGCCGACCAGCGGCTCTTCGGCGGCCTCGCCGTGCGGCCGACCGTCGACGGGGTGCCTGACCAGGCCGCGCACATCGCGCTCGATCCGATCGACGCGGCCTTCGACGCATCCGCCGTCGCCCGGCGGCTGCGGATGCGCCGCCAGGGTGTGAAGGCGGCGCTGCTCGACCAGACGCTCGTGTCTGGCATCGGCAACATCTACGCCGACGAGGCGCTGTGGCGCAGCAGGCTGCACTACGCGACGCCGGGGGAGCGGCTCACGCAGGCGAGGGCGCTCGCGCTGCTCGCCGACGTGCGCGACGTGCTCGACCTCGCGCTCGCGGAGGGCGGCACGTCGTTCGACGCGCAGTACGTGAACGTCAACGGCCAGGCCGGCTACTTCGCGCACAGCCTGAACGCGTACGGGCGGGGCGGGCAGCCGTGCCCGCGCTGCGGCGCGACGATGGTGCGCGAACCGTGGGCGAACCGCTCGTCGACGCGGTGCCCGCGGTGCCAGCGGCGGCCGCGGGGCATCGCGGTCTGACGGTCGTCGTAGGCTCGAGGGATGGCGTTCGACGGATTCGGTGACGATGCGTTCGCGTTCTACCGCGAGCTGGAGACCAACAACGAGAAGCCGTGGTGGCTCGCGAACAAGCAGCGCTACGAGACCCAGGTGCGGGCGCCGTTCGAGGCGCTCGCCGAGGAGCTCGAGCCGATCGCGAGCACCGTCAAGCTCTACCGGCCCTACCGCGACGTGCGCTTCGCCCACGACAAGACCCCGTACAAGACGCGCCAGGGGCTCTTCGCGCAGCGCGCGCCCGGCATCGGCTGGTTCGTGAACCTCGACGCGACGGGCGTCTCGCTCGGCGGCGGGTTCTTCGGGGATGCGACGTTCACGAAGGCGTATCGGGCGGCCGTCGAGGCGGTCGCGCCCGGCACGGAGCTGGAGGGCATCGTCGCCGAGCTGCGGGAGGCGGGCTACGAGACGGGTGGTGAGGCGCTCAAGACGGCGCCGCGCGGTGTCGACCCGCAGCATCCACGTATCGAGCTGCTGCGCTACAAGTGGCTCACCGCGCGGCGGCACGTCGAGCCGGGCGATGCCGGTCCCGGCCTGCTCGACGCGCTCTTCGACACGGTCGACGACCTGCAGCCGCTCGTGCGGTGGGCGGCGAAGCACGTGGCGCCGAAGCGGTAGATCTCGATACGCGGCCTGCGGCCGCGAGCTACTCGACGAGCGGGAGGGCTGCAGCCGGCCGCCCTCCCGCTCGTCGAGTAGCTGCCGGCGGAGCCGGCCGCGTATCGAGACGAAATACGCTGGCGTCGAGCGGGCGTGATCTCGATACGCGGCCTGCGGCAGCTACTCGATCAGCGGGTTGAGGCTGCCTGCGGCAGCTACTCGATGAGCGTGATCCGGGTCAGCCCAGGATGCGCTTCGCGATGCGGCCGCGCAGCTCGGTGAACGGCGGGTAGATCACGCGCAGCGTGTCGAGCGACGTCGACTTCGAGAGCACCGCCTTGCGGTGGCTGAACGCCTCGAAGGAGTGGCGCCCGTGGTACGCGCCGGATCCGCTCTCGCCGACGCCGCCGAACGGCAGCCCGGCCGCGCCGACCTGCGCGACCGCGACGTTGATGCCGAGGCCGCCCGACGACGTCTCCCGCTCGACGCGCCGCACCGCATCCCGGTCGCGCGCGAACACGTAGAGGGCGAGCGGCTTGTCGCGGCCGCGCATCGCGCCGATGAAGCCGTCGACGCCGTCGACCGGCAGCACCGGCAGGATCGGGCCGAAGATCTCCTCCTGCATGACCGGTGCCGCCTCGTCGACGTCGGTGAGGATGGTCGGGGCCACGTAGCGCGTGTCGGCGTCGACGTCGCCGCCGGTGACGACCGTGCTGCCGCCCAGCAGCCCGCGCAGCCGCTCGACGTGCCCGTCGTTGATGATGCGGGCGAAGTCCGGCGAGGTGCGGGCGTCGCCGAGCTGTTCGGCGGTCGCGATGCGCAGCTGCTCGACGAGCTCGTCGGCGACCTCCCGGTCGACGCGGATGTGGTCGGGAGCCACGCACGTCTGGCCCGCGTTGATCCACTTGCCCCACGCGATGCGCCGAGCGGCCGCGGGGATGTCGGCGGAGCGGTGCACGTAGACGGGGCTCTTGCCGCCCAGCTCGAGCACGGTCGGGGTCAGGTGCTTCGCGGCGGCCGCTGCGACGACCCGCGCGACCCGGGCGTTGCCGGTGTAGAAGATGAGGTCCCAGCGCTGCTCGAGGAGCGCCGTCGTCTCGGCGACACCGCCCTCGACGATCCGCACCGAGCGCGGGTCGAGATGCGCGGGCGCGAGCTGCGCGAGCAGCCGCGACGTGGCCGGCGCGACCTCGCTCGGCTTCACGACGGCCGCGTTGCCGGCGGCGATCGCGCCCACGAGCGGCGCGAGCGCGAGGTGCAGCGGGTAGTTCCACGGCGCGATGATGAGCGTCGCGCCGAGCGGTTCGGGGACCGAGCGCGCCGCCGCGGGCTGCAGCGCGAGCGGCGCGGCGACGCGCGTGGGCGCCATCCAGCGGCGCAGGCTCCGCTTCGCCGCGCGCGCCTCGGCGACGACGAAGCCGATCTCGGTCAGGTGCGCCTCGATCTCGCTCTTGCCGAGGTCGGCCTTCAGCGCCGCCTCCCAGAGCGACGCGTGCTGGAGCAGCATCGCGACGAGCCCGTCGAGCTGCTGCTCGCGGTACGCGCGCGGCCGCGTGAGCCCGCTGTCGACGGCCCCGCGCAGCTCGGCGGCGATGCCGTCGACGGATGCGGTGGGCTCGGGCGCGGTGGCGGCGATGGGGTCGGTCATGCCCCCATGCTGTCAGCGCTTGCTGTGCCTTCCGCCCGCCCCGACACCCGCTTCTGCCAGCCACCCTCCGCGCCGACGGGCCTGAAGCCGAGCGCCTCGTTCACCGCGAGCATCGGGCGGTTCTCCTCGGCGTTCCAGGTGACGACGCGCGAGCGGTCGGGGTGCAGTCGCCCGAGCTGCAGCAGGTTCTCGGCCTTCACGAGCATGCCCAGACGGTGTCCGCGGTGCTCGGCGTGCACGAGCGTGTCCTCCTGGATGGCCGGCCGCCCCTGATCCGGCACGAGCAGCACGGTGAACGCGACCACCTCGCCCGACTCGCGGTGCACCGCCACGGCCTGCAGGATGTCGTGCCCGGCCGCTTCGAGCTCGCGCTCCACGCGCTCGAGCCGCGCCGCATCCCAGCGCTCGTCGTCGATGTCGAGGCCCGCGCTCGGCACGTCGGTCGCCATGCGGGCGTGGAGGGCCGCCATCCCGTCGCGCAGCTCCGGCGGCGTGCGACCCGACCACGAGCGCACCTCGTAGGCGTCGCCCGCGTGCCGCAGCGCATCCGCCCGGTGCTGCTCGAGCGTCGTGCGCGCCGCGACCACGTCGAGCTCCGAGATGCGATCGACCTGCTCGAGCGTGTAGCCGGCCGCGACCGCGAGCCGAGCGGCCGCGTCTGCCGCGACGGCGCCGTGGCCGCTCGCCGGCGCGATGCCGGCATCGCCCTCGACCGGGGCGTGGTGGTCGGCCCAGGCCTGCAGCGTCGTCGCGCCGAGCTCGATCGCCACCCGCTCGATGTGCTCGGCGATCGCCCGGCCGAGCCCGCGGCCGCGCGCCTCGGGTACGACCCACGCCGAGACGTAGGCGACGGACGAGCCCTCCTCCGTGTTGAGTGCTGCGACCGCTCGGCCGACGTCGCGCCCGTCCTCGACGACGAGGAACCGGCGCACGATCTCGTCCTCCTGGTGCCGCATGCTCGCGACGATCTCGTCGACCGTCGTGTCGTGCGAGTCGTCGCCCCAGAACTCCTGCGTGACCTTGTTGGCGGTCGCGACGTAGCGCGCGATGAGCGAGAGCGCGGGCTCGTCGAAGTCGTCGGCGGGCGCCCCGAGCTCGATGTACTCGACGGCGGCCGACGTGCCCGCGTCGGGCGTGCCTGCGTCGGTCACGATCCCTCCTCCGACCGCTGCCAGACGCCCTCGCTGCGGATCGCGACGAAGCCGAGCGCCTCGTTCACCGCCAGCATGGGGCGGTTCTCCTCGGCGTTCCAGGTGCGGACGACGCTCTCGGGCTCGAGCTCGGCGAGGGCGAGCAGGTTGGCCGCCTTCACGAGCATGCCGAGGCGGTGCCCGCGGTGCTCGGCGTGCACGAGCGTGTCGTGCTGGTACCAAGGGGCGCCGCCGCCCGAGCCGACGAGGGTCGTGAAGGCCACGACCCGCTCGTCGGATGCGTCGACCGCGACGGCGCGCAGCACGCTGCGGCCACCCTCGATCTGGCTCGACTCGTAGCGGCGCAAGCGCTCGGCGTCCCAGACCTCCGGCTCGTGCGCGAGTGCGGCGGAGGGGGCGTCGATCGACATGCGCGCGTGCAGGGCCGCGAGGGATGCCGCACGGGTGTCGGGCGTGCGACCCTGCCACGTCTCGACGCGGTAGCGCGGCATCGCGTGCGACTCGGCGCCGGCGAGGTGCGTCCGCAGGGCCGGCCGCGCGTCGCGCAGCCGGAGCTCGCTCATGCGCTCGACCTGCTCGAGCCCGAAGCCCAGCCGCCGCAGCAGCCGCACCTGGGGCGAGCCGGCCGGCACGGCGCCGAAGCCCGTGGGCGGCGCGATGATCGGCCCGGGGGCCGCGTGGTGGCCCACCCACGCCTGGAACGTCGTCGCGCCCCGAGCGCGCATCCGCCGCATGAGGTCGTCGGCGAGCGCCGTGCCGACGCCGCGGCCGCGCGCGCCGGGCAGCACCATGACGTCGATCTCGGCGATCGTCGTCGCCTCGAGCAGGCCGCGCGACGCGTAGCCGCGGCCGACCGGCTCCCCGTCGAGGAGCGCGATGGTGCGCAGGTCGTCGCTCTCGCCGACGTTGGCGTGCCACTGCGCCCACGCCTCGCGGTACGTGAACGCGTGGCTCTCGTCGCCGCCCCACGCGTCGGCGACGACCGCGTTGCGCACGTCGACGAGGGTGCGCAGCAGCCGCGCGCCCTCGCTGTCGTCGTCCCACGCATCCGGGACCGGCACGTCGACGATCTCGATCGTCATCGCGGCTCCTTCCACTGCCACTGCGCCTCGTAGGCCACCGGTCGGAACCCGGTCGCCTCGTTCACCGACAGCATGGGCCGATTCTCTTCGGCATTCCAGGTCACGACTCGCACGAGCTCCGGCCGCACCTCGCGCAGCCGCACGAGGTTGTCGAGCTTCATGCGCATGCCCAGGCCATGGCCGCGGTGCGGCTTGGTGACGAGCGTGTCGTGCTGACGGGCCGTCGAGCCGGTGAGCGGCAGGATCAGCGCCGAGAAGCCGCCGAGCTCGCCGGTGGAGCGCTCGCGCGCCGCGACCGTCAGCAGCACCCGGCCGCCCGCCTGCGCGGTGCGCTCGAACTCCGCGAGCCGCGCGTCGTCCCACACCTCCGGCTCCCACGCGAGGCCGCCGACCGGCGCGTCGGTCGACATGCGCTCGTGGAGGGTGCGCATCGCCTCGCGGTGCTCCGGCGGGGTGTCGCCCATCCAGCGCACGAGGTCGTAGCCGCCCGACTGCGCCTCGGCGGCGGCGAGCCGGTCGTCGAGGTCGGGGAGGTCGGCGAGCTCCGCGACGCTCACCCGGTAGACCTGCTCGAGCGCGTAGCCGCGGCCGACGAGCGGCGCGACCTCCGGATGCGCGGGGTCGGCCCCGCCGAATCCGCTGCGGGCGGTCACTGGCCCCGTGGCGGCGCCCACCGTGGCCATGATCACGGTCGAGCGACCGGCGCGTGCTGACTCCTCGTGCGCGCGAGCGGCGAGCAGCTCGGCGAGCTCGAGCTGCTCGTCGGCGCCGAGGTCGCTCGAGAGCTCTGGCTGCGCCTCGACCACGTCGGTCGAGTCGAGCAGGTTCGAGTAGAGCGTCAGGATCCCCACCAGCCGATCGCCGTCCCACGCGTGGAGGCGGTCGATGCGGTAGTCGGCGTTCGGCTGCAACGAGGCGAGCAGCTCGACCGGCGTGTTCACGTAGAGGCCCTCGCCGTAGCGCTCGGCGTTGCTGCGCTCGTTGAAGGCGAAGGCGGTGCGGAACTCGTCACCGGCGGGACCGGGCTCGTCCGGATGCGCGGGGAGCGCCATGGGGCGGATGTCGATCTGCATGGAGGCTCTGCCGCTCACCCCGGCACCGTGCCGGCGGGCAGCCCTGCAGACTAGCGCCGCGCGCGCCGCCCGCACAACGCGCGATCGCGCGGCTACGGTGTCCTGAGCACCGACCCGGGAGCCGCATGCACCTCAAGACCCTCACCGTCAAGGGCTTCAAGTCGTTCGCGCGCGCCACGACGTTCCAGTTCGAGCCGGGCGTCACGTGCGTCGTCGGCCCGAACGGCTCCGGCAAGTCGAACGTCGTCGACGCGCTCGCGTGGGTGATGGGGGAGCAGGGCGCGAAGACGCTGCGCGGCGGCAAGATGGAGGACGTCATCTTCGCCGGCACGGCCACGACCGGCCCGCTCGGCCGAGCGCACGTCGAGCTGACGATCGACAACAGCGACGGCGCGCTCCCGATCGAGTACGCCGAGGTGCAGATCTCGCGCACGCTCTTCCGCAACGGCGGCTCCGAGTACGCGATCAACGGGGAGTCGTGCCGGCTGCTCGACGTGCAGGAGCTGCTGAGCGACTCGGGGCTCGGCCGTGAGATGCACGTCATCGTCGGCCAGGGCCAGCTCGACAACGTGCTGCAGGCGACGCCCGCCGACCGCCGCGGCTACATCGAGGAGGCCGCGGGCATCCTCAAGCACCGCCGCCGCAAGGAGAAGACGCTCCGCAAGCTCGACGCCATGCAGGCGAACCTCACGCGGCTCCAGGACCTCACCGGCGAGATCCGGCGCCAGCTCAAGCCGCTCGGTCAGCAGGCCGAGATCGCGAAGGAGGCCGCCACCATCCAGGCGACCGTGCGCGACGCCCGCGCGCGGCTCATCGCCGACGAGGTCATCGGCCTGCGGCAGCAGCTCGACGCGGCGGCGCGCTCGGAGTCGGAGCGGAAGTCGGAGCGGATCGTGCTGCAGGAGCAGCTCGAGCAGGCCAAGCTGCGCGCGGGCCGCATCGAGGAGTCGATGGTCGGCGACGACGTCGATCGCGCGCGCACCGTGGCGCACGCCCTGGAGCGGGAGCTCTCGCGGCTGCAGTCGCTCCACGCGCTCGCCGGGCAGCGGCTCGCGCTGCTCGAGGAGGCGCCGGAGGTCGGCGACGCCGCACCGCTCATCACCCCCGACATGGTGCAGGCAGCCCGCGACGAGGCGGCAGCGCTCGGCGCCAGGGTGGCGGATGCGGAGGGTCGCCTCGGCAAGGCCGCCTCGGCGACCGCGCTGGCCCGCGCGGGCCTCGACTCGCTCGACGAGGAGATCGCAGCGCAGGCGGCGCTCGTCTCGCGCCACGACCTCGAGGCCGCGGCGCACCGCTCGAAGGTCGAGGTCGCGCAGTCGACGCTCGCCGCCCGCGAGGCGGAGGTCGCGCGGCGAGAGACCGCCCTCGCGAACGCCGAGCAGCGGCTCGCCGAGGCGCAGCGCGCGGCGGCGGAGCTCGGCGACGAGCAGACCGAGGGCGACGCGGAGTCGCTCGCCCAGCACTACCGCGACGCCGACGACCGGCAGGCGGCCCTCTCCGCGAGCCTCGACGAGCGGCGGGATGCGCTGCACGCGGTCGAGCGGGAGCGGGACGCGCTCGCCGCCCGCACGTCGGCCCTCACCGCCGCGCTCGCGACGGCCAACGCATCCGCCGGGCTCGTCGACGCGGGGATCCCCGGCCTCGGCGGCCTGGTGGCCGAGCACGTCAAGGTGAAGAAGGGCTTCGAGGCGGCGATCGCCGCGGCGCTCGGCACGCTCGGCGAGGCCGTGCTCGCCGACTCGCGCGAGGCGGCGGCCGCTGCGATCGAGCACGCCCACGAAGCCGGGCTCGGCCGCATCGAGGCCGTCATCGGCGACGCCGTCCCCATGCGGCCCGAGGTCGCGAAGGTCGCGGGCGCCGTGCACGCGCCATCGGTCGTCGACGCGCCGGCAGGCGTGCTCGGCGTGCTCGCGTTCACGTTCGTCGTCGATTCGCTCGACGCGGCACGGCAGGCGGGACCTGCGATCGCGGCGCTCGAGCTCGATGCGCCGGTCACGATCGTCACGAGGCGCGGCGACTATGTGAGCGAGTACCTGATGCGCGGCGGCAGCGACGACGCGCAGTCCCGGCTCGAGCTGCTCGCCGAGCGGGATGCGGCGACCGAGCGGCTCGACGAGCTCTCCACTGCGATCGAGCGGGAGGCCGGCGCGCTCGAGGACGCGCGCCAGGCCCACCAGCAGGCGAAGCGCGATGCGCAGGCCGCGCTCGACGAGCTGCGCGCGCACGACGCCGCATCCGCCGCTCGCGGCGAGCAGCGCAGTCGCGCCCGCGCACGGCTCGAGTCGGCGACGGGCGAGCACCAGCGCGCCGAGGCAGCGCTCGGCGAGGCGAGGCAGGGCATCCGCGAAGCCGCCGAGGGTGTCGAGGCCGCGACGCTCGCGCTCGAGCGCTTCGAGGCGAAGCCGCGGCCGATGCTCGACGCCTCCGCCCGCGAGGGCATGCTCGCCGAGCTGGAGGCGGCGCGCACCGCCGAGACCGACCTGCGCATCGAGCTCGAGACGGCGAGGGAGCGCGTGCGCGCCGAGCTCGCGCGCGCCGCGTCGCTCGAGCGCGACGTCGAGGCCCAGCGCGCCCGCGCCGAGGAGGCGGCCCGCCGCGCCGTGCTGCGCGAGCGGCAGCGGGAGCAGGCGTCGCGCGTGCTCGAGGCGATCCCGCCCGTGCTCGGCGTCGCCGAGCGCTCTGTCGCGGACGCCCGGCAGATGCTCGCCGAGCGGGAGGCCGCCCGCCGCGACCGCAACGAGGAGCTCGGCCGGCTGCGCCGCGACGAGGCGAGCCTCCGCGAACGGCTGCAGGTCATCACCGAGCACGTGCACGTCGCCGAGATGGAGGCCTACGAGCAGCGCCTGCACCTGTCGAACCTGCTCGAGCGCGCCGGCAGCGAGCTCGGACTCACGGAGGCGGTCCTTGTCGCCGAGCACGCGCCCGAGGACGGCTGGGAGCGCAAGGCGGAGCAGGCGCGGCTGCAGGAGGCGGAGCGCAAGCTCGCGCGCCTCGGTCGCGTCAACCCGCTCGCGCTCGAGGAGTTCGCGGCGCTCGAGCAGCGGCACACGTTCCTCACCGAGCAGCTCGCCGACCTCGCGAGCACCCGCAAGGATCTCGAGCAGATCATCGCCGACCTCGATGTGACGATGGAGCAGATCTTCGCCGCCGCGTTCGAGGACACGAAGGCGGCGTTCACCGAGGTGTTCCCGATCCTCTTCCCGGGCGGCTCCGGTGCGCTCGCGCTCACGGACCCCGAGAACATGCTCGAGACGGGCATCGAGGTGACGGTGCGGCCGGCGGGCAAGAAGATCGACCGCATCTCGCTGCTCTCCGGCGGCGAGCGCTCGCTCGCCGCGGTCGCGCTCATGGTCGCGATCTTCAAGGCGCGGCCCAGCCCGTTCTACATCATGGACGAGGTCGAGGCCGCGCTCGACGACGCGAACCTCGGTCGCCTGCTGACGGTCTTCGAGCAGCTGCGCGAGGCGAGCCAGCTCATCATCATCACGCACCAGAAGCGCACGATGGAGATCGCGGATGCGCTCTACGGCGTCTCGATGCGGCAGGACGGCGTCTCGGCGGTCGTCGGGCAGCGCACGACCCGCGAGCGGGAGCGCGTCGACGCATGAGGCCCCGGTGGCCCGCGTAGGGCCCGTGGGCTCCGCGTAGGGCCCGCCGACTGGCGGTACCGAACTGCGGGTCGCGACCCGCGGCATCCGCGGTTCGGTGCAGGTCCCTCGCGGCCGCCTCGCATTGCCGTACTGACCTGCGGGTCGCGGCCGTGAGCACCCGCAAACCCGTACCGGTACGTCGCGACCGCCTCGCGGTCCGGGCAGCTAGCGCAGCGCCGGCACGACGAACGCGACGCCGGTGCCGTAGATGTCATCGAGCGCCGCCTGCACCGAGCCGTCGTCGTAGGTGACGTTCAGCACAAGGGTGCCGTTCTCCGACCAGCTGCCCAGGATGTCCGGTCGTTCAAGCATCAGCGGCTCGAGGTCGTCCTGGATCGCCGAGACCGTGGCCTCGTCGAGATCGCCCTGCGGCGTCTCGATCGCAGGCAGCTGGATCGCAGCGGCGCTCATCGGCTCGCCGGTCGCCGTGAACGTCTGCGCGGCTGCGTCGTACGTGCCCTCGATCGCGACGCCTTGAGTCCACCGCACGCCGCCTGAGTCCTGGTGCTCGAACGCTGCCCAGTCCCAGCCGATCAGCTCCATGCCCGCGCACTGCGGCGGCGCCGACTCGGCGACGAAGCCGACGCACAGCGTGGGGGCGCCATCCTGCTCCAGCACCGTGCCGATGGCGAGCACGGGCTCGGTGGCGCTCGGCATCGGCAGGTCGGCGAGCTTTTCCCGGGCGTCGTCGCCCGTGCCGACAGGCGCGGCGGGAGCTGTCGGGGAGTCGGATGCGCCGGGCGAGACGGGCGCGTCGGGCGCCGATCCGGCGCTCGCGCAACCGGCGAGCGCGAACGTGAGCACGGCGGCCGCGATGCCGCCGACGATGATGCTTCTCATGGCATCACGGTAGGTCGGCGGCGCGAGAAGCACATCCCAACCTTCTCCGCGACTCGATCGTCCGGCCAGCGCGGTTCCGGCGCCTCGGGCGAGGCGATCTGCGCGGCTGCGTCACGCGCGGAGGTGCGATCCGCGCTCACGCGGCTCGGCACCTCCGTCAGTGGTCTCCTCCGGGAGATCCCGGCTTCCTGACTTCGCCTCAGTTCGCTAGCGTCGCGGCATGACTGTGATCGTGTCGCCCTTCCACCTCGACGAGCGACTCGCCGGACCATGGCCGCTGCAGGCGGACGCGACGGTTGATCCGGTGCTGTCCGAGGGGAGCCCGTGGGAGCGGATGGCCGTCATCGCGACCGCGCTCAGGGATGCCGTCGCGGACGTCGCGCGGGCCGGCACTGTGCCGATCGTGCTCTCGGGCGATTGCGTGGCGTCGCTCGCGGTCGTCGCGGGCATCCAGGCGGCCGGGGTCGAGCCGTCGCTCGTGTGGCTCGACGCGCACGGCGACGTGCAGTCACCCGAGACGAGCGCTTCCGGCTACCTGGGCGGCATGCCGATCCGCCAGCTCGTCGGCGGCGCCAACCGCACCGTGCCCGACGCCGTCGGCCTGCGGCCGATCGACGAGGCGGACGTCGTGCTGCTCGACGGCCGCGATCTCGACCCGCCGGAGGCGGCCTTCCTCGCCGCCTCGCGCATCCGTCACCTGCCGCTGCAGCCGGTCGTGGTGCCGTGCCCCGTCGTGCTGCACGTCGACCTCGATGTCGTGGACGAGCAGGATGCGCCGGGCCTGCTGTTCCCGGTCGCGGACGGTCCGTCGCTCGACATGGTCGTGGCCGTGCTGCAGCAGCTCATCGAGCGCAACGACGTCGTCGCCATCAGCCTGGCGTGCACCACGTCGGAGCGCTCCGGACCGGCGGCGCGGCGCATCGCCGATCTGCTGGTGGCCGCCGACTGAGCGTCAGCGAGGCAGGCGCCCCTCGTGCAGCACGCCGTGGGGGTCGGCGGCGTCGCGGATGGCCCGCAGCCGCGCGAGGTCGTCGTCGGTCGCGCAGCGCTCGAGCGTGTCGTCCTCGCCGAGGAAGGTCGGCACCATCCGCTCCGACGCGTGCGGGCGCAGCAGCGCCTCGAGACCGGCGAGGCTCGCCGCGCCCGCCTCGGGCGGAGCACCCGGGAACATCGGCGCGAGCCCCATCGACAGCCACGACGCCCCCGCGAGCGTCGCGAAGCCCGGACGCCGGGGCGCGTCGAGCGCTCCGCCCAGCATGCGGAGCGTGACGCTCACGAGCGCCGCCTGCTCCGGCAGCGCCCGCCAGTCGAGCAGCTCGTCGATCACCCGGTCGGGCAGCGCCTCGAGCGCGATGGAGCCGCCGCGGCTGGGCGTCGGGTCCTCGGGCTCCATCGACATCGCCGCCATGGCGGCCTGCGTCGTCGCACCGAGCTGCTCCCGGATGGGCGTCGCAGCCGCGCGCACCGCATCGAGCGGCGCGAGGTCGGCCTCGGCGCGCGCGAGCACGTCGACGGTCGTGAAGCTGCGTCCGCGCACCTCCTCGGGCAGGAACGGCGCGTCGGGCATCCGCATGGTCGAGACGAACACGCCGAGCCCCTCTGGCGCATCCGCCGCCGCGTCGCGCACCGCGCGCAGGACCGCCGGCCCGTCGTCGGCCGAGAACATCAGTGACCCGCCGAAGAGCGTCGGCGCCTCGAGCAGGTCGACCTCGAGCTCGGTGACGATGCCGACGGTGCCGCCCGCTCCACGCAGCGCCCACATGGTGTCGGCGTCGGTCACGTCGTCGACACGCTCGTGCGTGCCATCCGGCCGCAGCATCCACACGGCCCGCAGCGACTGGGCGCCGAGCCCGGCGGAGCGGCTCAGCCACGAGTGGCCGCCGCTCAGCAGGTAGCCGGACGGGCTCACGACGCGGCTCGTGCCGCTCGGCACGGCAAGGCCCGTGCCCGCGAGCGCCTCGATCACCGTGCCCCACTGCACGCCGGCGCCGATGACGGCCGTGCGCGCATCCGTGTCGATCTCGACCCGGTCGAACGCGCGCGTGCGGGTCAGGATCGCGCCCTCGAGCGAGCTCGAGGCACCGTGCCCGTTGGGCTGCACGGCGACGGTCGCGCCGGCGTCGCGCGCGAAGGCCAGGATCGCGCGCAAGTCGTCGACGCCCTGCGGGTGCGCGATCGCGGCTGGTCGCTGGTCGACGGCGAGGTTCCACGGCGAGCGCTCGGCGTCGTAGTCGGCGTCATCCGGCGCGAGGAGGCGACCGCCGAGTCGGTCGGCGAGGGAACGGAGGGGGAGGTCGCGGTACCGCTGTTCCGTGGTCACGCGGGCGAACGTACTCCGAGCCGCCGACGGCCGCCAGGGGCGCCCGGAGACCTGTGGGATGGGAGGATCGAGGGGTGACGGATCGCGACGCGCTCTTCGCCGGCCTGCGCCGCTGGCCCGACGTCGAGGACCCGACGCTGCAGGCGCACGACGCGAGCGACGCGCTCATCCTCGATCAGGCCGTCGAGCCAGGGCGGATGCCCGCCGACGTCGTCGTCATCGGCGACCGGCACGGGGCGCTCACCCTCGGCGCGCTGCACGACGGCGCCGAGCGCGTGCGGGTGCATCAGGACTCGATCGTGGGGGAGCGGGCGCTCGACGCCAACGCCCGCGAGCTCGGCGTCGCCGGCTTCACGCACCACCCGCTCGACGCGTCGCTCGTCGAGGGTGCGCGGCTCGTGCTGCTGCAGCTGCCCCGCTCGCTCGATGAGCTCGACGAGATCGCGGAGCTCGTCGCGACCCACGCGGACGACCGCGTGCTGCTCGTCGCCGGCGGCCGCGTCAAGCACATGTCGATGAGCATGAACGCGCTGCTCGGCCGCAGCTTCCGCAGCGTGCACGCGACGCTGGGCTGGCGCAAGTCGCGCGTGCTCCGCGCCCAGGGTCCTCGACGGCCGGGCATCAGCTGGCCGCGCAGCCGCCGCCACGAAGTCGCGGGCGGGGAGCTGACGGTCGTCGCGCACGGCGGCGCCTTCGCGGGCACGTCGATCGACATCGGCGCGCAGACGCTGCTCGCACACCTCGACGCGATGCCGGATGCTCGCGAGGTGGTCGACCTCGCGTGCGGCACCGGCGTGATCGGCGTCGCGCTCGCGCTCGCCAGGCCGCACGCGCGGGTGCTCGCGACCGACGCCTCCGCCGCGGCGATCGCCTCGACGCGCGCGACGGCCGAGGCCAACGGCGTCGCCGACCGCGTGGTCGCCCGGCAGGCGGACGGCCTCGAGGACGTGCCCGATGCATCCGCCCCGCTCATCCTGCTCAACCCGCCCTTCCACATCGGCGCGGCCGTGCACACGGGCGTCGCGGAGCGGCTCATCGCCGACGCCGGCCGCGCGCTCGCGCGCGGCGGCGAGCTGTGGTGCGTCTGGAACAGCCACCTCGGCTACCGCCCGCTGCTCGAGCGGATCGGCGAGACGCGGCAGGTGTCGCGCAACGCGAAGTTCGTCGTCACCGCGACGCGGCGCCGCTGAGCCGATGCAGGCTGAGCCGGCTCAGGCCGCGGCGGCCCAGCAGCGCAGCATGAGCGCGGAGCGGTGCCCGGCGCAGTCGGCCGCGAACGCCGCGAGGTCCGCGACGCGGTCGCCGATGCCGAGCCGCCTGGCGCCCTTCCGCACCGCGACGTCGCCGAGCAGCAGCACGTCGGGGTCGCCGAGCCGCAGCGACAGGTAGCCGACCGTCCACGGCCCGATGCCCTTCAGCTCGAGCAGTCGAGCGCGCATGGCCTCGAGGTCGGTCGCGGGCCCGACGTCGATCGCGCCCTCCGCGACCGCCTCGGCGGCCCGCCGCACCGTCGCCGTCTTCGCCGCTGGGCCGCGGAGCACATCCGCGCCCTGCGCGACCTGCGCCATGGTCGGGAAGCAGCGCTCGACGCCGTCGCCGGCGAGCGCCTCGGGCAGCGGGTCGCCGAGCGCGGCGAGCAGCACGAGCTGCTGCGTTGCCGCGACCACGCTGATCTGCTGGCCGACGATCGCGCGCACGAGCATCTCGTGGGCGTCGGCGCAGCCGGGCTGCGCGAGCGCGGGGCGCTCAGCGATCGCGGTGGCGAGCGCCGGCACGTCGTGCCGGGCGGCTGCCCACGTGAGGCGGGCATCCGCCTCGGCGCGAGCATCCGCACCGCGCTCGCCGATGCGGTCGAGGTCGAACACGCGCGCGAGGTCGGGGTCCGCGGTCGTCGCGACATCGCCGGCGACGGCCGCCGTCGCGATGCGCGGGCCGGGCAGCGCCCGCCGATAGCCGTCGGGGAGCACGACCTCGACGCCCGGCACCGCGCGCGGCGCGAGCCACGCGAGGATGCCGGTCGCCCCGGTCACGCGGTCAGACGTTGCGGTCGCCGCGCTCGTCGAACTCGCGGCCCTCGCGGATCCGGCGACGGAGCTCCTCGAGGTCCGCGGGGTCCATGTCCTCGCGAGCGGCCTCGCGGACGACGTCCTCGGCGAAGTCGGCGACCGGCGCCTGCTTGCCCTTCGCGTCGACGACGGTGAGCGTGCCCTCGTCGCTGTGCTCGACGCGCAGCGGGCGGTAGAACGTCGTGCCGGTCGCGTCGACGATGTGGTAGTGCCCGTCGGCGCCCAGCTCGGCCTCGGACGGGCCGATGTGCAGCGACGCGTCACCGGTCTGCTTCGCGTCGATGCGCAGCTTGATGAGCGATGCGACGGTCGCGATGATCATCGAGGCGAGGATGACCACGAGCGAGTGCCACGTCTCGATGTGGGGCACCCAGGTGATCGGCTCGCCGCCGTTGATGAACGGCAGGTCGTTCTTCTCCATGGCGTGGAACACGAGCTTGACGCCGATGAAGCCGAGGATCGCGGCGATGCCGTAGTGCAGGTACACGAGCCGGTCGAGCAGGCCGCCCAGCAGGAAGTACAGCTGGCGGAGGCCCATGAGCGCGAAGATGTTGCACGCGAAGACCAGGAACGGATCGGTCGTGACGGAGAAGATCGCGGGGATCGAGTCGATCGCGAACAGCAGGTCGGTCGTGCCGAGCGCGATGATCACCAGCAGGAAGGGCGTGAAGTACGTGACGCCCTCCGAGCGGAGGCGGATCTTGCCACCGTTCCAGGTGTCGGTGACGTTCACCCGCTTCTTCAGCATCCGCACGGCGAAGTTGTCCTTCTCGCCCGCGTCGTCGTCGTGGCCGAAGGCCTGCTGCCATGCGACGTACACGAGGTAGGCGCCGAAGATGTAGAACAGCCACGAGAACGACTCGATGAGCTGCACGCCGACCACGATGAAGATGCCGCGCAGCACGATCGCGATCAGGATGCCGATCATCAGCACCCGCTGCTGCATCTCCTTCGGCACCGCGAAGCGGCTCAGGATGATGATGAAGACGAAGAGGTTGTCGATCGACAGCGAGTACTCGAGCAGCCAGCCGGTGACGAACTCGCCGGCCTTCTGCTGCTCGCCCGACACGAAGAGCACGCCGGCGAAGACGAGCGCGAGGCCGACGTAGAGGCCGACCCACGCGGTCGCCTCCTTCATCGAGGGCACGTGCGGCCGCTTGACGACGATGAGCAGGTCGAAGATCAGGATGGCGACGAGCAGCGCCATCGAGACGATCTCGAAGATCTGGTACGGGGTCAAGCGAAGGCCTTCCGGTGGGTGCGCGATCGGGCGCGAACGTCTCTCCCGCGCTGAACGCGCCGCCGCGACCGGGAGTGCAGCTTCGGACTCCGTGATGACGATCGCGGCGATCCGGGATACTCCCCTTCGCCGAGACCAGAGTCTAGCGGCTGCCCGCCTAGCATGGACGCATGGCAGCGAAGTGGTCTCTCACCGGCGCCCTCCGGGGCATGTTCCAGCGCGAGACGATCACCGAGGAGACGTGGGACGACCTCGAGACGGCGCTCATCACCGCCGACTTCGGGCCCGACATCACCGAGCAGCTCGTCGAGGGCCTCCGCGCCGACGTCGAGCGGCTGATGGTCGACGACCCGAAGGACCTCAAGCGGATGCTGCGCGAGCGGCTCGAGGAGCGCTTCGCCGAGTACGACCCGACGCTCGCGCTCAAGGAGCGGCCCGCGGTCATCCTCGTCGTCGGCGTCAACGGCGTCGGCAAGACCACGACGATCGGGAAGCTCGCGCGCTTCCTGGTCGCGAACGGTCAGTCGGTCGTGGTGGGCGCCGCCGACACGTTCCGCGCCGCCGCGGTCGAGCAGCTCGCCACCTGGGCGCAGCGCGCGGGCGCCGGCATCCTGCGACCCGAGCGCGAGGGCCAGGATCCCGCATCCGTCGCCTTCCAGACGGTCGAGGCCGCGAAGACGCACGGGCACACGATGTGCATCATCGACACCGCCGGCCGGCTGCACACCAAGGGCGGGCTGATGGACGAGCTCGGCAAGATCAAGCGCGTCATCGAGAAGCAGTCGCCCATCTCGGAGGTGCTGCTCGTGCTCGACGCGACCACCGGTCAGAACGGCGTCAACCAGGCGATGGCGTTCATCGAGCACGCCGGCATCACGGGCCTCGTGGTGACGAAGCTCGACGGCTCCGCGAAGGGCGGGTTCATCCTCGCCGTGCAGGAGCGCACCGGCATCCCCATCAAGCTCATCGGGCAGGGCGAGGGGATCGACGACCTGACGGGCTTCACGCCGCACGTCTTCGTGGAGCAACTGGTCGGGTAGCGGGCGCCGCTGATCGGCGGTTCGGGCAGGGACGGATGCGTCGCCGCTTGAGCGCGCACCTCACGAGGAGAGGTCGGGCGGCATCAGTAGCCGCCGAATCGCCTCTGCTCGTGGCGATGTCTCCGGATCGCCTCCTGCCGTGAAGCCGGCGAGGGTGCCGACCGTCAGTCGGAAGTGTCGGGCTGCGTCATTGGGCCGTCGATCGTCAGCATGCCGTCCTCGATGCGGGCCCGGTCCTCGGTGATGACCGTCGCGTGCGCGCCGCGCACCCAGAGCAGGCCGCTCGCGTCGCCGCGGCCGGCGTGGCCGACGATGCCGAAGTCGGCGCCCGGCAGCCGCCGGCCGACGGTGCCGGGGTGCGACGTGAGCACCTCCGGCGTCGCGACGGCGACGGTGCCGGTCTGCACCGAGCCGTAGGCGCTCAGCACGATCGGGCCCCACACGGTGTGGAGGCGCCGCACGAGGTCGGCGTCGAGGTCCTGGCCGGCGACGAGGATCCGCCGCAGCCGCGGCGGCTGCTCGCCGGTGCGCTCGAGCTCGTCGAGGATGCCGCTGAGCTGGCTGGGGGAGGCGGAGAGCACCGAGACGAAGCGCTCGCGGATGATGCGGATGCGGTCGGCCGCCGGTGTGTGCGCCGCGTTCGCGAGCGTGGCGCCCGTCAGCAGCGCCATGCCCAGCAGCTGCAGGCCCTTGCCGCGGTGCAGCGGCGCGCACGTGAGGATGACGTCGGTGCCCTCGAGGCCCAGCCGGTCGTGGAGCCCGGCGAGCTGGCGCAGTCCCTGTACGCCCATCGCCCCTTGCACGTGCGTCGTGATGGTGCCGGCGAGCGACCGGTCGGGCAGCACGATGCGCGCGCGGCGGCGGGCGCGCGCGAGGCCAGAGCCGTCGCTCGACGACCACTCGACGATCTGCTCGGCGCGCACGGTGGGTCCGCGGTGCCAGGCGGGCGGCTCGCCGTCGTGGATGAGCAGCGCCTCCTGCGGCACGGCCCGCCGGAACTCCTCGAGCGAGCCGCGGCTGACGGGCATGACGTCGAGCCCGAGCCGCGCGACGGCGATGAGGGCGAGCGGCATCGCCGGCCCGCCGCACGCGATCACGACCGGCCGCGGCGTGCGATCGAGCGGGTCGAGGTAGAGCACGGCGGCGACGCCCTGCGCCGCGCGCCACAGCTCGCGGAAGGTCACGCTCCAGCCGTCGACGACGAGCCCGAGCCGGTCCCCGTGCACTCGCGCCGCGTGGCTGGCGAGGGCCGTGACGGTGAACCCGTGCGTGCGCACGCTGTGCCAGAGCGACCTCGCGTGCGTCGGCGGCATGCCTCGAAGGCGCATCCGTTCCCCCTCCTGCTCGCGACCAGCATGCCAGCCCGCGCGGTGGAGCTGAGGACGGAGGCCCTTTCGGGCCTCCGTCGCGACCCCAGCGCCGGGGCCCGTCCCGGACCCCGGGTAACGCCACGGACGGAGCCCGCGCCTGGCGTAGACTTGCGGCCACCATGGCTGCGTTCGGTTCCCTCTCCACTCGGCTCACCGAGACCCTCGCCAAGCTGCGCACGAAGGGCAAGCTCTCGGCGGCAGACGTCGACGGCACGGTGCGCGAGATCCGGCGCGCCCTGCTCGACGCCGACGTCGCGCTCGAGGTCGTCAAGTCGTTCACCGCGGCGGTGCGCGAGCGCGCGCTCGGCGCGGAGGTCTCCGAGGCGCTCAACCCGGCGCAGCAGGTCGTGCAGATCGTCAACGATGAGCTCGTCGGCATCCTCGGCGGCGAGTCCCGCAGGCTCGAGCTCGCGAAGACGCCGCCGACCGTCATCATGCTCGCTGGCCTCCAGGGCGCGGGCAAGACGACCCTCGCCGGCAAGCTCGCGAAGCACCTCGCCGGCCTCGGCCACACGCCGATGCTCGTCGCGAGCGACCTCCAGCGCCCGAACGCCGTCACGCAGCTGCAGGTCGTCGGCGGGCAAGCGGGCGTGCCCGTGTTCGCGCCCGAGCCGGGCAACGGCGTCGGCGACCCGGTGCGCGTCGCGCGCGACGGCGTCGCCGAGGCGAAGCGCAAGCAGCACGACATCGTCATCGTCGACACCGCCGGCCGCCTCGGCGTCGACGCCGACATGATGCGCCAGGCCGCGGACATCCGCAGGGCCGTGCAGCCAGACGAGGTGCTCTTCGTCATCGACGCGATGATCGGCCAGGACGCGGTCGCGACCGCCAAGGCCTTCCAGGAGGGCGTCGACTTCACCGGCGTCGTCCTGACGAAGCTCGACGGCGACGCGCGCGGCGGTGCCGCGCTCTCGATCCGCGGCATGACCGGCAAGCCGATCCTGTTCGCCTCCACCGGCGAGACGCTCGACGACTTCGAGCCCTTCCACCCTGACCGCATGGCGAGCCGCATCCTCGACCTCGGCGACATCCTCACGCTCATCGAGCAGGCGCAGAAGGCGTTCGACGAGGACGAGGCGCACCGACTCGCCGAGGCGATCGCGACCGACGGCTTCACGCTCGAGGACTTCCTCAAGCAGATGCAGCAGCTGCGCAAGGCCGGCAACTTCAAGCAGATGCTCGGCATGCTGCCCGGCGGCAAGGGCATGCGCGAGGCGATCGACTCCTTCGACGAGAAGGAGCTCGTGCGCACCGAGGCGATCATCCAGTCGATGACGCCGCAGGAGCGGAAGCAGTCGAAGCTGCTCAACGGCTCGCGCAGGCTCCGCATCGCCCGAGGCGCCGGCGTCACCGTCACCGACGTGAACCAGCTCGTGGCCCGCTTCGAGCAGGCCGCCAAGATGATGAAGACGGTCGCCAAGGGCGGCATGCCGAACATGCAGGGGATGGGTCCGATGCCGCCCGGCATGCAGCAGTACAAGAAGGCCGCGAAGCCGCAGGGCAAGCAGCAGCGGCGCTCCGGCAACCCCGCCAAGCGCAGTCAGGCGCCCGCCGTCGAGGCGTCGCAGGGCAGCGCGTTCGGCAAGCCGAAGGCCGAGGGTGCCTTCGGCGAGCTCTCCGGGCCCGACCAGGAGGCGCTGCAGCGCATGCTCGGCAACCGCTGACGCGGTCGCGCACCCGCACGACGCGCGCCTCAGGCGCGGTCGAATTGCGACGGGAATGGCGTGAAGGTTAGGCTTGCCTAACTACGGTCGCGTCGGAGCGTCGTGGATCCCCCCTCTTCGAATGGAGCACCTCCATGTCCCGAGCCCTCCGCACCACCGTGGTGGCCGCCGCGGCGATCGCGCTGCTGGCAGGCTGCAGCGCCCCGACCGCCGCCGCAGAGACGACCAACGCTGAGACGGTGACGATCGCGTCGAACCTGGGGCAGGTGGACGTGCCGGTGCAGCCCGAGCGGGTGGCGGTGCTCGACAACACCGCGATGGAGACGCTGCTCGCGTGGGACATCACGCCCGTCGCGATCCCCGAGCAGCTGGTCTCGCCCGACCGCTTCGCGGCGTGGGTCGAGGACGAGGGGATCGCCGACGTCGGCACGCACCGCGAGCCCGACTTCGAGGCGCTCGCCGAGTCGGCGCCCGACCTCATCATCGGCGGCTACCGCTTCGGCGAGTATCAGGACGACCTCGCCGCGATCGCGCCGACGATCGACATCGCCGGCAGCGAGGAGCACGAGGGCGGATGGGTCGAGTCGCTGCGCGCGCAGACCACCACCCTGGGCGCGATCTTCGACCGCGAGGACGAGGCGGCGGCGATCGTCGCCGAGCTCGACGCGGCGGTCGACGCCGCGACGACCGCGGCTGAGGGCAAGAGCGTCTTCCTCGGCATCGTCAACGGCGGCAAGCTCGACAACGGCGCAGAGCGGCTGTCGCGCATGAGCGGCCCGATCGGCATGACCGACGTCTTCGCGGGCGAGGCCGGCGACATCCACCAGGACTCCGGCCTCGCGCCCGAGACCATCGCGCAGGCCGATCCCGAGTGGGCGATCGTGCTCGACCGCGACGCCGCTGCCGGCGCCGCCGACGCGCAGCCGGCGCGCCAGGTGATCGAGGGGAACCCCGCACTCGCCGGCACCGGCTTCGTCCAGGAGAGCCGCATCGTCTACCTCGAGGACGACTTCTACCGCACCGAGGGCGCGCAGGCATACACGCGCGCGTTCGACCAGATCGCACAGTCGATGGCCGGCTGAGCCCTCCTTGCCCGTCAGGAGCGCTCGCGAGCGCCGGCTGCTGCCGGCGCTCGCTGTCGCGACGGCGCTCCTCGTCGTCGCGTCGCTGCTCGTCGGCGGCTACGACCTCACGCTCGCCGGCGTCCTGACCGATCCCGCGCAGCTGGAGATGCTGCTCATCTCGCGCGTGCCGCGGACGCTCGCCCTCATCTTCGCGGGTGTCGCGATGAGCGTCTCCGGAGTCGTCATGCAGCTGCTGACGCAGAACCGGTTCGTGGAGCCCACTACGGCGGGCACGACGCAGTGGGCGGGTCTCGGCATGCTGCTCGTGCTGATGCTGTGGCCCGACGCGCCGATCCTCGCGCGCATGGCGGTCGCGACGATCGCGGCCTTCCTCGGCACGCTCGTGTTCCTCGGGATGCTGCGGCGCGTGCGCACGCGCGGCCCGCTCATCGTGCCGCTCGTCGGCATCATGCTCGGCGCGATCGTCGGCGGTGTCACGCAGTACCTCGCCGCGAGCGCCGACCTGCTGCAGTCGATGGCGGCGTGGAGCTCCGGCGGCTTCAGCGGCATCGTGCAGGGCTTCTACGAGCCGCTCTGGGCGGCCGCGCTGGTGGCCGTGGTCGTCTGGGCGCTCGCCGACCGCTTCACCATCGCGGGCCTCGGCGAGGGCATCGCCACGAACCTCGGCATCGACTACCGCCTCCTCACCCTGATCGGCGTCGCGGGCGTCGCGCTCTGCTCGGGCGTGACGAGTGTCGTCGTCGGGTTCATCCCATTCCTCGGCCTCGTCGTGCCGAACATCATGCGGCTCGTGCTCGGCGACGACCTGCGCAGGAGCCTGCCGTGGATCGCGATCGCCGGCGTCGCGCTGCTGCTCGTGTGCGACCTCATCGGCCGCACGGTCGTCGCGCCCATGGAGATCCCCGCATCCGTCATCATGGGCGCCGTCGGCGCCGTCGCCTTCCTCGGCTTCCTCCTGCGAGGGCGGCAGCGTGCCTGAGCTCTCGACCGGCGCCGTGCTACGCGCCCGCACGGACCTCAAGCCCGCGCTCCGGCTCGCCCTCGTGTGGGCGCTCGGCCTCGCCGCGCTCGGACTCGTGCTCGTCGTCGATGTGCGGGGCCCGCTCGAGCTCGCGCTGCCTCGCCGCGCGACGCTGGTCGGCGGCATCCTCGTCGCCTCGTTCGCGCACGCGATCGGCACCGTCGTGTTCCACACGGTCACGTCGAACCGCATCCTCACGCCCTCGATCATCGGGTTCGACTCGATGTACACGCTCATGCAGACGCTCACCGTCTTCGCCTTCGGCGGCTCGGCGATCGCCGCGACCGACGGGCTGCCCAAGCTGCTCGTGCAGACGGCGCTCATGGTCGTCGCGGCGACGGCCCTCTACACGTGGCTCCTCGACCGCTCGGGCGGCGGCGTGCTCACGCTGCTGCTCGTCGGCGTGGTCCTGGGGCTGGCGTTCGACTCCGTGTCGACGTTCATCCAGCGCATCCTCTCGCCGACCGACTACGACCTGCTGAGCCTCGAGCTGTTCGGCAGGCTCAGCTCGGTGCAGCCCGACCACCTGCCGCTCGCGCTCGCGGTGTGCGCGGGCGTCGGAGCCGTGGTGTGGATGCGTCGCGCACGGCTCGACGTCGTCCTCCTCGGTCGCGACGGCGCGACCGCCCTCGGCGTCGACCACCGCAAGGAGCTCATCGTCGCGCTCGTGTGCGTGTCGATCCTCATCGCGTTCGCGACGGCGCTCGCCGGTCCCATGACATTCTTCGGGTTCCTCGTCGCGACGCTCGCGTACCGGCTCGCGGGCACGCACCGGCACGCGTTCGTGCTGCCGATGGCGGTCGGCCTCGGCGTGCTCGCGCTCGCCGGCGCCCAGCTCGTCATGCGGCACGTGTTCGACGCGGCGGGACTCGTCACGGTCATCATCGAAGTCGTCGGCGGCATCGTGTTCCTCGCGCTGCTGCTCGGCGGGAGGAGGCAGCAGTGATCGCCATCGAGCAGGTCTCGAAGCGCTACGGCGAGCACGTCGTGCTCGGCCCCGTCTCGGTCTCGGTGCCGGCGGGCGGCATCACCGCGCTCGTCGGGCCGAACGGCGCCGGCAAGTCGACGCTGCTGTCGGTCGTCGGCCGGCTGCTCGACCCGTCGGCCGGCCACGTTCGTGTCGCCGGGCGGGACGTGCAGGCGACGAAGTCGGCCGACCTTGCGCGCGTCGTGTCGGTGCTGCGCCAGGAGAACCGCATCGAGGCGCGCCTGACCGTGCGGGAGCTCGTCGCCTTCGGCCGCTTCCCCTGGTCGGCCGGCCGGTTGACGTTCGGCGACCAGCAGCACATCGACCGCGCGATCCGGTTCCTGCACCTCGAGGACCTCGCCGACCGGCAGCTCGACGCGCTCTCGGGCGGCCAGCGGCAGCGCGCCTTCGTCGCGATGGTGCTCGCGCAGGACACCGAGGTCGTGCTGCTCGACGAGCCGCTCGCGAGCCTCGACCCGAAGCACGCCGTCGCGATGATGCGCGAGCTGCGACAGGCGGCCGATGAGCTGGGCCGCACGGTCGTGATCGTGCTGCACGACCTCAACATGGCGGCCGCCTTCGCCGACCGGATCATCGCGCTCAAGGACGGCACCGTCTGCGTCGAGGGGACGGTCGACGAGGTCATGCAGGACGCCGTGCTCGAGCGGGTCTTCGACACGCCTGTGCGCGTGCACCGCATCGAGGGCGTGCCGTTCGCGGTGTTCACGCCCTGACATCCGGTGCCCGCGGCACGGGCAGACAGGTTCAGGCGGCCCGCGTACGGTGGGCCGCATGGCACGCATCCTCGTCCTCGGCGCCCACGGCAAGGTGGCGCTGCTCGCGCAGCCCATGCTCACCGGCGCGCAGCACACCGTCCACGGCGTCATCCGCAACCCCGACCACCGGGACGACGTCGCCGCGACGGGTGCGGAGCCCGTCGTCGCCGACCTCGAGCAGCTCGACCAGCACGGCATCGACGAGCTCGTCAAGGGCTTCGACGTCGTCGTCTGGTCCGCGGGCGCGGGCGGCGGCGCCGCCGAGCGCACGCGTGCCGTCGACCACGACGCGGCGCTGCGCGTGCTCGACGCGGTGCAGCGCTCCGGCGCCCGGCTCGTGATGGTGTCGTACTTCGGCGCCCGCCGCGATCACGGCGTGCCCGAGGACCACCCCTTCCACGCCTACGCGGAGGCGAAGGCGCTCGTCGACGAGGCGATCCGCGCTTCCGGCGCCGACTGGGTGATCCTGGCGCCCTCCGCGCTGACGCTCGACGACGAGACCGGCATCGAGGTCGACGAGCCGGAGGGCTCGATCGAGTCGGGCGAGATCCCGCGCGCCACGGTCGCGCGGCTCATCGCAGAGGTCGTCGCGCATCCGGCCGTCCGCGGCCTCACGATCCGCTGCAACGCGGGCGGCACGCCGGTCGCGGAGGCGCTGGGCACCGGGCGGAGCTAGGCCGGCCTCTTCGAGAATGGCGGCTCGTTGCGGTCGTGGCATGCCACGACTGCAGCGCGGCGCCACTCTGTCGGAGGGGGGCGAGGCGCGGCTCGACGACGCGCTGCTCGACGACAAGCTGCGCGACGCTACAGCTCGATCGAGTACATCCTCGAGCCGTGCTCCTTGACGTAGCCGAGGCTCGCGTACAGGCCCTGGGCGCCGCTCGGGTTCTCGGTATCGACGTCGAGCACGGCAGCGTCCATGCCTGCGTCGGCGAACGCCTGCATGCTGGCGGCGAGCGCCGCGAGCGCCGCCTTCCTGCCGCGGTAGGCGCGGCGCGTGCCGAGCACGTCGGTGTAGCCGAACGAGTACCCGCGCACCGGGAAGTCGGCGTCGTAGCGGCTGCTCATCGCGTACCCGGCGACGATCGGCCGGCCGTCGCGCAGTGCCTGCGCGGTCGGCGCATCCGTCCTCGGATCCGCCAGCAGCGCCTTGACGTCGGGCTGCTCGTCGACGACGAGGAACGACCACTCCGGCGCGAACTCGCTGCGGTTCTTCGTCCACTGCGCCATCGTCTGCGGCTCGCTGCCCCAGTGGTCGCGGAAGGCGTCGTTGTGCGCGAGCCGCGCCGCGTCGTCGAGCTCCTCCGACCACGGCACGAGCCGCAGCGAGCCGGTGAGCTCGACCCGCGGGATGAGCGGCGCATCGCCGCCGACCGGCCGCTTGAGGTCGCTGTAGAAGCGGCGCGCCTCGAGCCCGGCGTGCGCGTACAGGCGGTGCAGCGGCACCGGCGCGTCGTCCTCGGCGAACGCGGCGATGCGCGCCGGCAGGTCCCTGCCGGTCGCCGCGATGATCTGGCGGGCGCGCGCGACCTGCCACGCGAACAGCTCGCGGCCGATGCCCTCGCCGCGCCGCTCCGGGTGGACACCGCCGAAGCAGTACGTGCGAACGGTCGACTCGTCGCCGGGCGGCGTCTCGATCATCGCGGTCGCGCGCAGCTCGCCGGCGTCGTCGAAGCCCAGCAGGGTGTCGGTGTCGAGCCGCCGCCACGGCGCCTCGAGGTCGGCGCGCACCTCGTCGATCGTCTCCCGGTAGGGCGCGCCGTCTGCCTCGTGCATGGTGTTCGACAGCACGAGGATCGCGTCGGCATCGTCGGTGGTGGCCGGGCGCCAGCGCAGTCCGCCGGCGGTGATGGCGGGCAGCGTCGCGGGCGCCTCGGCCCGCTGGGAGATGGGGGCGAGGGAGTGCACCTCGACAGGCTACGCGTGCGATGCACGTAGGGTCGAGGACATGATCGAGCGACCCACCAGGATCGGCGTGCAGCTCGCGCCGCAGCACGTCTCCATGCAGGCAACGATCGACGCGGCGCGGAGGCTCGACGACATGGGCGTCGACGCGGTGTTCGGCTGGGACCACTTCTTCCCGCTCTCCGGCGACCTCGACGGCATCCACTTCGAGGCCACCGCGCAGCTCGCGGCATGGGCGGTCGCGACCGAGCGCGTGCAGATCGGCCCGCTCGTGTTCTGCAACTCGTACCGCAACCCCGACCTCCTGGCCGACGTCGCGCGAACGATCGACCACATCTCCGGCGGCCGCTTCATCTTCGGCATCGGCTCGGGCTGGTTCGAGCGCGACTACCTGGAGTACGGCTACGACTTCGGCACGGTCGGCTCGCGGCTGAACGCGCTCGGGGCGGCGCTGCCGCGCATCCGGGAGCGCTGGTCGAAGCTCAACCCGCCGCCCGTCGGCCCGATGCCGATCCTCATCGGCGGCAAGGGGGAGCAGAAGACGCTGCCGATGGTCGCGCAGCACGCCGACATCTGGCACTCGTTCGTCGGCCCGCAGGACCTGCCGCACAAGCTCGACGTGCTGCGCCGCAACTGCGAGGCGATCGGCCGGGACGTGAGCGAGATCGAGATCTCGAACGGCGCGAGCGTGCGCGACGGCGTCGGCGGCGTCGGGTTCGATCGCCTCGACGCGCTGCACGCGGCGGGGACCCGGCTGCTCACGATCCCGTTGTCGGGCGACGACACCCCGGACGGCTACGCGCTCGACCGGGTGCAGGCCTACCTCGACTGGCGCGATCGCAAGAACGCCTGAGTGGGAGGCTCTGCGTCCATGCGGGAGCAGGGGGCACGGCGAGCAGCGCTGCGCTCGCGGTGGGGGTGGACCGCTGTCCTCGGATGGCTCACCGCGACAGGGCTGGGCACCGTGCTGTCGTGGACGCTGTTGATCGGCGACGCAGTCCAAGGGACGGGTGCGGCGACGACGCTCATCCTCGGGATCGTCGCGAGCTGCTTGTTCGCGTCCGGACTCGTTTGGCTGCTGGGCATCCTCCTGCCGCAACGGCGGCGACTCCGCCGGCTGCGGGACCAGCATCCGGGCGCGCTGGTCTTCGCTGCCGCGACGAGCGGGCACTTCCTGTACGAGCTCTCGCTCGCGCGGGGTGTCCTCGTCGACGGCGATCCTGGGACAACCCCGAGCGTCGTGGTGGACGTCCGCGGCCTCACGTTCTATCGCGGGTTCCTGCGGAACCGCTTCGGCTGGCACCTGCCATGGGGTGAGATCGCCGACGTGACCAGCGGTCGGTCCTGGTACGGCATGCCCATCGTGCACCCCACTGTGGACCTGCATGTGCGCGCGGGCGACGGCGTCGTGACAGTTGGGCTCGCACCGACGCGGGAGGACTGGCGCTTCGGAGCCACGACCTCACGCGTCAGCGACGTCCAGGAGCTGGCCGCGCGCATCTCCGCCTTCGCGCCCGAGCGCGCACGTCCATGAGCCCGGAGGTGCCGGCTACGCCTTCAGCGCCTCGATCAGCTCGGCCAGCACCGCGGCGTGGCCGCCGCGCCCGAAGGCGGCGCGCTGGAGCGCAGCGGAGCCGCCGCGCTCCAGCACGCGCGTCACCGCCTCGAGGGAGCGGGTAGCGCCCAGGTCGGCCGCGATCGGCGCGAGCCGCTCGACCGCGTCACCCAGCGCATCCCGCGCGCTCTGGAGCATCCCCTGCTCGTCGATGATCACCGTGGCGTCGAGCCCGTCGCGCGCGGCTCGCCACTTGTTCTCGCGCACGAGCCAGTAGGGGAGGTGGTGCTGCGGCTCGCCGGCGTCGAGCGCGCGCGACGCCTCCTCGATCAGGCAGTGGCTCAGCGCCGTGACGGCGGCGAGGTCGTCGATGGATGGCGCGCCGTCGGCGATGCGCACCTCGAGCGTGCCGATCGCGGGGGAGGGGCGCACGTCCCAGCGCAGCTCACCGAGCTCGTCGATGACGCCGGCCCTGAGCATGTCGGCGAGCGTGCGCTCGTACTCCTGCCAGTCGACGAGCATGGGCGGGAGGCCGCCGGTCGGCAGCTGCTGGAACAGCATCGTGCGGTGCGACGCGAAGCCGGTGTCGAGTCCCTGCCAGAAGGGGCTCGATGCCGAGAGCGCGAGGATGAGCGGCAGCCGGTCGAGCATGGAGCGCAGCAGCGGCACGACCTTGTCGCGATCCTCGACGCCGACGTGGTTGTGCACGCCGAAGATGATGAGCCGCCTGCCCCAGTCGCCGGCCTTCTGCACGACGCGTCGGTAGCGGTCGTCGTCGGCCTGCTCCTGCTCGCGCCACCGGCTCGTCGGGTGCGTGCCCGTGCCGACGATCGCGAGCCCGAGCCGCTCGGCAGCCGCCACGGCAGTGTCGCGCATGCCCCTGAGCTCGTCGATGGCCTCGTCGGTCGTGCGGTGCACGCCCGTGATGAGCTCGATCATCCCCGCGAGGAACTCCTTGTCGAAGCGCTTGTCGTCGATGGCGGTCAGCAGCTCCTTCGCGCGCGGCACGATCTCACCGGAGTCCGGATCGACGAGCGCGAGCTCCCACTCGACGCCGAGGGTCGAGCGCCTGGAGGATGCGAAGTCCATGCGTCGAGCGTAGGGCCGCGCGGCGCATGGCGCGCGCGTCGGTCGTGGATGTGCCAGAATAGGGGGTCGAGCACGCGCCCGACCCTCTATCCGGCGCGCGGATGCTCACCGAGCTTTGCGGGCCGCGCATATCCCACGTGCGCAGGCCGCGGTGCAACACGAGAACACAAAGCAGGAGAACTGTGGCAGTCAAGATCCGTCTGAAGCGCTTCGGCAAGATCCGCGCACCCTACTACCGCGTCGTCGTCGCCGACTCGCGCACCAAGCGCGACGGTCGCGTCATCGAGGAGATCGGGAAGTACCACCCGACCGTGCACCCCTCGCTGATCGAGATCGACAGCGAGCGCGCCCAGTACTGGCTCGGTGTCGGCGCGCAGCCGACCGAGCAGGTTGCGGCGCTCCTCAAGCTCACGGGCGACTGGGGCAAGTTCTCGGGCGAGGGCTCGACCGAGAACCAGGTCAAGCAGCCCGAGGGCAAGGTGGCGTTCGCCGCCGACGAGCTCAAGAAGCCGGTGCTGAAGCCCAAGGCCGAGAAGCCGGCCGAGGCTCCCGCCGCTGCCGAGGAGGCGCCCGCCGCCGCCGAGGCCGAGTCGACCGAGTCCTGACCATGCTGCGCGACGCCCTCGAGCACCTCGTCAAGGGGATCGTCGATCGCCCCGGCGACGTGCGCGTCGGCGCGCGCGACACGCAGCGCGGCGAGGTCCTCGAGGTGCACGTGCACCCCGAGGACCTCGGCCGCGTCATCGGGCGCGGCGGCCGCACGGCCGGCGCGCTGCGCACCGTGATCGGTGCGCTCCCCGGAGGACGCCGCGTCCGCGTGGACGTGGTGGACACCGATCGCTAGGCCCGCCGTGCCCGCCCGCACCCAGCTGCGCGTGGGACGGCTCACGAGGGCCCACGGGCTCAAGGGCGCGATCAAGGTCGAGCTCTACACCGACGACCCCGAGCGCCGGTTCACGCCGGGCGCGCGCTTCGCGCTGCAGGTGCCCACGTCGTCGAAGTGGCACGGCAAGACGCTCGAGCTGCTCGAGCTGCGCGTCTACAACGGCACACCCGTCGCCTTCTTCGCCGGCGTCACCGACCGCACCGAGGCGGAGTCGCTCGTCAAGGCCGTGCTCTGGATCGATCAGGACCCGACCGAGGTCTCGACCGAGCCCGACGCCTGGTACGTGCACCAGCTCGCCGGCCTCGAGGTCTGGCGCGACGGCGCCCGCATCGGCCGCGTCGTGCGCGTCGACCCGATGCCGGCCCAGGACATGCTCATCATCGAGATCGACGGCACCGAGGCGATGGTGCCGTTCGTCAAGGCGATCGTGCCGGAGGTCGACCTCCGCGCCGGCCGCATCGTCATCACGCCGCCGCCCGGACTGCTCGAGGAGCTCGAGACGTCCGAGGACGAAGCCGTCGCACCGGCGAGCGCGGACGCCGCCGACGAGGCAGCCGGCGACGTCGCAACCGGTGATGACGCATCCGTCGACGAGGCACCGACGCAGGCCGACGGCGACGACCGGGCCTAGCGCGTGCGCTTCGACATCGTCACGATCTTCCCCGAGTTCTTCGGCGTCCTCGACGTCTCGCTGCTCGGGCGGGCGCGCCGCGACGGCGTGCTCGAGCTCGGCGTGCACGACCTGCGCGAGTGGACGCACGACCGCCACCGCACCGTCGACGACACCCCGTACGGCGGCGGCGCCGGCATGGTGATGAAGCCGGAGCCGTGGGGCGAGGCGTTCGACGCGCTGCTCGGGCCCGAGGACGGCCCGCCGTCGGATGCGCTGGTGATCTTCACGACACCCGCTGGCGTGCCGTTCACCCAGTCGCTCGCCCGCGAGCTGGCGACCGAGTCGCGCATCGTGTTCGCGTGCGGTCGCTACGAGGGCATCGACGCGCGGGTCGCGGAGCACGTCGCGACGCGCGCCCGCGTGCTCGAGGTGAGCCTCGGCGACTACGTGCTCAACGGCGGCGAGGTCGCCGCGATGGCCATGATCGAGGCGATCGGCAGGCTCGTGCCCGGCGTGGTCGGCAACCCCGAGAGCCTCGTCGAGGAGAGCCACGAGGACGGCCTGCTCGAGCACCCGTCGTACACGAAGCCGCGCGTGTGGCGCGGCCTCGAGGTGCCCGAGGTGCTGCGCGGCGGCAACCACGCGGCCGTCGACGCCTGGCGCCGGGCGGAGGCGCTCGAGCGCACCCGGCGGGTGCGGCCCGACCTGCTGCCGGGCGGCGACAGCCCGCTCTAGCGCGCGGCGCCAGCCCTCAGCGAACACGGGGGCGATCAGCGGCCCCTGGCGTTAGCCTCGATGCCATGGCAGCGAGCGCACGCACGTCGACCCGAGCCGGGCAGCGGCACTGGGCGCTGCGCGGGTTCTTCTGGGCGATGATCGGCGCCATCGTGGTGCTGCCCGCCTGGATCATGTTCGGCCGCGCCCTCGCGGGCGCTCCGCTGGGGGACTGGCTGCTGCTGCAGGCGCTGCTGGGACCGGCGCTCGCCGTGCTCATCGGCGTCGTCGTCGGCCTCACCGTCGCGCGCAAGCAGGTGCGCCGGCCCCGCGCGGTGCAGTGGCGCGACGTGCGCCTCATCGGCCCCTGGCTGCTCGTCATCGCGCTCATGGGCTTCACCGTCGTCGACTCGGGCGGCGGACGCACCGGCAGCGCCCTCACCGCGTGGCTCGGCGACGGCTGGCTGACCGCATCCCAGTCCTTCACCGCCATCGGCGTGCTCATCACCGTCATCGGCGGAGCCGTGCTCGCGTGGCTGCAGGCGCTCGAGCTGGGTCGCGAGACCCGGGCGCGCGTCGAGCGCGCCGTGAACGACCTGCAGGCGCCCATCATCGAGCAGCGCGCCCGCCGCGCCGACGCGACGTTCGAGCCCGTCGACGGGCCGCAGGCCGGCAGGGTCATCAGCATCGACGACGACCCTCGCGGCTGACCCGGCGCGCCGCCGCGCCGTTGGCGTGGACCGCGCGCGTGTGGCAAGATGGCTCGTTGGTGCCACGTAGTCACCGCCTTCGCGCGGCCACTGCCACATTTCCTCTGCCACAGGGGAGCGGCGGGCACCGCACCAGAACCCCTGATCCTTCCTATTGCGCGGCCGACCTGTGGCGGCTGCAGAGAGCGACACCGCCATGCACATCCTCGACAAGGTCGATGCGACCAGCCTCCGTTCCGACGTCCCCGACTTCCGCCCCGGCGACAACGTCAAGGTGCACGTCAACATCATCGAGGGCTCGCGCTCGCGCGTGCAGATCTTCCAGGGCGTCGTCATCGGCCGCCAGGGCCACGGCGTGCGCGAGACCTTCACGGTCCGCAAGGTGTCGTTCCAGGTCGGCGTCGAGCGCACCTTCCCCGTGCACTCCCCGGTCATCGACCACATCGAGATCGTGAGCCGCGGCGACGTGCGCCGCGCGAAGCTGTACTACCTGCGCGGCCTGCGCGGCAAGGCAGCGAAGATCCGCGAGAAGCGCGACCACTCCTGATCCACGACGAACGGGGCCGGCTCCACGCCGGCCCCGTTCGCGCGTTCGTGGCCTGATCGTGACCCGCCGCGTCGAGCGGGCCACGGGTCGGGCACACGCGCGCACCTAGACTTGCCGAGGCGAAGGGTGGGGGATGACGGACACGGTCGAGACCGGCGAGGTCGGCCGCGAGCGGTCCAGCGGGCGCGGCTTCCTGCTGTTCCTGCGCGACCTCGTGGTGATCTTCCTCATCGCGCTCCTCATCTCGTTCCTGGTGAAGACGTTCCTGATCCGGCCGTTCTGGATCCCGTCGGAGTCGATGAACGAGACCCTGCAGGTCGACGACCGCATCATCGTCAGCCTGCTGACGCCCGCCGTCGTGCCGGTCGAGCGCGGCGACGTCGTGGTCTTCGAGGATCCGGGCGGCTGGCTGCCCGAGCCGCCGGCGGAGCAGGAGGCCGGCCTGCTCGGCACCGTCGACTGGTTCCTCACCTTCGTCGGCCTCGCACCCGAGGACGACCACGGCTACCTCATCAAGCGCGTCATCGGCCTGCCCGGCGATCGCGTCGAGTGCTGCAACGACTTCGGGCAGCTCACGGTCAACGGTGTGCCGATCGACGAGCCCTACCTGCACCTCGACGCGCCCGGGCAGCCGGCGAGCTCGGTCGCCTTCGACGTCACCGTGCCGGAGGGCCACCTCTGGGTGCTTGGAGACAACCGCAACCACTCCGGTGACTCGCGCGCCCACATGGACGCGCCCGGCGGCGGCTTCGTGCCGATCGCGTCGGTGGTCGGCCGCGCGGTGCTCATCTCGTGGCCGCTCGAGCGGTGGACGCTGCTCGACGGCTACGAGTCCTCCTACGTCGGCGTCGAGCCGCAGAGCGCGCCAGAGGAGCGCCTGCTGCCGCTCGGCGTCTCGGCCTGATGCCCGAGCTGCCCACGCTCGAGGTCGAGCGCGAGCTGTGGGCGGTGACGCCGCTCGTGATCGGCATGGATGAGGTCGGTCGCGGCGCGCTCGCCGGTCCGGTGAGCGTCGGGGCGCTCGCGCTGCGACCCGACTGCGGCGAGTGGCCGGAGCACCTCCGCGACTCCAAGACGATGACCGAGCCGCGCAGGGTCGCGACCGCGCCGCTCGTGCGCTCGTGGGGCGTGAGCGCCGTCGGCCACGCGACGAACGACGAGATCGACGCGCTCGGCATCCAGGTCGCGCTCGGGCTCGCCGGCAGGCGCGCGCTCGTCGGCCTGCACGAGGCCGGCGTCGACGTGCCGGCGGCGGCGATCCTGCTCGACGGCATCCACGACTGGCTCGCCCCGGCGCTGCGCAGGCCGGTGCGCACCGTGCTGCGTGCGAAGGCGGACCGGGACTGCGCATCCGTCTCGGGTGCCGCGCTCGTGGCGAAGGTCGAGCGCGACAGCCGGATGATCGAGTGGGACGGCGTGCACCCCGGCTACGGCTGGACGTCGAACAAGGGCTACGGCTCCGCCACCCACCTCGCCGCGATCGCCGAGCTCGGGCCGAGCGTGCTGCACCGGCGGTCGTGGCTGCACTGAGCCCGCTGCGACTGGGCCGGCGGCGGCCGGGCCGCCTGGTGCGACGGATGCGTCGTCAGCCGCGGTAGCGCGGCGCTCGGCGCTGGCGCAGCCACATCGCGACCGCGATGAGGGCGATGACGAGCAGGCCGACGCCCGCGAACACCGCGACGACCGTCCACGCGGCGGCGTCGAGCGCCGGGCCGGCGGCGGCGGGCGGCGGCGCGGCATCGACCGGCGGCGCTCCGGAGAGGTCGGGCGTGCCGGCGGGCTCCCCGACCACCTCGATCGTGACGAGCAGCGGCGACGGCGTCGTGCCCGCATCCGCCTCGAAGCCGACGGCGACGATGTACTCGCCCGACATCACCGGCCGCTTCACGGCCCCCGGGTTGCCGTCGAACATCACCGGCGCGGCGGTGACCGCGACCGACGAGCCGGGCTCGGGCATCGCCTGGGCCCAGCGCACGCCGTCGGACGTCGTCGCGAGCAGGGCCGACACGTCGGCGCCGACCGGGTCGAGCACCTGCAGGATGCCGTAGGCGCTGGGCGGCGCCGGGTACGCCGGGTCGAGGCTCGCCTGCACGTGCAGCGTCTGCCCCCACTCGGCCGCGACGCGGAAGAACTGGAACTCGCTCGGCAGCATGTCGGTGCGGTAGGAGCCGGGCGCGATGAGCGGCGCGTCGTTGAGGCTCGAGCCGCCGACGACAGGACCGCCCGCGCCGTCGCCCGCGAGCGAGAGCTGCCAGCCGCGCTCCGCGTCGGCCGGCGCGGGGAGGGAAGCGGCGTTGCTCGGCCACGCGTGCTCCGCGATGCGCAGCTCGAAGGGCACCGCGACGCCGGGCGGCGTGGTCGCGGCGACCGACAGGAGTAGCTGCTCGGCGGTGGCGCACGCGTGCTCCGGGCTGCCCTCCGCGGCGCTCACGCGGCCTGCGAAGACCGAGAATCGGTCCTCGCCGAGCGCGGTGATGCTCGTGGCGTCGCACGCCTCGCCGTCGGGGGTCGTGAGCGTGCCTTCGACGGTGACGCTGCCATCGTGCGGCAGGCGGCCGGCGATGCCGACGTGGATGACGGAGCCCGGTGTGCCGCGATCGACGAGGTAGTGGAGGGTCGAGTCGCCGACGAGCTCGTCGACGTACTGCGCGCCCGCGGCGAGCGCCGGGGCACCGTCGGCGGACAGCGTGCCATCGACGGGCTCGCCCACGACGCCGAAGGGCCGGAACGCGCGTGCCGAGAGCCGCTCGAGCGCGTGCTGCAGGCTGCTCGCCTCGGAGACGCCGAGGTAGTCGCCGCGGCCGCGGTCGGCGATGCACTGCAGCTGCTCGCGCGCCGCCTCGTCGACGTCGAGGCCGATGACGTCGATGCGCATGTCGATGTCGTCCTCGGCGAGCTGCGCCGCGACGACGCACGGGTCGGGCTCGCAGTTCGCGATGCCGTCGGAGACGAGCAGGATGGCGCGCTGCCCGCTCTCGCCGAGGTCCTGGCCCGCCTGCTGCAGCGCGTAGCCGATCGGCGTCTCGCCGAACGGCTCATAGCGGTCGACGGCGTCGCGGAGCGCGTCGCGGTTGTCGACGCCGATCGGCACGAGCAGCTGCGAGTCGGTGCACGAGGCCGGGTTGGCGAGGTCCTCGGTCGTGGCGCCGAAGACGCGCAGCCCGACGCGGTTGCTGTCGGGCAGGTCACCGATGACCGCACCGAGTGCCTCCTGCGCCGCGTCGATGCGCGAGGCTCCGCCGGCGGCGGGTTCGGCCATCGACCCGGATGCGTCGAGCACGAGCATGAGCCCGCCCTCGCCGGTGGCGGTGGCGGTGCCGCTCGCCGCCGCGGGTGCGGCGGCGAGTGCTGGCGCGCCGAGCGCGAGCGCGAGGACGAGCGCGACGTACGTCGTCATCCGCCGCATCAGCGCTCCGATCTCGAAATGTGCCGCCTCTGCGAATCTACGGCTTTTCTCGCGGGCACACGCGACTTGCTGCCGGTGTGCTGGCGGAATGCTCGCGTGAGGCGGCAGCGCGGGCGGCCACGGGCCGGACACGGTGGCGGGGGCCATAGGATGAGGATGTGGAACCCGAGGACATCGAGGACTACGACCGCGAGGTCGAGCTGGCCCTCTTCAAGGAGTACCGCGACGTCGTCAGCATGTTCAAGCACGTCGTCGAGACCGAGCGACGGTTCTACCTCGCGAATGACGTGAAGGTCACCCGCCACGACGCGGGCACCGACTTCTACTTCGAGCTCGAGCTCACCGACGTCTGGGTGTGGGACATCTACCGCTCCGACCGGTTCATCAAGTCGGCGCGCATCCTCACGTTCAAGGACGTCAACGTCGAGGAGCTCGCGTCCCGCGACCTCGAGCTGCCGAAGGACCTCGCGATCGAGGAGTAGGCCTCGCGGCTCACTCCGCGCCGGCGTCGTTCCGCACGCGTCTGCGCTCGGCAAGGAAGTCGGCGACGCCGATGCTCAGCAGCGCCGTGCCGACCACGACCGTGAACCAGCTCGACTCCCGGTCGACGCTGACCTTCATCGTCACCACGAGCGCCGCGGTGCCGGCGAGCAGCAGGCCGCGCACCCGCGGCCGCTGCGGGGTCGGAGCGGCGCCGGAGGGCGACGGCAGCGCGGCCATGATCGCGATCACGAGGCCGGCGACGACGGCGCCGAGCGCCCACACGCGCACAGCGCCGGCGATGCCGTGCTCGGCGGGATCGATCGCGCTGGCGGTCGCGATCGCGAGCGCGGCGAGCAGCAGCCCGCCGATGACCGGCGCGGTGCCGCGCGCGGGCGCGCCCATGCGTCAGCTCTCGGTGCGCTTCGAGCGCTCCTCGCGCACCATCGTCGCTGCCTCGTCGCGCTCTGCCTGGATGCCGGCATCGCTGAGCTGACGCAGCACGTCATCGATCGCGGCACCTTCGTCGCCGTCGAGCGCGATGTGCACGCCGCTGCTGAGGAGCTGCCTGAGCTTGGGGTTCCACTCGATCTCCATGCGTCAAGCGTGGCACCGTCACCTGGAGGACGGTAGGAGCCGTCGCTGTTCTCCACAGGGCGGGTCCGAGCGCGCGCCGGCACGTCGCCGGCTGCGCTTCCATGCCCGCATGCGCGCGAAGGATCAGCTGGGGCTCGACGGTGAGGCCGCCGCGAGCGTGCACCTCGAGCGCGCCGGCATGCGGATCGTCGACCGCCGGTGGCGGTGCGCCCACGGCGAGCTCGACATCGTCGCCCGCGACGGCGACACGCTCGTCTTCGTCGAGGTGAAGACGCGGCGCGGGCTCGCGTACGGCCATCCGTTCGAGGCGATCACCCCCGACAAGGTCCGCCGCCTGCGCCTGCTCGCGGGCCTCTGGCTGCAGGAGCGGCCGCACCGCGGCCCGATTCGCATGGATGCCGTCGGCATCGTCGCACCGCGCTCCGGCCCGTGGCGGGTCGAGCACCTGCGGGGCATCGAGTGAGCGGCTTCGGACGCGCCGCGTGCGTCGCCCTGCAGGGGCTCGCCGGCGTCGGCGTGCAGATCGAGGTGCACGCGTCGTCCGGCCTGCCCCGAGTGCACGTCGTCGGCTTGCCCGACCGCGCCGTGCAGCAGGCGCAGCACCGCACGTGGAGCGCGATCGCGCGCATGGGGGTGACCGCGCCGAGCGGCAAGGTCGTCATCAACCTCACGCCGGCCTCGCTGCCGAAGGCCGGCACGCACTTCGACCTCGCGATGGCCGTCGCGGTGCTGCGCGCGATCGGCGTGGTACCCGCAGACGACGGCTCGACCGCGCTCGTGGGCGAGCTCGGCCTCGACGGTCGGCTGCGCCCGGTCGCGGGCACGCTGCCGCTCGCGCGAGCCGCCGCCGGGTTCGGGCTCACGCGCATCGTGGTGCCGACCGCATCCGTCGACGAGGCATCGCTCGTCGAGGGCCTCCGCGTGCTGGGCGCGCCGAGCCTCGCCCACGCGGCGGCGCTCCTCGGCGCCGACATCGACCCGGAACCGGTCGAGCCGGTCCCGGCCGCTGCCGCGACGCCCCGCTCGCACACCGACCTCGACCTCGCCGACGTCGTGGGCAACCGGGAGGCGGTGCAGGCGCTCGAGATCGCCGCTGCGGGCGCGCACCACCTGATGATGGTCGGGCCGCCGGGTGCAGGCAAGACGATGCTCGCGATGCGGCTGCCCGGGATCCTGCCACCGCTCGACACCGATGCGGCGCTCGAGGTCGCGTCGCTGCGCTCGCTCGCGGGCGAGCCCGCGCCGCCGACGCTCGACGCGGTGCCGCCCTTCGAGCATCCGCATCACTCGGCGACCGCGGTCTCGCTCATCGGTGGCGGCTCCGGCACGATCCGGCCCGGCGCGGCGGCGCGCGCGACACACGGCGTGCTCTTCCTCGACGAGGCCCCCGAGTTCCCGCGCGCCGTGCTCGACATGCTGCGGCAGCCGCTCGAATCGGGCACGATCACGATCCACCGCGCTGCCGGCGTCGCGACCTTCCCCGCCCGCTTCCAGCTGCTGCTCGCCGCCAACCCCTGCCCGTGCGGGCTGTTCGGCACGGGCGACTGCTCGTGCGCGCCGCAGCAGCGCCGCCGCTACTTCGGCCGCCTCTCGGGTCCGCTGCTCGACCGGGTCGACCTGCAGGTGCGCGTCGACCGGGTCGCGCCGGGGAGCGAGGGCGAGCGCCGCACGACCGCGGCGGCGTCCGCGAGCGTCGCGGCGGCGCGCGCTCGCGCCGCACGACGACTCGAGGGCACCGGCTGGGCCGCGATGGGTCATGTGCCAGGGCCGTGGCTGCGCCGGAACCTGCCGCTCGACCGCTCGCTGCTCGAGCCGCTCGAGCGCGCGGTCGAGCGGGGAGCGCTCACGATGCGCGGCATGGATCGCGCGATCCGCGTCGCGTGGACCGCCGCCGACCTCGACGACGCGGCGACGCCGACGAGGGCGCACATCGGGCGCGCGCTCGCGCTCAGGAAGGGGATCCCGGCATGAGCACGTTCCGCATCGAGCCCGCCCGGCTGCGCGCTGCGGTCGAGCCGACGTTGCCGCCGGGCGTCGCGACACCATCCGATGCCGAGGTGCTCGAGCGCTTCGCCGCTGGCGCGTGGACGGTGCTGCCGGAGCCCGGCGACGGCGTCGCGGGGCTCGTCCGCGAGCGGCTCGGACAGGTGCGCTCGCTCGAGCTGCTCGTCGACGGCGCGAGCGCCGCGACCTGGGCCGGCGAGCTGGACGGTCACGCCGCTGCGAGCGACGTCGCGCAGGCCATCGCCCGCTGGCAGCCGCGGCTCGCCGCCGAGCGCATCCTCGGTGCGTTCACGCAGGGCGCGGCGTTCGGGCAGCGACTGCTCACCCGCGCCGACGACGCCTGGCCGGATGCGCTCGACGACCTCGGTCCGCACGCGCCGGCGGCGCTGTGGGTGCGGGGCGACCCGGCGTCGCTCGACGCCTGCGCTCGCTCCGCGGCGCTCGTCGGGTCACGCGCATCCTCGGGCTACGGCGAGCTCGTCACCGGACAGCTCGCGGCGGGCCTCGTCAGCCGGCGCTTCGCCGTCGTCTCCGGCGGCGCGTACGGCATCGACGGCACGGCGCACCGGGCCACCATGGCCGCCGCCGGCACGACGGTGGCTGTCCTCGCGGGCGGGCTCGACCGCTTCTACCCCGCGGGGCACGACGAGTTGCTGCAGCGCGTCGCCGAAACCTCGTGCGTGATCGCCGAGGCGCCGAGCGGCGTGCCGCCGACGCGCTGGCGCTTCCTCGCCCGCAACCGGCTGATCGCCGCGCTCGCGAGCGTGACGGTGGTCGTGGAGGCGGGCAGCCGCTCGGGTTCCATCAACACCGCGGGGCACGCGGCCGCGCTCGGCCGGCCGCTCGGCGCCGTCCCGGGACCGGTCACGTCGGGCTCGAGCACGGGTTGCCACCGGCTGCTGCGCGAGTACGGCGCGACGCTCGTCGAGCGGGCCGAGCACATCGTCGAGCTCGTCGACGGGCCGGGCGACGAGGCCGCGCCGCTCGACGCGCTCTCGAGCGACGAGGTGCGGGTGCTCGATGCGCTGAGCACCAGGGCGGCCCGCTCGGTCGACGAGCTCGCCGTCCGCACGGGCATGGCGCCCGGCGACGTCACCGCGTCGCTCGCCCTGCTGGAGCTGAGCGCGCGAGCCGTCGAGCGGGCGAGCGGCTGGGTGCGCGACCGGTGACCGCTGGCCCGCGGACCTGCCGCCCACGGGACCCCTTCCACCGACGGGGACCCGGTGCACCGGGTCCCGGATGGTGGAAGGGGTCCCGTGAGCGGAAGGGCGACGGAGCGGGCCGCGCGCTCCCGGGCGAGGCGGCGCCGCGTCCCGCCGGGTGCTCGCGGGCGAGGCGGCGCTGCTCCCCGCCGGGCGTGGCTAGCCTGGGCGGGTGAGCCTCGGCATCCACCCTGACCCCGCTGCGGTCATCGCGCACCTCAGCGACACCCACCTGCTCGCGGGCGGCGCGCCGCTCGCCGGCCTCGTCGACACCGAGCAGCACCTGCGCGACACGGCGGCGCGGCTCGCGGTCGCCGCCGCCGATGCCGACGTGATCGTCGTCTCGGGCGACGTCGCCGACTTGGGGGAGCCTGGCGCGTACGCCCTCGCCCGCGAGATCCTCGAGCCCGTCGCCGAGACGATCGGCGTGCCGATCGTCTGGACAGCCGGCAACCACGACGAGCGCGCCGCGATGCGCGAGGCGCTCGGGCTGCCGGGCGCGCCGCTCGACCCGATCGACTCGGTGCTGCAGGTCGGCGACCTGCGGATCGTCGCGCTCGACTCGAGCCTGCCCGGCTGGCACCACGGCGGCCTCGACGAGGGGCAGGCCGCGTGGCTGACCGACGCGCTCGCCGATCCGCCGCCGCTCGGCTCGGTGCTCGTCATGCACCATCCGCCGCTCGCGTACCGCGGTCGCCTGATGCGGCTGCTGGAGTTCCGCGACGAGGCGCTGCTCGCCGACGCGATCGGCGACGCCGACGTGCGCGCGATCCTCTCCGGCCACCTGCACATCAACGGCTCCGGCACCTTCGCCGAGATCCCGGTGATGCTCGCGGGCGCCACGAGCTACGCGGACGACCTCGGCGGCCCTCCGCCTGCCATGCACGGGATCGACGCCACACAGTCGTTCAACCTCATCGAGGTGTACGCCGACAGCGTCGCGCACTCCGTCGTGCCGGCGCTGCCGCATCCGGCGCGGGAGACCATCTCGCTGCAGCTCGCGGAGCAGGTGATCGCGCTCGACCCCGCCACGCGCGCCGACCGCTTCAGCAGGAAGCCGGATTGACGTGCGCGTCGCGGAGGCCGTCGAGGGCTACCTCGCGCACCTCGAGCGCGAGCGCGGCTACTCGGCGAACACCGTGCGCGGCTACCGCGGTGATCTCCGCAGCCTGACGGAGCACTGCGACCGCGCGGGCGTCGATGACGTCCGGGCGCTCGACATCGATGCGCTCCGCGACTGGCTCTACGCGAGCGCGCAGGCGGGCTGCGGCAAGGCGACGATCGCCCGGCGCAGCGCCGCCGCCCGCGGCCTGAGCCGCTGGGTCGCCGCGCACGGGGGCAGCGACGTCGCGGGCAGGCTGCGCACGCCGAAGCGCGACCGGCACCTGCCGCGCGTCCTGTCGCGCGAGACGATGGATGCCGTGCTCGTCGGGCTCGCTGCCGCGGCGGGAGAGGGCGACGCCGTGGCGCTGCGCGACCTCGCGATCGTCGAGCTGCTGTACGCGAGCGCGCTCCGTGTGAGCGAGCTCGTCGGGCTCGACGTCGACGATGTCGACCTGGAGCGGCTGACGGTGCGCGTCACGGGCAAGGGCTCGAAGGAGCGGGTCGTGCCCTTCGGCAGGCCGGCGCTCGACGCGCTGCTCGACTGGATGCGGGTCGGCAGGCCGCAGCTCGCCGCCGCCGACCGCGCACACCACGCGCTCTTCCTCGGCACGCGCGGTGGACGGCTCGGCCAGCGCCGCGTGCACGAGCTCGTCACTGCCCTGCTCGAGGAGATCCCCGGCGCCGGCCCGCACGGCCCGCACACGCTGCGGCACACGGCGGCGACCCATTTGCTCGACGGCGGCGCCGACCTCAGGGCGGTGCAGGAGATGCTGGGCCACGCGAGCCTCGGCACGACGCAGATCTACACGCACGTGTCGCTCGAGCGGCTCGCCGAGGCCTACCGCGGCGCGCACCCTCGGGCGTGACCGCCGGCGGCGGCGACCGAGCCGCTCGGCCGCCCATCGGCAGCAGCACGGGCCGTGCTACCCCGAGCAGCGGCAGCGGATCGACGTAGGCGCCCCGCAACCGGGCGCCCAAGTGCAGGACGCCGGCGTGCAGTCGCAAACCGCCGCCATGCCCGGGAAGCAGCACCCCGATCCGCTGCCCGCGCGCGACGCGCTCGCCGGCGATCACCGAGGGCTCGACGGGCTCGAAGCTCGACACCAGGCCGCCCGCGTGGTCGATCGACACCACGGGCCGGCCGGCGACGGCGCCCGCGAAGCGGACGATGCCGTCGTCAGGGGAGAGCACCGAGGCGCCGGCGGGCGCCTCGATGTCGATGCCGCGGTGCCCGGCACCGTACGGTGTCTCCGGGAGGTCGAACGCGCGCACCACCTCGTGCGGCGCGACCGGCCAGCTCCAGGCGCCGATCACGAGGGCCGCCACCACCGCGAGGATGCGCATGCCGGGCATCCTGCCCGGCGCCGCCCGGTCCGCGTGCGTGACCGCGCCGCAGCGGTGGACAGCGCCCGCCCGCGGCTCGCGTCCCGAGCATGTAGCATGGTTGGGCATCGCTTGTGCGATGACTTCGCGCGCCCGTCGCGACGACACCCCCTTCGGTCCAGCTGCTCGAGCTCGCGCTCGTGCGCCTGGTGGTGGTGCGTCAGGGCGCCAGGGGCTCGACCACCCGGTCGAGCCGGCAACCAGAACAGAAGAAGGAGGCGGCCATGGCCGTCGTCACGACTCGCCAGCTGCTCGACAGCGGCGTCCACTTCGGGCACCAGACCCGTCGTTGGAACCCCAAGATGAAGCGCTTCATCTTCACGGAGCGCTCGGGCATCTACATCATCGACCTGCAGCAGTCGCTCGCCTACATCGACAAGGCCTACGACTTCGTCAAGGAGACCGTCTCGCACGGCGGCTCCGTGCTGTTCGTCGGCACCAAGAAGCAGGCGCAGGAGTCGATCGCCGAGCAGGCGACGCGCGTGGGCCAGCCCTACGTCAACCAGCGCTGGCTCGGTGGCCTCCTCACGAACTTCAACACGATCTCGAAGCGGCTCAGCCGCATGAAGGAGCTCGAGGAGCTCGACTTCGAGGACACGTCGGTCTACACCAAGAAGGAGCTGCTGCTCAAGAAGCGCGAGCTCATCAAGCTGCAGAAGTCGCTCGGCGGCATCCGCAACCTCCAGCGCACCCCCTCGGCGATCTGGATCGTCGACACGAACAAGGAGCACCTCGCGGTCGACGAGGCGAAGAAGCTCGGCATCCCGGTCATCGCCATCCTCGACACGAACTGCGACCCGGACGACGTGCAGTACCCGATCCCGGGCAACGACGACGCGATCCGCTCCGTCGCGCTGCTGACGAAGATCGTCGCCGACGCTGCCGCTGAGGGCCTCATGCAGCGCCACGGCGGCGGGGGGGCCCCCCCCCCCCCCCCCCAGGCGGGGTGGGGGCCCGGCCTGGTGGCCCACCCCCCCCCCCCCCCCCCCGCCCCGCCCCCCCCCCCCCGCCCCCCCCCCGGCGGCGGCGCCCCCGCCGCCGCCGAGCCGATGGCTGAGTGGGAGCGCGAGCTGCTCGAGCAGCACGCCACCGAGACCGCTGCCGCGCCCGCCGCCGAGGAGACGCCGGCTCAGGCCGAGGCCACCGAGGCCGCAGCCGAGGTCGCCGAGACCCCCGCCGCCGAGGAGCAGGCAGCCCCGGCTGCCGAGGAGACGGCCGTCGAGTCCACCGAGGGCGCCGCGGCGCCCGAGTCGAACTAAGGAGCAGCGGATGGCATCCATCAGCATCGCCGACCTCAAGATGCTGCGCGAGCAGCTGGGCACCGGCATGAGCGACACGAAGGCGGCCCTCGAGGAGGCCGACGGCGACGTCGAGAAGGCCACCGAGATCCTGCGCCTCAAGGGCGCGAAGGGCAACGCGAAGCGTGCCGACCGCTCCACGAGCGAGGGCCTCGTGGCCGTCGCCGAGGGCGACGGCGCCGTGACCATGATCGCGATCGGCAGCGAGACGGACTTCGTCGCGAAGAACGACAAGTTCATCGCGCTCGCCGACCGCGTCGTCGCCGCTGCCGCGGCCGCGGGCGCGACCGACCTCGAGTCGGCGCTCGCCGCTCCGGCCGAGTCGGGCACCGTGCAGTCGATGATCGAGGAGCAGGCCGCGACGCTCGGCGAGAAGATCGAGCTGACGAAGGTCTCCCGCCTCGAGGGCGAGCAGCACGCCGTCTACCTGCACCGCACCTCGAAGGACCTGCCCCCGCAGGTCGGCGTCGTGGTCGCGTACACGGGTGACGACGCCGACACGGCTCGCGCCGTGGCGCAGCACATCGCGATGTTCGACCCCACCTACGTCACGCGCGACGAGGTGCCGGCCGACGCGGTCGAGAAGGAGCGCGAGCTCGTCACCGAGATCGCTCGCGGCGAGGGCAAGCCCGACGGGGCGCTGCCGAAGATCATCGAGGGCCGCCTCAGCGGCTTCTTCAAGCAGATCGTCCTGCTCGACCAGGACTACGCCCGCGACAACAAGCAGAGCGTCGCCAAGGTGCTCGAGGCGGCTGGCCTGACGGTCACCGGCTTCGCGCGCTTCAAGGTCGGCGCGTAAGCACCAACGCACGATGAGGGCCGGGGGGAGACCCCCGGCCCTTCTCGCGTCCAGGCGGCCGTGCCGCGCCTCCCGCGCGGCGCGCACGGTAGGCTTCTGCACGGCCCGCGCTCGGGTCGTGACCCCCCAGGAGGACGCCCGATGACAGCACAGCCGCGACGCCGAGTCCTCCTGAAGCTCTCGGGCGAGGCCTTCGGAGCCGGCAGCCTCGGCGTGAACCCCGATGTGGTCGCGTCGATCGCGCGGCAGATCGCGGATGCGGCGGAGACGGTCGAGATCGCGATCGTCGTCGGTGGCGGGAACTTCTTCCGCGGCGCCGAGCTGAGCCAGCGCGGCATGGAGCGCGGTCGCGCCGACTACATGGGCATGCTCGGCACCGTCATGAACGCGCTCGCCCTGCAGGACTTCCTCGAGCAGGCGGGGGCCGAGACCCGGGTGCAGTCGGCGATCCAGATGACGCAGGTCGCGGAGCCCTACATCCCGCGCCGCGCGGAGCGGCACCTCGAGAAGGGCCGCGTCGTCATCTTCGGCGCCGGCGCGGGCCTGCCCTACTTCTCCACCGACACCGTCGCTGCGCAGCGCGCGCTCGAGATCACCGCAGACCAGGTGCTCGTCGCGAAGAACGGCGTCGACGGCGTCTACTCGGCAGACCCCAACGAGGACCCGAGCGCGACCCGCTTCGACGAGATCACCTACCAGGACGCGCTCGTGCGCGGGCTCAAGGTCGTCGACTCGACCGCCTTCAGCCTCTGCATGGACAATCGGATGCCCATGCGCGTGTTCGGCATGCAGGGCGACCGCGCGCTCGAGCGCGCGATCCTGGGCGAGCCGGTCGGCACGCTCGTGCGCGCCTGACGCCCGCCCCACGCAATACACTCAGCAGTGACGGAAGGAACCACGTGATCAGCGACGTTCTGGCTTCGGCCAAGGAGAAGATGGCCCAGTCGATCGAGGTCGCCAAGGCCGACTTCCAGACGGTCAGCGCCGGCAGGGCGAACCCCGCCCTCTTCCAGAAGCTGCTCGTCGACTACTACGGCTCGCCGACGCCGATGGTGCAGCTCGCCGGCTTCCAGCAGCCCGACGCCCGCACCCTCGTGATCACGCCGTTCGACAAGAGCGCGCTCAAGGAGATCGAGCGCGCGATCGTGTCCGCCCCGCACCTCAACGTCGACCCCTCGAACGACGGCACGATCATCCGCATCGTCATGCCGGAGCTCACCGAGGACCGTCGCCGCGACTACGTGAAGATCGTCAAGGACAAGGCCGAGCAGGCTCGCGTCGCGATCCGCAACGTGCGGCGCCAGGCGATGACGGATCTCGACAAGCTGACGGGCGAGGTCGGCGACGACGAGATCGCCCGCGCCGGCAAGGAGCTCGAGGCCGCAACGAAGCAGGCCGTCGACGGCATCGACGACGCACTGAAGAAGAAGGAGTCCGAGCTCCTCGAGGTCTGATCGAGGAGTCGGGAGGCGACGGATGCGACGCGAGCATCGGAGCCCCGCCGAGATCGAGGCGCAGATCCAGGCCCAGATCCACGCCGCGCGGGACCAGATCGAGGCGACCCGCGCGCGCGTGAACAAGCGCACGGGTCGTGACCTGGCGGCGGCGACCGGCATCGCGATCGTGCTCGGCGTCGTGCTGCTCGCGAGCCTGCTGTGGGTGAAGGCCCTGTTCATGGCGTTCGCGACCGTGCTCGTCGGCTTCGCCCTCTACGAGCTGGCGAGCGCTCTCCGCTTCGCCGGCCGCGACGTGCCGCGCATCCCGCTCGTCCTGCTCGGCAGCGCCATCCTGCCCATCACGTGGTTCGCCGGCGCGGCGGGCATGTGGTGGTCGACGCTCGGCGCGATCGTGGCTGTCGCGCTCGCGCGAGTGCTCGAGCTCGCCGACCGCCGGACCCGCACCGGCGCCCGCTCGGTGATGGCCGACATCGCCGGGGGAGCGCTCTGCATCGCGTACGTCGCCGTGCTCGGCGGGTTCGCGGTGCTGCTCACCGTGCAGCCGGGCGGCGAGTGGTGGACCCTCGCGATGATCATCATGACCACGGTCATCGATACGGGCGCCCTGGCAGCGGGCGTGCTGCTGGGCCGCCACAAGCTCGCTCCCCGCATCAGTCCCGGCAAGACCTGGGAGGGGCTCGCCGGCGGCGCCCTGCTCGCGACCGTCACCGGCATCGGCCTCTCGGTGTGGATGCTGCAGCAGCCGTGGTGGTTCGGCTTCATCCTCGCTGTGCTGCTCGTCGCGGCCGCGACGGTCGGCGACCTGGCCGAGTCCATCATCAAGCGCGACCTCGGCATCAAGGACATCGGCTCGTTCCTGCCGGGGCACGGCGGCTTCCTCGACCGGCTCGACTCCATCCTCCCCAGCGCGGTCGTCATGATGGCGCTGTTCCAGGTCGTGCACGCCTGATCGGAGGCGCTGGCATGATGGAGACGATGAGCACGTTCCCGAGGGCCAAGCGGTCGCAGCCCGGATACGACATCGAGCAGGTCGAGGACTTCCTCGAGGATGCTCGACGCGCGTACGCGACCGACGCCCGCGCGGCGACGGCGATCGACAGCTCGGCGATCCGGCGGATGAGTTTCACGATGCAGAAGGGCGGCTACTCGCCCGCCCACGTGGACGCAGCGCTCGAGCGGCTCGAGGAGGCGTTCGCCCGTCGTGAGCACGAGCGAGGCGTCATCGAGCACGGCGAGGAGACCTGGTACGCCAGGGTGCGGGAGCGCGCGCAGCAGACGCTCGAGACGCTCAAGCGCCCCGACGGGGAGCGCTTCCGCCGAGTGAGCCGCATCTCGCGCGGCTACCGCATTGCCGAGGTCGACCGCTTCGCGGCGAAGATCGCCGACTACCTCGAGGACGGTCCCGACATGACGGCGCGAGAGGTGCGGACGGTGCAGTTCGACGCCCAGTTCGGCGGCTACGACGAGGATGAGGTCGACGCGCTGCTCGACACCGTCGTGAGCCTCATGCTGGCGGTGCGCTGAGCTGCTCCCGGCCGCGCCGCCGCGGTCACGACCTAGGCGTCGTTACCGTTTCGTGATAACGTCGACCCTCGTGTTCACCAGGCCCCGCTCCGCTTCCGCGCGCCCGACGCGCACGCGCGGCGTGCTGTCCGGGATCTCGCTCGTCGCCGCGGCGGGCTTCGTGCTCGTCTCCGTCGCCGCGAGCCCGAGCACCGAGGTGATGGCCGAGTCCGCCTCGCTGCCGAGCGAGCAGCGCCCCGGCCAGGCCGTCGACACCGTCACCGGCGAGCAGGCATCGCTCATCCGCGACACGATCGTCGTGCACACGCCGACGCCCACGCCGACCCCGACGCCCGAGCCGGCTCCGGTCGCGGCGGCGCCCGCTGCCGCTCCTGCCGCTCCGGCGGCCGCGAGCGCGCCGCGCCCGCCCTCGATCGCCATCCCGGCCGTCGCGGCACCCGACCCGGGCAGCGCCCAGGCGGCCGCGCGCCAGATGGTGCTCGCCCGCGGCTGGGGCGAAGACCAGTACTCCTGCCTGTACAACCTGTGGCAGAAGGAGTCGAACTGGAACGTCTACGCGCAGAACCGCTCCAGCGGCGCGTACGGCATCCCCCAGTCGCTGCCCGGATCCAAGATGGCGACCGCGGGCGCCGACTGGCAGACCAACCCGGTCACGCAGATCAGCTGGGGCCTCGGCTACATCTCGGGCCGCTACGGCACCCCGTGCGGTGCGTGGGGCCACTCGCAGTCGGTCGGCTGGTACTGAGGTGGCCGCGCGGCGGCCCAAGCGTCGCGCGCAGCCGTACGTGCCGCTCGACGTCGACCGCTTGATGCTCGGCGTCGCGCGGGTCGAGCAGCGCGCTGGGGCCGAGTGGCACGTGCAGCCGATCTCGGCGCGCGCCGCGACGAAGGACTACGTGTGCCCCGGGTGTGGCGGCACGGTGCCGCCCGGCATCGCGCACGTCGTGGTGTGGCGAGCCGACTCGATCTTCGGCGACCGGGCGATCGAGGATCGCCGCCACTGGCACACGGGCTGCTGGCGCGCCCGCTGATCGCGCTGGGACGCTATCTCGCGTCCTGCCGTGGGATCACGACTTCCTTCAGGATCAGCTGGATCGCGGCCGCGATCGGGATGGCGACGAGGGCGCCGAGGATCCCGAGCAGCGTGCCGCCGATGAGCGCTGCGAGCACGACCACGACGCCGGGGACCTTGACGGCGCGGTTCATGATCTGCGGGCTGATGACGTACGCCTCGAGCTGCATGTAGATGACGTACCAGATCGCGACCGGCAGGGCCGCTTGCGGACCGTCGAGGAGGAGCACGAGCAGAGAGATGATGACGGATGCCGAGATCGTGCCGACGAGCGGGATCGTCGATGCGATGAGCGCCATGAATGCGTAGACGCCTGCGAGCTCGGAGCCGACGATCGACAGCACGATGAACGAGAGCACGCCGTTCAGCACGCCGAGCGCTCCCTGACCGAGCACGAAGCGTCCCACCGAGCGCATGATCTGCTCGGCGATCTCGATGAACTTCGGTCGCGACGAGGCCGGCACGAGCCGGTACATGCCCGACTTCAGCGCCGGCATCGAGCCGGTGAAGTACAGCATCAGCACGACGACGATGAGCAGGCCACCGACGGCGAACACCACCTGCACGGCGCCACCGACGATGCCCGCAGCGATGTCGGCCACCCACGGCGGCAGGCTCGACCAGGTGTTGAAGTCGCTCAGCGCGCCGCCCAGCTGCTCGAGGGTGCCGTCGACATCGAGCTGCGGGAAGGTGTCCCGCACCCAGTCGAGCACGCTCTCGAAGGCGCCGCCCTCGATCTCCGCGACGATCGACTGCACGAGGATCGTGAACTGGGCGACGATCGTCGGGACGATGAGCCAGGTGGCGCCGACGGCGACACCGAGGATGGCCACGAAGATCAGCAGCACCGCCGCCCAGCGGGGCACGCCGCGGCGGATGAGGAACTGGATGACCGGCTCCACACCGAGCGCGAGGAAGATGCCGGCGAAGGCCCAGACGAGCACGGTGCTGATCTGCTGCACGGCGACGCCGATGGCGATGGCGAGCAGCACGCCGAGGCCGCCGACGAGGCCGAGCTGGAACCCGTTCCGGATCTTCACGTCGCCATCCTAGGCTCGGGTCGATGTGCCGCCCCGCCACCCGGCCCGAGAGGTAGGGTTGGCATGCGCCCGGCCTGCCGGTACCCTGGAGGCTTGCCCGCTCAGCCGTCCCTTCTGGACGGCACGCCGCGACCGGCGGCGAGCGTCGAAAGGACCCACTGACTCGTGCGATACATCCTCGCGGCCGTGAGCCTCGTGATCTCGCTCGTGCTGCTCGGACTCGGCATCGGCCAGCGCACCATCTGGGCGCCGCCCGAGACCATCGTCTCGCAGCTCGAGGAGGCGACCGACGCACAGATCCTGGTCATCCCCGGGACGACCATGAACGCGCATGACGGACGCCAGTCCGTCGTGATCCGCGGCGAAGGGCCCATCACTGCCGTCGTCGGGCGCGAGCACGACGTCGCCGGCTGGGTCGGGGAGTCGGCGCACGCGATCGCCGCGATCGGCGAGGACGACGCGCTCTCGCTCGACGAGCAGGACGGCAGCGCCGACGCCCTGCCGTCGCTCGCGGGCAGCGACATGTGGATCGAGGAGCACGCCGGCGACGGCGAGGTGCGCTTCTCGATCGATCTCCCGGTCGGGTACGCGATCGCGATCGCCGGCGAGCCGGGCACTGCGGCACCCGCAGACGTCCGCGTCGAGTGGCCGTTCGACGCGAAGACGCCACTGTTCGGGCCGCTCGTGACCGCTGGGCTCGTGTTCCTCGCGCTCGCGCTGCTCTTCTTCCTGCTCGCGCTCCGCAGCCACCGCCGCAAGCGCGGGCCGCAGCGGCGCTCGCACCGCGAGCTGAGCCGGGCGGAGCGCCGCGCGCTCGCTCGCGAGGCCCGAGCCGGCGCCGCTCCGACGGGCCGCGCGGCGCTGCCCGCGGCCGGGCAGGACGCCGTGGAGGCGCCGGGGGCGGTCGCAGTGGACGCACCGGACGCATCCCCGCAGCACGACACCGACACGCACGGCGACCAGGACCCTGCGGCCGACGCGCCGACGGACCGCTCGCGCGGCACCGCCGAGCGCACCGCCCGGCCCATCCGGCGCCGCTTCGGCCTGCTCGCGCTGCCCGTCGTCGCCGTCGTCGCCCTCACCGGGTGCGGCCCGCAGTACTGGCCGGGCGACCCCACGACTCCGGCCGCGACCGAGGCGCCCGCGCCGACGTCGCTCGAGGACACGCTGCCGCCGGTCGCGCTCACCGAGAACCAGTTCGAGCGGGTCCTCGAGGACACGCGCACGGTCGTCGGCGAGGCCGACGCCGCGCTGGACGCCGAGCTCGCTGCCGCACGCCTGCAGGCTCCGCTGCTCGACGCGCGCGCCACGAACTACCGGGTCAGGTCGTTGAACGGCGAGCTGCCCGCCATGATCGGTGTGCCGGACGGCGAGGTGCAGCTGCTGCTGCCGCAGCAGACCGAGGTGTGGCCGCGCACGGTGATGGCGGTCGTGGGCTGGGAGGACCCTGCGCGTGCGCAGTCGGCGCTGGTCTTCGAGCAGTCGGATGCTCGTGAGAACTACCGCCTGATGTACCAGACCACGCTCGCGTCGGGCGTGCAGCTCCCCGCGGTCGCGAGCACCACGATCGGCGCGGCGAGCCTCCCGGGCAACACCCCGCTGCTGCTCCACCAGCCCGACCAGATCGCGAGCGCCTACGCGAGCGTGCTGCTCAACGGCGACGAGTCGGAGTACGCGGCGTGGTTCGAGGAGGAGGGCGATGCGCTCCGCGAGGCGCTGGGCCGGCCGGCCAAGGACCAGCTGCGACAGCAGCCGGAGTTCGAGCTCTCCAACCTCGAGTGGTCGGCAGCCGGGGACCCGGCGCCCGAGCAGCTCCTCGTGAGCAACGACGGCGGTGCGCTGCTCGCGACCTCGTTCACCGAGACGCAGCGCACGACGCCCCGCGAGGAGGGCGTCGAGATCAGCGCGGCCGACGCCACCGGGCTGCTCGCGGGCGTCGAGAAGTCCACGACCGGCATCGACGCCACCTATCAGATCCAGGTGCTGTTCGCGGTGCCGCCGGCCGACGCCCCCGAGGGCACGCGCATCCGCGTCGTCGGCTACAGCCAGGCACTGCTGGACGCGAAGGAAGTGGGATAAATGACGAACACGCATCTCCCGTCGTCGCTCGGCGGCGCCGTCGACCTGTCGGCGCTCGCCGCCCGGCGCGACCAGGCGGCCGCTGCGCCGGCGGAGCGCCCGGCTGGCGCGCCCGGCGTCATCGTCGACATCGGCGACGCCGACTTCGGCCAGATCGTCGAGCTCTCGAGCAGCGTCCCGGTCATCATCGACATCTGGGCCGAGTGGTGCGGGCCGTGCAAGCAGCTCTCCCCGGTGCTCGAGCGCCTGATCGAGGGCTACGGCGGGCGGCTGGTGCTCGCGAAGGTCGACGCCGACCGCAACCCGCAGCTCGTGCAGGCGTTCAACGCGCAGTCGATCCCGACGGTCGCAGCGGTGATCGGCGGGCGACCGGCGCCGCTGTTCACCGGTGCGCTGCCGGAGGAGCAGGTCAAGGACGTGCTCGAGCAGGTGCTGGCCTTCGCCGAGCAGCAGGGCATCACCGGCCGGATCCCCGTCGGAGGCGATGCGGCGGAGCAGGAGCCGCAGCCCGAGCCGCTGCCGCCGCTGCACCAGGAGGCGTACGACGCCATCGACGCGGGCGACCTCGACTCCGCGATCGCCGCGTTCGAGAAGGCGATCGCGCAGAACCCGCGCGACAGCGACGCGATCGCCGGCCTCGCGCAGGTCCGGCTGCTCGCGCGGCTCCGAGGCCACAGCGCCGACGACATCCGTGCTGCCGCTGCCACGCAGCCGCACGACGTCGAGGCGCAGCTGCTCGCCGCCGACCTCGACCTCTCCGGCGGCCACGTCGAGGACGCGTTCCTGCGCCTGCTCGACCTCATGGCCGCGTTGACGGGCGACGAGAAGCAGAACGTGCGGCTGCGGCTGCTCGACCACTTCGAGATCGTTGGGCTCGATGACCCGCGCGTGCACGCCGCGCGGAAGCGGCTGACGACGCTGCTCTACTAGCGGGCGGCGTCCGGCTCGCCGCGGCGCCGAGTGGCGCCCGAGCTCGCCCCTCGCGGTGCTTGGGGTTCCGAGTGGTCATCCCGGTAGGTGAGTGGTCACTCGCGCGCGTGAGCGGTCAGTCCGGCGCGTGAGCGGTCAGTCCGGGATGTGAGCGGTCAGTTCCGAAGGTGAGCGGTCAGTACGAGATGTGTTGGTTGGCTCCCGCGTCGACGCGACCGCTCGAGCGCGGGAGTGACCGTTCGAGCGCGGGAGTGACCGCTCGAGCGCGGGAGTGACCACTCGAGCGCGGAAGTGACCACTCGAGCGCGGGAGTGACCGCTCGAGCGCGGGAGTGACCGCTCGAGCGCGGGAGTGACCACTCGCCGCTCTGGCGCGGGAGGGCGTCACGGCGCCGGGTGCGAGCCGGTCACTTCCGGCTCGCGGAGCTCGACGTCGTCGGGTGCAGCAGGTTCCGCCCGGCGATGTCCTCCACGGATGGGGCTCTTGACCTCGCTGCGAGGTGCGAGGAACGTGTTGCCCGGTCGCGATGACGACGGGGCACGCGGCGGTGTTCCGAGATGTCGTGGCGGCCTCCCCGCGCCGGTCGCACGACGAGTGACAGTTGGCGAGCGTCCGGTCCGACAACGGTCGACCGGAGGAACTCATGAAGACCAGAAGGACGCTGTTCGCGGCTGCCGCGATCGCAGCGCTGACAACATCGACGCTGCTCGTCCCTGCAGCGGCAAGCGGCACCGCGCCATCCGGAGGGCACGGCTCGAACGGCGGCCGACCCGTCGTGTCGATGATCGCTTCGGGGCTGCAGGGCACCATCGGCAGCACCATCGGCCCTGACGGCGCGCTCTACGTCGTGGAGGGCCAGCTGGGCCAGGTCACGCGAGTCAATGTGCGGACCGGCGCGACCTCGGCGTATGCGACGGGGTTGCCTGTGCCGAATGCGCCAGCCGGCGGAGCCATCGACGTGGCGTTCGTGGGACGCACCGCGTATGTCCTCGTCACGACGGTGGGCGATGACGTCCCGGGCGACACGACCAACGACGTCAACGGCATCTATCGAGTGGATGACTCCGACAGCTTCACGATCATCGCCGACCTCGGTGACTGGTCGGCAGAGAACCCGCCGCCCCCTGCGATCGACTACTTCCTCGCGCGCGGCGTGCAGTATGCGATGGAGCCGATCTGGGGCGGCTTCCTGGTCACCGATGGCCACCACAACCGGGTCCTGAAGGTGTCGATGTCGGGGGAGATCACCCAGGTCGAGCAGTTCGACAACATCGTGCCGACCGGCATCACGGCGTTGGGGCCGTTGGTGTTCATGGCGGAAGCGGGCCCAGTGCCGCACGACCCGGCGACGGGCAAGGTGGTCGCCTTCGGGCTGTGGGACCCGGAGCCCAGGGATGTCGCTGTCGGCTACAGCCTCATCACCGATGTCGCACTGAGCAGGTGTGGACTGTTCGCGGTCTCGCAAGGGGACTCACCGGGTGCTGTCCCGGAGGGTTCACCGGCACTGGCTGACAGCGGTGAGCTGCTGAGGGTAGAGCACGATGGCACGTTCTCGGTCGTCGCCGAGGGACTCGACCTCCCGACGTCGGTCGCGCTCAAGCGGGACAACGCCTACGTGGTGACGCTCAACGGCGAGGTCTGGAAGGTCGCGCACGTCTCGAGCGCCGGCCTGCAGGGCCGAGGAGCAGGCTGCTTCGGCCCCGGCCACTTCGGCGACTGGTGACGAGCGTTCGCAGCTCCACAACGAGGGGTCGTGCCGGGCGGCACGACCCCTCGTTCTCGCGCGGAGGGCGTCGGCTGCGATCCCAGCGGTGTCGGCTGGCGCTGCTGCTCGCCAGCCGGACTACACCGCCGACTCGAGCGGCGGGAGGTCGCGCGACGCCTTCGGACGCAGGATCAGTCCGGCGAGCGGCGGGATCGTCACGGTCGCCGACGCTGGGCGGCCGCCCCACGCGTCCGTCGTCGCGTGCACCGTGCCGAGGTTGCCGACGCCGGAGCCGCCGAACTCGACCGCGTCGGAGTTGACGACCTCCTCCCACTCGCCGGCGAACGGCAGGCCCATCCGGTAGCCCTCGATCGGCCGGCCGGAGAAGTTGAGGATCGCGGCGACGGGGTCGCCGTTCGCACCCCAGCGCAGGAACGCGATGACGTTGTCGGACGAGTTGCCGCCGTCGATCCACTCGAACCCGCCGGGCTCGTTGTCGCGCAGCCACAGCGCCTCCGTGTCGCGGTAGACGCGGTTGAGCTGCGACACGAGCGACATGAGCCCGCGGTGGACGGGCTGGTCGAGGATCCACCAGTCGAGCCCGCGCGCCTCGCTCCACTCGCTCGGCTGCCCGAACTCCTGCCCCATGAACAGCAGCTGCTTGCCGGGGTGCGCCCACATGAACGTCAGGTAGGCGCGCACCGAGGCGAGCTTCTGCCACTGGTCGCCGGGCATCTTGCTCAGCAGCGAGCCCTTGCCGTGCACGACCTCGTCGTGGCTGATCGGCAGCAGGAACTGCTCGCTGAACGCGTACAGGAACGAGAACGTGATCTCGCCGTGGTGGTGCGAGCGGTACATCGGGTCGACCGACATGTACTGGAGCGTGTCGTGCATCCAGCCCATGTTCCACTTCATGCCGAAGCCGAGGCCGCCGGCGCTCGTGGGCTTCGTCACGCCTGGCCACGACGTGGATTCCTCGGCGATCATGATGATGCCGGGGCAGCGGCGGTAGACGGTCGCGTTGACCTCCTGCAGCAGCGCGATCGCCTCGAGGTGCTCGCGCCCGCCGTGCACGTTCGGCAGCCACTCGCCGTCCTTGCGGGAGTAGTCGAGGTAGAGCATCGATGCGACCGCGTCGACGCGCAGGCCGTCGATGTGGAACTCCTCCATCCAGTACACGGCGTTCGCGACCAGGAAGTTCTTCACCTCCGGGCGGCCGAAGTCGAACACGTGCGTGCCCCAGTCGGGCTGATCGCCGCGGCGCGGATCGGGGTGCTCGTAGAGCGGGCGGCCGTCGAAGCGCGCGAGCGCCCACTCGTCCTTGGGGAAGTGGCCTGGCACCCAGTCCATGATCACGCCGTAGCCGGCGCGGTGCAGCCGGTCGATGAGGTAGCGCAGGTCGTCGGGGTGGCCGAAGCGGCTCGTCGGTGCGAAGTACCCGGTCACCTGGTAGCCCCACGAGCCGCCGAACGGGTGCTCGGCGAGCGGCATGAACTCCACGTGCGTGAAGCCGGTCTCCTCGAGGTGCTCGATGAGCGCGTCCGCCATCTCGCGGTAGCCGAGCCCCGGCCGCCACGAGCCGAAGTGCAGCTCGTAGGTCGACATGGGGGAGTTGTGCACGTCGCGCGCGGCGCGCGAGCGCATCCAGTCGTCGTCGCTCCACGCGAAGCGGCTCGAGCCGATCTTCGACGCGGTCGCCGGGGGCACCTCGGTGTAGCGGGCCATGGGGTCGGCGCGCGTCACCCAGCCGTGGTCCGTGAGGATCTCGTACTTGTAGGCGCTGTGCTCGAGGTCGCCGGGCACGAACAGCTCCCAGACGCCGCTCGCGCCCATCGTGCGCATCGGATGCGAGCGCCCGACCCAGCCGTTGAAGTCGCCGATGATGCGCACGGCGCGGGCGTTGGGCGCCCAGACGGCGAACGCGGCGCCCGCGACGCCCTCGTGCTCGCGCAGCCGCGAGCCGAGCACCTTCCACGCCTGCTCGTGCCGGCCCTCGCGCCACAGGTGCAGGTCGAGCTCGCCGAGCGTCGGGGTGAAGCGGTACGGGTCATCCGCGACCCACGACTCGCCGTCGGCGTAGGACGTCCGCAGCCGGTACGGCCGCACGGGTCCCGTCATGACGGCCTCCCAGAGGCCGTGCCCGACGTGCTCCATCGGGGTGACGGCATCCGTCCCGTCGACGCCGACGACCTCCACGGCCGACGCGAGGTGGCGGACGGCGCGCACGATGTGCCCGGATCCGTCCGGATGCGCCCCGAGCAGGTCGTGCGGGGCCGGGTGCGCCCCATCGGCGAGCTGGCGGATGGTCGATTCGTCGAGCATCATGCCGCCGATCGTCGCACATGCAGCACGTGCGCCGGCTCGACGAACGCGTCGAGGCGCACGAAGTTGTGGTCGCTCCACGTCCACGTCTCGCCGCTGATGAGGTCGTGGACCTCGAACGACTCGCCCGGGCGGAGCCCGAGCTTCGTCAGGTCGAGGTGCACCGTCGTCTGGCGCGCGGAGTGCGGGTCGACGTTCGCGACCACGATGATCGTGTCGCTTTCGCCCGACTCGGTGAACTGCCCGTCGACGTGCTTCGAGTAGACGAGGATCGCGTCGTCGTCGGACCAGTGCACGTCGAGGGCCCACAGCTGGCGGATCGCGGGGTGCTCCTTGCGGATCTGGTTGAGCCTCGCGATGTAGGGCGCGATCGTCGTGCCGTTCCGCGCCGCCTGCTCCCAGTCGCGCGGCCGGTACTCGTACTTCTCGTTGTCGATCGCCTCCTCGGCGCCGGGGCGAGCGACGTCCTCGATGAGCTCGTAGCCCGCGTACATGCCCCAGGTGGGCACGGCGGTCGAGGCGATCGCGGCGCGCACCTTGAACGCCGGCACGCCGCCGAACTGCAGGTACTCGGTGAGGATGTCGGGCGTGTTCACCCAGAACGCTGGCTTGAACCACGCGGCCTGCGGCCCGGTCACCTCCTGCAGGTACTCCTCGAGCTCGGCCTTGGTGTTGCGCCACGCGAAGTACGTGTACGACTGCTGGAAGCCGACCTTGCCGAGCGCCTGCATCATCGCCGGCCGGGTGAACGCCTCGGCGAGGAAGACGACGTCGGGGTGCGCCGCGTTGACGTCGCGGATGACGCGCTCCCAGAACCACAGCGGCTTCGTGTGCGGGTTGTCGACGCGGAAGATCTGCACGCCGCAGCCGACCCACAGCTCGATGATCCGCAGCACCTCGGCGACGATCCCGTGCGGGTCGTTGTCGAAGTTGACCGGGTAGATGTCCTGGTACTTCTTCGGCGGGTTCTCGGCGAACGCGATCGAGCCGTCCGGCAGCGTCGTGAACCACTCGGGGTGCTCGGTGACCCAGGGGTGGTCGGGGGCTGCCTGCAGCGCGAGGTCCATGGCCACCTCGAGCCCCGCATCCGCGGCCTTCGCGACGAAGGCGCGGAAGTCGTCGATCGTGCCGAGGTCGGGGTGGATCGTGTCGTGCCCGCCGTGGCGCGATCCGATCGCCCACGGGCTGCCGGGGTCGCCGGGCTGCGGCGTGAGGGAGTTGTTCGGGCCCTTGCGGTTGACCTCGCCGATCGGGTGCACGGGCGGCAGGTAGAGCACGTCGAAGCCCATCGCCTGCACGCCGGGCAGTCGCGCAGCCGCCGTCTCGAACGTGCCGGAGGTCCAGGTGCCGTCCTCCGCGCGCACGGCACCCTCAGAGCGGGGGAAGAACTCGTACCAGGCGCCGACGGCGGCCCTCGAGCGCTCGACGCGCAGTCGCAGGGTCTCGGATGCGGTCACGAGCGACCGCGGGCGGTTGCGGTCCATCGCCGCGAGGACGTCGGGGTCGTTGACGGCCGCCCAGCGCCGCAGCGCGGGCGTCTCGGTGCGGGTGAGCGCCTGCGACGCGCCGGCGAGCATGGTCGCGTCGGGTCCCTTCGCCTGACGGGCGGCGCGAGCCAGCAGCTCGGCGCCCATCGTGGCCATGAGCTCGACGTCGATGCCCGCGGCGATCTTGATCTCGGCGTTGTGGTGCCAGGTCGCCCACTCGTCGGCCCACGCCTCGACCTGCCATCGCCACATGCCCTGCTCGTCGACCTGGGCGAGCGCGCGATAGGTGTCGAAGCCGTCGTGGAGCGGCTCCATCGGGACGCGCCGCTTCACCCCGGAGGGTGAGCGGAGCACGAGGGTCACGCCGATCCGGTCGTGCCCCTCCCGGAAGGCGACGGCCTGGAACGGCACCACGTCACCCACCACCGCCTTCGCGGGGAATCGGTTGCCCGGCTGCTGCGGGGCAAGGTCGAGCACCGGGATACGGCCGGTCAGGACATCCATCTGCTTCGCCACGCGCACCAACCTAGCGAGCCAGCCTGCGGAGCGGCGAGGAACCGCGCCACTAGGCTCTGTCCACGTGAGAGCGATCCGCAAGTTCACCGTCCGCACCTCCCTCCCGACGCGCCTCGGCAGGCTCGAGGCGCTCGCCTCGAACCTGCGCTGGTCCTGGCACGAGCCGACCCGCGAGCTCTTCCGCGAGATCTCGCTCGACGGCTGGCGCGCCACGGGCCATGACCCCGTGCAGCTGCTCGGCTGGGTCGGCACCGACCGCCTGCAGCAGCTCGCCGCCGACGACGCCTTCGTCGCGCGCGTCGACGCGCTCGCCGACGACCTCGACGACTACCTGTCGCAGGCGCGCTGGTACCAGTCGCTCGAGGAGGTGCCCGAATCGATCGCGTACTTCTCGCCGGAGTTCGGCATCACGAGCGCGCTGCCGCAGTACTCCGGCGGCCTCGGCATCCTCGCCGGCGACCACCTCAAGGCGGCGAGCGACCTCGGCGTGCCGATCGTCGGCGTGGGCCTCTTCTACCAGTCCGGCTACTTCAAGCAGGCGATCTCCCGCGAGGGCTGGCAGCAGGAGTCGTACCCGGTGCTCGACCCGGACGGCCTTCCGCTGACGATCCTGCGCAACCCGGACGGGCTGCACGCCACCGTCGCCCTCGCGCTCCCCGGCGGGCGCACGCTGCACGCGCGCATCTGGGTCGCGACGATCGGCCGCGTGCCGCTGCTGCTGCTCGACACGAACATCCACGAGAACGACCCGGACCTGCGGAGCGTCGCCGAGCGCCTCTACGGCGGCGGCGGCGAGCTGCGCCTGCAGCAGGAGCTGCTGCTCGGCATCGGCGGCGTGCGCGCCCTCGCCGTCTACAGCGAGCTCACCGGCGCGCCGCAGCCGGCCGTCTTCCACTCGAACGAGGGCCACGCCGGCTTCCTCGGCATCGAGCGCATCTCGCGACTGACCGCTGCGGGGCTCTCGTTCGACGAGGCGCTCCAGCTCGTGCGGGCGGGCACCGTCTTCACGACGCACACGCCCGTGCCCGCCGGCATCGACCGCTTCGACGTCGAGCTCGTGCGCCGCCACCTCACCAACGAGCTCCTGCCGGGCATCGACGTCGACCGCGTGCTCGCCCTGGGCCGCGAGTCCGACCCGACGATCTTCAACATGGCGCAGCTGGGCTTCTCGATCGCGCAGCGCGCCAACGGCGTCTCGAAGCTGCACGGCAAGGTCTCGCGCTCGATGTTCCAGTCGCGCTGGCCCGGGTTCGACGTCCAGGACGTGCCGATCACATCGGTCACGAACGGCGTGCACGCGCCCACCTGGACCTCGCCGGCGCTCAAGCACCTCGCGGAGCGCGAGCTCGGCACGCTCGACACCGCGCGCTGCGACTGGGCCTCGGATGCCGTCTCGGACGAGACGCTGTGGGCCGTCCGGCGCGAGATGCGCCAGCACCTCGTCGACGAGGCGCGCGACCGCACGCGCCGCAAGCACGAGCGCAACGACGGCGTCGCACCCGCATGGATCGACAGCATGCTCGACCCGGACGTGCTGACGATCGGCTTCGCCCGCCGCGTGCCGACCTACAAGCGGCTCACGCTCATGCTCCACGACCGCGACCGGCTGCGGGCGATCCTCACGAACCCGGAGCGACCGGTGCAGCTCGTGATCGCGGGCAAGTCGCACCCGGCCGACGAGCAGGGTAAGGCGCTCATCCAGGAGCTCGTGCGCTTCACGCTCGAGCCGGAGGTGCGCGGCCGCATCGTGTTCCTCGAGAACTACGACATCTCGATGGCGAAGTCGCTCTACCCGGGCTGCGACGTCTGGCTCAACAACCCGCTCCGGCCGCTCGAGGCGTGCGGCACGAGCGGCATGAAGGCCGCGCTCAACGGCTCGCTCAACCTGTCGATCCTCGACGGCTGGTGGGAGGAGTACTTCGACGGCAAGAACGGCTGGGCGATCCCGTCGGCGCACGAGCACATGGATGCCGCGCAGCGCGACGCGTTCGAGGCGAACGCGCTGTACGAGCTCATCGAGCACCAGGTGGCGCCGCGCTTCTACGACCGCGACGAGCAGGGCATGCCCACCGCCTGGATCGCCTCCATCCGCCACACGCTCGCGACCCTCAGCCCCGAGCTGTCGGCCGAGCGCATGCTCGCCGAGTACGTCGACCGCCTGTACGCGCCCGCCGCGAAGGCGGCGGCCACGGCAGCGGCCGACGACGCGCGCGGCGCTCGCGAGTTCGCCGCGTGGACCCAGCGGATGCGCGACGCGTTCGGCGGCGTGGATGTGCGGCACGTCGAGGTCGAGGGTGTGGACACGCCCCCGACCATCGGCGACGAGGTGCGCGTCCGTGCGTTCGTGGCCCTCGGCTCGCTCACGCCGGAGGATGTCGCCGTCGAGGTGATCGCCGGCACCGTCTCGGAGGACGGCGAGCTGCGGCACTCGCGCAGGTTCCGGCTCGACGCGGCCGGCAGCGACGGCGATGCCACCCGCTTCGAGTCGGCGATCGCGCTCGATCGGGCCGGCACGTTCGGCTACACCGTGCGCGTCGTGCCGAAGCACTCGATGCTGGCGTCCGACGCGGAGCTCGGCCTGGTGGCCTACCCGCGCGGCTGACCCGCGCGGCCGACCCGCGGGATCAGCGGGGCGAGGGCGGCGACGGGGGTGTGCGCAGGCGCACCACCGTCGCCGTCGGCGCACCGGCCGCGGGCATCCCGCGCACCGCGTACACGCGCATGCTCATGGCGGTCATGAAGACCTCGTCGCCCGGCGCGACCCGCTCGTCGCCGATGCCGTCGGCGGCGGAGTCCCACAGCAGTTCGAGCGCCGTCGCGCCGTCAGGCCCGGGGGTCGTCACGAGCGTGTCGCGCGGCGAGCCGTGGAAGATGACGAGCACGCGCGAGTACTGGTCCTCGATCGTCGACTCCGCGAGCATCTGCATCGAGCGGTCGTGGGAGTGGTCCCAGTCGTCGATCGTCATCCGCATGCCAGCGGCATTGAACCAGTCGAGGCGGGACGAGCCGGCCACCCGCTGGTCGCCCTGCCCGAACTCGAGCGGCCGAAGCGCGGGGTGCTCGCGACGCAGCTGCAGCAGCCTGCGCGTCTGCTCGAGGAACGCATCCTGCCACTCGCGTCGATCCCACCGCATCCACGTCAGCGCGGAGTCCTGGCAGTAGGCGTTGTTGTTGCCGCGCTGCGAGCGGCCGAACTCGTCGCCCATCGTGAGCATCGGCACGCCGGCGGAGACGAGCAGCGTGCCGAGCACGTTCCGCATCGACTTGCGACGATCGAGCTGGATGGCGACATCCTCCGTCCGGCCCTCGACGCCGTGGTTGTACGAGCGGTTCTCGTCGGCGCCGTCGCGGTTGTCCTCGCCGTTCGCCTCGTTGTGCTTGCGGTCGTAGCGCGTGAGGTCGGTGAGCGTGAAGCCGTCGTGGGCCGTGACGAAGTTGATGCTCTGCAGCGGCCCGCGCTCGGTGGCGATGAGCCCTTCCGAGCCGGAGACGGCGTGCGCGAGCGGGCCGACCCCGGTGGCGCCGTCGCCGCCGTGGCGGAAGGAGCGGTAGTCGCTCAGCCAGAACTGCCGCACGGTGTCGCGGTAGCGGTCGTTCCACTCTCCGAAGCCGTCGGGGAAGCGGCCCGTCTGCCAGCCGTCGGGCCCCAGGTCCCACGGCTCGGCGATCATGGTCGCGTCGGCGAGCCTCGGGTCGGTGAGGATGCGCCGCAGCAGCGGGTGCTGCGCGTCGAAGGCACCGTCTGCGCCGCGGCCGAGCACGGGGGCGAGATCGAACCGGAAGCCGTCGATCTGCAGCTCGTGGTGCCAGTAGCGCAGCGAGTCGAGCACGAGCTCCTGCGCGGCCGGGACCGAGAAGTCGACGGTGTTGCCGCACCCGGTGTAGTCGACGTACTGCCCGTCGGCGCCGACCCGGTAGTAGGAGGCATTGTCGATCAGGCGCAGGCTCGACGGCGGACCGCCGGCGCCCTCCTCGGAGGTGTGGTTGTAGACGACGTCGAGGAACACCTGCATGCCGGCCTCGTGCAGCAGCCGCACCATGCCCTTCACCTCGCGCAGCACGCCGCCGGTGCCGTCGAACTGCGCGGCGCGGGAGGCGTACGCCCCGTGCGGCGCGAACCAGTTGAGCGTGTTGTAGCCCCAGTAGTTGACGCGTCCCTGCTGGATGAGGCGCTGCTCCGAGACGAACAGGTGGATCGGCAGCAGTTGCACGGTCGTGACACCGAGGTCGCGCAGGTAGGCGATCGTGGAGGGATGCGCGAGGCCCGCGTACGTGCCGCGCAGCTCCCTGGGCATGTGCGGGCTGAGCTTCGTGAGTCCCTTCACGTGCGCCTCGTAAATCACCTGCCGGTCCATCGGCACGTGGGGACGGGCGACGCCGCCCCAGTCGAAGCCGGGATCGACCACGGTCGCGCGGTACTGGCCGTGCGGCGTGCGGACGATGCCGCGCGCGTGGGGCGGCACGGCGTTGCGCTCCGGATCGAAGGCGTGGCCCGGTCCGCGCGGCCCGTCGACGCCGATCGCATGGGGCGTGCCGAGCTCGAGCAGCGGCGTGTCGATCGTGAAGTCCTCGCCGTCGCGACGCATCGGCAGCGAGTGCAGCAGCCAGTCGGGGTCGTCGCGGTCGAAGATGCGCAGCTCCATCGCCGTCGCGTGCCGCGACCAGACGGTCAGGCTGTGGCCGGTGCCATCGGGCCCGCTGCGGGTGCGGTGGATGCCTCGCGCTCGTTCCTCCGACTCCACCACGCGCTCTAATGTATGGGAGATGCGCCTGAGCGATGACCGGTCCTCAGAGCCGCGGCTCTTCGATCACGCCGCGGCGACCCTGATGCGCGACTCCGTGCGACGGGCGATGGCGGAAGCGGAGCCGCTCGCGAACCCCGCGTCGACGCATCGGGCGGGGCAGCGGGCGCGGGCCGTGCTCGAGGACGCCCGCGAGCGGCTCGCGGCGACGCTCGGCGCGCATCCGACCGAGGTCGTCTACACGTCCGGCGGTACGGAGTCGATCAACCTCGCGCTCAAGGGCGCGTGGTGGGCGGCGCGCGACGCGGGTGCGAGCACGGCGCTCGTCGTGCCCGTCGCCGAGCACCACGCGACGCTCGACGCGGTCGAGTGGCTCGAGCGCCAGGGGGCGACGGTGCGCTGGGTGGGCGTCGACGGGAGTGCGGTGACCGACGTCGACGCGTTCGCCGCGGCGCTCGCGGGCGGCGCTGCGGTCGCGACGATGCTCGTGGCGAGCAACGAGCTGGGCTCCGCGCAGCCGGTGGAGGAGGCGGCGGTCGCGTCGGCGCGCGCGGGCGTGCCGCTGCACCTCGACGCCGTCGGCGCGTTCGGGCACGTGCCGCTGCGATTCGCCGACACCGGGGCGGCGCTCATGAGCGTCGCGAGCCACAAGCTGGGCGGGCCGCACGGCATCGGGGCGCTCGTCGTGCGGCGCGACGCGCGGCTCGAGGCGCTGCACCACGGCGGCGGCCAGCAGCGCGGGCTGCGCTCCGGCACGCAGGACGCGCTCGGGGCGTCGCTGTTCGCGCTCGCCGCCGAGGAGGCGGTCGCCGAGCTCGAGACGGAAGCGGCGCGACTGCGAGCGCTGACCGACCGCATCCTGCGGCTCGCCGCGTCGCTGCGCGGCGTGCGGGTGCTGGCGGCGGACGACCGGCTGCCCCACATCGCCCACGTGGTGGTGGAGGGCGCTGAGGGCGAGTCGCTGCAGTTCCTGCTCGACGAGGCGGGCTTCGCGGTCTCGAACGGCTCCGCGTGCTCCGCGGGCGTCGCGCGCGAGTCGCACGTGGTGCGGGCCTGCGGCGTCACGGGTGTCGCGCCGCTGCGGCTCTCGCTCGGACGCACGACGACGGAGGCCGACGTCGACGCGCTGCTGCGCGCGCTGCCCGACGCGGTCGCCCGGGCCCGCGCGCTCTGAACGGCCCGCGCGCTCTGAGCGGTCAGCGCAGCGGAGCCGCGTCGAGGAGCCGCTCGCGGGCGGTCACCCGCTCGGCGAGCAGCGCCGCGAGCAGCGCACCCGCGCCGTCGGCCGCGAGGTCGATGAGCGTGTCCGCGTAGCCGACGCCGATCTCGGGCGAGAACCACGCGTGGCCCGCCCACTCGCCGAGCTCCCACAGCAGCCCGAGCAGCACGACGGCGCTCACGGTGTGCAGGGCGCGGGCGGCGGCCGCCCGCCGCGAGGTCGTGACCGGCAGCAGGCCGAGCCGGAGCAGCACGGTCCGGGCGAGCAGGGCGAGCACGGCGCCCGTGGCCAGGTGCGCCGTCGTGTCGAGGCCGGGCACGACCTGGTACGCGCCTGTGACGGCGAGCCACGCGGAGGCGAGCACCACGAGCTGCCCGGCGATGTCGAGCGCGGCGGGCGCGCGCACGAAGCGCAGCGCCATGGTGCCGCCGAGGGTGAGGAGCATCGCGGCGGCGGACGGGCCGCCGGCGACCGCGCCGGCGAGCGGCACGGATGCGGCGGCGGCGAGTCGGAGCGCATCGCCCGGGAGCCAGCGCCCCTGGCCGGCCAGCCAGGACTGGAGGTCGCCGCTCACGGCCGCGCTCGCGTGAGGTCGGGGCCGCCGACGCGCAGCACCCAGCGGCGGCCGGCGGAACCGCCCGTGGCCCATCCCCGGCGGAACGTGCGCATCGCGACGCGGATGCGCCCACGCGCCGCCGCGCGGCTGCGGAACATCCTTCCCTCGACCCCCACGCGCAGCGAGGGGTCGAAGCGGATCCGCGCGCGCGGGCCGAGGTGCATCGTGAGGTCGAGGTCGTCGTGCACCGCGGGGTCGGCGCGCTCGACGCGCGCCGAAACCGCCTCCCACGCCGCCCGGCGCAGCGCCATGTTCGATCCCCACAGCGGCACGTTCGCGATCGCCGCCCCACCCCCGACGAACGTGCCGAGCGCGTAGGCGGCGCTCGCGACAGCCGTCCAGCGCTTCGGCAGGTCGTGGAAGCGGCCCGGCCCCGTGAGGCCGACGAGCGAGGGGTCGTCCTCGAAGGCGGTGCGGATGCGCTCCACCCAGTCGTCGGGGACGACCGAGTCGGCATCGCAGCGGGCGATGATCTCGCCGCGGGCCTCGTCGTAGCCGCGCGCGGCCGCCGCCGGGATGCCGCGCGTGGGTTCGGCCACCACGCGCGCGCCCGCCGCGCGGGCGACGGCAGCAGAGTCGTCGACGCTGCCGTTGTCGACGACGACGACCTCGAGCGGAGGCTCGGTCTGGGCGGCGAGGTGCTCGAGGCAGCGGCGCAGCGCCGGCGCGTCGTCGAGCACCGGGATCACGACCGACACGCGCTCGCGACCCCCCGCGCTCGCGCCACCTGTGCTCGCCTCATCCGGAGCCCTCACACGCCCAGGGTGCCACGGCCTCCCGAGGGATGGCTGAGGCTCGCTAGCCTTGATGGCGGAACGAACGGGGATCGCATGAAGGTGCTGGCAGCCATGTCGGGCGGCGTGGACTCGGCCGTCGCGGCCGCGCGCGCCGTCGACGCCGGGCACGAGGTCGTCGGGGTGCACCTGGCGCTCAGCCGCATGCCCGGCACGCTCCGCACCGGCAGCCGCGGCTGCTGCACCGTCGAGGACGCGATGGATGCGCGCAGGGTCGCCGACCGGCTCGGCATCCCCTTCTACGTGTGGGACTTCTCGGAGCGGTTCCACGGCGACGTCGTGCAGGACTTCGTCGACGAGTACGCGGCGGGTCGCACGCCGAACCCGTGTCTGCGGTGCAACGAGAAGATCAAGTTCGAGGCGCTGCTCGACCGCGCCATCGGGCTCGGCTTCGACCGCGTCGTCACCGGCCACTACGCGCGCGTCGAGCACACCGGCGACGGGCCGGAGCTGCACCGCGCGGCCGACTGGGCGAAGGACCAGTCGTACGTGCTCGGGGTGCTGACCGCTCGCCAGCTCGAGCACTGCTGGTTCCCGCTCGCCGAGACCCCGACGAAGGCGCTCGTGCGCGCCGAGGCCGCGGAGCGGGGCTTCCTGCTGGCCCAGAAGCCCGACAGCCACGACATCTGCTTCATCCCCGACGGCGATACGCGCGGCTTCCTCGCCGAGCGGCTGGGCGCGGAGCCCGGCGAGATCGTCGACCGCGACGGCCGGGTGGTGGGCGGGCACGAGGGCGTGCACGGCTACACGATCGGGCAGCGCCGCGGCCTGTCGCTCGGTGTCCCGTCGCCGGACGGTCGCCCGCGCTTCGTGCTGGAGGTGAAGCCGTCGACGAGGCAGCTCGTCGTCGGGCCGAAGGAGGCGCTCGCCGTGGCGCGCCTCGCCGGCACCCGCATCTCGCACGCGGGCGCGGCGCATCCGGGGCTCGCTGGTGGTCTCGACGTCGAGGTGCAGATCCGCGCGCACGCCGACCCGGTGCCCGCCCGAGCCCGCATGGAGGGCGACGAGCTCGTCATCGATCCGGTCGAGCCGCTGAGCGGTGTCGCGACCGGCCAGTCGGCCGTGCTCTACCTCGGCTCGCGGGTGCTCGGGCAGTGCACGATCGACCGCACGGTGTCGGCTGACATGCTGTCGGCCGACGGCGCGGCCCCTGCAGTCGAGGCGACCGCGGCCTGAGCCGCGGCCTCAGTGGCCGCCGTGCTCCGCATCGACGACGATGCCGTGCTCGCCGTGCGGCTGCGCGAAGGCGCCCGCGTGGGTGCCGGCGAGCGCGGTGGTCGTGATCGCCGCGACGGCGGCGGCAGAGGTGAGCAGGCCGACGATCATGAGCCCCGGCGACGTGTCGTCGTCGGCGGTGCGACGGCGCAGCAGCAGGGCGGCGGCGCCGAGCGCGAGCGTCGACTCGGCGAGCAGCGGGGCGAACGGCAGCGAGGATGCCTCCGCCGGCGCGAGCAGCAGGGCGCCGAGCCACAGCAGTGTCGGGAGTGCGAGCGGCACGGCCACGAGTCCGGCGTGCCAGCGGGTGCCTCGCAGCGCAGCAACGCACACGGCGAGCTGGCCGAGGCCGGCGGCGAGCATCGGCACCGCGAGCCACGGCGTGGCCGCGGCGCCCACCGCGAGGGCGATGAGCGCCGCGCCGAGCGCTGCCACGGCACCCCACATCCGGGTCAGCGCTGCCATGGGACTAGACCGCCGCGCGTCGTGCCGTGGTCGTGTCGCGGTCGAGGGCGAGGCCCACGCCGAGCAGCACGATCGCCGAGGCGAGGTGGAGGTAGTGGTCCGCCGTGTTCAGCGCCAGGATGTTGAGGGCGGTGTCGACGATGAAGAAGCCGACGATGCCGAGCAGCAGGTAGACCGCGCCGACCGTGGTGTTCGCGGCCTTCGCCGCACGCGTGTTGCGCAGGCCGGCCGCGAGCAGCACCGCGCCGATCAGCAGGTGGGCGATGTTGTGCAGGTGGTTCACCTGGAACACGCCGAGCAGCAGGCCGCCTTCTTGGCCGACGAAGCTGCCGCCGGCGACGAAGAGGCCGAGCACGCCGACGAGCAGGTAGACGGCGCCGAAGATCGTGGCGACGAGTCGGTTGGGGGACTGGGTCATGACTCCTCCTTCTGTGTGGGCCGTTTCCGGCCTGTGCGCCGCGGTGGCGCACGGGGTGTCGACCAGGGATTCGGAACCGAGGTCGACTCGGATTGGCCCTCGGGGTACAGGATCGCTGTCGGTAGGCGCGTGCACAATGGGGGCATGGTGGGAATCGAGGGCGACACCCTCAGCGATCTGAACGCTCGGGCGCAGGAGCTGCGCAACCGGATCGAGGAGGCGAGCGCGGCCTACTACGACCGCGACGCCTCGATCATGGACGACGTCTCGTACGACGCGCTCGTGCGCGAGCTCGACGAGCTCGAGCGGTCGCATCCCGAGCTGCAGAGCCAGGACTCGCCGACGCAGACGGTGCAGGGCGGCGCTGGCAGCGGCCTGCCGACCATCGAGCACCGCGAGCGGATGCTGAGCCTCGACAACGTCTTCTCGATCGACGAGCTGCGCGAGTGGTGCGCGAAGGCGGAGTCGGCCGCCGGCAGGCGCGTCGCGTGGCTCACCGAGCTCAAGATCGACGGCCTCGCGATCGCCCTGCGCTACGAGCACGGCGTGCTCACCTCCGCGGCGACGCGCGGCGACGGCCGCGTCGGCGAGATCGTCACGCCCAACGCCGTGCGCGTCGCGGGCGTGCCCGAGCGCCTCGCCGGCACCGGGCATCCGCCGCTCGTCGAGGTCCGCGGCGAGGTGTTCATCCCGGTCGAGGCCTTCGAGCGGCTCAACGCGCTGCAGGCCGAGCTGCGGGGCCGCTCGATCGAGGAGGACCGCGCGCGGTGGGAGCGGCGCCCCGCGGCGAGCCGAGGGGACTTCGACGAGGAGAAGGCAGCCGATCGGGCGGCGAGGCGGTTCCCGGCGTTCGCGAACCCGCGCAATGCCGCCTCCGGCGGGCTCCGCCAGCAGCTCGAGAAGAAGGGCGGCCTCGAGCGGGAGGCGGGCGAGGAGCGGATCGCCGCGCTCGCGATGTACGTGCACGGCTTCGGCGCCTGGCCCGACCCGCCCGTCGCGGCGCAGAGCGAGGTCTACGCGCTGCTCGCGGAGTGGGGCCTGCCGACGAGCCCGCACGTCGAGGTGCTGCAGGGCGCCGACGACGTGGTCGCCTACGTCGAGCGGTTCGGGGAACGGCGGCACTCGGTCGAGCACCAGCTCGACGGCATCGTCGTCAAGGTCGACGAGCTCGCGCTGCACGATGAGCTCGGGATGACGAGCCGCGCGCCGCGCTGGGCGATCGCCTACAAGTACCCGCCTGAGGAGGTGCACACGAAGCTCCTCGACATCGTCGTGAGCGTCGGGCGCACCGGCAGGGCGACGCCCTACGCCAACATGGAGCCGGTCCAGGTCGCGGGGTCGGTCGTGCGGCAGGCGACGCTGCACAACCAGGACGTCGTGCGCGTCAAGGGCGTGCTCATCGGCGACACGGTGGTGCTGCGCAAGGCGGGCGACGTCATCCCGGAGGTGCTCGGGCCGGTCGTCGAGCTCCGCGACGGCAGCGAACGCGAGTTCGTCATGCCGGAGCACTGCCCCGAGTGCGGCACGACGCTGCGGCCGATGAAGGAGGGCGACGTCGACCTGCGGTGCCCGAACGCGAAGGACTGCCCAGCGCAGGTGCGCGGCCGCGTCGAGCACATCGGCAGCCGCGGCGCGCTCGACATCGAGGCGCTCGGCGAGGTGACCGCGGCGGCGCTCACGCAGCCGAGCGTGCCCGCAGAGCCGCCGCTGCTCACCGAGGCGGGGCTGTTCGCGCTCACGATCGACGAGCTCGTGCCGATCGAGGTGGTCGTGCGCGACGCCGAGACGGGGCAGCCCAAGCTCGACGAGCAGACCGGCGAGCCGGTGCGGCGCGCCCCCTTCCAGCGCGTGGAGGTCACCTACCCGCCGGGCAGCGAGGGCATGACGGCCGCCGAGCGTCGAAAGGCCGGCATCCGCAAGGACCACCGGGTGCTCCGGCCGTCCGCGCAGGCCGAGACGCTGCTCGCCGAGCTCGAGCGCGCGAAGACCAAGGATCTGTGGCGCCAGCTCGTCTCCCTCAACATCCGTCACGTCGGCCCGGTCGCCGCGCGAGCGCTCGCCGACTGGTTCGGCTCGCTCGCCGCGATCGAGGCGGCGACGCCCGAGGAGCTCGCGCACGTCGAGGGAGTCGGGCCGATCATCGCCGACGCGGTGATCGAGTGGCTCGCCGTCGACTGGCATCGCGAGATCGTGCAGGCGTGGCGGGATGCCGGGGTGCGGTTCGCGACCCCCGGTCACCCGGGACCGGGGGCGGCGGGGGAGCGCGGCGGCGTGCTCGCCGGCATCACGGTCGTCGCGACCGGCACGCTCGAGGGCTACACGCGCGAGGGCGCGCAGGAGGCGATCATCGCCGCGGGCGGCAAGGCTGCGTCGAGCGTCTCGAAGAAGACGCACTTCGTCGCCGCCGGCCCAGGCGCCGGATCGAAGCTCGGCAAGGCCGAGGAGCTCGGCATCCGCATCCTCGACGCGGCGGAGTTCCGCGTGCTCGTCGAGCAGGGGCCGGATGCGCTGCCGGCGCTCGAGCCCGGAGCGGCGGGCGCGTGATGGATGCGATCGCGGTGCTCACCGAGGCGTTCTCGCGCATCCCCGACGAGGCACGCCGGGCCGTGCGGGGACTGACGCCCGCGCAGCTCGTCGCGGCTCCGGCCGAGGGTGCGAACCCGATCGGCTGGCTCGTCTGGCACCTCGCGCGCGGTCAGGACGCCCAGGTCGCCGCCGTGGCCGGCACCGAGCAGGTCTACGCCTCGGACGGCTGGGCGGCGCGCTTCGGGCTCGAGGCCGATCCTGGCGACACCGGCTACGGGCACGGCCCCATCGAGGTGCGAGCCGTGCAGCCCGAGTCGGCCCAGGCGCTGCTCGACTACCTCGACGCCGTGCACGCCGCGACGCAGCGCTTCCTCGCGACCCTGAGCGATGCCGACCTCGACCGCGTCGTCGACGATGCGTGGGATCCGCCCGTCACCCTCGGCGTGCGACTCGTCAGCATCATCGACGACGACGTGCAGCACGCCGGCCAGGCCGCGTACGCGCGCGGGCTGCTCGGCGAGTGATCGACCGGCTCGCGATCGAGGGCTATCGCTCGATACGCTCGCTCGTCGTCGACCTCGGGCCGCTGACCGTCGTCACTGGCCGCAACGGCACCGGCAAGTCGAGCCTCTACCGGGCGCTCCGGCTGCTCGCGGCGGCGGGGCAGGCACGGGCGGTCGCCGAGCTCGCGGCCGACGGCGGGCTCGACGCCGTGCGGTGGGCCGGTCCGGAGCGCATCGCTCGCGCGGTGCGCGAGGGCGGCCCGACCGAGGGGCTCGTCCGCTCGGGTCCAGTGGCCGTGCGGCTCGGCTTCGGTGCCGCGGACGGCCTCGGCTACGCGATCGACCTCGGCCTGCCGGTGCCGCTCTCGAGCGCTGGCGCGCTGTGCATGTTCGACCGCGACCCCGACATCAAGCAGGAGCACGTCTTCGCCGGGCTCGACCCGCGCCCCGCGAGCGTGCTCGTCGAGCGACGCGGCGCCCTCGTGCGGGCGCGCGGCGACGACGGGTGGCGCGAGCTCTCGCGCGGCATCGCGCCGTGGACGTCGGTGCTCGACGAGCAGGCGGGCACGCCGGATGCGCCCGAGATCGCGGGCGTGCGCCGCACGATCCGCGGCTGGCGGTTCCACGACGCGTTCCGCACCGACGCCGGCGCGCCCGCCAGGCAGCCGCAGGTGGGCACGCGCAGCCCGCGGCTCGACGACGACGGCGCCAATCTCGCCGCGGTGCTGCGCACCTCGATCGAGGCCGGGCTCGACCGCGAGATCGGCCGCGCGGTGGCCGAGGCCTTCGACGGCTCCGCGCTCGAGATCGTCGTCCACGACGGACGCATGACACCCGCGCTGCGCCAGCAGGGCATGCTGCGCATGCTCACCGCCGCGGAGCTCTCGGACGGCACCCTGCAGTTCCTGCTGCTCGTCGCCGCGCTGACCTCGGTCGAGCGCCCGAGCCTGATCGTGCTCAACGAGCCGGAGCGCAGCCTGCACGCCGAGCTCGTCGCACCGCTCGCCGCGCTTATCCGCCGCGCGAGCGAGCAGACGCAAGTGCTCGTCGTGACGCACCAGGCGCAGCTCGCCGCCGCGCTCGGCGGCACCGCGGTCGGGCTCGAGAAGGTGCACGGCGAGACGCTCGTCGCGGGCAGGGAGGGGCCGCTCGACCAGCCCTCGTGGCACTGGCCGAAGCGGTAGCGGGCGGTTCGCGGCGTCGGCGCCGCGCTCCTACGCTGGACCGCATGCTCGCCGACCACCACGACCTGCGGCTCGTGTTCGTGCACGGCTCCGGCCACGCCGGCCGTGCGGCGTTCCCGCAGCAGGCGGCGGCCTTCCCGGATGCGGCCTTCCCCGTGCTCCCCGGCTACGGCGACGAGGAGCCCGCGGTCGGCGACGTCGCAGCCGGCGCTCAGGCGCTCGCACTCCGCGCCGCCGATGTGCTCGTCGGCTTCAGCTACGGCGGCGTCGTGGCGACGATGGCGAGCTCGATGGAGCCGCCGCGCGCGCTCGTGCTCGTCGAGCCCGCGCTCTTCCAGCTCTGCGCCGACCGACCGGCGACCGCGCGGCTCATCGAGCGACTCGAGCCGATCTACCTGGACGCGACGCTGACCGACGCGACCTTCGAGCGCTCGTTCACGTTGGCGCTCGAGGGCCACGACGTCGGCCCCGCCGTCACGCCGCAGGCGCTGCGCTCCTCGAAGCGAGCGCGGCTGCACGGGGCGCCCTGGCGGCATCCGGTCGATCCCGCGGTGATCGCCGACACGCCCACGCTCGTGCTCACCGGCGGCTGGAACCCGGCGTACGAGGAGGTGGCGGCCGCGCTCGTCGAGCTCGGTGCCGCGCACGAGGTGCTGCCCGGCCACGGGCATCGCGTGATCGACCATCCCGACTGCTCGGCGCGCATCCGCGCTTTCATCGACGGGGTCTAGAAGAGCGTCGCCGCTGCGAGCATCGGCTCGCCCGACGTGCTCGGCAGCCGCTTCGCCCGGTTGCTGGGCGCCACGGCCGAGATGCCGGTGCCAGGCGCGACGACCGTGCGGCCGAGGCCATGGACCCGCTGCAGGGGACGGATGCGGTCCCGCAGCCACGACCGGTAGTCCGGGTGCGCGTAGGAGCCGAACCGGCCGCGCGCGTCGCGGTAGACGCGGTCGTAGAGCGGCAGCAGCTCTGCGTGCTCGGCGCGCAGCCACTGCAGGTACCACTCGCGCGCGCCCGGTCGCAGGTGCAGGGCGCTCGCGATGGCGCTCGTCGCGCCCGCGTCGGCGATCGCCGCGAACGCCGTCTCGAGGTGCGCGCGCGTGTCGGTGAGGCCCGGCAGGATCGGCATCGCGAACACGGCGCAGTCGAGGTCGGCGTCGCGCACCGCGCGCACCGTCTCGAGCCGCGAGCGGGTCGTCGGCGTGCCCGGCTCGACCTGCTGCTGCAGCTCGTCGTCGAAGATCGCGATCGACATCGCGATCGACACCGGCACGTCGCGAGCGATCGAGGCGAGCAGCGGCAGGTCGCGACGCAGCAGCGTGCCCTTCGTGAGGATCGAGATCGAGGCGCCGTGCCGGGCGAGCGCGCGGAGCACGCCCGGCATGAGCTTGTAGCGGCCCTCGGCGCGCTGGTACGGATCGGTGTTCGTGCCGAGCTGCACGGCGTCGACGTCTCGGCGGGGGCCCGCGAGCTCGCGCTCGAGCACCTCGACCAAGTTCGCCTTCACCACGATGCGGGAGTCGAAGTCGGCGCCCGAGTCGAGGTCGAGATAGGTGTGGGTGTTGCGCGCGAAGCAGTAGCGGCACGCGTGCTGGCAGCCGCGGTAGGGGTTGATCGTCCACGCGCCGCCCATGAAGCCGTCGCCCGCGACGTGGTTGAGCGCGCTCTTCGCCGTGACCTCCAGGAAGGAGGCGCCGTCGAAGCCGGGTGTCGGCCACGACTCCAGCACGCTGCCGCGCTCCTCGAGCCCGGGCAGCGCATCCGCGTCGACGTGCGTCGCCGTCTGTCCCTCCCACCGCATGCGACCATTCGAACACACGTTCGAGGCTGTGTGCAAGCGGCTCTGCGAGGTTGCGTCGGGGGATGGGCGGATTGGGCGAGCCGGGACGACGGCGGGGCGGATCTCGTGCGCTGGTGCGGTCGCGACATCGCGGAATGGGGGTACGGATCTGCGGGTGCGGGCGGCGGACACCTGCAGATCCGTACCGGCGACCGATCGGCGATCCAGGTGGTGGTACCGATCTGCGGATACTGGCACCGGGCACCCGCAACTCGGTACCGGGCAAGGCCGGTCGGGTGACGGGCGGGCCTGGTCGGGTGCCAGACGAGCACGGCGAGCGCGGCGGCTAGGGTCGTGACGTGCGGGGGAGCAGGCGGATGCAGGTGCTCGCGCCCGCGCTCTGGGCGGCGCTCATCGCGGCCGCGTTCGCGCTGCTGCTGACGCGCGTGCTGCGGCAGCCCGTCGCGTCCTGGCTCCAGGTGCCGCTCGCCGAGGGCGGCTGGGCGCTGCTCGTCGCCGTGGCGGTGATCGCGACGCTCGGCCTCGGCGGCGCGTCGCTCTGGCACGCGCTCATGCTGCGGCGGCTCGTGCGCGTCCGGCGGGTCGACCGGCTGATCGGCGCGCTCGGGGTCGGCATGGCGCTGCTCGCCTTCGCGATCGGCGTCGCCGGCGCCATCGACCCTGCGCTCGCCCGCGCCGCACTGCTGCTGGCGCTGCCGCTCTGGGCTGCTGGGCTCGGCGTGGCCGTGCTCGCGCTCGCGATGCTCATCCACGCGCGCGCCGCGCGCGCACCCCGAGCGCCCGGCACGGTGCTCATCCTCGGGGCGGGCTTGCGCGGTCGCGACGTCGGGCCGCTGCTGCGCCGGCGCGTGCAGCGGGGCGCCGAGGTGTGGCGGGCCGCGCTGAGCGAGCGACCGGATGCCCGGATCGTGGTCTCGGGCGGGCAGGGTCCGGATGAGGTGCGCACCGAGGCGTCGGCGATGGCGGAGCACCTCGAACGGCAGCTGGGCGTGCCGGCGTCGGCGATCGACCTCGAGGAGGCGTCGACCACCACACGCGAGAACCTGCTGCTCTCGCGCCCGCTCGTCTCGGGTCCGGGTCGCGGCCCGCTCGCGGTCGTGACGAGCGAGTACCACGCGTACCGCACCGCCGGGCTGCTGGCCGAGGCCGGCATCGACGGTGCGGTGATCGGCGCCTGGACCCGGCCGTCGTACCGGCCGGGCGCGACCGTCCGCGAGGCGCTCGCGATCGCCGCGGACCTCCGCTGGTGGTGCGTCTGGGCCGCCGTGGCGCTCGAGGCGCTCGCGATCTGGGTGCTCGCGACGCGGCCGTAGGATTGACCGACCCCCCGCAGCCGACGAGGAGACGCATGTCCGAGATCACTCGCGAGGAGGTCCAGCACCTGGCTGGACTCGCTCGCATCGCGCTCACCGACGACGAGGTGACGAGCCTCACGACCGAGCTCTCCGCCATCGTCGACGCGATCGCCACCGTGCGCGAGATCGCCGGCGACGACGTCCCCGCGACCAGCCACCCCGTGCCGCTCACGAACGTGCTGCGCGACGACGTCGTGGGGGAGACCCTCACGCACGAGCAGTCCTTCGCTGGCGCCCCCAGCCACGACGGCGAGCGCTTCCGCGTCTCGGCGATCCTGGGCGAGGAGCAGTGATGGGACAGGCACCCACCGACCTCACCCGCCTCGCCGGCCACGAGCTCGCCGGCCTGCTGGCGTCGGGCGATGTCTCGAGCGTCGAGGCGACGCAGGCGCACCTCGACCGCATCGCGGCGGTCGACGGCGAGATCCACGCCTTCCTGCACATCAACGACGGCGCCCTCGACCAGGCCCGCGCGATCGACGACCGCCGTGCCGCCGGCGAGGAGCTCCACCCGCTCGCAGGCGCCCCGGTCGCGATCAAGGACGTGCTCTGCACGATCGGCATGCCCTCGACCTCGGGCTCGCGCATCCTCGAGGGCTGGATCCCGCCCTACGACGCCACCGTCGTCGCGCGACTCAAGACCGCGGGCCTCGTCGCGCTCGGCAAGACGAACATGGACGAGTTCGCGATGGGCTCGTCGACCGAGCACTCCGCCTACGGCCCCACCCGCAACCCGTGGGACACCGACCGCATCCCCGGCGGCTCCGGCGGCGGCTCGGCTGCCGCGGTCGCATCGTTCGAGGCGCCGTTCGCGCTCGGCTCCGACACCGGCGGCTCGATCCGCCAGCCCGCCGCGGTCACCGGCACCGTCGGCGTCAAGCCGACCTACGGCGGCGTGAGCCGCTACGGTGCGATCGCGCTCGCCTCGAGCCTCGACCAGGTCGGCCCCGTCACGCGCACGGTGCTCGACTCGGCGCTCATCCACGACGTCATCGGCGGCCACGACCCGCACGACTCGACGAGCCTCCAGCGCGAATGGCCGTCGTTCACGGCGGCGGCGCGCGAGGGCGCGGCCTCCGGCAGCCTCGCCGGCGTGCGCGTGGGCGTCGTCAAGGAGCTCGACTCCGAGGGCATCGCCGACGACGTGCAGGCGCGCTTCCGCGAGACCGTCCAGGTGCTGACGGATGCGGGGGCGGAGGTCGTCGAGGTCTCGTGCCCGTCGTTCGCGTACTCGGTCGCCGCGTACTACCTGATCCTGCCGGCGGAGGCGTCGAGCAACCTCGCGCGCTTCGACTCCGTGCGGTTCGGCCTGCGCGTCGAGCAGCCGGGCCAGACGGTCGAGGACGTCATGGCCGCGACCCGTGAGGCCGGCTTCGGCGCCGAGGTGAAGCGACGCATCATCCTCGGCACCTACGCGCTCTCGGCCGGCTACTACGACGCGTACTACGGCTCCGCCCAGAAGGTGCGCACGCTCATCCAGCGCGACTTCGACGCGGCCTTCGAGCAGGCCGACCTGCTCATCAGCCCGGCCGCGCCGACCACGGCGTTCAAGCTCGGCGAGAAGCTCGACGACCCGCTCGCGATGTACGTCAACGACATCACGACCATTCCCGCGAACCTCGCGGGCATCCCCGGCATGGGGCTGCCGATGGGGCTCGGCGACGACGGGCTCCCCGTCGGGCTGCAGATCCTCGCGCCGATGTTCGAGGACGAGCGGCTGTACCGCGCGGGCGCCGCCATCGAGGCGCTGCTCGCGGACCGGTGGGGCGGCATCCTCACCACCAAGGCACCGGCACTGACGGAGGCGGCCCGATGAAGGACAAGCTGATGGACTTCCACAAGGCGCTCGAGCTGTTCGAGCCGGTGATGGGCTTCGAGGTGCACGTCGAGCTGGGCACGCGCACGAAGATGTTCTCCGCGGCGCCGAACCCCGCGCATCCCGACTTCCACGACGTCGAGCCGAACACGCTGGTCGACCCGCTGAGCCTCGGCCTGCCCGGCAGCCTCCCGGTCGTGAACGAGCAGGCCGTGCGGTACTCGATCGCCCTCGGCCTCGCGCTGAACTGCGAGATCGCCACGTCGAGCCGCTTCGCCAGGAAGAACTACTTCTACCCGGACACGCCGAAGAACTACCAGATCTCGCAGTACGACGAGCCCATCGCCTTCGAGGGGTCCGTCGAGGTCGAGCTCGCCGACGGCCGGCAGATCACCATCCCCATCGAGCGCGCGCACATGGAGGAGGACGCAGGCAAGCTCACGCACGTCGGCGGCTCCACCGGCCGCATCCAGGGCGCGGAGTACTCGCTCGTCGACTACAACCGCGCGGGCGTGCCGCTCGTCGAGATCGTGACGAAGCCCATCTTCGGCGGGGAGCACTCCTCGCCCGAGATCGCGAAGGCCTACGTCGCCACCATCCGCGACATCGTGCTCTCGCTCGGCATCTCCGAGGCACGCCTGGAGCGCGGTAACCTGCGCTGCGACGCCAACGTGAGCCTGCGCCCCCGCGGGCAGGAGCAGCTCGGCACCCGCACCGAGACGAAGAACGTCAACTCGATGCGATCGGTCGAGCGCGCCGTGCGCTACGAGATCCAGCGGCAGGCGGCGATCCTCGCCGACGGCGGCACGATCATCCAGGAGACGCGGCACTGGCACGAGGACACCGGCACGACGAGCCCCGGTCGTCCGAAGTCGGACGCCGATGACTACCGCTACTTCCCCGAGCCCGACCTGCTGCCCGTGGCGCCCAGCCGCGAGCTCGTCGAGGAGCTGCGCGCGCAGCTGCCCGAGCAGCCCGTCGCCCGCCGGCGCCGGCTGAAGGCCGAGTGGGGCTTCGCCGACCTGGAGTTCCAGGACGTCGTGAACGGCGACATGCTGCACCTCGTCGAGGCGACGGTCGCCGCAGGCGCCTCGCCCCAGGCCGCGCGCAAGTGGTGGACGGGCGAGATCGCCCGCGTCGCCAACGAGCGTGGCGTGGAGGCGTCGACGCTCGTCGAGCCGGCACATGTGGCCGAGCTGCAGCAGCTCATCGACGAGGGCACGCTCACCGACCGGCTCGCGCGCCAGGCGCTCGAGGGCGTCATCGCGGGCGAGGGCAGTCCGAGCGAGGTCGCGGCCGCCCGCGGACTGCAGGTCGTCACCGATGAGTCGGCGCTCGTCGCGGCCGTCGACGAGGCACTCGGCGCACAGCCCGACGTGCTGCAGAAGATCCGCGACGGCAAGGTGCAGGCAGCCGGAGCCGTGATCGGCGCCGTGATGAAGGCCATGCGCGGCCAGGCGGACGCCGCACGCGTGCGGGAGATCGTGCTGGAGCGAGCAAGCAGCTGAGTCGGGGGCTCCCAGGAATCTCCCATGAGTTTGCGTCAGGCTATGTCTCGGTCACCGCTTCCGCGGGGGCCCGGCGGCGTAAACCCTTGCACCGCTGCATGAGAGAAGGGACCACACACATGGGCATTCTCGGTTGGATCGTCCTCGGCCTCGTTGCCGGCGCCATCGCCAAGCTCATCCTGCCCGGCCGTCAGGGCGGCGGCTGGATCATCACGCTGATCCTGGGCGTCGTCGGTGCACTGCTCGGAGGCTGGATCGGCTCCGCGCTCTTCAACGTCGGCCTCGAGGGCTTCTTCGACATCACGACGTGGCTGCTTGCCATCGGTGGCGCGATCATCGTGCTGCTGATCTACGGCCTCGTCACCAAGAACCGCGGCCGCACGAACGCCTGACGTTCTGCTGCACACGAAGGGGGTCGCCTGCGGGCGGCCCCCTTCCGCGTGTCCGGGCGGTTCCTAGACGCCCGTGAAGGCCGCGATCTCGTCGAGGTGGTCGAGGTCGGTCAGGTCGAGGGTCTGCAGGTAGAGGCGCTCGACGCCGGCGTCGGCGAGCGCACCGAGCCGGTCCTCCACCTCGGCGCGCGTGCCCGCGATGCCGTGCTCGCGCAGCTCCGCGGACTCCCTGCCGATCGCCGCCGCACGTCGCGCGTACGTCGCCTCGTCGTCGCCGACGACCGTCACGAGCGCCGCTGAGCGCACGATCGGGCGGGTGCGCTCCTCGCGCTCGATCGCGCGGTCGAGCGCCGTGAACAGCGGGCGGATGCGGTCGAGTGCGGGGAAGGGCAGGTTGTGCTCGTCGGCGAACTCGGCAGCGAGCCGCGGCGTGCGGCGCTCTCCGAGCCCGCCGACGATCACGGGCAGCCGCTCCTGCGCCGGCTTCGGCAGGGCGGGGGAGTCCTCGAGCCGGTAGTGCTCGCCCTCGAACGAGAACCGGGCGCCGACGGGCGTCTCCCACAGGCCCGTCACGATCGCGAGCTGCTCCTCGAGCAGGTCGAAGCGCTTCTCAGGGAAGGGGATGCCGAAGGCGCTGTGCTCCTGCGCGAACCAGCCCGTGCCGAGCCCGAGCTCGACGCGACCACCCGACATCTGGTCGACGTTCGCGGCCTGCACGGCGAGGATGCCGGGCAGCCGGTACGTGACCGACGACACGAGCGTGCCCAGGCGCACCCGCTCGGTGTCGCGCGCAAGGCCGGCGAGGGTCGTCCAGGCGTCCGTCGGTCCGTAGCCGGGATCGCCGTCGCCCATCCGCAGGTAGTGGTCGGAGCGGAAGAAGCCGTCGAAGCCGAGCTGCTCGGTGCGCTGCGCGATCGCGAGCAGCTCGTCGTAGGAGGCGCCCTGCTGGGGCTCGGTGAAGATGCGGAGTTCCATGCCCCAAGCGAAGCACAGCGCGCCTCGACCGCGACGCGGAGGCCGCCGCGTAGGCTCGGTCGGTGCCGAACGACAGCCTGCGGATCGACTGGGACGCCTGGGGCGGCGACGTGCTCTCGCCCGAGGCGAAGGCCGCGAGGGTTTCGGCGTCGCCGAAGCGGGTGCCGGCCGAGCGCGACCTCGTGGTCGAGCGCCACGACGGCTGGGTCGGCGCCGTCGTGCGCGTCGAGACGGGCAACGTCCACCTCGAGGACCGGCGCGGCAAGGTGCGCGCGTTCCCGCTCGGCCGCGGCTTCTTCATCGACGGCGTCGAGGTCGAGCTCGTCGGGGCGTCTGCCAAGGGGGCAGCGCCGACCCGGACGGCGTCGGGATCGCGCGCCGTCGCGGACGCGCGCGCCCGCGTCGCGCTGCCCAGCCGCATCCTGGTCGAGGGCGTCCACGACGCCGAGCTCGTCGAGCAGGTCTGGGGTCACGACCTGCGCGTCGAGGGCGTCGTCGTCGAGCCGCTGCACGGCGCCGACGACCTCTTGGGCGTCGTCGCGGAGTTCGCCCCGACGGCCGAGCGGCGCCTGGGCATCCTGCTGGACCACCTCGTGCGCGGCTCGAAGGAGTCGCGCATCGCCGAGGAGGTGCTGCGCGGCCCGCACGGTGCGCACGTGCGGGTGGTCGGGCATCCGTTCATCGACATCTGGCAGGCGATCAAGCCCGCGCGCCTCGGCATCGAGGCGTGGCCGGATGTGCCGAGGGGCGAGGACTGGAAGCGCGGCACGCTGCGGCGGCTCGGCATGCCGCACGAGTCGCAGGAGGACGTCGGGCGCGCGTGGCAGCGCATCCGCTCGCGCGTGCGCGACTGGAACGACCTCGAGCCTGCGCTGCTCGCGCGCGTCGAGGAGCTCATCGACTTCGTGACGACCAACCGTCACTGAGTCGGCTATGCGAGCGGCTGCACCTCGACGAGCTGCGGCAGCTTCGGGTCACGGCCGTCGCCGGACGACCGCCCGGTGAACCGGCGACCGAGCCACGGCAGCACGTACTCGCGGTAGTAGGCGAGGTCACGGCGGCCCTCGGCGGTGGTCGCGCTCGTGAGGTCGCGCCATCCGATGGGCGCCTCGTGGCCGAGCGCGCGCAGCACGTTGCGCGCGACGTGCGCGTGCCCCGCGGCGTTGAGGTGCAGCCGGTCGACGGACCAGAACCTGGGGCTGCGCAGCTCGGGATCCGACCAGTTGTCGACGTAGGGCGCGTCGAGGTCGCTGATGCGCGACATCACCGCGCGCGCGAGGGCGTCGCCTCGGCGCTGCATCGCGGCGCCGAGCGGCATCACGGCGCTCGGGTTGCCGCCTGAGAGCAGGATCGGGCGGATGCCTGCTGCCGCGATGCGGTGCGCGGCGTCGGCGAGCCGCTCGCCCACGTGGTCGATCGACACCTTCGGCCGCAGGATGTCGTTGCCGCCGCCGTTGATGCTGATCGCATCGGGGCCGAGCGCGATCGCCGCGTCGAGCTGCTCGTGCAGGATCCCGGCGAGCTTGCGGCCGCGGATCGCGAGGTTGGCGTAGCGAACGGGCTCGCCCTGGGCGGTCGCGAGTCCGGCGGCGACGAAGTCGGCCCAGCCGCGCACGCTGCCGTCGGGCAGCTCGTCGCCGACGCCTTCGGTGAAGCTGTCGCCGATGGCAACGAACGATCGGATGGGCTGCACCGGTCCACCATACGCGCGGGGTCCGGGACCGCGCACACCGCCCCGCGTCGACCTGTGCTCGGACTAGACTGTGGTCATCACGGGAGTCCGGTGCGCCGGGCTGAGAGGAAGGCCGAAGCCTTCGACCGTCAAACCTGATCTGGATCATGCCAGCGCAGGGAGGACACCAACCCGTGCCATCTCTTCGAGGAAGGCACTGCAATGACCATCACCGCACCCGCGCCCGCGCGCACCCGCTCCAGCCGCTGGCGCGTCGTCGACATCGTCGTCGCCGCAGTCCTGGGCGTCGCGACCGGGCTCCTGTTCGTCGTCTGGAACGCCGTCGGGGGCGCCTGGTTCGGCGTCATGGAGGCGATCACGCCCGGCTTCGGCGGCCTCGCCGTCGGCATCTGGCTCATCGGCGGCGTGCTCGGCGGGCTCATCATCCGCAAGCCGGGCGCCGCGCTGTTCGTCGAGCTGCTCGCTGCGACAGTGTCGATGCTGCTCGGCAGCGCGTGGGCGATCGAGACGGTCTACTCCGGGCTCGCGCAGGGGCTCGGCGCCGAGCTCGTGTTCCTGCTCTTCGCCTACCGCCGCTTCGGCCTGCCGGTCGCGATGCTTGCGGGCGTCGGCGCCGCCGCGGCCGCCTGGGTGCTCGAGCTCTTCACCTCCGGCAACCTCGCGAAAAGCGCCGAGTTCCTCGGGATCTACCTCGGCTGCCTCGCCGTCTCCGGCGCGCTCCTGGCCGGCGTGGTCGGCTGGCTGCTGACCCGGGCGCTCGCCGCGACCGGCGTGCTCGACCGCTTCGCCTCGGGTCGGTCGCGCACCCGGTGACCGGCTCCCGCATCCGCGCTCGCGGGTGGGGCTGGCGGCACGCGAGCCGCGACGCGCCCGCCGTCGCCGGGCTCGACCTCGACATCGAGCCCGGCGAGCGCGTGCTGCTGCTCGGCCCCTCCGGGGCGGGCAAGTCGACGCTCCTCGCCGCCCTCGCCGGCGTGCTGGGCGGCGACGACGAGGGAGACGAGACGGGCGAGCTCTCGGTCGACGGCGCGCATCCCGCGACCCGGCACAGCGCACCGCACACGGCAGGGCTCGTGCTGCAGGACCCGCAGGCCAACACGATCATGTCCCGCATCGGCGACGACGTGGCCTTCGGCTGCGAGAACCTCGGGGTGCCGCGCGACGAGATCTGGGTGCGCGTGCGCGCCGCGCTCGACGCCGTCGGCCTCGACCTGCCGCTCGACCGCTCGACCGAGGCGCTCTCGGGCGGGCAGCGGCAGCGGCTCGCGCTCGCCGGGGTGCTCGCGATGCGGCCGGGCCTCATCCTGCTCGACGAGCCGACCGCCAACCTCGACCCTGACGGGGTCGTGGAGGTGCGGGATGCCGTGGCGCGCGTCGCCGCCGAGACGGGCGCGACGCTCGTGGTCGTCGAGCACCGCGTCGAGACGTGGCTCCCGGCGGTCGACCGCGTCGTCGTGCTCGAGCCCGGCGGCGGCGCCGCGGCAGACGGCGCTCCGGCGGCGGTGCTCGACGCCCATCGCGACGAGCTCGCCGCGCACGGCGTGTGGGTTCCAGGGCTGCCCGTCGACTTGCCGCGCGGTCGCCGCTCCCCGGGCGATGCGCTGCTCGTCGCCGATGCGGTGCGGTCGGGCCGCGGGGGCGAGCCGGTGCACGCGGCCCTCGACGTCGAGGTGCGCGCGGGCGAATCGCTCGTCGTCACCGGGCCGAACGGCGCCGGCAAGTCGACGCTCGCGCTCACCCTCGCCGGACTGCTGCCGCCGGTCGCGGGTGGCGTCCGCGCGACAGCCGCGCTCCGCGGCGACGTCGCGACCGAGGCGCCCATCCGCTGGCGACCGAAGCAGCTGGCCACCCGCATCGGCACGGTCTTCCAGCAGCCCGAGCACCAGTTCGTCGCGGCGCGCGTGCGCGACGAGATCGGCGCCGGGCTGCGGGCGCTGCGGCTGCCGCAGCCCGAGATCGACGCGACGGTCGGCGGTCTGCTCGCGGCCTTGCGGCTCGACGCGCTCGCCGATGCGAACCCGTTCACGCTCTCGGGCGGCGAGCAGCGCCGGCTGTCGGTCGCGACCGTGCTCGCGCCCGCGCCCCGGGTCATGGTGCTCGACGAGCCGACGTTCGGCCAGGATCGGCGCACGTGGCAGGAGCTCGTGCGGCTGATCGCCTCGCTCGTCGACGATCGTGGCTGCGCCGTCGTCGCCGTCACGCACGACGCCGACGTCGAGCGAGTGCTCGGCGACCGCATCCTGCGACTGGGGGAGCCGTGAGCGTGCTCGACCGGGTCAACCCCGTCACCCCGCTCGCCGCCGCGGTGCTCTACTCCATCCCGATGCTCCTGACGATCGACGTCGTCACCGCCGCGGTCGCCCTCGGCGCCTGGCTGCTCGTCTTCGCCGCCGCGGGCATCGGGGCGCGCACGGTGCTGCGCCGCTCCTGGCCGCTGCTCGTGGCCGCGCCCATCTCGGCGCTCAGCATGCTGCTCTACGCCGAGCCGGGCGGACGCATCCACGCCCAGGTCTGGCTCGCGACGATCAGCGACCAGTCGATCGAGCTCGCGCTCGCGATCGGACTGCGGGTGCTCGCGCTCGGCGTCCCGACGCTCGTCGCGCTCGTCGGCCTCGATCCCACGCGGCTCGCCGACGGCCTCGCGCAGGTCGCCCGACTGCCGCACCGGTTCGTGCTCGCGGCCCTCGCCGGCACCCGGCTCTTCGGCGTGCTCGGCGAGGACTGGCGGCAGATCGCGCTCGCCCGCCGCGCGCGCGGCCTCGGCGACACCGGGGCGGTGCGGCGGGCGCTGCAGTCGGCGTTCGCGCTGCTCGTCGTCGCGCTGCGCCGCGGCGGCACGCTCGCGACCGCCATGGAGGCCCGCGGCTTCGGCGGTCCGACGCGCACGTGGGCGCGCCCCTCGACGGTCGGTCGCGCGGACGCTGCCCTCGTGATCTTGGCCGTCGCCGTCGCGGCGCTCGCGATCGGCGTGTCGATCACGGCAGGATCGTTCCGACCCGTGTGGGAGGGAGCCTCGTGGTAGCGCGCACGCCGATCACGATCATCGACGGCCGCTCCGGCGCCGGCAAGACCGCGCTCGCCGCGCGGCTCGCCGACGAGTCGGGCGCGCGCGTGATCCACATGGACGACCTCTACGCCGGCTGGCACGGCCTCGCGACGGGGTCGCGACTGCTCGAGCGCGGCATCCTCGTGCCGCTCGCCGCCGGCCGCACCGCGGTCTGGCGGCGCTGGGACTGGGGCACCGGCGACTGGGGCGACGAGGACTCCGCCGTGCCGGGGGAGCCGCTCATCGTCGAGGGCTGCGGCGCCCTCACGCTCGAGAGTCGCGAGCACGCCGGGCGCGCCATCTGGCTCGAGGCACCGGAGCCGGTGCGGCGCGACCGCGCGCTCGCCCGCGACGGCGACGACTCGTGGTGGATGCTGTGGCGCGAGCAGGAGGACGCGCACGTCGCCGCGAACGACCCGGCATCGCTCGCCGACGAGGTGCTGCGGACGTAGCGGCCTCCCTGCAGGCTCCCCGGACGCTCGCCGTATGCTTGCCGCCGGCGTCGCACGATGGCGCCGGTTCCTCGAGGAGGCAGCATGCCCATCCTGACCCAGGCGCTCCAGAAGACCGCCCCCGATCAGCCGTTCCGCGTCGCCGAGATCGAGCGCCGCGACCCCAGGCCGAACGACGTCGTCATCGCCATCAAGGCCGCGGGCATCTGCCACAGCGACATCCACACCATCCGCGACGAGTGGGGCTCGGCTCCCTTCCCGCTCACGGTCGGGCACGAGATCGCGGGCGTCGTCGAGGCCGTCGGCGACGCCGTCACGCGCCACCGCGTCGGCGACCGAGTCGGCGTGGGCTGCCTGGTCGACTCGTGTGGCGAGTGCGAGCAGTGCCTGGCCGACGAGGAGCAGGACTGCCTGAACGGCAGCGTGGGCACCTACGCCTCCGTCGACCGCGACGGCACCATCACGCAGGGCGGCTACAGCCAGCACGTCGTCGTCGACGAGCGCTTCGTGCTCGGCATCCCCGAGGGCATCGAGCTCGACGTCGCCGCGCCGCTGCTGTGCGCCGGCATCACGCTCTACTCGCCGATCGACCGCTGGGGCGTCGGCCCCGGCCAGCGCGTCGCCGTCGTCGGCCTCGGCGGGCTCGGGCACATGGGCGTGCAGCTCGCGGCCGCGAAGGGCGCGGAGGTGACGGTGCTCTCCCGCAGCCGCGCGAAGGAGGCGCTCGCGGCCGAGCTCGGCGCGACCCGCACGATCGCCACGGGCGAGGAGGGCTGGGACAAGGCGCTGCGCGGCACCTTCGACCTCATCCTGAACACCGTGAGCGCCGACCTGCCGCTCGACGACTACCTGCGGCTGCTGAAGCCGCACGGCGCGATGGTGAACGTCGGCCTGCCGCCGGGGCCGCAGACGCTGCGGCTCGGCTCGCTCATCGGCGGCGGCAAGGTGCTGGCAGGCTCGAACATCGGCGGCATCCGGCAGACGCAGGAGATGCTCGACTTCTGCGCCGAGCACGGCATCGGCGCGGTGATCGAGCGGATCGGCGTCGACGACGTGGACGCGGCCTACGACCGGGTGGTCGACGGCGACGTGCGCTTCCGGTTCGTGATCGACACGGCGACGTTCCCGGCTGCCTCCCGCTGATCGAGTAGCTGCCGGCGGAGCCGGCCGCGTATCGAGATCCCGGTCGTCCGCGTCTCGATACGCGGCCTGCGGCTGCTACTCGACGAGCGGGGTGGGTGCGCGGCCCGGCCGTCCCCTTTCCCGCTGATCGAGTAGCTGCCGGCGGAGCCGGCCGCGTATCGAGATCGGTGGGGCGCTACGCCCAGCCCAGCTCGTGCAGCTGCTCGTCGTCGATCCCGTAGAAGTGCGCGATCTCATGCACGACGGTCGTGCGCACCTCGGCGCGAAGCTCGTCGATGCTCTCGGCGGTCTCGAGGTGCGGCAGCCGGTAGACCATGATGCGGTCGGGCAGCTCGCCGAAGCCGTACTGGCCGCGATCCGTGATCGCGACGCCCTCGTAGATGCCGAGCAGATCCTCGTCGGGGTGCTCGTCCTCGACGAGGAAGACGACGTTGTCGAGCCCGTCGACCATCTCGTCGGGCAGGTCGTCGAGCACCTCCGTGACGAGCGCCTCGAACGCGTCGAGGTCAAGCTCCAGCATGCGTCCTCCCGGCCGTGCACGATCATCGTGAGCCTAGCGGCGGGGCCCTCGCTCAGCCCCGCTGATAGCGTCGAGAGCACCATGAGCACCCCTGTCCGCCCGCCTCGGCCGCCCCGCCCGCAGCACGTCATGGAGGTCCTCCGCAGCGAGCGGATCGCCCCCAGCCTCGTGCGCGTGTGGATCGGCGGCCCCGGCTTCGGCACCTTCGTCCCGAACGACTTCACCGACGCCTACGTCAAGCTGCACTTCGCCAAGCCCGAGCTCGGGCTCGAGCCGCCGTACGACCTCCAGGCGCTGCGCGCCACGCTCGCGCCCGAAGACTTGCCCGTGACGCGCACGTACTCCGTACGCGAGATCGCCGACGACGCGATCGCGCTCGACTTCGTCGTGCATGGCGAGGGCGGTGTCGCCGGTCCTTGGGCCGCCGCAGTGCAGCCGGGGGAGCGGGTCGTCTTCGGCGGCCCGGGCGGCGCGTTCTCGCCCGACACTGCGGCCGACTGGCACCTCTTCGTCGGCGACGAGTCGGCGTTGCCGGCGATCGCCCGCGCGCTCGAGGCGCTGCCCGCGACCGCGCGCGGCGTCGCAGTGCTCGAGGTGCGGGATGCGTCCGAGGAGATCACGCTGCGCCGCCCGGAGGGCGTGGATGTGCGCTGGCTGCACCGCGGCGAGGCGCGCCAGGAGACGGTGGCGGTGCTCGCCGATGCCGTCGCCTCGCTCGAGTGGCCGGCCGGCCGCGTTCAGGTCTTCGCGCACGGCGAGCGCGAGTCGATGAAGGCCATGCGCGAGGAGCTCTTCGGCCGTCGCGGCCTCGAGCGGGCGCAGGTGTCGCTCTCGGGCTACTGGGCGCTCGGCCGCACCGAGGACCGCTTCCAGGCAGAGAAGCGCGAGCCGATCGGCGTCGTGCTGCCGCCCGCCTGATCCGCGACGGACTCCCACGGATGCGCGCGCGTCCCCGGCGAGGCAGGATGGCCGCGTGAGCGACGACGACATGGAGGCCGCGATCCTGGAGCTGCTCGCCGCCCGGCGTCCGGGGGCGACGATCTGCCCGAGCGATGCGGCGCGCCGCGTCGCGGGCGACGACCCCGCGGAGTGGCGGCGCCGAATGGACGATGCGCGGGCCGCCGCCGCGCGGCTCGTCGAGCGCGGGGAGGTCGTCGTCACCCAGGGCGGCCAGCCGACCGATCCCGCGCTCGCACGTGGGCCCATCCGCATCCGCCGCACGTCCTGAGCGCCTCGATCACACCGCCGCGAGAAACTCGGTGATCACGGTGATGGCGGCGTCGGGCTGCTCCTCGACGACGAAGTGGCCGGCGCCCGCGACGAGCGCGAGCTGCACCCGTGCGCCGATGGCGCTCGTGTCGTCGAAGACCTTCCGAGTGATGTGCGGAGGGAACGCGATGTCCTCGGTCCCGAACACGAACAGGCACGGCATCGCGAACCGCTGCCGGCGGTAGACGCCTCGGATGATCCTCGCGAGCTCGGGAAGCACCACCCGGCGGCACAGGCGCGCAGCTGCAAGCGAGAGTTCGGGCGTCCGGAGCATCGCATCGGCGAGCGCGATGACCTCCGGGTGGAGCGGTCTCGCCGCGAAGTGCGTGAACAGGTGAGGCGTCACGCGCCCCGCGCGCAGCAGCCCTGCGCCGATGACGGGGAGTGCGAGGACCTCCTGGTGCCAGAGGTGCCGCATGCCGGGCAGCAGGTCGATCGAGAACCGCAGCTGCGGCGGCGGCACCGCCAGCATCACCTGCGCGGGGAAGCGGTGCGGGACGCTGAGCGTGAGCTGGAGCGCGGTGATCGCACCGATGTCGTGGCTCACGAGTCGAGCCCGGTCATGCCCGAGCGCGTCGAGCAGGGCGATGACGTCGTCCGCTCGGCGCGTGCGCGTGATCGCCCTCGAAGGCAGCTCGCTCCAGCCCTCGCCCCGCAGGTCGGGCGCGATCGCCCGATACCCCGCGGCGGCGAGCGCAGGCATGACGCGCCGCCACGCCCACCACGTCTGCGCGAATCCGGCCAGCAGCAGCACCGGCTCGCCCGATCCCATCGTGGCGACGTGCATGCGTCCATCCGGCAGATCCACCCATGTGTGGTCGACCCCGACGACGGTCGGCATGGACGGCCTGGCGGCCTTCGTGGTGGTCATCCCGCACCCCCTTGCCGCCTTCGATCGGCGGCTGGCGACAGCGTACTGCCGGGCGCACTACATCTGTAGTACCGAGTTCGGGCCGATGCATCACCCGTCCGACCGCCTTCCGCGCGCCCGCCGCATCCGCATCCGCATGCGCCGCAGGGGCCGACCGCTACTGGTACGTGACCAGGTCGGGCGCCGGAGTCACGCCGCGCATCGTCTGCTCGGGGGTGAGCATCGGTTCGTCCTCGTCGTAGAAGTTCTTCCACCCCCAGTGCAGCCCCTCCGGCGCGTCCCGCAACAGCGCCGCCCAGGTCGCCTGCTTGGCGCCCTGCGTGCCGAGCCCGTCGACATGGACGAGCACCGCGAGCTCCGGCCGGCTGAGATCGAGCGCGTGCCGGTCGGTGATCATGTCGAGGCGGAACTGGTGGAGCACGAGCATCTTCTGCGGCAGGCCCTGCTCGTTCGTCAGGTCGGCGAGCCACGTCACGACGCTGTTCACCTCCTCGGCGGTGACGGAGCCGATCTGGCGGAGGTGCACCTCGTCGGGCTCGAGCCGCCACTCGGGATCGAGCGCGAGCCCGACGTTCGGCAGCTCCAGCAGTGACCGGTACTGCTGGGCCTGGGTGAGGAAGTCGGTGCGACCCGGCTGCAGATCGAGGACGACGTAGATCCCGGCGTCCGCCGCGGCCTCCACGAGCGGCCGCAGGCTCTCGACGGGCAGCTCGTTGGAGTAGTTGCCGTCCGGTCCGGCGCCACCCGCCGCCACGGTCGCGATGACCTCGAACATCGGCACGACGGTCCTGTCGGTGAGCGCCTCGAAGGGCGCCGCGACCTCGCGCGCTCGCTGGACGGAACCCGAGGCATCCTGCTCGCCGAGCACGCCGAGCGCGCTCGTGCTGGGCGTGCCGTAGAGCGCGACGAACTGGTGCCGGGGGAACAGCAGCTGCCCGCCGCCCGGCAGCTGGAAGCCACCCCGTGCGGCGCGCACCTTCCACTCGAGTGCCGGCTCGGCGCCGAACGCCGCGCCGAGCGCGAGCGTCCTCGTCGCGGTCGAGGCGTGCAGGGCGTCGATGGCGGATGGCGTGGCCTGCGGGTTCGGGGCGGTGGCGGGCACGAGGTGCACCGGGACGCCCGCCGCCCGCGCGGTGGCGATGGGCGCCAGCTGGTCGACGGCGTCGACCGCGAGCGCGACGGTGTCGGCGAGCGGCTCGGCCGGCTCGGGTCGCGGCACGGCGCCCGGCTGCGGAGCGTCACGCTGCGGTGCGCCGTGCTCGAAGCCGGCGATGCCCGCGGCGAATCGGGCGGCGTCGGGTGCGGTGGGCGCTCCGAGCGTCAGACCGGTGGCGTCGCCAAGGGCACCCGCGGTGGCGGCCACGCGCTCGATCGCCATGGACGAGTCGCCGCCCTCCTCGGGGAGTGGAGCGACCGCGCCGACGAGCAGCGCCGTCGTCGCGGAGAGCCGCTCCAGCTCGTCCGACAGTGCCGGGTCGGCAGCCTCGGTCGTGGCAGCAGCCGCCCCCGTCGCCCCGGCCGCCGGAGCGATCAGCAGCGGTACGCCCAGCCCGATGGCGGCGCGGGCGCTCAGCTCCTGGCCGGCGGCGTCGCCCGAGGCGGCCACGACCACGAGCGGCGCGGCATCGAACAGCGCTCGGCTGGTGGCGACCGACGCATCGCGGTCGTGCTCCTCCGCGATCACGGTGAGCACGGCATCCGGATCGGACGTCTGCACCGCGGCGCTCTCGGGCTCGTCGGTTCCCGCGGACGAGCAGGCGGTCAGGACGAGCGCGGCGGCCAGCGGCACGGCGACGGCTCTGGACAGTCGAGTGCGGAGCACCATCCGTCCACGCTACGTCGCCCGTCCGAGCCTGCCGGGAGCCACGCGCGAAGCGAGCGGGATGCCGCGCCGGACGAGTGAAGGCCCGGAGGTCTCCCTCCGGGCCTTCTGTCTGGGTGAGTAACGGGACTTGAACCAGTGACTTCCAGTGTGACACATTGGGCCGTTTTCCGCTAGATGACGCGGAATAT
>NZ_JBNCLZ010000004.1:295946-372952 GCF_049844935.1 Agrococcus sp. DT81.2 | reverse complement strand
GGCCCAGGCCTGCTCGACAACGTCGCCGACGAGCTCAACGCCAGACCCCGCAGACGCCACGACTACGAGACCCCAGCAGAAGTCCTCGCCCGGCTACTCTCAACCCCGACAGAAGACACCGCGTTGCACTAGACCCTGGAAACCGCCTTCTCCCTCCTGCTGCAGGGCTTCGAAGCCGCCCTCACGCCCGAGAACCTGCTGTGGGCGCTGCTCGGCGTCACGATCGGCACCGCCGTCGGCGTGCTCCCCGGCATCGGACCGGCGCTCACCGTCGCCCTGCTGCTGCCCATCACGTTCCGGCTCGAGCCGTCGTCGGCGCTCATCCTCTTCGCCGGCATCTACTACGGCGGCATGTACGGCGGGTCGACGACCTCGATCCTGCTGAACACACCAGGCGAATCCGCATCGATCGTCTCGGCCCTCGAGGGCAACAAGATGGCGCGCGCCGGCCGGGCGGCATCCGCCCTCGCGACGGCGGCGATCGGCTCGTTCGTCGCCGGCACCATCGGCACGATCGGCATCACGCTCGTCGCTCCTGCGATGGCGGCGTTCGCGGTCACGCTCGGCCCGCCAGAGTACGTCGCGCTCATGGCGATCGCGTTCGTCTCGGTCGCCGCGCTGCTCGGCCCGAACCTCCTGAAGGGCGCGGCGAGCCTGCTCATCGGCCTCACGATCGGGCTCGTCGGCATCGACGTGCAGTCGGGCCAGGCGCGCATGACGTTCGGCAGCGACCGGCTGCTCGACGGCATCGACGTCGTGCTCGTCGTCGTCGGGCTCTTCGCGGTCGCCGAGACGCTCTCGCATGTGCTCTCGGGCACCGGCAAGTCGACCGTGCAGCCCGTGCGCGGCCGCGCGAGCATGACCCGCGAGGAGTGGCGCCGATCGTGGCCCGCGTGGCTGCGCGGCACGGCGCTCGGCTTCCCGATCGGGTCGCTGCCAGCCGGCGGCGCCGAGATCCCGACCTTCCTCAGCTACGCCGCGGAGAAGAAGCTCACGAAGCACAAGGGCGAGTTCGGCCACGGCGCCATCGAGGGCGTCGCCGGCCCCGAGGCGGCGAACAACGCGGCCGCGGCGGGCGTGCTCGTGCCGCTGCTCACCATCGGCCTGCCGACGAGCGCGACTGCGGCGATCATCCTCACCGCGTTCCAGTCCTACGGCCTGCAGCCCGGGCCGACGCTCTTCGCCGAGTCGGGCGACCTGGTCTGGGCGCTCATCGCCTCGCTCTACATCGGCAACGTCATGCTGCTGGTGCTGAACCTGCCGCTCGTGAAGGTGTGGGCGAAGCTGCTCACGATCCCGACCTGGGCCATCTACGCGGCCGTCACGGTCTTCGCCGCGCTCGGCGCCTTCGCGGCGGGCGGCTCGGTGTGGGATGTCGTGATCCTGGTGGTGCTCGGAGCCTTCGGCATGCTGCTGCGGCTGGCCGACATCCCCGTCGCGCCGGCGGTGGTCGGGCTCATCCTCGGCCCGCTCATGGAGGCGCAGCTGCGTCGCGCGATGACGCTCTCGGAGGGCGACCCGTCGGTGCTGCTCTCGAGCCCGCTGACGATCGCGCTCTGGCTCGTCGTGCTCCTGCTGCTCGTGCTGCCGCCCCTCGTCGGGGTCGGCCGGCGGCGTCGGCGGACGCTGCGCGACGCCGCGGCGGCGGACGAGGCCGAGCGCGATGCGGTGCCGGTCCGATAGGGCTCGACGCGCTCGCATACATCTGTATACAATAGATCCGACGACAGGCCCGAGAGGACTCGAGATGACCACATCCACCATCCATGACGTGATCGTGGTGGGCGGCGGCAACGCCGGCTTCGCGGCCGCCCACGCCGCTGCAGAGCGCGGCCGCAGCGTCGTGCTGCTCGAGCGCGGCCGACAGGACATGGCCGGGGGCAACAGCTTCTACACGGCCGGCGCGACCCGCATGAACCACGCGGGCCTCGACGACCTGCGTGACATCGTCGAGCCCGACGAGCGCCACCCGGTCACCGAGGTGCCGCCGTACTCGTCGGCGGAGTACCTCGCCGACCTGATCAAGGTGACCGACGGAAAGACCGACCGCGACATGGCGGAGGTGCTGGTCACCGAGACGGCGGATGCGGTGCGCTGGCTGCACGGCCTGGGCCTGAAGTACCGGCTCATGTACGAGCGCCAGGCGTACGACCGCGCCGACGGCAGCTACCTGTTCTGGGGTGGGCTGCACGTCGGCAACGTCGGCGGTGGCGAGGGCCTGATCGCCGACCACACCGCGGTCGCCGAACGGATGGGCACCGAGGTGCGGTACGGCATCCGGGCGCGGTCGCTCATCGTCGAGGACCGCAGGGTCGTCGGAGTGCGCGCCACCGACGACGACGGCGCTGAGCTCGAGCTGCGTGCCGAGAGCGTCATCCTGGCGGCGGGCGGCTTCGAGTCGAGCCCCGAGTGGCGCGAGCAGCACCTCGGCCAGGGGTGGGCCAACGCGAAGGTGCGCGGCACGCCCTACAACGTCGGCGACATGCTCGCCGCGGCCCTCGAGGTGGGCGCCGCCAAGGGCGGCGACTGGTCGACGTGCCACTCGGTGCAGTGGGACGCGGGGGCCGAGCACAACGAGTCGAACCGCGAGCTGACGAACCGGCTCACGCGCCAGTCCTACCCGCTCGGCATCATCGTGAACCGCGACGGGCAGCGCTTCCTCGACGAAGGCGCCGACTTCCGCAACTACACCTACGCGAAGTACGGCCGCGAGATCCTCAAGCAGCCGGGTTCGATCGCGTGGCAGCTCTTCGACGCGACGCTCCGGCCGATGCTGCGCACCGAGGAGTACGACATGCCCGGCATCGGCGTCCACGAGGCCGACTCGATCGAGGCGCTGGCGGAAGCGATGGGCGTGGACCCCGCGGCCCTCGCGTCGACGGTCGACGCGTTCAACGCATCCATCGATCGCGACGTGCCGTTCGATCCCACCGTCAAGGACGGCCGCGCGGCGCAGGTCGAGCCGCCGAAGTCGAACTGGGCGTCCCCGATCGAGACGGGACCGTTCTACGCCTACCCCGTCACCTGCGGCATCACGTTCACGTTCGGCGGTGTCAAGGGCGACCTCGAGGGGCGGGTGCTCCGCGAGGACGGCACCGCGATCGAGGGGCTCTACGCCTGCGGCGAGATGCTCGGCGGACTCTTCTCCGGCAACTACCCCGGCGGCTCAGGGCTCGCGGCCGGCATGGTGTTCGGCCGGCGTGCCGGTGCGGCCGCCGCGACGGCGGGAGCCCGCTAGATTCAGCAGACGGAGGTGCGCCATGGTGACGAGCGTGTACGACGCGATTCGCGACGCGATCGTCGCCGGGCGCATCAAGCCGGGGGAGACCTTGTCGGAGAACAGGCTCGCGACGGAGTTCGGCACGTCGCGCACGCCGATCAGGGAGGCGCTCCACCGGCTCGAGATCGAGGCGCTCGTCGAGCGGCTGCCGCGGGGCGTGCAGGTGCGCGAGACGAGCCCCGAGGAGATCATCGACATCTACGACGTGCGCATCACCCTCGAGGGTGCGGCCGCGCGCGCGGCGGCGGAGCGGGCGACCGAGCTCGATCGGCGGCGGCTGCGCGCCGCGCAGGCGACGATGGCCGCGACAGGTGCCGAGCCCCGCGAGCGGGCCGTCGCGAATCGCCAGTTCCACGAGGCGATCTGGGCCGCGAGCCACAGCCCCACGCTCATCGATCTGCTGCACCGGCTGAACGTGCACCTCGTGCGCTACCCGACGACGACGCTCGAGGGTGACGAGCGCTGGGCCGCCGTGCTCGAGGAGCACGAGGCGCTGCTCGACGCGATCGATGCCCGCGATGCGCTGCGCGCGCGAGAGATCGCCGAGCACCACATGCAGGGCGCCCGCGAGGTGCGGATGCGCATGTACGCGGGCGACGGGAACGGCTGACGCCGCTCCACGTGCGGCGCACGAGCCGCGAGCCGCGCCAGCCGGCCTAGTCGACGAGCGCCAGCTCGGAGGCTGCCTCGACGCCGTCGATCGACACCGGCTCCTCCGCGATGGCGCCCACCGCGTCGGTGAGCTCCGGCTCGCGCGCCGGTCGCGGGTCGAGGTGCACGCCCGCGATCATGCAGCGCACCGAGCCGCCCGCGAGCTCGATCGTCGGGATGTCGACCGCGACGATCTCGCACGACTCCTCGATGACCGCCGCCTGCGCGGGCGTCAACGACTTCCGCGCCCGCGCAGACATCGCCATGATCGTGCGCCGGCGGCCGTCGGGCCAGCGACCTGACAGCTCGACGGCGTTGCCGGCGAACTCCCGCACCTGCGCCTCTGTCAGCTCGATGATGGTGCGTCCGCACGCGCTCAGCCGCTCCCGCACCTCCTGGCGCCGCCGCGCATCCGGGATCATCTCGAGCGCGAACAGCGCCACCTCAGTGCCGATGCACGCGATGACGTTGGTGTGGTAGACCGGCACGCCGTCGGCGTCGATCGCGTCGAACACCATCGGCTCGTAGCCGAAGTCGGTGCAGAACCGCTCGAGCACATGCGTGTCGGCGCGGTGGCTGCGCGCCATGTAGGCGACCCGCGAGACGTGGTCGAGCACCATCGCGCCGGTGCCCTCGAGGAAGATGCCGTCGGGCTCGAGCCCCGAGTAGTCGATGATCGTCTGCACCCGGTACTTCGACTTCAGCATCTCGAGCACGTCCCATCGCCGCTCGTGGCGGCGGTTGGATGCGTACATCGGGTAGACGGCGACGGCCCCGCCCGCGTGCGTGGAGAGCCAGTTGTTCGGGAAGACACTGTCGGGGCGGGTGTGGTCCTCGTCCTCGAAGACGTGCACCGTGACGCCCGTGGCGCGGAGCGCGGCGGCGACGGCGTCCATCTCGGCGAGCGCCCTCGCGGCGATCGTCGCGGGCGGCGCGAGCGCCTCGGACTGGAAGGCGTTGTCGGCGGCGGTCGCGGGGTTGGGCTGGAACCGCAGCGCGCGGATCAGGATGACGGCAGACGGGGCGACGGCGCTCACGATCGCGAATCTAGCGCCGAGGGCGCGCAAGCGTCGGGCGTCGGCGCAACGATCCGCCGCGGAGGTGCGACGATCGACGCATGAGGTGGCTGCGGGACCGGCGCGTATGGGGCACGCTCTTCGCGCTCGCCGTCATCGCGCAGCTGCTCGCGCTCTACTGGCCGAACCCGCCGCAGGGCGGAGGGACCCGGGGCCTCGACAAGGTGGTGCACGCGGGCGTGTTCCTCGCGCCGGCGCTCCTCGGCATGCTCGCGGGGCTCCGGCCGGTGGTGCTGGCACCGCTGCTGATCGCGCACGCCGTCGTGTCGGAGCTCGTGCAGCACTTCCTGCTGCCCGCGCGCGCGGGCGACCCGTGGGATGCGGCGGCCGACATCGTCGGCGTCGCCGTCGGGCTCGCGATCGGTTCTGCGCTGCTGCTCAGGGCCGGCGGCCGACCCGCAGGCCCGGCTTCCGACGGTGCACCGAGAGGTAGCGGAGGCCGTCGGCGCCGGCCGTGATCTCGCGTCGCGACCGCCGCGGGAGCCACACGATGGTGCCCACCGTCAGCGGGAGCTCCTCGTCGCCGGAGCGCAGCGCCCCCGAGCCGGCGATCACGTGCAGCAGCACGTCCTCCTCCGGCCCGACGTGGTCGTCGATCCGCTCGCCGGGTGGCAGCGCGATGACGTTCGCATCCAGGTGCCGCTCGGCGTCGTCGAGCCGCCAGACGGCGCCGCGCTCGTCCGGGGTGCCGACGGCCGCGCCGAGCGCGCCCGTGTCGGCGAGGATGCGCGGCCGCGCCGGCCGCTCGCCGCTGGCGCCGCGGGCGTCGCCCGCCGCCTCGTCGCCTGCCGTGCCCGCGCGCCCGCTCACCGCATCCGTCATGGCTGACCTCCGCATCCGTCACGGTCGAGGCTACGACGCCGCAGCGTGGCGCCATCTTGCGCAAACGTGGCCGGTTCCGGGCTGGGCGCCGCATGATCGCCCCCGCAGACTGAGGCCATGACCACCGCGCTCCTCGTCATCGACGTGCAGGACTCCTTCCGCGACCAGCCCTCGTGGGCGTCCATCTCGAACCCCGGCATCGCGGCCGACGCCGCTCGGCTCGTCGAGCACGCGCGCGCGGCGGGCGACGCGGTCGTGTGGGTGCTGCACGCCGAGCCGGGCTCCGGCGGACCCTTCGATCCCGAGAACGGGCTCGTGCGGTTGCAGGAAGGACTCGAGCCGCGCGCCGGCGAGGCGGTGATCACGAAGTCGAGCCACAACGCGTTCACGACCACCGACCTCGAGCGGCGGCTGGTGCAGGCGGGCGTCCGCACCCTGCGGCTCGCGGGCATCCGCACCGAGCAGTGCGTCGAGACCACCGCGCGCGTCGGCAGCGACCTCGGCTACGACGTCGAGGTCGTGCTCGACGCAACTGCGACGCATCCGCTCGCGCTGCACGACGGCTCCGGCACGCTGCCCGCCGCCGACGTGATCGCGCGCACGGCCGCGGCGCTCTCGGGACGCTTCGCGACGATCACGACGATCGACGAGGTGCTCGCGGACTGACCCAGCGCGCTCCGCGGGCGGGCTCCTAGGGTGGAAGGACCGACCACGATGGGAGCGACGGTGAAGGCGATGCTGCAGCAGGAGCCGGGGGCTCCGCTGGAATGGACGGATGCGGCCGACCCGGTCGCCGGGCACGGCGAGGTGGTCGTCGACGTCGTCGCGACCGCCGTCAATCGGGCCGACGTGATGCAGGCCGCGGGCCACTACCCGCCGCCGCTCGGGGAGCCGGAGATCATCGGGCTCGAGTGCTCGGGCACGATCGTGCACATCGGCGACGGCGTCGAGGGCTGGGCGGTCGGCGACGAGGTGTGCGCGCTGCTGGGCGGCGGCGGCTACGCAGAGCAGGTCGCGGTGCCGGCGGGGCAGCTGCTGCCGGTGCCGCGCGGGGTCGACGTCGAGGCGGCGGCCGCCCTGCCAGAGGCGGTGTGCACGGTGTGGGCCGGCATCCGCGACACGCCTCCGGCGACGATGGCGAGCATGGCGCTCGTGCACGGCGGCAGCGGTGGCATCGGCACGATGGCGGTGCAGGTGCTGACAGCACGCGGCTACCGTGTGGCGGCGACGGCGAGCGAGCGACACCACCAGCTCGTGCAGATGCTCGGGGCCGAGGTGGCGGTCGACTACCGCTCGGAGGACTTCGTCGCCGCCGTGCACGCGGCCACCGAGGGGCACGGCGCCGAGCTCATCATCGACGTCGTGGGCGCCGACTACTTCGACCGCAACCTCGCCGCGCTCGCGCCCGACGGGACGATGACCGTGATCGCCACGCAGGGCGGCAGGGAGGCGCGCGTCGACCTGCTGCGCCTGATGCAGCGGCGCGCGACGCTGCGCGCGATGACGCTGCGGGCCAGGCCCCGGCACGGGCGCGGCAGCAAGGCCGAGGTGATCGAGCAGGTGCGCGCGGCCGTCTGGCCCCTCATCGAGGAGGGCCTCGTCGCGCCGGTGATCGGCGCGAAGCTGCGGCTGCAGCACGCGAATGAGGCGCACGCGATGATGACCGGCGGCGAGGCGCCCGGCGGCAAGATCCTGCTGGTGCGGTGAGCGAAGAGCGTGTGGGTGGCCCGTGCTCGGATGGTCGCGAACCGTTCGACGACGAGCAGGGAGCGATCATGGCATTCCGACAGCGCGGCACACGGCGCGCAGCAGACGGGCTGAGCTGGCAGGAGCGGCACACGGTCAGCATCGAGGACCTGGAGCGGCAGCGGCTGCTCGCCGAGCATCGCGACCTCTACTCGCGCGTCGCAGCGACGGCCTGGATCATCTGATCGGCACCTGCCTCCAGATCGAGCGAGTCAGCGACAAAGTTGAGACGCACTCGGCAACTTTGCGCGAGACGCCGTAGCCTACGGCTACCACCCTCGCAGCTCAGGAGCCGCCGTGCCCGATCTCTTCACTCCGCTCTTCATCCTCGTCGCGATCGCCATCGTCGCGGTCGTCGTGATCGTCACCGGCGCCGTGCGCCGGTACCGCATCGCTGAACCGGACGAGGCGATCATCGTCACGGGCCGGAAGGGCAAGACGACGGTCGACGCATCCGGCCACTCGTTCACCGACCTCTCCGGCCAGAAGGTCGTCACCGGCGGCGGCGTCTTCGTCATGCCCTTCGTGCAGAAGTCGTTCAAGCTCTCGCTGCGCTCGCGGCGGCTGCTGTTCAACACCACGGCGCAGACGAAGAACGGCATCACGATCCACGCGCAGGCGGTCGCGGTCATCAAGGTCGGCGGCACGGAGGAGATGATCCGCAACGCGGCGCAGCGCTTCCTGTCGCAGCAGGAGGAGATCGAGTCGTCGACCCAGGAGGTGCTGTCGGGCTCGCTGCGCGGCATCATCGGCCAGCTGACGGTGCTCGACATCATCCACGACCGCAAGGCCCTGGCGGATGCGGTGCTGCAGGCCGCTGAGGACGCCCTCACCAAGCAGGGCCTGGTCGTCGACACGCTCCAGATCCAGGAGATCAACGACAACCAGAACTACATCTCGAACCTCGGCGTGCCAGAATCGGCGGCCGTCCAGCGCGCCGCCGCCATCGCGAACACCGAGGCGCAGAAGGCCGCTGAGCAGGCGTCGATCGAGGCCAAGAAGCAGATCCTCGAGGCGAACCGCGTGCTGCAGCTCCAGGAGGCCGCGGTGCGCGCCGAGACCGACAAGGCCGTCGCGCAGGCCGCAGCTGCGAAGCCCCTCGAGGATGCCGTGCAGCGGCAGGCGATCGTGGCGCAGGAGGAGATCACGGCGCAGCGGCAGGCCGAGCTCCGCGAGCAGCAGCTGAACGCCGACGTCCGCAAGGTCGCGGACGCCGAGTCGTACCGCATCCAGGTCACCGCCGAGGCGAACGCGAAGGCGAAGCAGGTGGAGGCGAACGCGGAGCGGGCGTCCCGCGAGGCGCGCGCCGAGGCGGCGAAGGCCGAGGGCATCGCCGATGCCGCGGTCACCGAATCCCGAGGCAACGCGCAGCGCACCGCGCGCATCGCCGCCGCCGAGGCCGCGAAGGTCGAGGGCGAGGCCGAGGCCGTGGCCACCGCCGCGCGCGGCCGCGCCGAGGCCGAGGCGATCGGCGCCCGAGGCATCGCCGAGGGCGAGGCGATCGAGGCGCGCGCGAAGGCGCTGACCGAGAACGCGCAGGTCGTGCTCGCGCAGGAGCTGCTCAAGGTGCTCCCGCAGGTGGCGGAGGCGTTCGGCAAGGCCTACGCGTCGAGCCAGATCACCGTTGTCTCCGCCGATGGCACCGGCAAGCTCACGAGCGACATGGTCGGCAACATGGCGTCGATGACGCAGATGATGAAGGATGCGACGGGCATCGACCTGCAGGCGATCGTGAACGCGACCGCGCAGGGCAACGCCGCGGGCAGCGCGATGGCCCGGCAGGGCCAGTCGAGCCCGGTGCTGGTCGACACGGTGCAGGACTGACGCCGCGTCACGCCGTGAGGCGATAGCCAGGCAGCGGTCACGAGCAGAGGCAGATCTCGCCTCGGCTCGTGGCCGCGCCTCGTCTCGCGCTCAGGTGCCCGTGTAGAAGCCGTACGTCGCGTCGGCCTGGCGCTTCGCGGCCGCCGGGTCGGCGCCCTCCGCGACCGACGCTGCCGCCCACGCATCCGCTGCGCCGCGGTAGAACGAGCGACCCTCGTCGGTGCCGGCCCATGCCTCCGCCTCCGACGGCTTCATGGCCGTCTCGGGCGAGCGCAGGTGCAGCGCGAGGCCCATGACCCCGCCATCCCAGCCCACGCCCGTCGCGCCCGGGCCGAACGTCTCCCACATCTCGGCCGGCACATCCGCCGCATGCGCGACGTGCTCGAGCTCGAATCGGGTGCCGTCGCCCTCCGTCGTGAGCCGCACCGTCAGCCAGGTCACGCCGCCGCCGAACTCCCACGTCACGCGGTAGCGCGCGGTGTCGCCCGCCGGTGGCTCGCACTCCAGCACCTCGCCGCCGGCGTTGCCCTCGAGCTGGTACCGGCCGCCGAGCCGCAGCTCGCCCGACACGGGCATGAACCAGCGCGGGATGCGCTCGGCGTTCGTCACTGCATCCCACACGTCGTCGATGGGGGAGGGGTAGGACTGCGAGAGCGACTGCACATGCGACTCGATGCCGTCGATCTCGTCGACGCGCACCTCGCGCGTCACGGCGCCCAGCTGGGCCAGCACATCCACCATCTCAGGTCTCCTTCGTCGGGGGTCCGGTCGGGCGGTCGCCCGCACCGGGGTCGTGCTCGTCGCCGGATGCGTCGGCCGGCTCCGTGTCGGGAGCGGCGGGATCCGTCGCCTCCGCCGCCAGCCGACGCTGCCGGCGGCCGCGCGCGAGCTCGGTGTCGAGCGCCGCGAGCTTCGGCATCCAGAAGCCGTCGAAGGCCGAGAGCCACTCGCGAGCCTCGCGCGGGCCGTTCGGGTCGACCGCATACAGGCGCCGCTGGCCCTGTGGACGGACGACCGCGAATCCCTGCTCGCGCAGCACGCGCAGCTGCTGGCTCACCGCCGGCTGGCTGATGCCGAACTCGTCGCCGATGACGGCCGCGATCGCTCCCGCGCTCACCTCGCCCTCGGCGAGCAGCTCGAGGATGCGTCGCCGGACGGGATCGCCGAGGACATCGAGTGCGTGCATACGGTGATGGTTGCATCGCGTCTTATATAAGTCAAGACCAATACGACCAGCGGCCGCTCTGGTCTGCTTCAAATTCGAACGGTAGGATGGCGATACACGAACGAAAGGGAGTGCGCCATGAAGGCAACCATGTTCTACGGCAAGGAAGACATCCGCATCGAGGAGATCCAGGAGCCCGGCGTGCGCCCGGGCACCGTCAAGATCGCCCCGGCGTTCAACGGGATCTGCGGCAGCGACCTGCACCTGTTCCACGACGGTCCCATGCCTCCCGCTCCTTCGACCGAGACCCCGCACCCGCTCTCGGGCGAGACGCTGCCCGTCGTGATGGGCCACGAGTTCTCGGGTGTCGTCGAGGAGGTCGGCGAGGGCGTCGAGGGCCTGGAGGTCGGCGACTCGGTCGTCGTCGAGCCGCTCATGGTCGACGGCACCTGCCCCGCGTGCAAGGCGGGCAAGTACAACCTGTGCGAGCAGATGGGCTTCATCGGCATCTCTGGCCTCGGCGGCGGTCTCAGCGAGCACATCGTCGTCGAGTCGCGCTGGGTGCACCCGGTCGGCGACCTGCCGCTCGATCAGGCCGCGCTCATCGAGCCGCTCGCGGTCGCGCTGCACGCGGTCAAGCACGCCGGCGTCGAGTCGGGCACCGCGGTCGTCGGTGGCGCCGGCCCCATCGGTCTGCTCGTCGCGGCGGTGCTCAAGGCCAAGGGGCTCACGGTGATCGTGAGCGAGATGTCGACGGCCCGCCGCGAGAAGGCCGCCTCGACCGGCGTCGCGGATGTCGTGGTGGACCCCGCGAGCGAGGACCTCGCCGCTGTGGTCGCCGAGCGCACGGGCGGCGCAGGGGCAGACGTCGCGTTCGACGCGGCCGGCGTCGCGGTCGTCGTCGACCAGCTGCTGTCGGTGCTCGGCGCCGGCGGTCGCCTCGAGGTCGTCGCGATCCACGTGAAGCCCGTCGAGCTGAACATCACGGCGCAGCTCACGATGCAGGACCGCGTGCTGGGCGCGTCGATCGGCTATGCCAACGACCACGCCGAGGCCATCGAGCTCGCGCGCAGCGGCAAGGTCGACCTCGCGCCGTTCATCACCGGCCGCATCAAGGTCGACGACATCGTCGAGCAGGGCTTCCAGCAGCTCATCACGAACAAGGACCACGAGGTGAAGATCCTCGTCTCGATGTAGGCATCGTCGGAGCAGGGGCCTCGCCGAGCGCGGGGCCCCTGCTCGTTCCTGGGGCCCGGCTCGAGTCACGGCGCGACACGCCGAAGCATTCGCTTCGAAAGAACTGTTGCGAAGCGGTTGTTTCGAAGGTAGCCTTTCGAACATCGGCGGAGCACCCGCTCCGCAGACAGATCGAGGAGGCACCCCATGGGACGCAAGGACCGCATCCCCAGCCGCTCCGCCGACGAGCGCAACCGCGCTCGTGTCGAGCGCGAGGCGAGCGAGCGCTACTACGACCGCGTTCGCGCCGAGCTCAGCATGCAGCGTGGTTTGATCTGAGCATGACCGAGGAGCGCGACGCCGAGGGCGGCGCAGGGCCCGTCGACGAGGAGTCGGCCCCGGCGCTGCGCAGCAGTGACCCCGCAGTGCTGCGGGCGCTCGCGCACCCCCTGCGCGTCGAGATCCTCGCCGTCATCGACGAGCTCGAGGAGGCGACGGCGACGCAGATCGCCGAGCGCGTCGGCGAGAGCCCCTCGAACTGCTCCTTCCACCTGCGCACGCTCGAGAAGGCCGGATTCATCGTCCGAGCCGAGGCCAAGGGCACGTCGAAGCCCTGGAAGTCGGCGCACCGCAGCCGCGACCTCCGTCCCGACCCGGATGACATCGAGTCGGTGCGCTCCTCGAGCACGATCGGCGCGCTGTACGTGCAGCACGAGGCCGACCGCATGATCCGCTTCCTGCAGGCGCACGGCAACGGCCGCCTGCCCGAGTGGGTGAACGGCGTCACCGTCAACATCTCCACGTTCTGGGCGACCCCCGAGGAGCTCGCCGAGGTCGCCGACGAGATCGCGCACATCGCCGACCGCTTCCGCGGTCGCCACGACGACCCGTCGCAGCGCCCGGCCGGCAGCCACAAATCCCACTTCTTCGCCACCCTGAACCCGGACCTCGACGAGCCGGCGACGGGTCAGGCGCCCGCAGCGGGCTGACGCCCGCCTCTTCCCGCTCGTCGAGACCCGAAGGTCACTCGCCGCTCGTCGCAAGCGGCAGGTGCCGGGTCTCGACACGCGGTGCTGCGCGCAGCCACTCGACCGACGGGAAGACGGTGCGGCGTCAGCGCCTCGACCCACAGCGATGCCGACGGCATTGAGGAACCCGCCATGACCACCACCGCATCCGCTCCCGCCATCAAGCCGCCCTCGCCCATGCGGCGGCCCGCCTACCGCCGCCTCATGGTCGGCTGGGTGGCCACCAACCTCGGCGACAGCGCCCTCTACCTCGTGCTCGCCATCTGGGTGAAGGAGCTCACCGGCTCCGACGCCGCCGGCGCACTCGTCTTCCTCTTCATCGGCCTGCCCGCGCTGCTCGCGCCGTTCGCCGGCCAGCTCGCCGACCGCGTGCACCGCCGTCCGCTGCTGATCGGCACCAACCTGAGCACGGCCGCCGTCGTGCTCACGCTGCTGCTCGTGCAGGGGCCGGCGCAGGTCTGGCTCATCTACGCGGCCACGTTCGGCTACGGGCTCGCCGCCTACCTCACCGCCGCGGCCCAGTCGGGACTGCTGCGTGACCTGCTGCCCGACGACGAGCTCGCCGGCGCGAACGGCATCTTCACGTCGATCGACAACGGGATGCGCATCATCAGTCCCGCGGTCGGCGCCGCCCTCTACGTGGCAGCGGGTCCGTGGGCCGTGATCGCGCTCGCCGCCGCAGGCTTCCTGGTGATGGCGGTCATGCTCGCCACGGTGCGCATCGAGGAGTCGGCGCCCGAGCCGCGGCTCGACGGTGAGACCTACTGGCACGAGCTCTCCGCCGGATTCCGTGCGCTGCTCGCCGACCCGCTGCTGCGACTGCTCACCATCGCGACCGCGGTCGGCTTCGGCCTCACCGGTCTGCTGAACGCGACGATCTTCCCGCTCGTCGAGCACGGCCTGCAGGAGGGCCCCGCGGCGCTCGGCCCCGCGCAGGCCATCCAGGGCGTCGGGGCGCTCGCCGGCGGCCTGTGCTCCGCGTGGATGCTGCGGCGCATCGGCGAGCGGCGGCTGGTCGCGTGGGGCCTCGCGCTCGTCGGCCTCGGCACGCTCGTCGCCTACCTCGTCGTGCAGTGGCCGCTGCCGGATGCGTGGATGCGGTGGGCGGGCGTCGGCGCGCTGCAGGCGCTCATCGGCTTCGGCGTGCCATGGGTGATCGTCGGCGTCGTCACCCTGCGGATGCGGCTCACGCCGGCGCGGCTGCAGGGCCGCACGTCGGCGGCGCTCAACGTCTCGATCAACGTGCCGCAGATGCTCATGCTCGCGCTCGGCAGCGCGCTGCTCGGCGTCATCGACTACCGCTGGCTCATCGCCGTGACCGCCGGCGGCGTGCTGCTCGCCGCGGCGGCGGTCTTCGTCGGCCGCCGCCTCGACAGCGCCGACGAGTCTCCGTCGCAAGGATGATTCCGCCGCTCGGCCCGGCCGTGCGGCACCGCCGCCTGCCAGGCTCGGGCCGTGCGACGCATCCACTGGACTCTCCCGGCCGCCACGCTGTGCCTCGTCGGGGCGCTCCTCTTCGGCTGCGCGCTGCTGCAGACGCCCTCGCCGACCTCGACCGTGACGGATGCGTCGGGTCACGAGACCACGCTCAGCTGGGCCGACTACCCGGCCGACGCCTTCACCGAGCCGGCGGACGTGCTCGCAGCGCCGCGCGCCGAGCATGTCGACGCCATGGGTCGCGCACTGCTCGCGGATCTGCAGGCGGCGATCGATCGCGAGATGCCCGCGCTGGCATGGCAGCACGGCACCGAGGGCGGCGTGCACCCGCACGATGGCAACGGCTACGGCGGCGCGACGCTGCACCAGACCTACAACTCGGCGGGCATCTGGGTGGACGAGGCACCCGAGGACTGGCAGGCGATGATCGCCGTGATCGAGGCGGAGCTGACCGAGCACGGCTACGGACCGATCGCGTGGGACTTCGACCGCGAACCGTACCCGCACGAGACGCCCGCTGAGCGTGACGCCGACGTCGCCCAGATGCACGGCTCGCTCGAGCCCGATGAGATGTGGTGGTGGATGGGCAACGCCCGTCACGGCACCATGTGGGTCTCGGTCGGCTTGCACGACATCCGTCGCGGGGCCGGTGCTCCACCCGACACCGAGCGGCCCGACCAGCAGCTCTCGCTGTGGGTCGGCGGGACCGTGATCGCCTCGAGTGACGAGCAGGCCTATCGCGAAGGCATCGCGCGGTTCGCGGGTCTGGAGCGCCCGAGCGAGTCGCACCCGTCGTGAACCGACCGACGCGGCGGTCGGCTGGCGCATAGCCGCGCCTGGCAGGCTGGCACCATGACGACGCTCAGCGACTTCCAGGCCGAAGCACTCACCGGGCAGCCGGTCGACCTCGCCGACTACGCGGGCAAGGTCGTGCTCGTGGTCAACACCGCGAGCCAGTGCGGGCTCACACCGCAGTTCGAGGGCCTCGAGCAGCTGTACCGCGAGTTCCAGGACGGCGGGCTCGTCGTGCTGGGCTTCCCCTCGGACTCCTTCAACCAGGAGCACGACTCCGCCGACGAGATCGCGGAGGTCTGCCAGCAGAACTACGGGGTGACCTTCCCGATGATGGCGAAGGTCGCCGTGAACGGGTCGGATGCGCACCCGGTGTTCCAGTGGCTCAAGGAGGAGAAGAAGGGGATGCTCGGAGGCGCGATCAAGTGGAACTTCACGAAGTTCCTGGTCGGCCGCGACGGTCGGGTGATCGAGCGCTTCGCGCCCACCACCACGCCCGACCAGCTGCGCGACGACGTCGAGCGGGCGCTCGCCACCTGACCCCGCTCGTAGGGTCGGCTCTGGCCGGTCGCGCGCACCTGGCCTAGCCTGTGCGCATGACGGTGCCCAACCCCGGCGCCTTCGCGGTGCCGCCTCAGCAGCCGCAGTCGAGCGCGGTGAATCCGGCCGTGCCGGCGGGGATGCCGCGGCCGCCCGTCAAGCCGCCGCTCACTCGCGACGCCGCGCGCCGCGCGCGCCTCGCGGGCGGCGTGGGCGGCGGCATCGCATGGCTGGGCCTGGCGATCGTGCAGATCTGCGTGCTGCTCGTGCTGCTGCCGCTCGGCCTCGCCGCGGTGCTGCTGGGCGTGGTGCTCGCGTGGGGCGGCGGCGCCCCGGGAGGCAGCGCAAGCATCCTGCCCGAGCTGCTGCCGTGGCTGGGCTCGCCCGTCGCCATCGCGCTCATGATCGGCATCCCGGTCGGCATCGTCGTCTCGCTGCTCGGCCTGTGGTTGAGCACACGGATGCTGCGGCGTCGGGGGATCGAGCGACCGGTCGCCGTCACGTGGGCGGCGTTCGGCATCTCGATCGTGGCGGCGAGCATCCTCAACGGGCTGGGATCCTCGGCCGTCAGCCCGTTGGCGGGCGCGCTGCCGAACGTCGAGTTCGACGGCTTCCGGCCCATGGAGGTGCCCCAGATCGACCCCGGGGTGCTCGCCGACCTGGCGGACCCCGACCGGCTGCTCGCGCTCGCATGGCCGTTCATCGTCATCGCGACGCTCGCCTCGCTCGTCGTGCAGGTCGCGGTGAGCATCTTCTGCTGGTGGTGGATGGCGCACGCGATGCGGCCGGCGACCGAGCCGGCCGAGGAGGCGTGACGCACCGCGCGACGCGTGGCGGGCATCCGCGCCCGTAGGCTTCACCGACATGAGCATGTCGAGCCACGCGGGATCGCGTGACAGCGCCGACGATCCAGAAGTCGTCCCCGCAGCCGAGGCCGGTCGCTTCCGTCTGCTCCGGATGCGCCCACGCGATCCGGAGGAGCCTGGCAGGTCGGCGACGCCGCTCGAGCTGTTCTTCGACCTCGTGTTCGTCGTCGCCGTGAGCATCGCGGCGGTCAACCTGCACCACGCCTTCAGCGAGGGCCACGTGCTCGAGGGCCTGCTCGTCTACGCCGTCATCTTCTTCGGCATCTGGTGGGCGTGGATGAACTTCACGTGGTTCGCCACCTCGTTCGGCACCGACGACTGGCTCTACCGGCTGCTGACCTTCGTGCAGATGGGCGGCGTGCTCGTGCTCGCCGCGGGCATCGGCCCGGCGTTCGAGGAGCGGGACTTCTCGCTGCTCATCTTCAGCTACGTCGTGATGCGGGTGGCGATGGTCACGCAGTGGCTGCGGGCCTCGCGTGGGGCTGAGGAGAGCCGTCGCGCGACCCAGCTGTACGCGATCGGCATCTCGACGCTGCAGGCGCTCTGGCTGCTGTCGCTGCTGCTGCCGGCCCCGGCGTCGTACGTCGCGATCGTCCTGCTCATCCTCGCCGAGCTCGCGGTGCCACTCATCGCCGAGCGACAGGGCGAGACCCCGTGGCATCCGCACCACCTGACGGAGCGCTTCGGGCTGTTCACGCTCATCCTGCTCGGCGAGAGCCTGCTCGCCTCGGCGAACGCCGTCATCGTCTCGCTCGAGGAGGTCGACGAACTCGGCCCGCTGCTGTGGATCGCGACGCTCGCGCTCGTCGTGACGTGCGCACTCTGGTGGATCTACTTCTGGTCGCCCCACCACCGGCTCATCACCGACTACGCGAGCTCGCTCCGGCACGGCTACGCGCACTACTTCGTGTTCGCCGCAGCGGGCGCGCTCTCGGCCGGCATGGAGGTGGAGATCGACGTGCTCACCGAGACGTCGGCGCTCGACCCGCTCATCGCATCCTTCACCGTCACCGTGCCGATCGCGGTGTTCGTCATGGGCATCTGGTGGATCGCGCTGCGCCACCAGCAGGACCCGGTCGTGAACGCCGTGGTGCCGCTCGGCGCTCTGCTCGTGCTGCTCGACCCGGTGCTGCCGTTCCCGGTCGCAGTGTCGGCGATCATCCTGTCGCTCGTGGTGGTCGTGCTGGTCGTGCGTGCGCCGGAGGAGGCGCACGAGCACGGCAGGATGGAGGGGTGACCGAGAGCGAAGAGACCGACACCCGCCGCCCGATCCTCGCCCTCGTCGGCATCGGTCTGCTCGCGGGCTTCCTCTCGGGCATGTTCGGCATCGGCGGCGGCATCGTCATGGTGCCGCTGCTCGTGCTCGCGACGCGCTTCCCCCGCCGCCGTGCCGCCGGCATCTCGCTCGCCGCGATCGTGCCCTCGGCGCTCGTGGGCGTCGGCAGCTACGCGGCCGCCGGGCACGTCGACTGGCTCGTCGCGCTCATCCTCGTGATCGGCTCGGTGATCGGCGCGCAGGTCGGTGCGCACCTGCTGCACAAGCTGCCGGTGCTCGCGATCCGCTGGGCCTTCATCGTGTTCCTCGCTGCGGTCGCGGTGAGCCTCTTCCTCGTCGTGCCGTCACGCGACGCCGAGCTCGAGCCCGAGGTGTGGTCGACGATCGCGCTCGTCGTGCTCGGCTTCGTCACCGGCGTGCTCTCGGGCATCCTCGGGGTCGGCGGCGGCATCGTCATCGTGCCGATGCTCGTGCTGCTGTTCGGGCAGAGCGACGTCGTCGCGAAGGGCACGTCGCTCGCGATGATGATCCCGACCGCGATCTCGGGCACGATCGGCAACTTGCGCAGGCACAACGTCGACCTGCCGTCGGCGCTCATCGTGGGCCTGTCGGCGTGCGTCACGACGGCCCTCGGCGCGGCCGCCGCGATCGCGCTCGACCCGCGCACCGCATCCATCCTCTTCGGCGCGTTCCTCGTCGTGCTCATCGTGCGGCTCGTCGTCGAGGCCGTGAAGATGGGGCACAAGGAGTGAGCGGGCGCTGACCGCTCGGGCTACCAGCCCCTCGTGCCGGGCGCGCCCTTGAAGGGGCCGGTCACGCGCGAGGTGATCCAGCCGCCGTAGAAGCCGCCGGGCTGCGGCTCGACCGTCTCGCCGTCGACCTCGACCCGGTCCATGCGTCCGGGGTAGACGGCGACGTGGCCGGTGAGCGGTTCGAAGCCCGGTCGCGGCGTCGGGTAGTGCCAGGCGGCGCCGCTCTCGGCGCGGTTGCCACCGCTCACGGTGAGGTAGCCGGCGCGGCCCTTCCACTCGCAGACGCTCGCGCCCGGCGCGCTCGTGAGCGCGCCCTCCCGGAACGCCTCGCGCGGCAAGTAGTAGGTGGGCGGATGGCTCGTCTCGAGCACGCGCAGCGACGCGCGCGTCTCGGCGATCACCTCGCCGCCGAGCTCGATGCGCACGAGCTCGTCGCTCGGCTCGATGCGGGGCGGGCGCGGGTAGTCCCAGACGTTCTCGACCGGATGCGTCGTCATGCGCTCACGCTAGGCGGCGTGGCTTTGGGTGGGCCCTGCCGCGCCTCTCCGCTCGACCCCGTCCTTGAGCCGCTCGGCGCACAGCGCTCCGTTCCGGTGGTTGAGCCGCTCCGCGCGCGCAGCGCTCGCTTCCGGTGGTTGAGCCGCTCCGCGCGCGCAGCGCGCTGAGCGTGTCGAAACCGAGCTCTTGCTGGCTTGGGGTTGGTTTCGACACGGTCTGGGCGCTGGCGCGCCCGGACCGGCTCAACCAGCGGGAAGAAGCTGCGGCCTGGCGGCGGACCGGCTCAACATTGAGATCGGGACGTGGCGGTCGCGTGGTCGGGATCGAGAATGAGCGTGGCGGTCTCGTGGTCGTCTGGCTTGCGGCTCAACCGGCTCCGGAACGGATGCCTTGCGCTGGATCTGTCGACGATCGTCGCGGCCGTCGCGTCCGGGCGTGGGGCCGGACGGGGCCTGACTTGATAGAACTTCGCGATCGCTCGCTCGTCAATGTGGTGTCGGCCCCGCCCGGATGAGTCATCCACGCCGAAGCATCGCCTCGGAGGGAGACAGAGCATCATGGTAATCACCGCACCACCGGTCGCGCAGGTCATCGTCGCCGGCGTCGACACCCACCTCGACACGCATCACGCCGCGGTCGTCACGCTCACCGGCCAGGTCGTCGCGGACGCCGCGTTCCCGGCGACCGCCGCGGGTTACCGGCGGCTGCTCGACTGGGTCGCCGCGCACGGCGTGATCGACCGGATGGGGGTGGAGCTGACCGGCTCCTACGGCGCCGGCCTCACCCGCCATCTGCTGGCCGCGGGCGTTACCGTGCTGGAGGTGAACACCGCTGATCGGGCGACCAGGGCACGTCGGGGCAAGGACGACCGCACCGACGCGATCGCCGCCGGCGGCAAGATCCTCGCCGGCACCGCGACCGCGATCCCGAAGGACACCACCGGCGCGATCGAGGCGATGCGGCTGCTCCACTCCGCCCGCGAGAGCGCCGTCAAGGCCCGCACCCAGGCGCTCAACGAACTCCAGGCCGTCCGCACCACCGCTCCCGCGAGCCTGCGCGAGAGCCTCCCAACCGCGACGACGAGCGCGCTCGTCGCCGCCGCCGCCCGGCTGCGCCCCGACACGGCACGGCTGGCGGCACCCGAGCAGGCGGCGAAGCTGGCGCTGCGGCGGCTCGCGACCCGCATCCGGCACCTCACGGAGGAGATCGACGACGCCGAGCGCGACCTGACCGTGCTCGTCGCCGCGACCGCCCCGACGCTGCTAGCCGCGGTCGGCGTCGGCCCGATCACCGCCGCGACGCTGCTAGTCGCGGTCGGTCAGAACATCGACCGCATCCGCTCGGAGGCCGCGCTCGCACGGCTGACCGGCACCGCCCCGATCCCGGTCTCCAGCGGCAGGACCAACCGGCACCGGCTCCATCGCGGCGGCAATCGGCAGGCGAACCGAGCCATCCACACCATCGCCCTCGCCCGCCTCGCCCACGACCAGCGCACCCGCGACTACCGCGACCGACGACTCGCCGAGGGCCTCTCCAAACGCGACGTCATCCGCGTCCTCAAGCGCGCCATCGTCCGAGAGATCTATCGCTGCCTGAAGACCGACCTTGCCAACCTCAGGACATAGAACTATCCAGCGGTGGGGGGATGGGGCTGGACGCCCTACTTCACGACGTCGACCGACTCCGTCGCCGGCGGCAGCGTCAGCGTGCCGGTGCGCGTCATGCGCTCGCTGCGGCGGGCCCGCGCCCACCAGATGGCTCCGAGCGCGAAGGCGATGAGGCACGTGGCTGCCGCGACCAGGATCCCGGACCGGGGGCCGAACGCATCCGCCACCCAGCCGACGATCGGGGCGCCGATCGGCGTGCCGCCCATGAACACGGCGCCGTAGAGCGCCATGACGCGCCCGCGCACCTCGGGGGCGCTCGTGAGCTGCACCATCGAGTTGGCGTTCGTCATGAACAGCTGCGCGGTGAAGCCCGCGACCGCGAGCGCGACGCCGAAGAGGATGATGTGGGGCGAGAGCGCCGCGAACACGCACGCGAGCACGAACGAGCCGATGCCGCCGATGATGTACGTCCACCGCGGCCGCTGGGAGCGTGCCGCGAGCAGCGCGCCCGTCACCGATCCGATCGCCATCGCGCTCGAGAGGATGCCGAAGGTGCTGGCGTCGGACTGGTACTCGACGCTCGTCATCGTCGAGATGTAGATGGGGAAGTTCAGCCCGAACGTGCCGAGGATGAACGCCATCACGAAGACGATGAGCAGGTCTCCGCGCTTCCGCACGTAGCGGAAGCCCTGCACGATGTCACCGAAGCCCTTCGCGCCGCGCGGGCTCGGCTGCAGCTCGCGGGTGCGGATGCGCAGCAGCGCGACGAGCATGGCGATGAAGGTCAGCGCGTTGATGAGGAAGACGGGACCGGGGGCGACGAGCGCGATCAGCACACCCGCGACCGCCGGGCCGATGAGGCGCGCGCCGTGGAACGAGGCGGAGTTGAGGGCGACCGCGTTCGCGATGTCGTCCTGGCCGACGAGCTCCGAGACGAACGCCTGCCGGGCGGGCATGTCGAACGCCTGCACGATGCCGAACGCGAGCGCGAACAGCTGCACGTGCCACAGCTCCACGATCCCGGCGGTGACCACGACGCCGAGGATGAGCGCGAGCACCCCCATGGCGGATTGCGTGACGAGCAGCACCTTGCGCCGGTCGTACTTGTCGGCGATGAGCCCCGAGACCGGCACGAGCAGCAGCTGCGGCCCGAACTGCAAGGCCATGTTGATGCCCACGGCGGTTGCGTCGTTGTTCGTGAGCACGGTCAGGACCGTCCACGAGAGGGCGGTGGACTGCATCCACGCGCCGACGTTCGAGATGAGGGCGCCGGTGAACCACGTGCGGTAGTTGAACAGGCGCAGCGACCGGAACATCATTGCTCGGCCAGCCGTTCGATGATCGGCACGGCGCGCTCGAGCGTGGCGCGGTCCTCGGCGTCGAGCTGCTCGATCGCGTCGGCGAGCGCGCGGTTGCGGCGCTCGCGCGTCTCGTTGATCATCTCCTCGCCCTTCGCGCTGATGCGGAAGATCACCATCCGCCCGTCGCTCGGGTGGGCGCTGCGCTCGACGTAGCCGAACGACTCGAGGTGCTGCAGCGTCTTCACCATGCTGGGCGGCTTGACGCACTCGGCGGCGGCGATGCGGGCGAGCGTCGGCTCCTCGAGCTGCTGCATCGCACCGAGCGCGGAGAGGTGGTGAAGGGAGAGGTTCTCGTCGGCGCGCTCGCGGCGCATGCGGCGTCCCATGCGCACGAGCGCCACTCGGAGGGAGTCGGCGAGGGCGATGGCAGGCATGTCGTTAGTCTACCTCACGATCTGACGCGGGGCCAGGTCGTGAGCTGCTGCTGAGCCGGCGGGGGCACCCGGTCAGCCGGCGACGCGCACGCCCGCGAGGGTGCGGGCACGGTCGAGCAGCAGGTGCGCCGCGGCGGGGCTGCGGTCGACCGCACGGATGCCGTGGCCGAGCAGGTGCAGCGCGGTCAGCGCCGCGGCGTGCGGGTCGTGCAGCCAGCGGTCGGCGGCCGCATCGGCGATGCCCTGCAGCAGCGCGGCGTCGGCGTCGCGGCCCGCCACCTCGTTGCGCACGGCGCTCGCGGTCGCATGGCCGACGAACGCGGCCGTGTCGTCCGCGGGGTCGCCGAGACCGGCCGTGTCGACGTCGATGACGCTCGAGACGCGACCGCCGTCGAAGAAGAGCTGGCCGATGTGCAGGTCGCCGTGCACCACGCGCGGCGGCCCGACGCGCCGCAGCTGCGGCACGAGCGCCGGCAGCAGGGCGCGCACGTCGGCGGCGCGGTCGGGCAGATCAGCCGCGAACCGGCGGAGGTGCCAGTCGACGCGCGAGCCGACGGATGCGCGCGCGATGCGCCGGGTGCGCACGCTCAGCAGGTGCTCGCGCAGGTCGTCGACCGCGTCGAGCAGCTCGTCCGCCGAGAGGCGGCTCGCCGCGACGGGTCCCGGCGTGCCGGTGGCGTCGCGCACCACGACCACCCCGGCGGGCGTCCAGTGCACGACCTCCGGCGCGGGCACGCCCGCCTCGCGGCACGCGCGGTGGATCCCGGCGAGGTCCTCGGCCTCGCCGGGGCGCACGACCTTCACGAACAGGTGCACGCCGTGCTGCGTGAGCCGCACGACGGCGCGACGGCCGGGCCGGTAGGCGAGCACGCGGGCGTTGATGTCGCCCTCGCTGCCCGCGGCGCGCGAGATGCGCGCGAGGCGATCGGGATCGAGCGCGGTGCGGAGCGCCGGCAGCCGGGGGTCGAGCGGATGCTTCCAGATGCGCGCGACCGGAGCGCCGTCGCGCGAGCGGATGACGAAGCCCGTCTCGACCGCGACGGGCTGACGGGAGCTGTCGACGAACCAGTCGCCGGCGTGCTCGCCGGCGTCGACGGTGAAGCGGGCGATGCTGCCCTCGCCGAAGGGCTCGACGGCGATCAGGCGACCGGCGACGCCGATCGCCTTCTCCAGCAGCCGCTGCTCCAGCATCCGTCCATCGTCCCAGCACCGGCTGGGGGACACGCCAGGGCGGAATGCCGCCGGTGCAAAAGTGCGCCGGCGGAGCCGAGCGCGGAGGCCGTGGTGGAGCGGCCGGTGCTAGGCGACGGGCGGCGCCTCAGCGGGCGGCTCCGCGGCGCAGCGGTCGAGCAGCCGCGACCGCAGCGGCGTGAAGACGCGGTCGAGCACCTCGAGCGCCTCGGTGTCGAGCCCGCCGAGGAACAGCTCCTCGACGTGCCGGGCGTGCTGCGGACGTGCCTTGCGCAAGCGCCGGCGTCCGGCATCCGTCAGCACCGCATCCGTGCCGCGACGGTCGACGGCGCTGGGCTCGCGCACGACGAGCCCCTCCTTCTCGAGCGCGGCGATGCGGTAGGTGAGCCGGCCGGGCGCGAACGCGAGCATGCGCGCGAGGTCGCCCATGCGCATCCGTGTGCCTTCGGCCTCCGAGAGCACGAGCAGCACGTTGAAGTCGCCGAGGTCGATGCCGCTCGACGCCTTGAGGCGCCGCTCGAGGTCGTTCTCGAGCAGCCGCGAGCCCTCGAAGTAGGCGCGCCACGCGCGCGGTGCGAGCCGGTCGGGGGTCATGCGTGCCCCAGCATCTGCTCGAACGACAGGAAGGCGTCGCTCGACTCGTCGAAGGGATCGGCCTCGCGGCGTCGGGGCAGCGCGACCATGAGGTCGGCGAGCTCCTTGCCCGCGCGCTGGATGCGGCGGTCGAGACCCGCGCCCGTGCCCCAGTCCTCGCTCGCGGCGAAGACGCCCGTCGGCACCACTTGCGCCTTGAGGTACGTGAACATCGGACGCATCGCGGTGTCCATCACCATCGAGTGCCGCGCGGAGCCGCCGGTCGCGCCGAGTGCCGTCGGGATCGAGGCGAGCTGGCCCTCCTCGATGACGTCGAAGAACGACTTGAACAGCCCCGAGTACGACATGTTGAACGTCGGCGTGACGGCGATGATCGCCTCGGCGTCGACGACCTCGCGGATGGCCGCGGCGAGCGCGTCGGACGGGTTGTGCGTGAGCATGTGCGACGCGATGTCCTGCGCGAGCGGGCGGAGCACGACGTCGACCGCCTCGGTGTGCTGGCCGTGGCCGGCGAGCGCCGCGAGCGTCGCGTCGCGCAGCCGGTCGGCCAGCAGCTTCGTGCTCGACGGCTCGCCGAGGCCGGCCGAGACGACGGCGATGCGGGGGGCGGTCATCGCTCGCCCGCCTGACGCGCGATCGCGGCACCGGTGTCGAGGTCGTCGCGCGACCCCTGCTCCTGCCAGGCGTTTCCCTGCTCGCCCAGCTGCGTGCCCGCCTCGCGAGCCGCGGCGACGCGCGCGGCGTGCGTGGGCGCATCCGGCACGCCGGCCTGGCGCACCGAGTCGAACTCCCGGCGCAGTACCGGCACGACTTCGGTGCCGAGGATCTCGATCTGCTCGAGCACCTCCTCGAGCGGCAGGCCCGCGTGGTCGACGAGGAACATCTGACGCTGGTAGTCGCCGGCGTAGTCGCGGAACGAGAGCGTGCGCTCGATCACCTGCTCGGGCGTGCCGACGGTGAGCGGCGTCGCCTCGGTGAACTCCTCGAGGCTCGGGCCGTGGCCATAGACGGGGGCGACGTCGAAGAAGGGGCGGAAGCGCTCCTTCGCCTCGCGCTCGGTCGACTTCATGAACACCTGGCCGCCGAGGCCCACGATCGCCTGCTCGGGCTCGCCGTGGCCGTAGTGCGCGAAGCGCGAGCGGTACAGCCGGATCATGCGCTCGGTGTGCTCCTTGTTCCAGAAGATGTTGTTGTGGAAGAAGCCGTCGCCGTAGTACGCGGCCTGCTCGGCGATCTGCGGCGAGCGGATCGAGCCGTGCCAGACGAACGGCGCGACGCCGTCGAGCGGCGCGGGCGTCGACGTGTAGCCGGTGAGCGGCGTGCGGTGCTTGCCCTGCCAGTTCACGACCGGCTCGGTCCACAGCTTGCGCAGCAGCGCGTAGTTCTCGATCGCGAGCTCGATGCCGTCGCGGATGTCCTTGCCGAACCAGGGGTAGACCGGGCCGGTGTTGCCGCGCCCGAGCGTGAGGTCGACGCGGCCGTCGGCGAGGTGCTGCAGCATCGCGAAGTCCTCGGCGATCTTCACCGGGTCGTTCGTGGTGATGAGGGTCGTCGCGGTCGAGAGGATGAGCCGCTCGGTCTTCGCGGCGATGTGGCCGAGGATCGTCGTGGGGGAGGAGGAGAAGAACGGCGGGTTGTGGTGCTCGCCGGCGGCGAAGACGTCGAGGCCGACCTCCTCGGCCTTCTGCGCCATCGCGATCCAGCCCTTGATCCGCTCGTGCTCGGTGGGCGTGCGGCCGGTCGTGGGGTCCTGGGTGATGTCGCTCACCGAGAAGATGCCGAACTGCATGCTGCTCATGGTGTTCCTTCCGTCTCCGGCTATTCTTTCAAACTTGAACGACATGTGCAACCGTGTGTGTCGACACCCTATTCCCGGATTCTCAACGTCGCGGGTGGTAGTTCGGGCGTCATTTCCGGGCTGAGCGACCACCGGCGACGTTGAGAAATAGGGTCGGGGGATGCAAGGGGATGCGGTGGGCGAGCGGGTCGCGGATGTCGTCGTGGTCGGGCTCGGCGCGATCGGCTCGAGCGCCGCATGGCGGCTCGCCGCGCGCGGCCTCGACGTGGTCGGCATCGACCAGCACGAGCCGGGGCATCCGTGGGGCGGCTCGCACGGCCGCTCGCGGCTGTTCCGCGTCGCGTGCCTCGAGCATCCGGGGCTGACGCCGATCGCCCGCCGCGCCCGTGACCTGTGGCGGGAGCTCGAGTCGCTGAGCGGGGAGCAGCTGCTGCTCGAGACGGGCGGCATCATGATCGGCCAGCCGGGCTCGCGCATCATCGAGGGCACGCTCGCCGCCGCGCACGAGCACGACCTGCCGGTCGAGCGGCTCGACGCCGCGGCGATCGCCGAGCGGCTGCCCGCCCTTGCTCGGCTCGACCCGGGCGACGTGGGGCTGTGGGATCCCGAGGCCGGGGTGCTGCGCCCCGAGGCGGCGATCGTCGCGGCCGTCGACGCGGCGCGGGCCGCGGGGGCGCGCATCCGCACCGGGGAGCGGGTGCTCGGGATCGAGGTCGACGACGTGGGCGACATCGGCCACGCCGCGGTGACCGTGCGGCTCGAGCGCGGTGACGTGCGCGCCCGGCGCGTGGTGATCGCCGCCGGGCCATGGCTCTCGCAGCTCACCGGCCTGCCGGTGCGGCCGCATCGCGTGGTGATGAGCTGGTTCGGTGCGCGCGAGGGCGCGGACGCGTCGATCGAGCGCATCCCGGTGTTCATCCGCAGCGTGCCCGGCACGGCGGAGTGGATCTGGGGGCACGGCGCACTGCCCGGCGACCTGGCGAAGGTCGGCCCCGAGTTCGACGGGCCCTTCGACGACGACGATCCGGATGCGATCGATCGCGAGATCCATGCGGGCGAGACCGACCACATCCGCGACCTCGTGGCCGCAGCCTTCCCGGACCTCGAGCCGGAGCCCGCCGACCTGACGACCTGCATCATGGCCCACACGCCCGACGGCCAGTTCGTGGTCGGCCCGACGGATGCATCGGGTCGCGTCGTCGTCGCCGGCGGCTGCTCGGGCCACTCGTTCAAGCACGCCTCGGCGCTCGGCGAGCTCGCCGCCCAGTTCGCGACCGACGAGGCCCCCTTCACCGACGCCGCCTTCCTCGACCCCCGCCGCTTCCCGAAGGTCTCAACCGGCTAGCTGGTACCGCGAGGGCACTATCCCCTCGCGGTACCAGCTATCCGGTTGAGACCATCAAGGCTGCTCGGCGGTGACGGTTGCGTCGGCGTCGCCCTGCGCGTCGGCGGGCGCGCGTTGCGCCCGGCTGAGCAGCACGAACGGCACCGCGACCGCCGAGATCGCGCCGCTCAGCAGCAGCGAGAAGCCGTAGCCGCCGAGGTCGGCGCTGCGGCCGAGCACCGGCTGGAACGCGGTGCTGCCCGCCGAGCCCAGCAGCGAGTCGAACGAGAGCACCGTCGCCCGCTGCTTCGAGGGGATGAGGTCGTTGAGGTAGGCGCGATGCACCGGGTCGTCGATGGCCGACGTGACGCCCCACAGCGCCACGAGCGCGACGGCGACCCAGAACTCCTGCACGATCCCGAGCCCCAGCAGCACGACGACGCTCGTGAGCGTGGCGAGCAGGATCGTCGACGTGCGGCGCCGGAACAGCTTGCGCACGAGCGGCGCGATCGCCCCGCCCAGCATCGACGCGCCCGAGAGCAGCGCTGCCGCGAGGCCCGCGATCGAGTACGCCTCCGGGTCGCCCCACAGCAGCAGCAGGTGCGGCTGCAGCGCGTAGAAGACGTAGAACCCGACGCCCGCCGTGAACGGGCTGGCGAGCAGCAGCCAGCGCACCGGCGCGTTGCCGAGCCCGTGCCGCCAGGACGCGCGCAGCACCGTGCGCGTCGCGCGGATGGGGCCCTCGGAGCGGTCGGGCGTGAAGCCGACGTCGCGCATGAGCAGGCCCGCGACGATGATCATCGCGAGCAGCACGCCGGCGCGGATCAGGAACGGCACACCGAGATCGGTCACCTGGGCGACCACGCCGCCGAGCACGGACCCGGAGAGCATCGCCGCGCCGCTCACGATGAGGGAGCGGCCGAACACGGTCTCGAGGGTGCCCTGGTAGCCCGTCGCCTGCAGCGCGTCGACGAGCCACGCGTCGACCGCGCCGGTGAAGAAGGTGAAGCCGAGCCCGAGCAGCACCGACACGAGCGCCCACGCCCAGAACGGCGACTCCCACACCCAGAGCAGCCAGTAGAGCACCGTCGTGACGGCGAGCGTGAGCGTGCCGAGCAGGTACGAGGCGCGGCGCCCGAGCGTGTCGGCGACGACGCCGGTGGGGATCTCGAACACCAGCACGCCCACCGTGTAGAACGCGTTGGCGGCGAAGGCCTCGAGGTTCGACAGCCCGGCGTCGAGCAGGAAGAGCGTGTTGATGCCCCAGATGAACGACGCCGCGAGCGTGTTCCCGAGGGTCAGCACGTAGTAGGTGCCCTGCACGCGGCGCGGCGTGGGCAGGGGGCTCATGGCGCTCAGGATGGCAGAGCGGAGGGGCGCTGGCGAGTGGCCATCGTCATCACCCTTCGGCGCTCACGGGACCCCTTCCACCAATGGGGACCCGGTGCACCGGGTCCCCGTTGGTGGAGCGGGTCCCGGGCGCGCTGTTCGCTAGTCGCGGGGCCGCTCGACCGGTGCCGCGGGCGCTGCGGGCGCTGCGGGCGCGACGGCGGGCGGCGCATGGTCGTCACGCGCATCCGCACGGGGACCGCGGAGCCGCTCGAGCGCATCCATCAGGTGGTAGATCACGAGCGTGGCGACCGTGCCGAGCACGATGCCCTCGAACACGAGCTCGCCCGCGGTGATCGTGTAGTTGGCGATCGCGACGATGAGGCCGACGCCGGCGGCGAACTGGTTGCGCGGCACCGAGAAGTCGACGCGGTTCTCGATCCAGATGCGCACGCCGATGATGCCGATGAGGCCGTAGAGCGCGGTGGTGACGCCGCCGAGCACGCCGGCGGGCACCGCGAAGATGATCTCGCCGACCTTGGGGGAGAGTCCGAGCAGGATCGCGGTGATCGCCGCGACCCAGTAGGCGGCGGTCGAGAACACGCGCGTGGCGCTCATCACGCCGATGTTCTCGCCGTAGGTGGTCGTCGCCGAGCCGCCGAACAGGCCGGCGAGCACGGTCGCGCCGCCGTCGGCCATGAGCGCGCGCCCGGCGAGCGGGTCGAGGTCGCGGTCGAGCAGCTGGCCGACGCCCTTCACGTGGCCGAGGTTCTCGGCGATGAGCGGCAGCACCACGGGCACGAACAGCAGCAGCGCGGGGACCATGGCGGGATCGAGGCTCGGCATCTGGAACTGCGGCAGCCCCACCCACGCGGCCGCCTCGACCTTCGACCAGTCGACCCCTCCGGTCGCCGCGGCGACGGCGTAGCCGACCACGACCCCGACCAGGATGGCCAGCCGCCCGATGAGGCCGCGGAAGAGGACCGCGGTGAGGATGATCGCGCCGAGCGTGATGACGGACAGCAGCGGATCCTTGGCGAAGTTGTCTCGGGCCGCGGGCGCGAGGTTGAAGCCGATCAGCGCGACGATCGTGCCGGAGACGACCGGCGGCATGACGGCGCCGATCCAGCGGGTGCCTGCGAAGTGGACGACGAGCCCGACGAGCGCGAGCAGCGCCCCGACGAGCACGATGCCGGCGAGCGCGAAGCCCTGGCCGCCGATCGCGGTCGCGGCGCCGATCGGCGCGAGGAACGCGAACGACGAGCCGAGATAGCTGGGCAGCCGGTTCTGCGTGATGATCAGGAACAGGATCGTGCCGACGCCCGAGAACAGCAGCGTCGTCGACGGCGGGAAGCCCGTGATGATCGGCACGAGGAAGGTCGCGCCGAACATGGCCACGACGTGCTGCATGCCGAGCCCGATCGTGCGGCCCCACGAGAGTCGCTCCTCGGGGAGCACGAGCTCGGATGCGTGCAGGCGGCTGTCGTCGCGGCGGCTCCAGGTGAACATGCGGCTCCTCGGTCTGCTGGGCCGAGCGCTCGACTGCTGCGAGGGCTCGGATGGCAGCGGGCCGGCCGCCTTCGGGATGCTACTCGTCGCCCTGCCCGCGCCACGCATCCGGTGTCGCGGATGCGTGACGCGACGCCACGGCCCGCGGCTCCACTGCTCAGTACGCCACTGCTCAGTACGCCTGCGCGCGCTGCTCGGTGATGACGTGCAGCAGCACGAAGCGGTCGCCCTCGCGCCACAGCTCGAGCGCGGCGGCGACGGCCTCCGGCACCTCGCGGTCGGTCTCCACCCGGATGCCGTGACCGCCGTAGGCGCGCGCGAGCATCGCGAAGTCGGGGTTCTCGAGCTGCGTGCCCGAGATGCGGCCGGGGTGGCGGCGCTCCTGGTGCGTGCGGATCGTGCCGTACTCCTGGTTGTCCACCAGGATCACGAGCGGCGTCGCGCCGACCTGCGCAGCGGTCGCGAGCTCCTGGCCGTTCATGAGGAACTCGCCGTCGCCCGCGATCGAGACGACCTCGCGGTCGGGGAAGTGGAGCGAGGCGGCCACCGCCGACGGGATCGAGTAGCCCATCGACCCGTTGCCGCAGCTCACCATCGAGGGGTAGCTGCGGGTGGGGAAGTAGCGGTGCGCCCAGTTCGTGTGCTCACCGGCGCCGAACGTGACGAGCGCGTGCTCGTCGAGCTGCGGCACGAGGTGCGCCATGACCGTGGCCATCGACGCCCGGCCGTCACCCGGCGTGCGATCGGGCAGCGCGCTGAACGCCGTCTGCTGCTCGCGGAGCCTCGCGGTCCACTGCGAGCGGCGCTCATCCGCCGCGAGCTCGATCTGCTCGAGGTCGCGCACGAAGGCGCTCGGGCGGGCGAGGATGTGGTGGCTGACGGCGCCCGAGCGGCCGCGCAATGTCGGGTCGATCGAGACCAGGAAGTTGCGGCGCTGCCAGCCCTGGCGCACGAGGAAGCCGTTGGTGATGACGTCGCCGGGCAGGGTGCCGACGAAGACCAGCAGATCGCACTCCTCGAGCACGTCGAGGGTGGGCTTGGGCCGCCCGTAGCCGATCGGCCCGGCGTAGGAGGGCGAGTCGAAGGGCACGATGCCCTCGGTGCGCCACTCGGCGACGGCCGGCAGCTGGTGCCGCTCGAGCCAGCGCGTGAGGCGCTGCGACGCATCCGCGTCCCAGTCGCTGCCGCCCGTGACGAACAGCGGCTTCTCGGCGTCGTCCAGCGCATCGCGCAGCGCATCGAGGTCGTTCGTCGTCATGCCGCCGTCGGCGACGGGCAGCTGGGGCTGCGGGTGGCGCTCGACGGTCTCGCGGATGACGTCCTCCGGTAGGCCGATGACCACCGGTCCCGGGCGTCCGGCGCGGGCCAAGAACATCGCGTCGGCGACCACCTCCTGCGCGCGCTCGGCGACGTCGAGGATCACCACGCTCTTCGCGCCGGCGCCGAACCAGCCGTCGACGTCGAACTCCTGGAAGGCCTCCTTGTGGCGGTGCGCCAGCGGGATGAGCCCGATGAACAGCACCATCGGCGTCGAGTCCTGCCAGGCCGTGTGCACACCGACGAGCGCGTTCGCGGCCCCTGGCCCGCGCGTCACCATCGCGACGCCCGGGAGCGGCCCGATCTTCCCCTCGGCCTCGGCCATGTAGGCGGCGCCGCCCTCGTGCCGGCACACGACCGTCTCGATCGACGAGTCGTGCAGGCCGTCGAGCACCTCGAGGTAGCTCTCGCCCGGCACGACGAAGGCGCGCTGGATGCCGTGCTCCTCGAGCACTCGGACGATGGCGTGGCCCGCGGTCTCGGTCGTCGGTGCGGCCGCGGTGGCGTCATGGGTGGGCTGGGGCGCGAGCGTGGGGGCGATGTCGAGCTGCGTCAAGACGAGTCCTTGTTTCGGCAATGCAAAGGGGGAGGAGCGAGGGCTGCGCGACCAGGTGCGGTCGCTCGAGCGGGATTCGCGAGCCGAGCGTCCAGGGATGGCGGACGACGTTGTGCAGATCGGGGTGCCGAACTGCTCCGAGCGTATGGATGGCGCCACCGGGTGCTCCGCGCCTCTCGAGCGAAAGTTCGCCCCGTCTTCGCTCAGTGTCAAGAGTTCGGGCATCCTGCGGCCAGCGGCATGCGCCCCGAACGGCGTCGCGATCTCGGTGGTCTGCGCGTGGGCGGCGGCCGCTAGCGTGATCCCGTGACCGAGCACATCAGCGTCCGGGGCGCTCGCGAGAACAACCTGCGCGACGTCGACGTCGACATCCCCAAGCGGCAGCTGAGCGTCTTCACCGGCGTCTCGGGCTCCGGCAAGTCGAGCCTCGTGTTCGGCACCATCGCCGCCGAGTCGCGGCGGCTCATCGACGAGACGTACGAGGCGTTCGTGCAGGGCTTCATGCCGCCGTCGCCGCAGCCCGACGCCGACAGCCTCGAGGGGCTCACGGCGGCGATCCTCGTCGGGCAGGACCAGATGGGCGCGAACTCGCGCTCCACGGTCGGCACGGCGACGGATGCGTACACGATGCTCCGCATCCTGTGGTCGCGGGTCGGCGAGCCCAGACTCGATTCGTCGGTGATGTTCTCGTTCAACGACCCGCGCGGCATGTGCATGGCGTGCGAGGGGCTGGGCCGGGTCTCGACCATCGACGTCGACGTGATCGTCGACCGCTCGAAGAGCCTCAACGAGGGCGCGATCGACTTCCCGAACTACACGGTCGGCACCTGGTACTGGAAGATCTACGCCGAGTCGGGGCTGCTCGACCCCGACAAGCGCGTCGCCGACTACACCGCCGACGAGCTGCACACCTTCCTCCACGGCGAGGAGCGGAAGGTCAACTTCGCCGGCTTCAACATGTCCTACGAGGGGCTCATCCCGAAGCTGCGGAAGTCGGTGTTCGTCAAGGACGTCGACTCCATGAAGCCGACGCTGCGCGCTGTCGTCGAGCGGGCGGCGACCTTCGAGGCGTGCCCCGAGTGCGGGGGCTCCCGCCTGAACGCCGCGGCGCGCGAGGTGCGGGTGCAGGGCAAGACGATCGGCGAGGCGACGGCGATGCAGCTGACCGACCTCGCGCCGTTCGTGGCGTCGATTCCGCCGAACGCCGGCGGGGCGGCGACCGCGCCGCTGCGGGCGAAGCTCGTCGACCTGCTCGAGACGTTCGACGCGATCGGCCTCGGCTACCTGTCGCTCGACCGGCCGGCTGGCTCGCTCTCGGGCGGTGAGGCGCAGCGCACGAAGATGGTGCGGCACATGGGCTCGGCGCTCACCGACGTCACGTACGTCTTCGACGAGCCGACCGCGGGCCTCCACCCGCACGACGTCGAGCGCATGAACGGACTGCTCAGCCGCCTGCGCGACAAGGGCAACACCGTGCTCGTCGTCGAGCACAAGCCCGAGGTGATGGCGATCGCCGACCGCATCGTCGACATGGGCCCCGGCGCCGGCGTGCACGGCGGCACCGTCGTGTTCGAGGGCACCTTCGACGAGCTGCGCGCCTCCGGCACCCGCACCGGCGAGCACCTCGAGCACCGCCAGCAGCTGAAGGAGTCGGTGCGCACGCCCTCCGGACGCATCGAGATCCGGGATGCGCGCGAGCACAACCTGCGGGGCGTCGACGTGGATGTGCCCACGGGCGTCCTCGTCGCCGTCACGGGGGTGGCGGGCTCGGGGAAGTCGTCGCTCATCCACGGCTCGCTGCCCCGGGACGGCGCGACGTTCGTCGACCAGACCGAGATCCGCGGCTCGCGGCGGTCGAACCCGGCCACCTACACGGGCATCCTCGAACCCATCCGCAAGGCGTTCGCATCCGCCAACGGGGTGAAGCCCGCGCTGTTCAGCGCGAACTCCGAGGGTGCCTGCCCCGAGTGCAAGGGGCTCGGCGTCATCTACTCCGACCTCGCGTTCATGGCCGGCGTGACGACCCCGTGCGAGCTGTGCGGCGGGCGCCGCTTCACCGCGGAGGTGCTCGAGTACGACCTGCGCGGCAAGTCGATCGGCGACGTGCTCGACATGTCGGTCGAGGAGGCGCAGCAGTTCTTCACCGAGAAGCAGGTGCAGCCGATGCTCGGCCGGCTCGTCGACGTGGGCCTCGGCTACATCCGGCTCGGCCAGACGCTCACGACTCTCTCGGGCGGTGAGCGGCAGCGGCTCAAGCTCGCGATCGAGATGGGCACGACCGCGGCCGTGATCGTGCTCGACGAGCCGACCACCGGCCTGCACATGGCCGATGTCGACAACCTCGTCGGGCTGCTCGACCGCATCGTCGACGCCGGCCGCACGGTGATCGTCATCGAGCACAACCTCGACGTCGTCTCGCGGGCCGACTGGCTCATCGACCTCGGCCCCGGCGCCGGCGCGCAGGGCGGCACGGTCGTCTTCGAGGGCACGCCCGCGGCGCTCGCGGCCGACCCCGGCGACTCGCTCACGGGCCGCCACCTCGCGAAGCGCCTGGCCCCCGCGTGATCCTCAACGTCGCCAGTGGTCGCTCGGCCGCCATGCGCGGTCGTGCGACCACTGGCGACGTTGAGATTCGGGATCAGGGCCGCTGGGAGGCGAGCTCGCGGACGGCGGCGGCGACCGCGTCGGGCCGGTCGCTCGCGATGTAGTGGCCCGCGCCGGCAGCTGTGGAGACCCGCAGATCGTCGGCGGTGCCCCGCCAGGGGCCGAGCCTCGCCTCCGTCATCACCGGATCCTTGCCGGCGAGCACGATGCGCGTCGGCACCGAGAGGTGCCGGCCGTCGTAGTCGCCGCGCGACAGCCGCGCCATGCCCGGCAGGATGAGCCGCCGGTAGATCGCCGACAGCCCACGCGCGTGCTCGGGCTTCCGCCAGACGGCGAGGAACGCCTCCCGCTCGGCCTCGTCGAACGTCGCATCCGGCCAGTCGAGCATGTACCGCACCGTGCCCTGCCGACCCGACCTGGCTGCGAGCGGCCCGAGGCCCGGTGCCGCGAGCACGGGCTGGAACCACAGCCGCCACAGCTGCGGCACCATCGCGAGCGACGGCCGGGTCCACGGATGCGGCGAGCCGAGCGCCACGAGGCCCGCGATCCGATCCGGGTGGTCGAAGGCGATCCGCCAGCCCATGAAGCCGCTGTAGTCGTGCGTGACGAGGATGGGCCGATCCAGCTCGAGCGCGTCGAGCAGTCCCAGCACGTCGCGTAGCTGCGTCTCGACGTCGAAGCCGGTGCCGGGGCCCGTCGTCCAGCCGCTGCCGCGGAGGTCCGGCATCACGAGCCCGTGCTCAGCGGACAGCTCGGGGATCACGCGCCGCCATTCGAACCAGTGCTGCGGGGAGCCGTGCAGCAGCACGACGGGGTTGCCGTGGCCGGCCTCCGCGACGTGCATGTCGAGGCCGCCCAGCCGGATCCAGCGGTGCGTCACGCCCGCCACCTCAGGCATGGGCACGGTGGTCGGGGGCTTCATGGCGGCACGCTACTACGATCGTAGTACGGTGTCGAGGGACGGATCTGGGAGGTGCGTCGTAGGGTGACGGCGATGAGGGGCACGCGGGAGCGCATCGTCGACGCAGCGATCGAGCTGCTCGGCACCGAGGGTCTGCGGTCGCTCACGCACCGGCGGGTCGACGATCGCGCGGCACTGCCGGCGGGATCGACGTCCAACCACTTCCGCACCCGCGCCGCCCTGCTGGAGGGGGCGATCGACGGCATCGTGGCGGGTGAGATGGCCGAGCTGCGGGATGCGCTCAGCCCCGACGATCCCGAGGGCCTCGTCGAGGCGGTCGCCGGCCTGGTCGAGCTCGTCACCGGGCCGCAGCGCGTGGCCACGACCGCCCGCCATGTGCTCTTCCTCGAGGCGGCCCACGACGCGGCGCTGCGCTCGCGGCTCGCGGCGGATCGAGGCGGCTACGTGGCGGCGGTGCGCGGGGCGCTCGAGCACCTCGGCGCACCCGAGCCCTCCGCTGCGGCGGAGGCGCTCATGGCGCTCAGCGAGGGGCTGATCCTGCACCGCATCGCGCGCCACGACGCAACCGACCCCCGCCCGGCCATCGCCGTCGCGGTGCGCGGCGCACTGGCCTGACCGGCCTGCCCGAGCCGATGCGGATGCGGGCGGATGCGAGCCCGCAGCGGCCCCGGTCGTAGAATCCGCACGTGCCCCAGTTCACTGCCCTGCGCGAGGAGTCCACCTTCGTCGACCTCCAGGGCGTGACGATCCACACGTACCGCTGGAAGCCCGGCAAGCCCACCGGCGTCGTGCTGATCGTGCACGGGCTCGGCGAGCACGCGCTGCGCTACGAGCACGTCGCGCAGCGGCTCGTGCAGGCCGGCTACGCCGTCTGGGCGCTCGACCAGCGCGGGCATGGCGCCACGGGCATCGAGCAGCACGGCGGCGACATCACGAAGCTCGGCAGGCTGGGCCCGGGCGGCATGCGCGCGGTCGTCGGCGACCTCGTGAACGTGCTGCGGCGCATCCGCGGCGAGCACCCGGGGCTGCCCGTCGCGATCCTCGGCCACTCGTGGGGCTCGCTCGTGACGCAGATGCTGCTGAGCACCCGCGCGGAGCTCGTCGACGCGGCGGTGCTCAGCGGCACCGCGTACTCGATGCCCGGCTGGGTGAAGGCCGGCGATCTCAACGCCCGCCACATGCACCTGGGCGAGACCGGCTTCGAGTGGCTCTCGCGCGACCAGGCGGTGATCGACGCCTTCGTCACCGATCCGCTGACCTTCCCCGCGAAGGCGGCCCAGGCCTTCGGCATCATCGAGGGCCTGCGCCTCTACCAGGTGCCGAGCAAGCGCATCCCGCCCGGTCTGCCGCTGCTCATCGCGGGCGGCTCCGACGACTCGATGGCCGGCCCGAGGTCGCTGCGCCGGCTCGGCGAGGCCTATCGCCGTCGCGGCCTCACCGACGTGACCGTCACGATCTACCCCGGCGCGCGCCACGAAATCCTCAACGAGATCAACAAGTCGAAGGTGCTCGACGACCTCGTCGCGTGGCTCGACCTCAAGCTCGTGCCGAGCGCGCGACCCGAGTAGCACCGACTCAGTCGGCGGATGCGTCGGGCTCGACCACGACGCAGCACCGGCCGGGCGCGGGGTCGAGCCGCGCCCGCAGCCGACCGGGCGCCACGGCAGCGGCGACCCCGCCGAGCAGCGCCTCGTTCATGCCGCACACCAGGCCGGTGTGCGCGCGCGACAGCTCGTGGAACGGGCAATTCGCGAGCTCGATGCCGTGCTCGGTGCGGTGCGGCTCGTAGCCGTGCGCTGCGAGCACGGCGGCCGCCGCGGCGAGCGGGTCGTCGTCGGCACCCGGGCCGTGCTCGGTGCCGGCGGAAGCCGCCGCGCCCAGCTCGCGGCCGCGGTCGGCGGCGACGCGCGCGACGGCATCCGTCACCGGCTCGCCCGTCTCGGACGCCGCGTCGATCGCGGTGGCGAGCAGCGATCCCGCCAGGTCGTACTCCCGCGGCGGCAGCGATACCGCGACGTCGCGGGATGCCCGGCGATAGCGCTTCGCGGGCCGGCCCGCTCCGGGGCCGGTGCGACCATCGGGCCGGGCGTAGTCGGTCTCGAGCAGGCCGGCCTGCTCGAGCCGCTCGAGGTGGAAGCGGGCTCGGTGCACGGGCATCCCGAGGGCGGCAGCCGCCTCCTCGCGCCCGACTGGCTGGCGCTGCGCGATCACGTACCAGTACAGCGCGCGGCGGGCGTCGTCGGCGATGGCGCCGATCGCACTCGCGTCGTCTTCGAATGGCATCAGGGCCTTCCGCGTCTCTATCTGAGGAGCATCTTGACGGTAGAGTACTCGCGGTCTATCGTGCAGACAAGTATTCGATAGAGCGATCCGCAGCGACGCCGATCGGGTCGCCGCTCGCAGATCCCGAGAGAGAGGAGCGGTGCCATGGTCACGACGAAGTCTCCAGCCACCGCGCGCAGCACGCGCAGCGCAACGGACTGGGCGTTCATGCTGCTCAGGTCGGCGTTCACGGTCGCCCCGATCGTGTTCGGCATCGACAAGTTCACCAACCTGCTCACCGACTGGACGCAGTACCTCGCGCCCTGGATCGATGGCATCGTGCCCGGCGACGCGCAGTTCGCCATGTGGGGCGTCGGCATCGTCGAGATCGCCGCCGGTCTGCTCGTCGCGATCCGCCCGAGGTGGGGCGGATGGGTCGTGGCGGCCTGGCTCGCGGGCATCATCGTCAACCTGCTGACGCTGCCGGGCTACTTCGACGTGGCGCTGCGCGATGTCGGCCTGCTCGCGGGCGCCGTGGCGCTCGCGCTGCTGGCCGGTGATCGAGAGCGGCTCGCCAGGCGACCCTGAGCGCCCGCGCTCACGGACCCGAGTTCGGCACGCGGACCCCCGATCGCGGGTCCGGGCGCCGATCTCGGGTCCGCTTCGCGCGTGGGCGGCTGGTGCGGGCGCCCGCTTAGGGTGGAGGCATGCACGGCGAGTACAAGGTCCCCGGCGGCAAGCTCGTGGTCGTCGATCTCGAGGAGCAGGACGGCCGCATCGCCGGCTTCCGGCTCGCGGGCGACTTCTTCCTCGAGCCCGACGAGGCGCTCGGCGCGATCGACGCGGCCGTGAACGGCCTGCCGATCACCGCATCCGCCACCGAGATCGGCGAGGCGATCAGGGCCGGCCTCCCCGAGGGCGCGGTGCTGCTCGGCTTCACCCCTGAGGCGGTGGGCGTCGCCATCCGCCGTGCGCTGCAGCACGCGAGCTCGTTCAGCGACTACTCGTGGACGATCATCGACGACCAGCCGCGCCTGCCGATCGTGCACGTCGCGCTCGACGAGGTGCTCACCGAGGAGGTCGCGAAGGGCCATCGCGGCCCGACGCTGCGCTTCTGGAACCTCTCGGGTCCGGCCGTCTACCTCGGCTCGTTCCAGTCGTTCAAGAACGAGGTCGAGCCGGAGGCGGCCGAGCGCCACGGCATCCCCGTGCTGCGCCGGATCACCGGCGGCGGCGCCATGTTCTCCGAGCCCGACAACGCCATCACCTACTCCCTCTACGTGCCCGGCGACCTCGTGCAGGGCATGAGCTTCCAGGACTCGTACGCGTTCCTGGATGCGTGGGTCATCGAGGCGCTGAAGGGGCTCGGCATCGACGCGTTCTACGCGCCGCTCAACGACATCACGTCGGCCAAGGGCAAGATCGGCGGCGCCGCGCAGAAGCGGCTGGCCGGCGGCGCCGTGCTGCATCACGCGACCATGTCGTACGACATCGACGCCGACAAGATGACCGAGGTGCTGCGGATCGGCAAGGAGAAGCTCTCGGACAAGGGCACCACGAGCGCCAAGAAGCGGGTCGACCCGCTGCGGTCGCAGACGGGCATGGAGAAGGCGGCCGTGCAGGATGCGCTGAAAGCCACCTTCCGTCGGCTCTACGGCGGCACCGACGGCGCGCTCACCGACGTCGAGCTCGCCGAGGCCGACGAGCGCATCCGCTCGAAGTTCGGCACGAAGGAGTGGCTCCACCGCGTGCCGTGAGCGCCGGATTCCGAGCAACTGGACACCTTCGGTCCCTATCGTTGGCGGTCTCATGGACTTCTCGCTCGAATTCACGCCCGACCTCCTCGCCATCTTCCTCACGCTCTTCGTGCTGGAGATCGTGCTCGGCGTCGACAACGTCATCTTCATCTCGATCCTCGCCGCGAAGCTCCCCGAGAGCCAGCGCGCGAAGGCACGCAACCTCGGCCTCACCCTCGCGATGGTCATGCGCATCGGCCTCGTGCTGCTCGCCGGCTGGATCATCACGCTCAACAACGACCTCTTCACGCTGTTCGGCATGGGGTTCTCAGGCCGCGACCTCATCCTCATCGGCGGCGGCGGCTTCCTGATCTACAAGGCCGTCCACGAGATCCACCTGAAGCTCGAGGGCGAGGAGGAGCACGCGGCGTCCGCCGTCAAGGCGACGTTCGCCGCGGTGCTCACGCAGATCCTGCTGATGGACCTCGTGTTCTCGCTCGACTCGGTCATCACCGCCGTGGGCATGACGAGCAACATGGTCGTCATCATCACCGCCGTCGTGGTCTCGTTCGGCTTGCTGCTGTTCTCGGCGAAGTACATCTCCGAGTTCGTGAACCGCCACCCGACGGTGAAGATGCTCGCGCTGTCGTTCCTGCTGCTGATCGGCGCCTTCCTCATCGCGGAGGGCTTCGGCTTCCACATCGACAAGGCGTTCATCTACGGCCCGATGGTGTTCGCGGTGCTGGTCGAGGCGCTCAACCTGTGGGCGTCGCGCAACCGCGCCAAGAAGCGCGGCAAGGCGGCGGAGCCGGTGAAGCTGCACGACACGCTGAGCCCCGAGACGGTGATCGCCGGCGCGGCGACCGGCCAGGGTGGTGCTGCGATCGACCAGGGCGGCGCGACGGTCGAGGGCGCTCCGCGGGACGGCGAGCGCCGCTGAGCCTTGTCCCATCCGGGTCGACCGGCTTGGATGGGGCCATGACGGAGCAGCACTCGCACGTGGTCGTCGGTGACGACTCCGACCGCTCGCGCTACGAGGCGCACATCGGCGATCACCTCGCCGGTGTGCTCGCGTACTACGACGACGAGGAGACGGGGGAGCGCACGCTCCGCCACACCGTCGTCGGCGAGGAGTTCGGCGGCCACGGGGTGGGGAGCGCGCTCGCGAGCTTCGCGATGCAGGATGCGCGGGATGCCGGACGCAAGATCGTGCCGCAGTGCACGTTCGTGCAGAGCTGGCTCGTGAAGCACCCGCAGCACGCCGAGCTGGTCGCGCACGAGTACCGCCCCTGACCCCGCTCCCGCTGGTCGAGCAGCACGGCGGCGCGGCCGCCGCCTGCCTCCCGTTGGTCGAGTGGCACGGCGACGCAGCGGCCTCGCCCCTGCTCCCGTTGGTCGAGTAGCACGGTGGCGAAGCCGCCGCGCCCCTCCTCCCGTTGGTCGAGTAGCACGGTGGCGAAGCCGCCGCGCGTATCGAGACCGAAGAGCTCTGTCCCTTCGATAGGGACCCGACGGGCGACGTGCCGTACGATGGTCCCGGCCGGTCACCCGGCCACGCGGATGTAGTTCAATGGCAGAACTTCAGCTTCCCAAGCTGATAGCGCGGGTTCGATTCCCGTCATCCGCTCCACTGCTTCCCCAGGTCAGACGAGTGTCAGGCCCGCGGCACCCGACCCGGCGGCGACCTGCGCGCGCTGCGGACCTTCCGTTACCGTTGCGTGCAAGCGAACGTGTCCCTATGCTGTGCGCCGACAGGGACGGCAGGTGACGGCGGGATGGCTGACGACCAGAGGACCGGGCGGGTCTTCGGGGCGCTGTTCATCATCACCTTCCTCACCTCGATCCCTGCGGCGCTGCTGTTCGCACCCGTTCTGCAAGACCCTGCTGGCTACCTCGCGGGTGGGGGGAGCGACACGCAGATCCACGTGGCCGCATTCCTGGAGTTCTTGCTGATCATCTCGAACGTCGGAACAGCCGTCGTCCTCTACCCGATCGCGATGCGCCGCTACCCGACGCTCGCGATAGCCTTCGTCGCCGCTCGGATCATGGAGAGTGTCTTCATCGCATCCGGGGTCATGTTCGTGCTCGCGATCGTCGCCCTGCGCCACGAGGCTCCCCAGGCCGTCGACGTCGGTGTCTCACTCGCAGCGCTGAAGGACTTGTCCTTCCTCTTCGGCCCAGGTCTTGTCGTCCCGATCGGGAACGGCCTCATCCTCGGCTACCTGATGTACCGCTCTGGCCTCGTCCCGCGACGCATGGCCTGGTTCGGTCTCATCGGAGGGCCACTCCTCCTGATCGGGCAGCTCGGCGTGCTCTTCGACGTGTGGGACGCAGGAAGCGCGGCGCGCCTCCTTGTTGTCCCGGAGGCCATCTGGGAGCTGTTCGTCGGCTTCTACTGCGCCCTGCGGGGGTTCAGGCGGGATAGTCCCATCCTCACCGGTGAGCCATGACTCTCGAGCCTGAGCCGGGTCCACGCAGCCCGTCGACCCGGTCGACCGATGCCCTGCCCAAGCGGTGGCAACAGCTGCTCGCTCTGTCCGGCTTCGCGTTCGCAGTGCTCCTGGTCCTCGGCTGGTTCCTGAGTGGTGGCAACACGCCGGATTACACGGCGAGCGACGCGGACTGGGCGGCCTGGGCGGCCGAGGTCGGGCCGAGGAGCGGCATCGGCGCGTCCCTCATCCTTCTTGGGGGCGTCGCGTTCCTGTACTTCGCCGCAGCCGTCAGAACGACACTGGGGAGCACGGAGCCGACAGGTCGCGGGTCAACGTCGCATCCGCGACCAGCGGGGGTGCCGATGCGGACCCGGTCGCCATCAGAGCGGTGGCATCCGCGTCCGCCGGTCCGTACCTGGTTGCCGCGATGGGCTTCGCCGCTTTCCTCAGCGCCGTCGGCCTGTCGACGCTGAGGAGCCGTTCCTTCCCCCGTTGGACCGGAGTCGTGGCATTCGTCGGAGCGGTTGCCTTCCTCATCACGTCCTTGACGGCCGTCGTAGGCCTCGGTGAGGACAGCGTGTTCGGGTACGGCTTCCTCCCCGGCATCCTGGCACTGGTGATCTGGTCGATGGCAGCGAGTATCGCCGAGTTCCGCAGAGCGGCCTGATCCTCCGGATCGGGCCCTTCGTCGTCCTCCGCCCACAGGACCCCCGGCGCCCTCACGCCTACGCTCGTCCTATGCATTCCACGACCCGCCTCGACGACAGCGGGCGCCCGTGAGCGCCGAAGCGAAGCCCAGACGCCGCCGCGGCGGCCGCGCGCTCATCGTGCTGGCCATCATCCTCGTGGTCCTGGCGGCGCTCGCGGTGGTCGCTGAGCTGGTCGCCCGCCAGATGGTGCCGAGCACCATCCGCTCCACCGTCGTCCAGCGGCTCGAGCTGCCGGCCGATCACCCCGTCGACGTGGACGTCGACGGCATCCTCATCCCGCAGCTGATCGTGGGCACGCTCGACGACGTGCGCATCGCCTCCCAGGACGTGACGGTCGGCGCCTTCAGCGGCGATGTCACCGCGCACGGCCAGGGCGTCCCGATCCGCGCCGACGGACCGGCCGCCGGCGGTACCGCCGAGGTGCGCATGAGCACCGAGCAGCTGCGCTCCCTACTCGCCACCATCGACGGCTTCCCGGCCGAGACGATCGAGCTCGAGGCGCCGAACGTCACCGCGTCGACCGAGGTGGAGCTGCTCGGCGCGCGCATCCCGCTCGGCCTGGTGCTCGAGCCCCGGGCCGCCGACGGCGACCTCGTCCTCACCCCTGTCGAGGGCACCGTCGCGCAGGCGACCGTCACCGCAGACCAGCTGCGGCAGCAGTTCGGCAGCCTGCTCGACCCGGTCCTGCAGGACCGCAGCGTCTGCATCGCGTCCTCGGTGCCCGCCGCGCTCACCCTGGAGTCGATCGAGGTGGTCGACGACGAGCTCGTCGCCGGCTTCAGCGTCGACGGTGGCATCATCGACGATCCGGCGCTGCAGGCGAACGGCACCTGCTGACGTCGGGGCAGCCGCTCAGGCCGACGAGCCGGGCGGCAACTCGGCGAGCGACAGGCTGTTCCCGTCCGGATCGATGAACGTCACGTGGTGCACGCCGTTGCCGTAGCGCTCGGCGTGCTCCGGTCGGAGCCCGGCCCCGGCCATCCGCTCGAGCATCGCGTCCAGCCCGCGCACTGCGAAGGTGATCGTGCACGCGCCCGCCCGCGCGGGACGCTCGTCGACCACCAGGTAGGCGTCCGAGCCGACGCGCCAGAGCGCCTCCTCGCCGATCATCTCGTCGGCGGCACGGCCGAAGAACGCCTCGTACCAGCGCATCCCCGCGGCTCGGTCGCGCACGCACGCGACCGAGAGCAGCTCCTCGAACAGCTCGCCGTGCATCTCGCCCCGCCTCCGCCCGTGCCCGTTCAGCTCATCGGGTCGTAGCCGAACTGCCGCAGCTCCTGCGGGCAGCGGCAGGCGGCCGCGATCTTGGCGGCCCACCGCTCCGCCTCCTCGCGCGACGGCAGCTCGAGCACCGTGTAGCCGCCCTCGATCTGCCGCGTCTGCGGGTAGGTGCCCTCGGTGACGGTGCCGTCGGCGGCCACCCGCACGGGCGGCACCGATTCGTCGATGCCGCCGCCGAAGACGTACACGCCGGCGTCCTTCGCCTCCTGGATCACCGCATGCGACTCGTCGACCACGGTCTGGAACTCCTCGGGACGGAACTGCATCTCGCCGCTCGGGAAGGAGATCAGGTACTTCGTCATGCCGCCACGGTAGGCCAGCGCGACACGCGCGCGAAACACCCGATCTGCCAGCGTGGAGGCATGCACGAGCCCCGTCCCATCACTGTGGCCATCGAACGCACCGTCGACTCCGAGCTCGATCGCTACGCGCAGGCCTGGGTGCGGCACGGCGTCGACCTCGCGACGCACTTCCCGGGCTTCCTCGGTGCCGGGTGGGTGCGCGAGTCGCGCGGCAGCAAGCGCTGGCACATGCTCTACCGGTTCGAGGACGCCGCGACCCTCGAGGCGTGGGAGCGCAGCCCCGAGCGGCAGCAGTGGATCGCGTCAGGATCCGGCTTCGCGAGCGAGTCGCGCGTCGAGCGCCGCACCGGCATCGAGGGATGGTTCGACGCGCCCCAGGGGGTCGTGGTCGATGGCGACCGGGTCGAGATCCGGCCCTCCGCATCCGCTCCGCCGGTGTGGAAGCAGATGATCATCGTCTGGCTCGCGTTCTTCCCGATGAACGTGCTCGTCACGTTCCTGCTCTCGCTCATCCCGGGCTTCAACGAGCTGCTGCTGCCGCTGCGGCTGCTGATCTCGACGGTCATCCTCACGCCGATCATGGTCGGGCTGATCCTGCCGTTCATCACCCGGCTCGCTGCCGGGTGGCTGCATCGCGGCGACCCGCGCTGAGCGGCACCGCGGCGCGAGGCTGATCAGCGCCGCAGCGAGAGCTGCAGGATCGTGACGCCGGTGCTGGTGGTGTCGGCGCGCTCGAGCTCGAGGTCGCGGCGCTGCCCCTCCCCGAACAGCCGGATGCCGCTGCCGAGCACGATCGGGTGCACGAGCAGCACGTACCCGTCGATGAGGCCCGCCTCGTGCAGCGATCGCACGAGCTCGCCGCTGCCGAGGATCGTGATCGCGCCATCGACCTCGTCGCGCAGCCGCGCGACCGTCTCCACCGCCTCGCCGTGCAGCAGCGTCGACGCCGGATGCTCGAGCGGTGCATCGGAGCGCGACGCGACCCACTTCGGCGTCTGCCGGATGAAACCGCCGAACGGGTTCGGCTCGGGCGCCGAGAGCCAGTGCCCGACCAGCTGCTCGTAGGTGCGGCGGCCGAAGAGCATCCCGGCCGTCTCGCCCATGCCTTCGCCCATGATCGCCATCTGCTCCTCGGAGGCGAAGGGCAGCGCCCACCCGCCGTGCGCAAAGCCCCCGCGCGGATCCTCCTCGGCGCCCGCCGGCGCCTGCATGACGCCGTCGAGCGTGATGCTCTCGGTCGCGGTGATGCTGGCCATGGGTCTCCGTTCCTTGGGAGCGAGCCTCGCGGGCACGGGACCGGGCGTCAATGCTCGACTCAGGTCGGCACGGTGAGTGGCTGCAGCACCCCGAGCTGCAGCCAGATCGCGGGCGCGACGATCGACAGCGTCGCGGTCAGCAGCAGCGTCAGCACCACGACGATGTACTGCACCCGTCGACGGCCGTGCGAGATGCGGCGGAACCCCCACGCGATGGGGATGCCGACGAGGGACACCATGATCGCGATCGTCGGCGCGACCCAGTGCGGGACGCACGCGAGCACCGCGAGCCCGGCGATGCCCGCGGCGACCGGCCACATGCGCGGCTCGCGCGCAGTCTCGTCGCCGGTATCCCGCGCGTCGTCGAAGGGCGGTGCGGGCACGGGCACGCCGGATGCGTCGTCGGGCCGCGCGGTCGGCCGCAGCCCGCGGGTCCACGACGACGCTGGGGAGGGGAGCGCTCGCTCCGGCGCACCGTGCTCCCCGTCGTCGCCGCGCGCGCCAGGGGCGCCGGGCCGCGCCCAGCGCCGTGCGTCGTCGTCCTGCGCCATGCGCCAATGCTGGCAGGTGGTGCTGCGCCAGGGGCCCCGACGGCCTCGCCGGAGGCGCCGATACGATGTACTGCATGACACATCAGTGGGCCGAGGAGGCGCCGCGGCCGACGCTCCAAGCAGCGGCGAGCCTCCGAGAACAGGTGGAGGAAGCGCTCTCCTCTCAGGTCATCACGGGCCTCCTGGCGCCCGGGACCGTGCTCACAGCCCCGACGCTGGCGGCGCAGTTCGGGGTGAGTGCGACGCCCGTTCGCGAGGCGCTGCTGACCCTGCAGCGCCGCGGGTTCCTCGAGCCGCTCCGGAACAAGGGATTCCGGGTCACCGCCATCTCGCTCGACGAGCTGCAGCAGCTCGCGCGCGTGCGGCAGCTGCTCGAATGTCCGCCGATGCGGGAGATCGCGGGCAGGGTGCCGGCGGCGCTCCTGGACGAGCTGCGGGCGCTCGCGGACGAGATCGTCGCATCCGGCCAGGAGGGCCGGATGCAGGACTACCTCGCGGCGGACACGCGCTTCCACCTGGCCCTGATCGAGCTGGTCGGCAACGACCACCTCACACGCATCGTTCGCGAGTTGCGTCAGCAGACGAGGCTCGGTGGGCTCGCCGCGCTCGTCGAGTCCGGCGGCATGGCCGCGTCGGCGGCCGAGCACGCGCAGCTGCTGGACCTGCTCGTCTCGGGCGACGGCGAGGGCGCGGAGGCGCTCATGCACCGGCACATCGGGCACGTGCCCGGGATCTGGAGCGGCAACGCGGAGGACGACGAGGGCTAGTCCTGCCGTTCCGCAGCGGGGGTTGGATGCCCGCGCGAGCGGCGAGCTCAGGGCAGCGGCGGCAGGTCAGGAGGTGCGGCCCGTGGGGCTGCGCGCGCGGCGGTGATGGCCACGCCAGCGGAGGCCACGATCACGAGCGCGATGGCGACGGCGTCGAGCCCGTCGACCAGCTCCGCGAGCAGCAGGAAACCGAAGAGTGCGGCGGCTGCAGGCTCCAGCGCCATGAAGACGCCGAACGAGTGCGCCGTGATGCGGCGCAGCGCCAGCAGCTCGAGGCCGTAGGCGAGCACGCTCGACAGCAGCGCGACGAGCGCTGCCGGGCCCAGCACGGCGGGAGCATCGATGACGGCGCTCACGGCCGGCACGGCTCCGAAGGGGAGGGCCACGAGCGCGCCGACCACCATCGCGGCCGAGAGGCCGCTCAGCCCGGGGACCGCAGCGCCGACGCGCTGGGACAGCAGGATGTAGCCGCCCCAGCACGCGCCCGCGGCCAGTGCGAGCACGCAGCCCAGCAGATCGATGCTGCCCTCGAAGCCCTGGACGGCGATGATCCCCACCCCCGCAGCAGCGCACAGCACCCACGCGACGTCCGACGCCCGGCGGGAGTGGACGAGCGCGACCGTGAGTGGGCCGACGAGCTCGAGTGTCACGGCCACCGACAGCGGGATGCGTTCGAGTGAGGCGTAGTAGAGCAGGTTCATCGCTCCGAGCACGGCACCGAACGCGAGCACGTTCAGCAGCGTCGACCGCGACCACGACGCGGGTCTCGGGCGAGCGATGGCCACCATGATGACCGCGGCGAGCAGCAGTCGTACGAAGGTGAGGCCGGCGGGCGAGATCTGGTCGAAGATCGACTTGCCGATCGCGGCGCCCAGCTGGACCGAGCTGATGGAGGCCACCACGAGGACGACGCCGACGAGCGGCGCGAACCAGAGGGTGGGGGAGCGGCTCATCGCACTCGACCGTACTGGCCTGGGCCAGGCTCGGGCGGCCGCGCGCCCTCGTGTCCGCGCGCGGTCGACTTGATTACGGTTTGGTTGCAACAGCGTTCCCGCGGCTCCATCTCGTGTGTAATGTGTCACACACCGCCGCAGCGCGGTGCAACGATGCACCTGAGGAGTCCCATGTCCGCACCCTCCGCGCGCCCCGCGCGCTTCATCACGGCCCTGCTCGCAGCAGGCACGATCGCGGTCACCGCGGGCTGCTCCGGCGGCCTCGCAGGCGGCGGCCCTGATGCCTCCGGCTCTGCCGAAGGTCCCATCGCGCTCGGCATGCTCGCGCCCTTCTCGGGCAGCGAGTCGGCCTTCGGCGCCTACATGGAGAACGGCGCGAAGCTCGCCATCCAGGAGATCAACGCCGACGGAGGCGTGCTCGGTCAGCAGCTCGAGCTCGTCGTCGAGGACGACGCGTGCGACGCCACCGCGTCGGTCGCGGCCGCCAACAAGCTCGTCACCGAAGGCATCGTCGCCTCGGTCGGCGGCTACTGCTCCGGCGCGACGCTGCCGACGCTCCCGATCTTCGACCAGGCCGGCATTCCGATGGTCATCCCGGCCGCCAACTCGAACGACCTGCCCGACGCCGGTCTGCCCGGCGTGTTCCTCATCAACGGCACCGGCACGCAGCAGGCGCAGTCCGCGCTGCAGTACGCGCAGCAGGAGGGCGCGGCAACCGTCGCCGTGATCGACGACGCGACCAGCTACTCCGCCGACCTCGCCGGCGCATTCGTCGAGCAGGCCACAGAGGCCGGCGTCGAGGTGGCGTTCGAGGCCACCGTGACCCCGGGCGAGAACGACTACGCGTCGGTCGCGACGCAGCTCGCGCAGGCAGCCCCGGACGTCGTCTACTGGACGGGCTACTACCAGGAGGGCGCGCTCATCAACCGGCAGTCGGTCGACGCGGGCTTCGACGGCGTCTTCATGGTGGCCGACGGCTCCGTCGACGGCAGCTTCGCCGAGATCACCGGCGAGGGCTACACGGAGAACGTCGTCGGCACCTTCACGCAGACGCCCGACATGCTGACGGGCGCCGAGACCTGGATCGCCGACTACGAGGAGCTCGCCGGCGAGGCGCCGGGGCCGTACTCGACCCAGGCGTACGACGCGGTGCGCATCGTCGCGCAGGCCATCGAGGACGCCGGCAGCACGGAGTTCGACGCCGTGGTCGCTGCGCTCGAGGGCCTCGACGGCTTCGAGACGTTCGCCGGCCCGCTGACGTTCACCGAGACGCACACCCGGGAGAGCGGCGGCTTCGTGATCGTCTCCATCGACCCCGAGTCCGGCGAGTTCGTGCTCAAGGACGACCTGCAGAGCTGACCTCGAGGGAGGGCGCGGCTCGATCCCGCCCTCCCTCCTCCTCGTCGAACCCGGAAGGAGCGGCACCCCTGTGATGCAGCTCATCTGGAACGGCCTCATCGTGGGTTCGTTCTACTCGCTCGTTGCGCTCGGCTACTCGATGGTCTACGGGATCATCAAGCTGCTGAACTTCGCGCACGGCGACATCTACATGCTCGGCTCGTTCGTCGGCTTCGTCGTGCTGAGCTCGTTCGGCGGCATCCCGGCGTCAGCCTCGATCCCGGCCCTGCTGGCGATCCTGCTGCTCGCCATGGTCGTCACGGGCCTCATCGGCGTCGGCATCGAGCGCGTGGCCTACCGGCCGCTGCGCCGCAGCCCGCGGCTCGCGGTGCTCATCACCGCGATCGGTGTCTCCTTCACGCTCGAGTACGGCATCCGCCAGATCTTCGGGCCGAATCCGCGGGCCTTCCCCGTCCGGCTGAGCTCGGAGTCCTTCGACGCGCTGGGCGTGCGCGTGTCCGTGTCGCAGCTCGTGCTGGTCATCGTCGCCGCAGTGCTGATGTTCGTGCTCGCGCACATCGTCGAGCGCACCCGCGAGGGCAGGGCGATGCGCGCGATCGCGCTCGACCCTCAGGCGGCGCACCTCATGGGCGTCAACGTCAACCGCGTCATCGCCACCGTCTTCTTCATCGGCTCCGCCCTCGCCGGCGCGGCCGGCGTCATGGCGGGCGCCTACTACGGCTCGATCGACTTCCTCATGGGGTTCGTGATCGGGCTCAAGGCCTTCACGGCCGCGGTGATCGGCGGCATCGGCAATCTCTACGGCGCGATGCTCGGGGGCCTGCTGCTCGGACTGCTCGAGTCGTTCGGCTCCGCCTGGCTCGGCGGCGAGTGGCGAGACGTCTTCTCGTTCCTCGTCCTCATCCTGATCCTGACCTTCAAGCCGACCGGCCTGCTGGGCAACCGCGTCGTCGAGAGGATGTGACATGGCCGGCCAGCTCGACCTCGCACTGAAGCACGCGCCGCTGCGCGCGCCCGCGCCGCTGTTCGATCGAGGCAAGCCCGACTCGGGCCCGCGGTCGCAGCGGGGGTTCATGCGCATCCTCGGCATCCTGGCCGTGGTGGTGCTCGCGGCACTGCCGTTCATCGACGCGAGCGCGTACACGATCTCGATCGCCACGAGCGCGCTCATCTACATCATGCTCTGCATGGGTCTCAACGTCGTCGTGGGCTACGCGGGACTCCTCGACCTCGGGTACATCGCGTTCTTCGCGGTCGGCGCGTACATCTCGGGAATCCTCACGACCGTGCTGGGCTGGCCCATGTGGGCGGCGGTGCCGGCGACCATCCTCGCCTGCATCCTCGCGGGCATCATCATCGGCGGTCCGACGCTCCGGCTGCGCTCCGACTACCTCGCGATCGTCACGCTGGGCTTCGGCGAGATCATCCGCATCACCGCGAACAACCTCGACGTGACCGGTGGCCCCTCCGGCATCCACGGCATCCCCACCTGGTCGTTCGGCGACTGGAGCTTCCGCGACGGGCTCGAGCTGTTCGGCATCAGGTTCTCCGGGACGATCCTCTTCTACTACTTCGTCGCATTCATCGTCGTGACGATCGGCATCATCGGCCTCGGGCGCCTCGCCCGCGGGCGCATGGGGCGGGCGTGGAAGGCCGTGCGCGACGACGAGGACGCGGCCGAGGCGATGGGCATCAACACCTACGTCACGAAGATCTCGGCCTACATCATCGGTGCCGTCTGGGCCGGCCTCGCCGGACAGCTGATGGCGACGCACCTGACGGCGATCAGCCCCAACTCCTTCCAATTCCTCTACTCCGCGCTCATCCTCATGGCCGTCGTGCTCGGTGGCATGGGCTCGACGCCCGGCGTCATCATCGGGGCGCTGTTCGTCTCGCTCGCCCCCGAGCTGCTGCGCGAGTTCTCCGAGTGGCGGTTCCTGATCTTCGGCGTGCTGCTCGTCGTCGTCATGATCTTCCGGCCGTCCGGCCTGTGGCCGGCGACGGCGGTGCTGCCCTGGCTTCGCTCGCGCAAGCCGCGAGCCTGGCCGGCGACCGCCCCCATCGAGTCGCTGGGCGATGACGGGCTCAATGATCCGGGGCCGACCGATGCCGGCCCGGCGCGCGCGTCGGCCGGGGATCCCGCCGAGGACGAGGAGGTCCGCCGATGACCGCGCTGCTCGAGGTGCGCGACCTGCACCTGCGGTTCGGGGGCGTCAAGGCCGTCGACGGCCTGTCGTTCGACGTCCGCGAGGGCGAGATCCTCGCCGTCATCGGCCCGAACGGCGCCGGCAAGACGAGTGCCTTCAACTGCATCTCAGGCTTCTACCGCCCGACCAGCGGCTCGATCGCGTTCGAGGGCCGGTCGATCATGCGGGTGCTCCCGTCGACCATCACGCGCCGCGGCATGGCGCGCACGTTCCAGAACCTCCGTCTCTTCAAGGAGATGACCGTGCTGGACAACGTGAAGACAGCGATGCACGCCAACCTGCGCGAGGGCCTCTTCGACAACCTGCTGCACACGCCGCGCTACCTGCGGGCAGAGGAGGCGTGCGCGCGCGAGGCGCGCGGATGGCTCGACTTCGTCGGCTTCGAGGGCGACGAGCAGCTGTTCGTCACGCAGCTGCCGTACGGCGAGCAGCGCCGCGTCGAGATCGCGAGGGCGCTCGCGACCAGCCCGAAGCTGCTGCTGCTGGACGAGCCCGCCGCCGGCCTCAACTACGGCGAGAAGCAGGGACTCATGCGGCTCATCCGCAAGATCCGCGACCTCGGCGTCGGCATCGTGCTCATCGAGCACGACATGGGCCTCGTCATGCAGCTCGCGGAGCGCATCGTCGTGCTGAACTACGGCAAGGAGATCGCCGACGGCACTCCCGCGGAGATCAAGGCGAACCCGATCGTGATCGAGGCCTATCTGGGCGCCGAGGACGAGGAGGCCGCCATCGACGACACGACGCTCACGCAATCGGTGCCGATCGCGGCGGACGACGAGCGCAGGGGAGAGCAGGCATGAGCTGGCTCGAGGTCGAGGACGCCGACGTCTACTACGGACGGGTGCACGCGCTGCGGCAGCTGTCGTTCGTCGTGGAGGAGGGCGAGATCGTCTGCCTGCTGGGCAACAACGGCGCAGGCAAGTCGACGACCATGAACCTGCTCTCCGGACTCGTCCGCCCCAAGAGCGGGGCCGTCCGCTGGGACGGCGTCGACCTGACGGTTGCGAAGCCGTGGGACATCGTCTCGAAGGGACTCGTGCACGTGCCCGAGGGCCGACGGATCTTCTCGACCATGACCGTCCACGACAACCTGCTGCTGGGCGGCTACACGGTGCGGGACACCAAGGCCATCGCCGAGCGCGTCGATCTCGCCTACTCCCTGATGCCCAGGCTCGCCGAGCGGCGCAAGCAGCAGGGCGGCACGCTGTCGGGCGGCGAGCAGCAGATGCTCGCCATCGGCCGCGCCCTGGTCGGTGGACCGCGCCTGCTGCTGCTCGACGAGCCCTCGATGGGGCTCGCGCCGCTCGTCGTGAAGCAGGTGATGGAGATCATCGCCGAGGTCAACCGCCAGGGCACCACGGTGCTGCTCGTGGAGCAGAACGCGCGTGCGGCGCTCCGCATCGCACACCGCGCCTACGTCGTCGAGACCGGCCGCGTCACGCTGCAGGGCGAGGCCGCCGAGCTCGCGAAGGACGCACGCGTCGTCGACGCGTACCTGGGCGCGTGAGCGTGCGCGTCGTCGTGGTCGGCGCGGGCGTCATCGGCGCCGCGTGCGCGTTGCGGCTCGCGCAGGCGGGCGCCGAGGTCGTGGTCGTCGACCGCTCGGGCGTCGCAGCAGAGACCTCGAGCCGGTGCGAGGGCAACCTCCTCGTCAGCGACAAGAGCGCGGCCCCGTCGGTGCGGGCCGAGGCCGAGCTGGCCATCGTGGCGAACGCGATGTGGCGCGAGCTCGCGGCGGAGCTCGACGCGGAGCGCGGCGACGGTCCGGCCACGGAGTTCGAGGCGAAGGGCGGCATCGTCGTCGCGTTCGCGGGCGGCGAGGACGCCCTGCTGCGCTTCGCCGAGGGGCAGCGTGGGATCGGCATCCGGGCCGAGCCTGTGGACCGGGCGGCGCTCGCCGCCCTTGAGCCGGACCTCGCGCCGGCCGTCGAGCTGGGCGTGCACTACCCGGACGACGCCCAGGTGCAGCCGTCGCTCGCCACGCAATCGCTCGCCGCGGCCGCCGTGCGGCGCGGCGCAAGGGTCGTCCGGGCCGAGGTCACTGGCGCGCGGATGCGCGGCGACCGGATCGTGGGCGTCGACACCACCGCCGGGCCGATCGAGGCCGATGCCGTCGTCGTCTGTGCGGGGCCGTGGTCGGGCGAGGTGGCTGCGCGGCTCGGCACGCGCGTCGACATCCGGCCGCGTCGCGGCACGATCCTCGTGACCACGCCGATGCGACAGCGCATCCATCACAAGGTCTACGACGCCGACTACGTGGGAGCCGTGGGCTCGGGCGACGCGGCCCTGCAGACCTCCACCGTCGTCGAGTCGACCCCGGCCGGGACCGTGCTGATCGGCTCGAGCCGGGAGCGCGTCGGGTTCGACGAGACCGGCACGCTGCCGGCGCTCGCGGAGATCGCCGCCAAGGCGACACGGCTCTTCCCCTTCCTCGCGGACGTGCAGCTGCTGCGCACCTACGCGGGATTCCGGCCCTTCGCGCCCGACCACCTGCCGGTGATCGGTCCCGATGCGCGCGTCGAGGGCCTCTTCCACGCTTCCGGCCATGAGGGCGCGGGCATCGGGCTCGCGCCGGCGACGGCCGCGCTCATCGTCCATCACGTGCTCGGCGTCGCGGCGCCATTCGACCCCGAGCCCTTCCTCCACACCCGGCCGAGCCTCCAGGTCGCCGCATGACCCCCGCGTTCGAGTTCGACGGCCAGCGGGTCGAGGCGCGCGAGGGCCAGACGATCGCCGGCGCGCTCATCGCGAGCGGACGAGCCGCTTGGCGCACGGCCGCCGGAGCGGAGCGCGGCGTCTTCTGCGGCATCGGTGTCTGCCAGGACTGCGTCGTGACCGTCAACGGCGCGGCGGGCGTGCGGGCGTGCTTGCGCTCGGCGTGCGACGGCGACGTCGTGACCCCGGAGGAGCGATGAGCGAGCGCCACGTGATCGTCCTCGGCGGGGGACCGGCAGGCCTCGCAGCGGCGAGCGGCGCGCTCGCCGAGGGCGCGCGGGTCACGCTGCTCGACGAGGGAGAGCGCCTCGGCGGCCAGTACTGGCGCCATCACGAGCAGCTGACGGACGCTCGTCTGCAGCACGGCTGGTCGGCCTTCGTGGCGCTCCGCGAAGTCATCGCGGCCGCGTGCGAGTCGGGCAGGGCGACGGTCCTGCAGCGCGCGGCGGTCTGGCGCATCGACGGCGCGGCGCGCCGCGTGCACGCGCTGCTCGGCGTCGCCGACGCTCCCGGCCGCCGGCGCGTCGAGCTCACCGGCGACGCGATCGTGCTCGCGACCGGCGCGCACGACCGAGCGCTGCCGTTGCCGGGGTGGACGCTCCCAGGCGTCACGACCGCCGGCGCCGCCCAGGCGCTCGCGAAGCGCGACGGCGTTGCCGTCGGGCGGCGCACGCTCGTCGCGGGTGCCGGTCCCTTCCTCCTCCCGGTGGCACAGTCCATCGCGCTCGTCGGCGGCGAGGTCGTCGGCGTGCTGGAGGCGTCGCGCGTCTCCAGCCTTGCGGCCGGGTGGCTGGCGCGACCGTGGGAGCTGCTCGGCGCCGGTCGCAAGGCGGGAGAGCTCGCTGAGTACGCCGCATCCCTCGCCCGGCACCGCACCCCCTACCGAACGGGTCACGGTGTCGTGCGCATCCTCGGCGAGCGCCGCGTCGAGGCCGCCGTCATGGCGCGCCTCGACGCCGACTGGCGACCGCTGCCGGGGACCGAGCGCGAGGTCGCGTGCGACGCGGTCGCGCTCGGTCACGGTTTCATGCCTCGCATCGACGCGGCACTGCAGGCCGGCTGCGTCGTCAGCGCCTCGGCGCCCGGCGAGCCTCGCTTCGTGCAGGTCGACGAGCTGCAGCGCACGAGCGTGGAGGGCGTCCTGGCGGCAGGGGAGATCACCGGCATCGGCGGCGCCGACGCCGCGCTCGCCGAGGGGGAGATCGCCGGGCGCACGGCCGCCGGAGCCGCTCGCGGTGCGCTCGGGGCGATGGTGCGCCGCCGCACCGCCACCGATGCGTTCGCCCGCCGCCTCGCGGACGCCCACGGCATCCGCGACGGCTGGCGCAGCTGGGTCGAGGACGACACCGTGGTGTGCCGCTGTGAGTCGGTCGACGCCGGGACCATCGCCCGCGCGGCGGGCAGCGCCTCCCGCGCGATGCGCTTGGCGACGCGCGCCGGACTCGGCGCCTGCCAGGGCCGCACCTGCGGCGCGGCGGTCGAGGCGCTGTGCGGAGAGCGGCTCGAGCTCGACCGTCGGCCGCTGCTCGCGCCACTGCGGCTCAGCGAGCTGGCGGCCGAGGCGGCAGAGGGTCGCGAAGCGCGCGGTGCTGTGTAATATATGACATATTACGGGTCGCGCGAGGCGCGTGGCCGTCGGACCGGCAGTCGCAAGGAGCAGCAATGAGCAAGACCATGGATCTGGGCGGCGTCGTCGTCGCGACCACCCTCGCCTTCAAGGAGGACGCCGCGGCCCTCGCCGGCCTGGCGGTCGACTACGACAAGTTCGGCGAGCACGTCGACTTCCTGATGGCGAACGGCTGTCGCGGCGTGGGCCCCAACGGCTCGCTCGGCGAGTACTCGTCGCTCACCGACGACGAGCGCCGCAAGGTCATCCAGGTGGCGAAGGAAGCCGTCGCCGGCCGCGGCATCGTGATCGCGGGCGTGCACGGGGTCGGCAGCCACCAGGCGCGCCACTGGGCGGAGATCGCGGCCGAGGACGGCGCTGACGGCGTCCTGCTGCTGCCGCCGACCGTCTACCGCGCCAACGAGGGCGAGGTCATCGCGCACTTCGAGGAGGTCGCGAAGGTCGGGCTGCCGATCATGGCCTACAACAACCCCTTCGACACGAAGGTCGACCTCACCCCGCGACTCGTCGCGCGGCTCGCCGAGATACCGGAGGTCGTGGCGATCAAGGAGTTCTCCGGCGACGTCCGGCGGGTGTACGAGATCCGTGAGCTGTGCGACATCGACGTGATCGCCGGCGCCGACGACGTGCTGCTCGAGATGATGATCAACGGTGCCGTCGGCTGGTTCGCCGGCTACCCGAACGCCTTCCCGAAGGAGGCCGTCGAGCTCTACGATCTGCTGGTGGCCGGCAAGTGGCAGGAGGCGAAGACGCTCTACGAGCACCTCGTCCCCGTGTTCCGCTGGGACTCGAAGACCGAGTTCGTGCAGGCGATCAAGCTCTCGATGGACATCTGTGGCAACTCCTACGGCGGCCCCACGCGCCCGCCGCGCGGGCCGCTCTCCGAGGAGCAGCGCGCGCAGGTGACGGCCGACACCGAGCGGGCCCTCGCGGCCATCCGCGGACGCTGATGCGCGCCAGCCGTGCCTTCCAGGCCGTCGACTCCCACACCGAGGGGATGCCGACGCGCGTCGTGACGGGCGGAGTCGGAGTCATCCCCGGCGCCACCGCGAACGAGCGGCGGCTGCACGCGATCGAGCACCTCGACGGGCTGCGCGGCCTGCTGATGCATGAGCCGCGCGGCCACGCCGCGATGTCGGGAGCCATCCTCCAGCCGTCGACGCGCGCCGATTGCGACTGGGGCGTCGTCTACATCGAGGCCTCCGGCTTCCTCCCGATGTGCGGGCACGGCACCATCGGCGTCGCGACGGTGCTCGTCGAGACGGGCATGGTCGAGGTGACCGAGCCGATCACCGAGATCCGGCTCGACGTGCCCGCAGGCGTGGTCGTCGCGCGCGTCGAGGTCGAGGACGGCGCGGCGAAGCGCGTGACCATCGAGAACGTCCCGTCGTTCGTCGAGCGGCTCGACGCAGAGATCGACGTGCCGGGGATCGGCACCGTGCCGTACTCGGTCGCTTGGGGCGGCAACTTCTACGCGCTCGTCGATCTGGATGCTGTCGGCCTGCCCTTCGACCGGGCGCGGCAGGACGACATCCTCGCGTGCGGCCTTGCGATCATGGAGGCGATCAACGAGCAGGCCCCGCCGACGCATCCGACGCTCGCCGGATCGAACCACGTGCACCACGTCGAGTTCATCGCGCCGGGGTCGGATGCGGTGCGGTCACGGCACGCGATGGCGATCCACCCTGGCTGGTTCGACCGCTCGCCGTGCGGCACCGGCACGAGCGCGCGCATGGCGGAGCTGCACGCGCGCGGCGAGCTCGCGCTCGAGACCGACTTCGTCAACGAGTCGTTCATCGGCACCGAGTTCACCGGTCGGCTGCTGCGCACCACCACGGTCGGGGATCGCGAAGCGGTCGTGCCGACCATCGCCGGCCGGGCGTGGGTGACGGGGATGGGCACGTATCTGCTCGATCCGTCGGACCCGTTCCCGCACGGCTTCGAGTTCTGAACCGACCCAAGGGATTCGCATGACCGAGATCGATATCGACGCCATCGCCGAGCGTGCGGAGCGCGCCGCTAGGCCGTTCGCCGCGACGGCGCCCAGCAAGCGCGCTGCGGCTCTGGTCGCCGTCGCCGACGCGCTCGACGCCGCCGCTCCCTCGCTCATCGCGATCGCGATGCGCGAGACCGGGCTCGCCGAGGCTCGACTGACCGGTGAGGTTCGCCGCACCTCCAACCAGCTGCGCCTGTTCGCCGAGGCGATCGTCGACGGCGCGTACCTCGACGCGCGCATCGATGCCCCCGACCCCGCGTACGTCATCGGGCCGCGCCCGGACGTGCGGAGGGTGCTGGAGCCCGTCGGACCCGTGCTGAACTTCGCCGCATCGAACTTCCCGTTCGCGTTCTCCGTCGCCGGCGGCGACTCCGCGGCCGCGCTCGCCGCGGGCTGCCCGGTGATCGTGAAGGCCCACTCCGGCCACCCCGGGCTCTCCCGAGCGACCGCCGAGGTGGTCGCGGGCGCGCTGGCCGCTGCCGGGATGCCCGATGGCGTCTTCCAGCTCATCGAGGGGCAGGCCAACGGCACCGCGATGCTCGAGCATGCGAGCATCCGCGCCGCGGCGTTCACCGGCTCTGGACGGGTCGGCCGCATGCTCGCCGACATCGCCGCGGCCCGGCCGCGACCCATCCCGTTCTACGGCGAGCTCGGATCCGTGAACCCCGCCTACGCCACGGCGGGCGCCATCGAGGCCGAGCCCGACCTGGTGCGCGGCTTCGTCGCGTCGGTCGCGGGCTCGGCGGGCCAGCTGTGCACGAAGCCCGGCTTCCTGTTCGTCCCCGCACACGCTGACCTCGGCGAGGTCGAGGCCGCGGCGGACGGCGTCTCGGAGCACCGGTTGCTCAACCCCGGCATCGGCCGGGCCTTCGAAGGCCGCAGGGCCGAGGTGCTCTCCGCGCAGGGGGTGCGCGTGCTCGCCGAGGGTCGGGTGCGCGTGGACGACGACGAGCAGCGGTGGGCGACGCCCACGATCGTCGAGGTGTCGAGCGACGATCTCGATGCCGCCGGCGACGCGCTGCTCGAGGAGTCGTTCGGGCCGCTCTCGGTCATCGTCCGCTACGAGTCGCTCGACGCGCTGCCGGCGCTGCACGAGCGGCTCTTCCCCGGCAACCTCACGTCGACGCTGCACGCGACGGAGGGTGAGGCGGAGGCGGTGCGCCCGCTCGTCGACGCGCTCTCCGAGACCAGCGGACGCGTGCTCTTCGGCGGCTGGCCGACCGGCGTCTCGGTCACGAGCGCCATGCAGCACGGCGGGCCGTACCCGGCCACGACGACGGACGCGACGAGCGTCGGCACCGCCGCGATCACGCGCTTCCTGCGCGGCGTCGCCTATCAGGATGCCCCGCAGGCGCTCCTGCCGGCGCCGCTGCGGGACGACAACCCGTGGGGCGTGCCGCAGCGGCGCAGCGAGGCGGGGCTGTCGTCCCGCTGGGGCAGCCTCAGCGGGGCCTTCTGACGTAGGCCGAGCCGGCCCTGCTCATCGCAGGCTGAAACCCGCCGCGAGCGGATCGCGCGGGTCGAGCTCGAACACGCTCGACCCGACGCGATACGCCATGCCGGTGACCTCCGGGATCACGCCCTCGTCCGCGATCTCTGCGACCCGACCGTGGAAGCGAGAGCCGATGATCGAGTCGTGCGTGAGCACCTCGCCCTCGCCGAGCTCGCCACGGGCGTGCAGCAGCGCGACTCGAGCGGCCGTGCCGGAGCCGCACGGGCTGCGATCGACCTCGCCGTCGGCGAAGACCGTCACGTTCCGCTGATGCGGCCCCGTCGCAGTCCGGCCGAGGTCATCGACGAGGATCGTGCCGTACACGCCCGACAGCCGCTCGTCGTCGAGTTGCGCCGCCGGGTGCCGGTCCATCGCCCACTTGATCTCACGACCGATGGCGATGAGGTCCGCGGTGTGCCCCGGCTCCACCGCCAGCCCGACCGCGGAGGCGGGGAGCGTCGCGTAGATGGCGCCGCCGAAGACGAGGTCGACGACGACGTCGCCGCGGCTCGTCGTGAGCGGCACGTCCCGCGCGACCACCCGCGACTCGACGTTGCGGAACACGACCTCCACGGTGCGTCCGGCCTCGCGATGGACGATCGCCTGCACGCGCCCGCTCGGCACGTCGATCGTGACGACCGCCTCCCCGTCGGCGGGAGCCGGCACGCGTCCCGACTCGACCGCCCACGCGCCGAGCGCGATCGTGCCGTGCCCGCACGCGGTCGAGAAGCCGTCCTTGTGCCAGAACAGCACGCCGAAGTCGGCGCCCCCATCGTCCGGGGGAGTGATGAATCCGCCGTACATGTCGTCGTGGCCGCGGGGCTCCAGGCAGAGGAACCGCCGCGCCACGTCCGGCGCGCCCGTCATCGCGTGCACCCGGCGCTCCGCGACCGTCGCGCCAGTCGTCTCGACGGTCGTCACGATGCGGAACGGCTCGCCGGCCGTGTGCCAGTCCTCGGTCTCGAACCTCATCGGGCGCCTCCCAGCAGCGATGCGACGGCCAGGTCCTGCCAGCCCATGCCGCACGTCTTGACGATGCGTGGGCGATCGCGCGCGGGCGGGACCTCGCCCGTGATCACCTGTCGCATCGTGACGAGGTCGGCTTCCGTGATGTGGCCCTCCGCGACCGCTTGGATGACGTCGCCAGCCTCCGCCATGCCGACGCGCCGCGTCTCCACGACCACCTGCGAGCGGCCGAGGAGCGTGCCGGGCAGCTCGCGGACGTCCGCCTCGTGCGATCCGACGGCGACGATGGTCGCGTGCTCCGAGACCAGCCGGTCGTCCAGCAGGGGTTCGCGGGCGGTCGTGGCGCACACGATCAGGTCGGCGCCCTCGACGTCGGCCGCGGTGCCGACTCGAGCCTCGACGCCGAACCGGGCAGCCGCCTCCGCCGCGCGCTCCGCGCGCACGCGGTCGCGCCCTACGATGACCGCCTCGCGGATCGGCCGGATCGCCCGCATCGCCTCGACGTGCCGGACGGCCTGCGGGCCGGAGCCGAACACCACGAGCCGTTCGGCGACGGGGTCGGCGAGCACGTCGACGGCCGCCGCCGAGACGGCGGGCGTGCGGATGCTGGTCAGCTCGGTGCCGTCCATCAGCGCGACGGGGGAGAGCGTCTCGGCGTCGAGCAGCACGTAGACCGCCTGGATGCGCTCGAGCCCGCGCGCGGGGTTGCCGGGGGCGACCATGCCGAGCTTCTGCCCGGCGAAGCGTCCGAGGTCGGCGGGCATGAGCAGCAGCTGCCCGCCCCGCACGTCGACGATCGCTCGCGCGGGGTCGTCGTCGGGGTCGAATCCTCCGCGGATGGACGACTGCACCTCCTCGATCGCGGCGCGCATCGAGACACCCGCGCGCACCTGCTCGGCGTCGAGCAGCACCAGGTCGTCGAAGATGCCCATGGGTAATATGTTACATAGCGCTCGATGGGCGCGAGGATCTGAGCCGGGCTCATCCGCGAGGATGATCCTGCCGAGGCTGCTCGCGCGAGCGCGCCACGCACGACAGGATCAAGCCATGCAGCAGCGCAGGCGTCGATGACCCGGCACGAGGACGGCGCGCCCGAGCCGATCCCGGCATCCGCCCCGCCAGTCTTCGTCGATCCGGTCGGCGCCGCCGAGCCGACGCCCGAGCTCGACGCGAAGGGCATCGTCGTCGAGCACGTGCACCGCAGCTTCGGCGCCGTGCACGCGGTGCGCGAGATGACGTTCCACGCGAAGCCCGGCAGGGTGACCGCCCTCATCGGCCCGAACGGCGCCGGCAAGACGACGCTGCTGCTCATGCTCGCCTCGCTGCTCGCCCCCGACGCGGGCAGCATCCGGATCGACGGCGCCGACCCCGTGCGCGACCCGCGCGCGGTACGGCGGGCGATGGGGTGGATGCCGGATGTGCTCGGCACGTGGCGCACGCTGACGCCGCTGCAGATCCTCACGACGGTGGGCCGACTGCACGGCCTCTCGCGCCAGGCGGCCCGCGAGCGCGCGGCCGAGCTCATCGTCGACGCGCGCCTCGAGGAGCTCGCGAAGCGACCCAGCCGCGTGCTCTCGCGCGGCCAGCAGCAGCGGCTCGGTCTCGTGCGGGCGCTCGTGCACCGGCCGAGCGTGCTGCTGCTCGACGAGCCCGCCGCCGGCCTCGACCCCACGTCGCGGCTCGAGCTGCGCGGCCTGCTGCGCGGCTTCGCCGCGGGTGGCGGCACGGTGCTCATCTCGAGCCACGACCTCAGCGAGCTCGACGAGATGGCGGACGACGCCGTCTTCGTCGACCGGGGCGAGGTCGTCGGCGGCGAGCGGCTCGTGCTCGCCCGGCAGGCGACGCGGGAGTGGCGCATCCGCGCCCTCGACCCGCGCGCGCTCAGCTACCAGCTCGCGAACATCGGCGTCCCGTTCGACCGGGTGCGCATCGAGGGCGACATCGCCTTCGTCGCGCTCGACCGCGACGAGCACGCCGCCGACGTGCTCGCGCGGCTCGTCGGCGCCGGCGTCCCCATCACGCACTTCGCGCCCGCCGTCGGCGAGATCGAGCGCACCTACCTCGGGCTCGCGGGAGACGCACGATGAGCGGCTGGCTGCGGATGCTCCGCGTCGTCGTCGGGCTCGAGCTCGCGCAGCGCGTGCGGAGCGTCGCCTGGTACGTGCTGCTCATCGTCGTCGCCGCGATCGTCGGCGGCGTGATCACGGTGCTCTTCCTGTCGCTGCAGGGCTTCCAGCGCGACCTCGGCGGCGCGATCTTCGCACTGACGATCTTCCTCGTCATGCTCGTCACCTCGCTCGTGACGCCGGCGCTCAGCGGCAGCGCCATCAACGGCGACCGCGACGCCGGCACGCTGGCGTCGATGCAGGTGACGCAGGTCACCGCGACGCAGCTCGTGCTCGGCAAGGTGATCGGCTCGTGGATCGCGTCGCTCGGCTTCCTCGCCGTCTGCACGCCGTTCATGCTCGGGTCGGCGATGCTCGGCGGGCTGCGCCTCGAGGCGGTGCTCATCGCCATCCCGGTGCTCGTGATCGAGATCGGGGTCGTCTCGGCGATCGGGGTCGGGCTCTCCGGCCTGATCCGCAAGCCCGTGCTCTCGACCGTCGTCACCTACCTGGTCGTCGCGTTCTTCAGCGTCGGCACCCTCATCGGCTTCGGCGTCGGCACGGTGGCCTTCCAGCAGGAGGAGACGCGCGCCGAGATCACCTGGGACTACGACGACCAGACCGGCAGCTCGACGTGCGTCGAGACCGGCCGCACCTACGAGACGACCATCCCGCGGCCCGACCGGGTCTGGCTGATGCTGGCCGCGAACCCCTACGTGATCGTGTCCGACGCGATCCCGCCGCACTTCGACGCGAGCGGCTATCCGGATGACCTGTTCGGCCAGATCGGCGTGGGCGTGCGCATGGCCCAGGAGCCGCCGCGGGCCGAGTCGTGCGCCGACTACGACGACCAGGGGCAGTGGCGGGACCCGGTCCGCGACGTGCACGAGCGCACGCTGCCCAGCTGGTTCGTCGGTCTCGGCCTGCACCTGCTCATCTCGGGCGCCACCGTCTGGGGAGCGATCGCCGCCGTGCGCGCCCCCGCCCGCGCGCTCGCGGCGGGCAGCCGCATCGCCTGACCGCCGGGCGGCATCCGCCCCTCCGAGCCGCACCCTGCGTGCGGATCGGCGGCCTGCGACGGCAGGATGGATCGCATGACGCTACCGACGAGGGCCGCGACCATTCAGCAACGGCTGCGCGAGCTGGGCATCGACCGCGAGGTGATCCAGTTCGACGAGGGCACCCACACCGCGAAGGCGGCCGCCGCCGCGCTCGGCATCGAGGTCGGCGCGATCGCGAACTCCCTCGTCTTCTGGATGGCGGATGCGCCGCTGCTGGTGATGACGTCGGGTCGCCACCGCGTCGACACGGCGGCGCTCGCGGCGCAGCTCGGCGAGGGACCGATCGAGCGCGCGACGCCCGAGCAGGTGCGGGCCGCGACCGGCCAGGTGATCGGCGGCGTCGCGCCGCTCGGGCACCCGGCGCCGATCCGCACGATCGTCGACGTGGCGCTCGCCGACTACCCGGAGCTCTCCGCCGCGGCCGGCACCGTCGACACCGTCTTCATGCTCAGCTACGACGAGCTGCTGCGCATCACGGGCGGCGAGCCGCGCGTCGTGGGGGACTGACAGCGTAGAAGCGGCAAGTTTGCTCTCGTAGCACGGTCATGCTCCATACTCGCTTTGAGCGGCCTCAAGTCCGCGCCGAGATCAGGAGCTCGCCATGACCACGCCTCCACCCGCCTACTACGCGGCGCCGCCGCCCGCGCCGAACCCGACGTGGACGCCCCCGGCTCCGCCGCGCACCGCGGTGCTGCCGTGGCTCGGGTTCGGGTCGGCGGCCCTCGCGCTCCTACTCGCCGTCATCCCGTTCAGCGCCGGTATCGCGTGGCTTCCTGCCCTCGCGGCTATTGTGCTGGGCATCATCTCGCTGGTCCGCAAGTCGCGTCCGACCTGGCCTTCGATCGTGGCTGTCACGCTGGGACCGATCGCGTGGGTGCTGGCGATCATCGTCACCGTCGTCGTGTGGGCCATCGCGTCCGCGGACCAGATGGGTCCCGCCGCCGCTCCGCAGCAGCCGGTCGTCGTGGCCACGGGTGAACCGATCGAGGCGGAGGAGCCGGTGGCCGCGCCGAGCTCAGAGCCGGTGGAGAGCGAGACCGAGACTCCGGTGGAGTCGCCCGTGCCGGTCGCCGAGCCTCCGGCGCTACCGGGGATCGGTGAGACGGTGATGGTCGACGACTGGGCATTCACCGTCATCTCGGTCGGAGCCCGCGCCGCCACCGCCGGCGAGAGCCGGTGGAGCGACGGCGCGCAGGCGCAAGGCGAGTTCGTGCCGATCATCGTCCGGGTCGAGAACCACGGCGCTGCCGCGGAGTCGTTCACGCCCAACGACGTCGTCGCGATCGATCCCGAGGGTCGTCAGTTCTCGTACTCCAGCGACGCGTCGATCTATGCAGACGACTCGCTTGACTGGTACGACGAGATCAACCCTGGCAACGCGGTCGAGGGCGCAATCTACTTCGACGTCCCGCCGGGGACCCCGCTCGACCGCGTGCTGCTCGATGGGGGCTGGTTCGACGACCCGGCGGAGATCGCTCTGCAGTAGATGGCCTCCGGCGCCACCAGCGCTCTAATGCGCCATGTGCCGAGGTGCAGGTCGAAACGGACCCGCTGACGAGATTCCGACGCTGGGCGGCATGGTGCAGGAGGCAGTCTGTCGTCACGGCGTTGGGTAAAACTTGGGCGTGTCGCAAGTATTCGCTAACGGAGAATTGCGGATACGGATAGACTGCAGTCCGACCGCCCGCCACCGCAGAGTGCGCGGGCAGTCCGCTGTCTACGGTTGCCCCGGTCTCGGACCGGGGCATGTTTCGCGCCCGAACGCCGGGCCGGAGGGGTCTTCCATGCACAAGCTCGCATCTCGGTTCGTCGCGGTCCTCGTCGCGATGGTCCTCGCGCTCGGATTGGGCGTCGCGTCGGCGGCGGCGACGTCGACCGGGGGGTCCGGTGGTGCGCTCAGCAACCGTCTCAGCCAGTCGTTCACGGCGAACGGCATCACCTCGAGCTACCACATCTTCGCCGCCGGGCTCGACTGGTCGCGTCCCGTCGGCCTGCTGCTGTACACGGACGGCTCCGGCGGCTACGGCCTCGACAACCCGAACGCGACGTACCTGCTCGACGCCGACGGCTCGGCGGGGCTGGTAGCGGTCGCGAAGAAGCACAACATGCTGCTGCTGACGCCGATCGCGCCGTCACCGGACTGCGACGGCACTGACAACTGCTGGTACAACACGACCGGCACTCCCGCGGCTCCCGCGAAGGCCGACTGGGCCAGGGCGCTCGTCGATCACGTCTACGGGCAGTACCAGATCGACAAGACGCGCGTCGCGATCGGCGGCTACAGCTCGGGCGCGCAGTTCACGTCGCGGTGGTTCGCGCCTCGTCACGGCGCTGCGGTGCAGGAGGACGGCGTGCTCGTCCCGATCGCCTACGGCGGCGCCCCTGCGGTCTCCAACACGTTCACGCCCGCGTACAAGGCCAACGTCGTCGGCCACTGGAACACGGGCACCGCGGACGCGGCGTACTCGACTGCCTCGCACGGGGCGATGGGCGGGCACGAGTGGTACCGCTCGAACGGCTTCACCACGACGTCGGAGTGGCCGGCGGGCGTCGGCCACGGCCGTTCTGGGGAGTTCGCCGGCATCATGGACCGGCAGATCGCCGCGCACGTCGCGCCCGCAACTGCCAAGGCAACGTCCACGCCGGCTCCGGCGCCCGGTTGCGAGACGGTCTACTCGGGTGGCGGATGGATCGGCTACTGCACCGACGCGGATCCGGTCACGCCGGTCGAGACGGTGCAGCGCATCGCCGGCGCCGACCGCTACCAGACGTCGGCGATGCTGTCGCAGGTGTCGTTCGAGCCGGGAGTGCCGGTCGTGTACATCGCGAACGGTGTGACGATGGTGGATGCCCTCGGAGCCGGTGCCGCCGCGCAGGGTGCTGGGCCGGTGCTGCCCGTTCCTGCCACGGGTACGCTTCCCGCCTCCATCGCGGCCGAGCTGGCTCGCCTCGACCCCGCGTCGATCGTGATCGTCGGCGCTCCCGCCTCGGTGTCGGAGTCGATGGCCGCGCAGGTCAGGGACGCCGCAGCCCGCTAGCGGGTTGCCGCGCGCCTTGCCAGCCCGGCGCTTGGGCGTGCGCCTGCGCCGGGCGGCGCACTCAGGACTCTTCGGTATGTGCCCCATACACTCGGCAGAGTGACTGATACCGCTCCCGCACTCCAGGTCTGGCCCGGCGAGGCCTACCCGCTCGGCGCCACGTTCGATGGCACCGGCACGAACTTCGCCCTCTTCACCGAGTCCGCCGAGCGCGTCGAGCTCTGCCTCTTCGACGATGACGACGTCGAGACGAGGGTCGAGCTCACCGAGGTCGACGGCTACGTCTGGCACGCCTACCTGCCCAACGTGCAGCCGGGCCAGCGCTACGGCTACCGCGTGCACGGACCGTACGAGCCCGAGCAGGGCCTGCGGCACAACCCGAACAAGCTGCTGCTCGACCCCTACGCGAAGGCGACGAGCGGTGACATCGCTTGGGGCCAGCCGCTCCACAGCTACAACTTCGGCGACCCGCTCAGCCGCAACGACGACGACTCCGCGCCGCACATGGTCAAGGGCGTCGTCATCAACCCGTTCTTCGACTGGACCGGCGACCGCTACCCGCGCACGCCCTACAACGAGTCGATCATCTACGAGGCGCACGTCAAGGGGCTGACGCAGACCCACCCCGACGTGCCCGAGGAGATGCGCGGCACGTACGCGGGTCTCGCGCATCCGTCGATCATCGCCCACCTGCAGAAGATCGGCATCACGGCGATCGAGCTGATGCCGGTGCACCAGTTCGTGCACGACGCGCCGCTGCAGGAGAAGGGCCTCCGCAACTACTGGGGCTACAACACCCTCAGCTTCTTCGCCCCGCACGCCGAGTACGCCGCGTCGGGCGAGGGCGGCCAGCAGGTGCAGGAGTTCAAGGCGATGGTGAAGGCCATGCACGCCGCCGGCATCGAGGTGATCCTCGACGTGGTCTACAACCACACCGCAGAGGGCAACCACATGGGCCCGACGCTCAGCTGGCGCGGCATCGACAACCAGGCCTACTACCGCCTCGTCGAGGACGACCAGCAGTTCTACATGGACTACACGGGCACGGGCAACAGCCTCAACGTCGCCCACCCGCATTCGCTGCAGATGATCATGGACAGCCTCCGCTACTGGGTGACGGAGATGCACGTCGACGGCTTCCGCTTCGACCTCGCCTCGACGCTCGCCCGCGAGTTCTACGACGTCGACCGACTGTCGACCTTCTTCGAGCTCGTGCAGCAGGACCCGGTGATCAGCCAGGTGAAGCTCATCGCCGAGCCGTGGGACATCGGCCCGGGCGGCTACCAGGTGGGCAACTTCCCGCCCCAGTGGACCGAGTGGAACGGCAAGTACCGCGACGAGGTGCGCGACTTCTGGCGCGGCGAGCCGACCGCGCTCGGCGAGTTCGCCAGCCGCCTGGCCGGCTCCGCCGACCTGTACGAGCACTCCGGGCGCCGACCCGTCGCATCCATCAACTTCGTCACCGCCCACGACGGGTTCACGCTCCGCGACCTCGTCAGCTACAACGAGAAGCACAACGAGGCCAACGGTGAGGACGGCAACGACGGCGAGAGCCACAACCGCTCCTACAACTACGGCGTCGAGGGCCCGACCGACGACCCGGAGATCCTGAACACTCGCGCGCGGCAGCAGCGCAACTTCCTCGCGACGCTGCTGCTGAGCCAGGGCGTGCCGATGATCCTGCACGGCGACGAGCTCGGCCGCACGCAGCACGGCAACAACAACACGTACGCCCAGGACTCCGAGATCAGCTGGATCGACTGGTCGAGCATCGACCAGCCGCTCATCGAGTTCACCGCCGCGGTGACGAGGCTCCGGCACGACCACCCGACCTTCCGGCGCAAGCGCTTCTTCACCGGCAAGACTGTGCGCACCGGCAACGGCGAGCGGCTGAACGACATCGTCTGGCTCGGCAGCGACGGCTCGCCCATGGAGGACGGCGACTGGGATGCGGCCGCCGGCGAGAAGTCGCTCGGCATGTACCTCAACGGCCACGGCATCGCCGGCCGTGGCGCGCGGGGCGAGCAGATCATCGACAACCACTTCCTCATCTACTGCAACGCCTCCGAGGAGGAGCGCGAGCTGACCCTGCCGCCCGCCGAGTACGCGGAGGCGTGGGACGTGCTGATCGACACCGGCGCGCACGAGCTGCACGAGGGCCGCATCGAGGCGGGCGAGGTCGCGCGCATCGCGCCGCGCGCGCTCGTCGTGCTGCGCGAGCACATCGCTCCGGTCGACCAGGACTTCTCGGTCGCCGCATCGATCGCCGCCACCACGGGCGCGCACACGGGCCCGGTGTCGACGATCGAGACGCGGCCCGCGAAGGGACGACCGCTCAACGCCACCGGCCCCGCCGCCGACCAGCAGGACTGACCGAAGGAGCCCCGTGCACGCGCCCCAGAGCACCTACCGACTCCAGATCAGCGAGGCCTTCACGCTGTTCGACGCCGCCGCGAGGCTCGAGGCGCTCGCCGACCTCGGCGTCGACTGGGTCTACCTCTCGCCCATCCTCGAGGCCGAGCACGGCTCGAACCACGGCTACGACGTCGTCTCGCACGAGCGCATCGACCCGACGCGCGGCGGCGAGGCGGGGCTGGATGCGCTCGCGGCCGAGGCGCGCAGGCTCGGCATGGGCGTGCTCGTCGACATCGTGCCGAACCACATGGGCGTCGCGGTGCCCGAGCACAACGGCTGGTGGTGGCAGCTGCTGCGCGAGGGGCGCGAGAGCCCGATCGCGGATGCGTTCGACATCGACTGGGAGGCGGGCGGCGGCAAGCTGCTGCTGCCGATCGTCGGCGACGACGACTGGTCGGAGGACGGCACCGTCGGGCACCTCGAGCTCGAGCCCGCTGCTGACGACTCCGGTGCCGACGGCGCTGCGGCGCTGCGCTACTGGGACACGCGGCTGCCCGTCGCCCCCGGCACCGGCGAGGGCACCGCGCAGGAGGTGCTCGAGCGCCAGCACTACCGGCTCGGCCACTGGAAGCAGGGCAACGACCAGCTGAACTACCGGCGCTTCTTCGCCGTGACGACGCTCGCCGCCGTCCGCGTCGAGCTGCCCGAGGTCTTCGAGTCGACCCACGCGGAGATCGCTCGCTGGTTCGACGAGCGCCTCGTGCAGGGCCTGCGCGTCGACCACCCGGACGGACTGCGCGACCCCGCCGGCTACCTCGACGACCTCGATCGGCTCACGGGCGGCGCCTTCGTGCTCGTCGAGAAGATCCTCGAGCCCGGCGAGGAGCTGCCGCGCTGGGCGACCGCCGGCACGACCGGCTACGACACCCTCGGCGCCATCGACCGGGTGCTGACCGACGCATCCGCCGCCGATGCGCTCGACGCGCTCGACGCGCGCCTGCGCGGCGGCGAGCGGGTCGACTGGGCCGAGCTCACGCACGGCACCAAGCGCGGCATCGCCGACGGCATCCTGCGCGCCGAGGTGCTGCGGCTCGAGCGCGAGGTTCGGGCGTCGGATGCCTGGGGCGCGCAGGGCGCGCCGGTGGACGCGGTCGACGCGATCGCCGAGCTGCTCGCGTGCTTCCCCGTCTACCGCTCCTACCTGCCCGACGGGCTCGAGCACCTCGGCACCGCCGCGGAGCGGGCGAAGGCGCACCGCCCCGACCTGACCGAGACGATCGACGCGCTGCTGCCCGTGCTCGGCAACGCGCGCCAGGACGCGGCGCTCCGCTTCCAGCAGACGAGCGGCATGGTGATGGCGAAGGGCGTCGAGGACACCGCGTTCTACCGCTACTCGCGGCTCACGAGCCTCAACGAGGTGGGCGGCGACCCCGAGCACTTCTCGCTCGCGGTGCCCGACTTCCACCAGTGGATGGCGCACCGGCACGCCGAGTGGCCGCACGCGATGAACGCGCTCTCGACGCACGACACGAAGCGCGGCGAGGACGTGCGCGCTCGCATCACCACGATCGCCGAGGTGCCGGAGCGCTGGGAGGCGCTGCTCGACAAGCTGCTCGTCTTCGCGCCCACGCGCGGTCGCGAGTTCGTGAACCTGCTGCTGCAGGCGGTCGTCGGCGCCTGGCCGGCGAGCGAGGAGCGGCTGCTCGCCTACATGGAGAAGGCGGCGCGCGAGGCCGACGCCATCACGCACTGGACCGCCCCGGACACGCGCTTCGAGGGTCACCTCGCCGAGCTCGTGCGGCAGGTCGTGGCCGACCCTGCCCGCCATGACGTCGAGGCGTTCCTGGCCGAGACCGAGGAGGGCTTCCGCTCCAACGTGCTGGCCGCGAAGCTGCTCAACCTCACCATCCCCGGCTTCCCCGACGTCTACCAGGGCTCCGAGGCGCTCGAGCAGTCGCTCGTCGACCCCGACAACCGCCGGCCGGTCGACTGGGCGCGGATGGATGCGCTGCGATCGGCCGCCGTCGCGCCGCTGGCGGGCGGCTGGGACCTCGAGGTCGCGAAGACCAGGCTCGTGCGCGAGGCGCTGCGCCTCCGCCGCGCCCACCCGGAGCGCTTCGAGGGCTACACGCCGCTGCTCGCGAGCGGATCGGCGGCCGAGCACGTCGTCGCGTTCGACCGCGGGGGAGCGGTCGCGGTCGCGACCCGGCTGCCGATCGGGCTCGCCGCACGCGGCGCCTGGGGCGACACCAGCATCCAGTTGCCCGAGGGTCACTGGCGCGACCTGCTGACCTCGAAGGAGCTGCGCGGCGGCACGACCTCGCTCGCCAACCTCCTCAGCACGGCGCCGGTCGCGCTGCTGACGCGCGCGGACTGACGTCGCATGCTCGCAGGGACAGCGGCTACGGTGCGGTCGTGACCACGACCAGCCGGAGCACCCACCGCGCGTCTGCGCCATGGACGGCGATCGTCGGCCTGGCCCTGCTCTGGGCAGCGCTGCTGGGCGTCGGCTACTTCGCCGCGCTCCTGACGCTGTGGGAGCTCGCCACCCTCGACGGGTCGGGCGCCGCCGGACCGACGCTCGCCACGGGCTTCGTCTCGCTCCTCCCGCTCGTCCTCATGCTGGTCGTGCTCGTGTTCGCGAGCCTCCGGCGCGGCTGGGCGCGGTGGGGCGCTGTCGCCTTCGGCCTCGCCGCGGGCGCGCTCGGCCTGGTCGTGCTGTTCGCCACCGGATCGCCGGCGCTTGAGACGCTCGCGCTCGCCGGAGCGGCGGTCGCCGGCGCGGTGCTGCTCGCACTGCCGACGTCGGGCCGCTGGTACGTCGGTCGTCCTCCGCGGCCCGAGTGACGCGCACACCTGGCGCGCAGGCGCCGGATGCCACGATGGGGGACATGAGCGAGCTGCACGAGTACCGGGTGTGGGCACCGAACGCGACACGGATGCGCGTGGTCGCGGGCGACGAGACCGTCGAGATGTCGCAGGGCGAGGGCGGCTGGTGGCACGCGCTCGCCGGCGCCGGCGACTACGGCTTCCAGATCGGCGACGACGACGCCATCCGGCCCGATCCGCGCAGCCTGCAGCAGCCGGAGGGCGTGCACGAGCGCTCCCGCACGTGGGACGCATCCGCCCACGACTGGCAGGACGGCGACTGGACCGGCCGCCCCTTCGCCGGCGGCGTCATCTACGAGCTGCACCTCGGCACGTTCACGCCCGAGGGCACGCTCGACGCCGCGGCCGCGCGGCTCGACCACCTGCGCGAGATCGGCGTCACGCACGTCGAGCTGCTGCCGGTGAACGGCTTCAACGGCACGCACAACTGGGGCTACGACGGCGTCGCCTGGTTCGCGGTGCACGAGGGCTACGGCGGCCCGGCCGCCTACCAGCGCTTCGTCGACGCCGCCCACGCGGCGGGCCTCGCTGTCGTGCAGGACGTCGTCTACAACCACCTCGGCCCCTCCGGCAACTACCTGCCGCTGTACGGCCCCTACCTCTCGAGCGAGGGGCGCTCCACCTGGGGCGAGCACGTCAACCTCGCCGAGCGCGAGGTGCGTCGCTACATCCTCGACAACGTGCGCTACTGGTTCGAGACGATGCACGTCGACGCGCTTCGGCTCGACGCGGTGCACGCGCTCGTCGACGAGAGCGACCTCCACATCCTCGAGGAGATGGCGATCGAGACGGCGGCGCTCCGCGCGCACCTCGGGCGGCCGCTCGAGCTGATCGCCGAGAGCGACCTCAACGACCCCAAGCTCATCACGCCCCGCGAGGGCGGCGGCTACGGGCTCGACGGGCAGTGGTCTGACGACTTCCACCACGGCGTGCACGTCGCGCTCACGCGCGAGACCGACGGCTACTACGCCGACTTCGAGCCCATCTCGGCGCTCGCGAAGGCGATCGAGCGCGGCTTCTTCCACGACGGCACGTACTCCTCGTTCCGGGGCCGCGACCACGGGCATCCGATCGACACGGAGCGCTCGTTGTCGTGGCGGCTCGTCGTGAGCGCGCAGAACCACGACCAGATCGGCAACCGCGCGACCGGCGACCGCATCACCGACGTGCTCGACGAGTCGCAGCTGCTGTGCGCGGCGCTGCTGCTCTACGGCGGCCCGTTCACCCCCATGCTCTTCCAGGGCGAGGAGTGGGCGGCGTCGACGCCCTTCCAGTTCTTCACCTCGCACCCCGAGCCGGAGCTCGGCAAGGCGACCGCCGAGGGGCGGCTCGCCGAGTTCGAGGCGATGGGCTGGGACGAGTCGGTCGTGCCCGACCCGCAGGACCCCGCGACGTTCGAGCGCTCGAAGCTCGACTGGAGCGAGCTCGACGGCGAGCGGCACGCGCGCGTGCTCGACGGCTACCGGCAGCTCGCGGTGCTGCGCACCGAGCTCGAGGCGCTCACCGACCCGCACTACGCGCGCAACGCGGTGGAGGCCGACGAGCAGACGCGCGTCCTGCGGCTCACCCGTCGCGCCGGCATGCCCGATGCGGTCGAGATCGTGCTGAACCTCGGCACCGAGCCGCAGACCGTGCCGGTGACGCGCACGGACCTGCGCTTCGCGACGCATCCCGACGTCGCGCACGCCGACCACCTCACCCTCCCGCCCGGCAGCGGCGCCCTCCTCGTTTGATCCTCGACGTCGCCGGTGGTAGCTGGACGCGCTATGGGCGCTGAGCTGCCACTGGCGACGTTGAGAAGGTGAGTAGCGTTGGGGGCGTGACGCAGACCGTCGGCGAGCTCGACTTCCCCCTTCACGGCTTCCTCGAGACCCGGCGCGGGCCGATCGTCGAGGTCGCGCTCTCGAACTCGCCGGCCGGGCTCGCGCGCACCTACGTGCTCGTGCCCGAGGGTGCGGGCGAACTGCCGCCCGGCATCTACTCGACGCTCGTCAAGCAGGTCCTCGACCTCGACGAGACCGGTGGCTGGATGGTCGAGATCGACCTCGAGCCGGAGTCGAGGGGCGCCGAGGCGCGCGGTGACACGACGCTCGACGACGAGTGGGCGTCCGACGAGCGCGACCTGGTCATCGCCTCGCACGCGGACTTCTTCCTGCCGCAGGAGGCCCCTGCCGAGCGCGAGGGCGGCCAGCCCGTGAACCCCTACGGGCTGTGGGCGCTCGATGCGCAGGGCAGCGCGTTCCGCGTCGAGGTCGAGCGCGACGAGGAGTCGGGCGGCCTCATCATCGAGGCCGCGACTCGCTTCGGCAAAGCGCTCCATCCGTGGGTCTACGGCGCCGTGCGTGCCGACACCCTCGAGATCGAGGCCGATGCACTCGAGGGCGACGACGCGCTGCTCGACCTGCAGCTGTACGTCACCGACGGCGATGACGACCGCGAGTACGAGCGATGGCTCGTCGGCACGCGCCGTGCGCTCGAGGCGCGCGCGGCGCGACCGCTGCCCGAGTTCGATCCTGGGCAGTGGATGCGCTGGCTCATCCCGGTGGAGGGCGGCGACCCGGTGGCGTTCGGAGGCTTCCTGTTCCCGGAGAAGCGCGAGATCGAGCTGCAGCCGGTGATGCCGCACGAGCCCGAGTGGGCGGCGGGACGCGTGCTGACCATCCCGCGCGAGCGCCCGGACCAGGAGTTCGAGGGCAGCCGCGAGGTGACGGTCTACGCCAAGCCGTTCAAGGAGCTGCGGTCCTCGGTGGCGAAGGTGCGGAAGCGGCCGGCGACGCCGATCGGCCGGTTCGTGCTGCAGCCCGAGGGCTACATGCCGGAAGGCTGGAGCTCGCTGGGCTGAACCGCGCGCGCTTCAGCCCATCGGCTCACTCGAGGGGGCTGCGCGAGCGGTGCAGCGCATTGCCGAGCCCGCCGCGGGCGCCGAGCCGCTCGACGAGCTCGCGCACGGTGTCGACGGAGGAGTGGCGAGGCTCCCAGCCGAGGCCGCGGATGCGGTCGGTCGCCATCACGGGCGTCAGCACGGCCATGTCGACCCACCCCGCGTCGGTCGGCTGGAGCCGCAGCCGGTAGCTGACGGCGACGAGCGCGCGCACGAGCGGCACCGGGATCGGCAGGTACCGGCGCGCGCCGAAGAGCGGTCCTATCGACTGCGGGCTGAGCGGCGGCTCGGCCGCGACGTTGAACGGTCCGCCCGCGCGGTCGCGCACGACGCGCCAGTACGCATCCGCTACGTCGTCGGCGTGCACGCACTGCGCCACCACGCCGGCGGGCCACGGCAGCACCGGCAGGCGCAGCGCCGGCAGCGCCCGAAGCAGCAGCCGCGGCGAGAGCGCGCCGAGGAAGTAGTCACGGATCTCGGGGCCGGCCTCCGACTGGAAGATGAGCCCGGGGCGCAGCCGCGACACGAGCATCTCGGGATGCCGCTCCTCGAGACGATCGAGGATCAGCTCGACGGCGCTCTTCTGCCGCCCGTAGTGCGACAGCGGCGCCCCGTGGCGCGGGAACGACTCGTCGGTGCGCTCGTGCCCGGGCGGCCGCTCGTCCTCGCGGCCGTACGCGCCGATGCTCGACGCATGCACGAGGTGCGGCACGCCCGCCGCGGCCGCGGCCTCGAACACGCGTCGCGAGCCCTCGACGTTCGTGCGCGCCAGCAGCAGGAGGTCGCGGTTGGGGCGGATGATCCAGGCGAGGTGCACCACCGCATCGGCGCCGCGCATCGCCTCCACGAGCGCGGGGCTCGAGTCGGAGGACGACACGTCGATGCGGTGCCACTCGACGCCCTCGTACGGCTCGCCATCCCGCTCGGGACCGCGGCGGGAGACCCCGACGATCGAGTCGACCTCCGGCGCGGCGTGCAGACGCCGCAGCAGGGCGGTGCCGACGTTGCCGGTCGCGCCGATCACGACGATGCGCATGCGGTCCTCCTCGATCGCCGCCGCCATCGGGCGGATGCGCGCCACCGTACCCCGATTGCCTGGTCGGCACCCGCCCGCCCGCCCGCGGGCCGGCGGGCGCGCGGTTCAGGCGGCGGGCGCCGGCTCCGGCTCGGGCTCGACGCACGCGAAGCGGCGGCGGTACGCCGACGGGGCGATGCCGAGCTGGCGCGTGAAGTGGTGCCGCAGCAGCGCGGCCGTGCCGAACCCCGCCTGCTGGGCGACGACATCCAGCCCCAGATCGGTCGCCTCGAGCAGCTGCTGCGCCCGCTGCACCCGCTGCGAGGCGAGCCACGCTGCGGGAGTGGCGCCCAGCTCCTCGCGGAACCGCCGCGCGAAGGTGCGCTCGGACAGCCGCGCGCGGCGGGCGAGCGAGGCGACCGAGTGGTCCTCGTCGATGTGCTCGAGCATCCAGTCGATGAGCGGCGCGAGCGTCTCGGCCCGCTGCTCGGCGACGGGGCCGACGGCGAACTGCGACTGCCCCCCGTCGCGCAGCGGCGGCACCACCATCGAGCGCGCGATGATCCCGGCGACCTGCGCGCCCTGCAGCTCGCGCACGATGTGCAGCGACGCGTCGATCGCGGCCGCCGTGCCGGCGCTCGAGGTGACGGGCCCGTCGTCGACCCAGAGCGCGTCGCGCTCGACGACGAGCTGCGGGAACTGCGCGGCGAGCTGGTCGGCGTGCCGCCAGTGGGTGGCGACCCGTCGCCCGTCAAGCACGCCCGAGCGGGCGGCGATGAACGCCCCCGTGCACATCGTCAGCACGCGCGCGCCGCGCGCGACCGCCCGCTGCAGCACCCGCGCGATGGCGAGCGAGCACTCGCCGTCGATGCTGCACTCGTCGTAGGGCGTCACGATCACCACGTCTGCCTCGTCGGCGAAGCCGAGGCCCTCGTCGACCATCACGGGCAGGCTGAGCCCGCCGGCGAGCCGGATGGGTCCCGGCGTCGGCGTCACGACGCGGAAGTCGTTGCGCGGCACTCCGCGGTCGGTGCGGTCGGTGCCGAACACCTCCGCCGCGACGGCGAGCTCGAACACGCTCACGTCGTCGTCGACGATGCACGCGATCTTCAGCATGGGAGCCTCCAGGTTCCGGATGCCTCGGCCAGGCCCGGGCGGGCCGGCTCCGCCTCCAAGGTGGCTGGCAGGATCTTGCCGAGTGTTGTCCATCCTGCCACTGGTGGCGGGATCTTGGCAAGCGCAGACTTCCTGCCATGAACAGCATCTGGATCCTCGTCATCATCGCCCTCGGGATCGTGGCCGCCGCGAGCACGATCTCGGTCCTGATCGGGCAGCGCGCCCCGCGCGTCGCTCCCGACCCGGAGCGGCTCGCGCTGCTGCGCGACCGCTTCACCGAGCTCCAGGCCCAGCAGCGCATCGAGCACCTCGAGGAGCGGGTCGCGGAGGAGCGCGACGCCCGCTCCGCCGCTCCGCAGCGCCGCTCCGGCCAGGCCCTCGTCAGCACCGAGCGCCTCTGGGCCGGCGGCCTGTGAGCTGCTGCCAGCCGACGCAGTCGCCCGCGCCGACGGCGCGGGCGACCTGTGTGCGGTCGCCGCTCTCCATCCGGATGTCGCGGTGACGGCGGCCCCCCCC
>NZ_JBNCLZ010000004.1:101133-295936 GCF_049844935.1 Agrococcus sp. DT81.2 | reverse complement strand
GGCGGGCGGGGCGGCGGGGCCGCGCAGCCCGCCCCCGCAGCGGGGGTGCGGGGCCGGCCCCCCCCCCCCCCCCCCCCCCTCGCCGGGTCGCGGAAGCGCACCTGACCCCTGGCGGTTGCGCACCGGCAAGCGCACAATGCCAGCATGGACGGCACCTGGCTCAGCAACGTCCCGCTGGACGGCACGTGGATCACGTTCCTCGCGACGATCGGCGCCCTCGGCGCGATCGGCACGATCGTCTCGCTGCTGCGGCAGCGCACCCCCCGCACGCGCATCGACCTCGCGCGCGCCGCGCGCCGCCGCTCGCCCGCGCACTGATCCCACCGCGTCGACCGGGGCCCGCCGCGTCATCCGGGGGCCGGAGCGCGGCCCACAATGGAGGCATGCGCCTCGCGAACGCCCGCCTGCTCGACGGATCCCTGACCGACATCGACATCGTCGACGGTGAGATCGAGCGGGTGAGCTCCGCCGGCTCGACGCCGGCGGTCGGCGACCGCCGGGATCTCGGGGGCGCGACGGTCATCCCCGGGCTCTGGGACGAGCACACGCACATGGGTCAGTGGGCGCGCCACCGCACCCGCCAGAGCGTGCTCGACGCCGAGACGGCCGACGTCGCGGCCGCGATGGCGGCTGGCGCTGCCGCAGCGCACCGCGGCACCGAGCCGCTCGTGCTCGTGGGCATGCGCGACGGGCTGTGGCCCACGGCCCCCACTCGCGAGCAGCTCGACGCGGCCACCGGCGAGGTGCCGACGCTCATCGTCTCGAGCGACGTCCACTGCTCCTGGCCCAACTCCGCGATGCTGCGCCGGCTGGGCGTCGAGCTCGCCGAGCCGCTGCTGCGCGAAGAGGCGGCGTTCGAGGCGCTCAGCGCCGTCGAGGGGATGCTCGATCCCGACGCGCTCGACCGTCACGTCGTCGACGCCCTCGCCGCGGCCGCCGCGCGCGGCGTCGTGGGCGTCGTCGACCTCGAGTTCGACGACGCGGTCGGGGCATGGATGCGTGCTGGCCGAGCGACGCCGACGCGCGTCGAGGCGGGCATCTACCGGCACCACCTCGAGCTCGCCGCCGAGCGCGGCATCCGCACGGGGGATCCCATCGCGCACCGCGCCCGCGTCGGGCGCCTCAAGGTGATCTCGGACGGCTCGCTCGGCACCCGCACGGCGTGGACGGCGCATCCGTACGGCTGGCAGAGCGACGAGGGCGCGACGACCGGCGTGCGCAACGTCGACGACGCCGACCTCGACCGGCTGCTCGCGCGCGCGGGCGAGCTCGGGCTCGACGCGACGATCCACGCGATCGGCGACGCCGCCGTCACGGCCGCGATCGACGCCTTCGAGCGAGCGGGCCGCGGTGGCCGCATCGAGCACGCGCAGCTCGTCGCCGGCGTCGACATCCCGCGGATGGCGCGGCTCGGCATCGTCGCGTCGATCCAGCCCGAGCACGCGCTCGACGACCGAGCGCTTACCGCCGCGCTGTGGGCCGATCGCAGCCGCGACGCCTTCCGGGTGCGCAGCCTGCTCGACGCGGGCGTCGCCGTCGTGCTCGGCTCCGACGCGCCCGTCACGCCCCTCGACCCCTGGCTCGCGATCGCGACCGCCGTGACCCGCACGCGCGGCGACGAGGCGCCGTGGCAGCCGGAGGAGGCGATCACGCTCGAGCAGGCGATCGAGGTCTCGGCCCGCACGCGCATCGCGCCGGGGGAGCGCGCCGACCTCGCCGTGCTCGGCGCGCCGCTGCCCACCGGCGACGACCCGCACGCGGTGGCCGCGGCGCTGCGCGCGATGCCGGTCGCCATGACGATGATCGAGGGCGAGACGGTCTTCGAGGCCTGAGCTGGGCGTCCAAGACTGAGCCCTGCATCGGGGCGTGAGCCAGGCATCCGAGCAGTGGGAGGATCGGCGCAGGCGAAGGAGCACTCGATGCGCGATCGGATCACCCTGCGGTTCTTGGCGGCACCCACGGACGCCGCCCACGACGGCGGCACGGTGCAGGCGGGCCGGGTGCTCGAGTGGATCGACAAGGCCGGCTTCGCGTGCGCGGCCGGCTACTCCGGCTCGTACTGCGTCACCGCCTACGTCGGCAACGTGCACTACACGGCGCCCATCCGGCCCGGCAGCCTCATCGAGGCGACCGCCCGCATCACCCACACGGGCCGCACGAGCATGCATGTCTTCGTCACCGTCGAGGCGGCCGACCCGCGCACCGGCGAGTTCGAGGTCGCACTCGACTGCCTGCTCGTCTTCGTCGCCGTCGACGAGCGCGGCAAGAGCAAGGAAGTGCCGCCGTGGCGGCCGCGCACGAGCGACGACGAGCTGCTCGCCCGCGGCAGCGAGGAGCGCATCGAGGCGCGCAAGCGCATCCACGACCTGCACACCGCGATCGCGTTCTCGCCCGAGATGACGACGCCCGCCGAGACGTTCCGGTTCCTCGCGAACCCCACCGACGTCAACTGGGGCGGCAACGCGCACGGCGGCATCGTCATGCGCTGGATCGACGAGACCGCGACCGCGTGCGCCGCCGGCTACTCGGGCGCCGACCCGGTCGCGGTCTACACCGGCGGCATCCACTTCTACCGCCCCATCCACATCGGGCACGTCGTCGAGATCGAGACGCGGCTGCTCCACACCGGCCCGCACTCCATGCACATCCTGGCGCGCACCCGCACGGGCGACCCCCGCACGGGCGAGCTCGAGGTCGCCACCCAGTGCATGTCGGTCTACGTCGTGCGCGGCGACGACGGCGATGCGATCTCGCTGCCGCAGCTCGAGCTGCGCTCGGAGGCCGACCGCGCCGCTGACGCGCAGGTGCGCGAGATCGTCGGCGAGCGCGCGGAGCTGCCGCCGCTGCCGGTGCCGCGCCGCTCCTGACGGCCGCGGTCCGGAGGTGCCGCATCCGACAGCGGAATCCCCGGGCTGTTGTGGATGCGGCACAAGGCCCATTGGGCGGCCGCGGCGCCCGCTTGCGGTCGTGACCAAGCCCCGTGCGGACCCTTCTGCACGCGCCTAGCGTGGGGGCGCATCCGTCCCGAAGGGGGAACCATGGCCGACCGCACCGCATCCGCCCGCCTCGACCGTCGCCAGCGCGCGCGCACCGAGGAGCGACCGCGCCAGCTCGGCAAGGTCGACGTCGAGTGGCTCGGCCGCGACCTGCTGGGCACCTGGGCCGAGCGCCGCCTCGCCGCGAGGCAGAAGGCCGCAGATCCCAAGTACCAGCGCGTCGACGACCTCACCATGGCCGACCACCGTGAGCGGGTGCTCGGACAGATGCACGCCCTCGCGGAGGACGGGGCGGTGCTCCGCGCGTTCCCGACCCGCCTGGGCGGCAGCGACGACCACGGCGGCAACATCGCCGGCTTCGAGGAGCTCGTGCTCGCCGACCCGAGCCTGCAGATCAAGTCGGGCGTGCAGTACGGGCTGTTCGGCGCCGCGGTGCTGCATCTCGGCACCGAGCACCACCACGACACCTTCCTGCCGCCGATCATGCGGTTCGACATCCCCGGCGCGTTCGCCATGACCGAGACCGGTCACGGCTCCGACGTCGCCTCGATCGGGACGACCGCCACGTACGACGCCGAGGCGCAGGAGTTCGACCTCCACACGCCCTTCCGCGGCGCGTGGAAGGACTACCTCGGCAACGCCGCGCTGCACGGCCGCGACGCGGTCGTCTTCGCGAAGCTGATCACGAACGGCGTCGACCACGGCGTGCACGCGTTCTACGTGCCGCTGCGCGATGAGTCGGGCGCCTTCCTGCCCGGCATCGGCGGCGAGGACGACGGCTACAAGGGCGGGCTCAACGGCATCGACAACGGCCGCCTGCACTTCACGCACGTGCGGGTCCCGCGCACGAACCTGCTCAACCGCTACGGCGACGTCGCGCCCGACGGCACCTACTCGAGCCCCATCGAGAGCCCGGGCCGCCGCTTCTTCACCATGCTCGGCACCCTCGTGCAGGGCCGCGTCTCGCTCGACGGCGCCGCCGTCATCGCGCAGCAGGCGGCGCTCGCGATCGCGATCCGCTACGGCAGCGAGCGCCGGCAGTTCAACGCGTCGAGCGACGCGCAGGAGGAGGTGCTGCTCGACTATCGCAGGCACCAGCGCCGCCTCTTCACGCGGCTCGCGAAGGCGTACGCCCAGACCTACGCGCACGCGATCCTGCTGACGAAGTTCGACGGCGTCTTCTCGGGCCGCACCGACACCCCGGAGGAGCGCGAGGACCTCGAGACGCTCGCCGCTGGGCTCAAGTCGCTCTCCACGTGGCAGGCGCTCGACACCCTCCAGGAGGCCCGCGAGGCCTGCGGCGGCGCCGGCTTCCTCGGCGAGAACCGGCTCGTGCAGCTGCGCGCCGACCTCGACGTCTACGCGACGTTCGAGGGCGACAACACCGTGCTGCTACAGCTCGTGGGCAAGCGGCTGCTCGGCGACTTCGCGAAGCAGTTCAAGGGCGCGTCGAAGGCCGACATCGCTCGCTTCGCCGCCGACCAGTTCTTCGACCGCGCGACCGCGCTCGTCGGCCTGCGCACGCTCGGGCAGGACGTGCGCGACCTGCGTCGCGTGCAGAACGCATCCGTCGCCATCCGCGACCGCGACTTCCAGCGCGACATGCTCGAGGACCGGGTCGAGACGATGGTCGCCGAGATCGCCGGCCGGCTGCGCCACGCGCCGCGCGACCAGGAGAAGGCGGCGGCCGCGTTCAACGCCGAGCAGCACGAGCTCATCGAGGCAGCGCGCGCGTGGGTCGAGCTGCAGCAGTACAACTCGCTCGACGAGGCGGTCGAGCGGATGCCCGAGGCGACGAAGAAGGTCATGACGCACGTGCGCGACCTGTTCGCGCTGACCGTGATCGAGGAGCACGCCGCGTGGCACCTCGAGAACGGCCGACTCTCGGGTGCCCGCTCGAAGGCCGTCACCTCGACCATCGAGCGGCTGCTGCAGAAGCTGCGCCCGCACGCGCTCGACCTCGTGGCGGCCTTCGGGCTGGGCGACGCGCACCTGCGCGCGAAGATCGCCACCGGCGCCGAGGCGGAGCGCCAGGCAGAGGCGATCGCCTACTACGACGCGCTGCGCGCAGCCGGCGAGCTGCCGATGCCCGAGAAGCAGGCGCGCGTCGCGGCGGGCGGCGAGCGGGTCGCCGACGCCGGTGCTGCGCCGCTGCCGCCCGAGGACGTCGTGGCGATGGACCACGACCTCGGTCCGGTGGACGAGACGGCGGACGAGGTGGTCGACGCGCGCTGAGCGCGCGGAACGACAGAGGGGAGGCCCGCACGGGCCTCCCCTTCGTCGTGCTCTCGTCGGTCAGGGCATCCATCCGCGACCCATAGGTCGTATTCAGCATGCGGCATTGCGTACGGCATACGCTGTGAGCATCCGGGGTTCGGAGCATGGAGGCTCCTGACCCGCACCGGCTGGGAAGTCGCCGCAGAGCCCGAGAGGGGCCCACATGACCACGATGACCGCCGGGGCGCTGCGCTCCACGATCCCCGCGAGCGAGCAGGCGACGCGCGCTGAGCGCGCCGACTTCCGGGTCGTCGCGAAGGCCGTGCGCGACGCAGGCCTCCTCGAGCGCCGTGTCGGCTTCTACGTCGGCGTCATGGCCGTCCTCGGCGTCGCCCTCGTCGGCCTGCTCGTCGGGTCCTTCCTGCTCGGCGACAGCTGGTTCCAGCTGCTCATCGCGGCGGGCCTCGGCATCGTGCTCACCCAGATCGCCTTCATCGCCCACGAGGCGTCGCACCGTCAGGTGCTGAAGTCGGGCCCAGCGAACGACCGCCTCGGGCGCATCCTCGCCGCCGGTGTGGTCGGCATCAGCCACCAGTGGTGGATGACGAAGCACTCCCGCCACCACGCGAACCCGAACCAGATCGGCCGCGACCCGGACATCGACATCGACACGATCTCGTTCCTGCCGAGCGACGCCAAGAAGGCCCGCGGCCTCCAGCGCTGGGTCACGCAGCGCCAGGGCTGGCTGTTCTTCCCGCTGCTCACCTTCGAGGGCGCGAACCTGCACGTGCGATCGATCATGACGCTGCTCGAGCGCCGCCCGGTCGTCGGCCGCTGGCTCGAGCTGGGGCTCATCGCGCTCCGCTTCGCCGTGCTCATCACCTTCCTGCTGCTCGTCATGCCGCCGCTCATGGCGCTCGCCTTCCTCGGCGTGCAGCTCGCCGTCTTCGGCATCGGCATGGGCGCGTCCTTCGCGCCCAACCACAAGGGCATGCCGACGGTCAGCCGCGACGCGAAGCTCGACTTCTTCACCAAGCAGGTGCGCACCTCCCGCAACATCCGCGGCTGGGGCATGAGCACGCTCATGGGCGGCCTCAACTACCAGGTGGAGCACCACCTGTTCCCGAACATGGCCCGCCCGCACCTGCGCGCGGCGAGCGAGATCGTGCGGGCGCACTGCGCGACCCACAACATCCCGTACACCGAGACCGACCTGGTCGGCGCCTACGCATCCGTCATCCGGTACCTGAACCGCGTGGGCCTCGCCGCCCGCGACCCGTTCGACTGCCCGATGCTGGACGCGCGCCGGTGAGCAGAGCCGGCACCCGTTCCCGGATGCCGATCCGCCACGCGCTCGCCGCCCTCCACTGGCGGCTGAGCCCGTGGCGGCTCGTGCGCGAGCAGCCGCCCTACGACGGGCCGCGGCTGCTCATCGGCGCGCCGCACACCTCCAACCGCGACTTCGTGATCATGCTCGCGATCTCGTGGGATGCGCGACTCCCCGTGCGCTGGCTGGGCAAGCGTGAGCTGTTCGAGGGCCCGCTCGGGCGGCTCATGCACTGGCTGGGCGGCATCCCCGTCGACCGTGACGACCCCGCCGGGCTCGTGGGTCGCATCGTCGACCTCGTGCGCGACGACCCGCACGCGGCGATCGTCGTCACCCCGGACGGCACGCGCAGCTCGTCGCAGTGGAAGAGCGGCTTCTACCGGATCGCGCTCGAGTCCGGCCTGCCGGTCACGCTCGGCTGGGTCGACCGCGTCACCGGCACCGCCGGTCTCGGCCCCACCATCGCCATGACGGGCGACGTGCCCGCCGACATGGATCGCATCCGCGCCTTCTACTCGGGCAAGGTCGGCATCAACGCCGAGCGCACGACCGAGCCGCGGCTCGCCGACGAGGCGGGCCTCGCCGCCCGGCTCGCCGAGGAGCGCCGCCTGCCCTGACGCAGGGGCGACGCCGGCCGCGCCACGCCGCGCTGGCGCGCGCCGCTCGCCGGTGCGAGCATGAGGCCATGGACCAGAGCCCCGTGCACGAGATCAGCGAGGCCGAGTGCCTCAAGCTCCTCGCAGCCTTCGAGTTCGGACGCATCGCGTTCCGGGTCGGCGACGTGCTCGAGGTGTTCCCGGTCAACTACCACGCCGAGGGTCGCTCGATCACGTTCCGCACGGCGCCGGGGACGAAGCTCGCGGGCGTGCTGCTCGCCGACGACGTGGTCTTCGAGATCGACCACATCGGCGTGCGCGAGGCGTGGAGCGTCATCGGGCACGGCACCGCGCGGCACCTCGAGTCGAGCGACGAGATCGCCGCGGCCGAGCGGCTGCCGATCCACCCGCTCATCCCGACGGTGAAGCGGGAGTACGTGCGCATCGACCTGGCCCGCGTCTCCGGCCGTCGCTTCCACCGCCAGCCCGAGCCCGACGCGTCGGCCGAGGCCGCCGTCGACTCGAGCGACTGACGCGGCTCAGGCGCCGCCGGGGCTCGACGCGCTCGGCGCGCCGCTGAGCGTGCGCACGGGACGGCTGCCGTCGATGCGGTACGCCACCCACAGCAGGAAGACCGCCTCGGCATGCGTGAGCGGCTCACGCAGCTCGAGGGCCGGCCGGTAGCGCCACGGACCCACCGGCGCGACCTCGCCGATGACCGCGCCATCCCGTTCGACGTCGAAGTGCAGCTTGCCGAGCCACCAGCTCGTGCTGCGGTTCAGCTCGACGTGGCCGCTCGGTCCTGCCATGCGGGAGCGCGCCCGCCACGGCGCCCCGCGCTCCATGACGATCGTGCGGCCGTCGGACTGCTCGGCCCGCATCCCGTCCGGGTCGATGCGGAACACCCACGCCTCGCCATCCACCTCGAGCGCCGGAGTGCGGCTCCAGAAGGCCTCGCCGGTGCGGGCGACCGGCTCGCCGTCGAGCGACACCGCGCCGTCGTCCCACGTGTACCGCATAGCCCCAGGCTAGGCGCAGCGCGAAGACGTCGCCGACCGGGAATGCGGGATGCGGCGTGGCGCGTTGGATCATGGTGGCGGGCCGCGACCTCCGCGGCCGCAGCAGGGGGAGCATCCGCATGACGCAGCCGGCCGAATTCAGCACGAGCACGCTCGAGCAGCCAGACGGCGCGACGCTGACGGTCGGCATCCTGGGCGCCGGCAAGGTCGGCACCGCACTTGCACGGCTCTCGATGGCGGCCGGGCACCGCACGCTCATCGCGGCCTCCGGCATCCCCGAGCGCATCCGGCTGATCGCCGAGTACATGGCCCCGGGCGCCGAGGCGATGACGGCAGCGGATGCGGCTGCCGGTGCCGACGTCGTCATCCTCGCCCTGCCGCTCGGGCAGCACACCCGGCTGCCGGTCGACGCGCTCGCCGGCAAGCTCGTCGTCGATGCCATGAACTACTGGTGGGAGACCGACGGCATCCGCGACGAGTTCGGGGACCCGTCGCGACCGACGAGCGTGATCGTGCAGGAGTTCCTGCCGGCGTCGCGCGTCGTGAAGGCGTTCAACCACATGGGCTACCACGACCTCGCCGACTGGCCGCGGCCTGTCGGCAACCCGCAGCGCCGCGCGATCGCGGTCGCGGGGGACACCCGCGCCGACGTCGAGGTCGTCGCGGGGCTCGTCGACGACTTCGGCTTCGACCCCGTGATCCTCGACTCGCTCGCCGACGGGCTGCGGCTGCAGCCCGGCTACCCGGCGTTCGGCGCGAACGAGGACGCCGCGACGCTGCGAGCGCTGATCGGCTGAACCTCCGGACCGGCGCCCGTGGTCACCGGAACCACGGTGGGCGGACGACGCGCGCCAGCTCTTGACTAGCGAGTAGCGGCTCCTGCGAGTGCAGCCTCAGGAACGTGCTCGTTCTCGATCAGTCGATCCGGATGAGCGCGTCGTGAATCGCGCTCTCGAGCTCCCGCTGCTGGGTGGCAGTCAGGTTGTCTGACGTGCGGATGACAACGGTGCCCAGGACCACGTGGGAGCCCGAGCGGAGGATGCCACCGTCGAACAGCGCGAGGTACTCATCTCGCGCTGTTGCCTCATCGACTGTCTCGTAGACCTCGACCGCGCCGCCGCCTTCAGTGCCCTTCTCGACGATGTCCGTTCCGATGACAGCTGACTGATCCACGAGGGCGGACGACAGATACACCGTCGCGGTGTAGCCGCCCTGCTTGTTCAAGTTCCCATTCGGATCGTTGTCTTCGGTCACAGCCTGCACCCCGGCCACCCCGGGAAGGCTCTGGATGCGCTCGATCACGAACGCCTCGCTCGGATTCGTGACCTGCTTACGCTGCTCGATGCTTCTCTGAAGCGTGTCACGCGACGCTTCGAGCGCCGCGATCTCATCGTCATAGCTGCCGAGTCCCTCGATCGTGGTGACGAGCGCGGGCATCTCAGCCGCAGCGACCTCGATCTCGGACGTGGAGGTCGGCCGGGTCGGTGCAGCGGGAGCTTCTTCGCGTGCGCCCTGAGCGGTCCCGATCGCTGCACCGGCCGACACCAGCAGCTCAAGTTCGAGTGGCTGTTCATCGGAATCGATCACAGCCTGGAGGCTCGCGATCGATTCGTCGAGGTCACCTGTCCGCTCAGTCAGCGCAGCGGAGGCGTCGTCATACGCGACCAGCTCGGCGTCGAACGCTGCCACGGCGCTGTCGTGCGGAGCCTTCACAAGGAAGTACCACAGGGCGACACCAACCACGGCGGCGAGGATCAGGGCAGCCAGACCAAACGTGACCAGCTTCTTGTCGAGTCGCTTCGTGGACTTCTGCTGCAGGTGGGCATGACTGGACACGGGTGCCTCTTTCGGGTGTGGGGGACCCGATCCTGGCTCAGGGTCACACGATGAAACGGAAGCTGCTCATCAGGCACTTCGCCGGATCAGTCTATTGACGCGCTCTGCTCGTCGCCGTCCACCCGACGTGTTCGTGCCTGCCGGCGTTGAGGACGCCGCGACGCTGCGAGCGCTGATCGGCTGACGGCGGGCCAGCGACCGCTCAGGATCGCCGCACCAACGACGAAGCCCCCGCTCGGCGGGGGCTTCTGAATGGTGGCTCCGACGGGCGTCGATCCCGTGACCTCACGATTTTCAGTCGTGCGCTCTACCAACTGAGCTACAGAGCCAGGCTGGCCGGAGCCAGCCCTTGCACAAGGCCCTCTCTTTCGAGAGGGCCGAGGCAATGGCGACCCTGACGGGACTTGAACCCGCGACCTCCGCCGTGACAGGGCGGCGCGCTAACCAAACTGCGCTACAGGGCCATGCTGGTAGACCCATCGTACAGAACGAATCCGTACTGAGTGACCCCAACGGGATTCGAACCCGTGCTGCCGCCGTGAAAGGGCGGTGTCCTAGGCCTCTAAACGATGGGGCCATGTGCCGGAGCACACGACTACCGGGGAATGACGTTACAGCACGGCGGAGGCTGGTTGCAAACCGGGCGCGTCGCGGCGCGGTCGAGAGCGTCCTCCGGTTGCCGGTCCGGCTGCAGGGAAGGCCCGTTTCGCGACACGCCGCCTTAACATCCGCTGAACCGAACCTTCATTCGGAACATGAATCTTGGTAGCGTTGCCCCCATTGTGCCCGCGCACCGTGGTGGCACGATGTTGACGAGCAGCCGCGTGCTGCCGAACAGGAGCGACATGGCGAGGCCCCACCGGACCGGCGCGAGCGAGGCGACCCCCGCCCGCGGGCGCGGTCTGCGCCACGCCCTCGCCACCTCGGCTGCCGTCGCCGGCATGGTGCTCGCCATGCTCGTGCCAGGCGCGCCGAGCGCGAGCGCCGGAGAGGTCGACGAGTACGGCTTCCCGACATGGGCCGAGGTCGAGGCCGCGCGCGGCGACGAGGCGGCGAAGAACCAGCAGATCGAGCAGATCCGCGGCCTCATCGCCCAACTGGAGAGCGACCTCGCGAACGCGCAGGCGGTCTCGGAGCAGAAGGCCGCCGAGGCGATCGCGGCGCAGAGCAGCTACGACGAGCAGGTCGCCGTCGCCGACCGCCTGCAGGAGCAGGCGGATGAGGCGACCGGCCGCGCGCAGCAGTCGCAGATCGCGGCAGGGCAGCTCGCAGCGGAGCTCGCCCGCTCGGGCGGCACCGGCGACATGAGCGCCGAGCTGTTCGCCAACCCCGGCTCCGCCGACACCTGGCTCTACCGCCTCGACCTCATGGACCGCGCCGCGGGCACCGCCGACACGCTCTACGAGCGCGCGCAGCAGGACGCCAACACCGCGCAGGCCATGCAGGACCAGGCCGCCGTCGCGCGAGAGCGGCTGCTCGAGCTCAAGGAAGAGGCGGATGCGGCGTACGCCGAGGCGCAGGCGGCGGCAGCCGCGGCGCAGGCCGCCGTGGAGGTCGAGCAGAACTACCGCGTCGAGCTGGAGGCGCAGCTCGAGGTGCTCGTTCAGGATCGCGCCGCGACCGAGGCGGACTACGCGGCGGGGCAGGCGCACCGCGCGTGGCTCGCCGAGCAGGAGCGCATCAGGCTCGAGCGCGAGCGCCGCGAGGCGGAGGAGGCCAGACAGCGATGGCTCGCCGAGCAGCAGCGTCAGGCAGCGGCTGCGGCCGCCGCGGCGAGCGCTGCTGGGAATCAGGGGGGCGCCGGCAGCAGCAGCGGCGGAGGGTCGGTCCCGGTCGCGCCGCCCGCCTCCAGCGGGTGGCAGACGCCGCACTACGGTCGGTTCACCTCTGGCTACGGCTGGAGGAACGATCCACTCGGACAGTTGGGGCGGAAGCTGCACGGCGGCGTGGACATCGCCGCGGGCTGTGGCACGCCGATCTACGCTCCGGCCGACGGCACCGTGACGCTCCGCGGTCGCGACACGTACGGCGCCAACATCCTCTACATCGCTCACGGTGGCGGCGTGCAGAGCGAATTCGCGCACATGTCGGCGCCGGCAGTCGTGACCCCCGGTCAGCGCGTGCGAGCCGGACAGGTCGTGGCGTATGAGGGCTCGTCCGGGTACTCGACCGGCTGCCACCTGCACTTCCAGATCCGAGTGGGCGGCAACCTCGTCAACCCGGAGCCGTTCCTCAACGCCCGCGGCGTCTCCCTGCGCTGACCGCCACCACATGCAGAAGGGGCGCACCCCGCGGTGCGCCCCTTCTGCATGTCTGGATCAGGCCGTGACGTCGCGGCCGCCCTCGGGCTTCTCGACGCCCTCGCCCGTCTGGTCGCCGTGCTCGGCGTCGAAGGCCGCGAGGCCGGCCTGCACGGTCGCCTCGGCGGCGTCCACGCCCTCCCAGTCGCCGAGCTTCGCCCACTTGCCAGGCTCGAGGTCCTTGTAGTGCAGGAAGAAGTGCTCGATCTCGTTGCGCAGCTGCTGCGGCACATCCGTGATGTTTTGGATGTGCGCCCAGCGCGGGTCCTTGTCGAGGACGCAGATGACCTTGGTGTCGATGCCGCCGTCGTCCTCCATGTTGAGCTGGCCGACCGGGCGCACGCGCACGAAGACGCCCGGCGGCACCGGGTACTCGAGCAGCACGAGCGCGTCGACCGGGTCGCCGTCGAGGCCGAGGGTGCCCTCGAAGAAGCCGTAGTCGGTGGGGTAGACGAAGGTCGTGAACAGCACGCGGTCGAGGTAGACGCGTCCGGTCTCGTGGTCGACCTCGTACTTGTTGCGGCTCCCCTTCGGGATCTCGATGACGACGTCGTACGTGGCCAAGAGCGGCTCCTTCTCGTGGGGGTGCGGAATCGGCATAAGGTTACTTCATGCCCGAAAGCGACCGTCGACCGCGGCTGACGCCTGCCGTCGCCGACGTCCGCAGGGCCGTGCGGGAGGCGATCGCCGACCTCCCGGAAGGCGCCCTCGTGCTCGTGGCGCTCTCGGGCGGCCCCGACTCGCTCGCCCTCGCCGCCGCCACTGCCTTCGAGGCGCCGCGGTCCGGGATGCGCGCCGGCGCCGTGGTCGTCGACCACGGCCTGCAGCCGGGCAGCGCCGACATCGCGGCGAGGGCTGCCGCGCAGGCGCGCGAGCTCGGCCTCGACCCCGTGCGCGTGATGCCCGTGAAGGTCGCTCCCGACGGCAGCCCCGAGGCCGCCGCGCGCCAGGCTCGCTACGCGGCACTGCTGCAGGCGCGCAAGGAGGAGGGCGCCTCCGCCGTGCTGCTCGGCCACACGCTCGACGACCAGGCCGAGACGGTGCTCATCGGGCTCGCGCGCGGCTCTGGCTCCGAGAGCCTGTGGGGGATGCACCCGCGCATCGGCTTCCTGCGCCGCCCGCTGCTGCCGGTGCGGCGCGCCACCACCCACCAGGCGTGCCGCGACCTCGGGCTCGACGCGTGGAGCGACCCGCACAACGACGACGACCGCTTCCTGCGCGTGCGCGTGCGGCACCGCGTGCTGCCGATGCTCGACGAGGTGCTCGGCGGCGGCGTCGCGCTCGCGCTCACCCGCACCGCCGACACGCTGCGGGAGGATGCCGAGGCGCTCGCCCACTTCGCGCAGGAGCAGATCCTCGACCTCGTCGAGCACGCGGAGGGCGGCCTCTCGCTCGACGTCGGCGGCCTTGGCGCCAACCCGCCCGCCCTGCGGCAGCGCATCATCCGCCTCGCCGTGCAGAGCGAGTTCCACGTCGCGCTCTCGCGCCAGCAGACGCTCGAGGTGTCGCGGCTCGTGACGGATTGGCACGGCCAGGGCCCCATCCACCTGCCCGGCATCCGCGTGACGCGCGACGGCCGCAGGCTGGTCTTCGTCGCCGCTTGAGCGGAGCCGGCGCGGTTCGTTGCCGAATTGTGATGCGGATGCTGTGACCGGCCCGCGGATGCGGACATGTCGGGATGCAGGATGAACACGCGCTCCGTCACGAGAGGTCCCCATGCCCCACGCCCGCTTCCGCGCAGCCTCGGCCGCGCTCGCGCTCACCGCGCTGCTCGCCGGCTGCGCAGGCGCCGGTCCGACCGCCCCCGCGGCGACGCCGACCACGGCGAGCACCGAGCCCACCCGGACTGCAGCGCCGACGGAGTCGCCGATCGCTCCGACCGAGGTCACCGTCGCGCCGCCTGCACCGGAGCCACCCGCCTGGGCCGGCCCGCGAGCGGTCGACACGAGCGGCTGGCAGACATTCACGATGCCCGGTGGCGAGGCGTCGTTCCGGCTGCCGCCGAGCTGGGAGGTGCGCGACGTCCACGCGTTCTCGCCGGGCACGCCCGAACCCGCCGGCTGGGCGCACGTCTACACGGACGACGGCGAGCACCTGCTGGGTCTGCACCTCGTGGACGAGCCGTGGTCGTTCCGATGCGATGGGCCCGGCCTCGACTCGCGAGTGCTCCATGCCGAGCAGGCCGAGCTGGCGCTCTCCACGCCGCACGGCGGGACGCTCTCGACCGAGGTGCGATTCGACGCGATCGGCGTCGTCGGGTCGGTCACGGTCTCGCTCACCGACGGCTGGACCGACGCCGCCGGCTGCTCGCCCGACACCCAGGTCGACGTCACGCCCGCCGCCAACGGCATCGCGGCGATCGCGTTCGGCACCGGCGGCCCCGGCCCCGGGCTGCAGTCCGCGCCCTCGTTCTCCGGCTTCTCGTCGGCGAGCCGGGCGCTCGAGCTCGTGGACGCGGACCGGCTGGCGACCGCCTGGGCGATCGTCCGCTCGCTCGAGGTGGCGCCGTGAGCCCGGCACGTCGGCCATCCGTGCTGGCGCTCCTGGCCGTTCCGCTGCTCCTCGGCGCCTGCGCGGCCACGCCGCCATCCGCCTCCACCGCCCCGGAGTCGACCGCAGGCCATCAGACGGCACCGACCTCGACGGAGCCGGCGCCGAGCGTCTCCAGCTCGGAGCCGCCGCTCGCGGACGTGCCGTGGCACCGCTTCTCGACCGAGAACGGTTTGGTCTCGATCAGCGTGCCGTCGACCTGGACGGTCGAGGGAGGGGCGACGGCCAGCGACTTCGGCGATGCGCAATGGATCTGGGTCCGGAACTCTCTGCGGCACGAGATGGCGCTGCTCACCGTCGGCACCGGCGGGGACCGCGGTGGCGGCTGCGGCGACGAGGTCGACGGCGTCTTCCAACCGGATGACGACGGGATGCTGCCGGCGCGCATCCACGCAGTGGAGGTGCTCGATCTGGGCGACGAGCTCGACGCCTTCGGGACGCCGGGTGAGCCGCATCTCGTCGCGGCGACCGTCCAGTCCGGCGAAGCCTTCGGGTTCCATGTCGGATTCCTGCCCGAGCCGCCGCAGAACGGCCTCGTTCCCTGCCTCTGGTACGACGACGTCGCCGTCCCAGCGGGCTTCCCCGACGTGACGCTCGGCACGCCGTCGGTCGACACCGCGCGGGGCCTCTGGCTCGTCGACTCGTTCGAGGCAGGCGAGGCGTACACGGCGACGGAGGAGTTCGCGACGCTCATGGCGGTCCTGCGATCGCTTCAGCTGCACCCATAGCGGGGACGGTCGTGCGCGGCCGGTAGGTTTGTCGCACCGCCGACCGCCAGGAGCGCACATGGAGTTCACGCACGTCGAGGGCGACCTCGCCAAGACCCTCATCACCGAGCAGGAGCTGCACGACAAGCTCGAGGAGCTCGCCCGGCAGATCGAGGACGACTACGAGGGCCTCGACCTGCTGCTCGTCGGCGTGCTCCGCGGCGCGGTCATGGTGATGGCCGACCTCTCGCGCACCCTGAACCGTCACATCGAGATGGACTGGATGGCCGTCTCCTCGTACGGATCCGGCACCGTCTCATCCGGCGTCGTGCGCATCCTCAAGGACCTCGACACCGACCTCACCGGCCGCCACGTGCTGATCGTCGAGGACATCATCGACTCCGGTCTCACGCTCTCGTGGCTCAAGGCGAACCTCGAGTCGCGCGGCGCCGCATCCGTCGAGATCTGCACCATGCTGCGCAAGCCCGAGGCGCTCAAGGTGCAGGTCGACGTGAAGTACTGCGGCTTCGACATCCCGAACGAGTTCGTGATCGGCTACGGGCTCGACTACGCCGAGCAGTACCGCAACCTGCGCGGCATCGCGGTGCTCGCGCCGCACGTCTACAACTGAGCGTCGGCGTCGCGCCGCGGTTCGCCTATGACGTTTGGGAGGATGGTGGGATGAAGCCCCCTGCACGCCTGCTCGCCCCCCTGGCGCTCGTCGTCGCGGCCGCGGCCCTCGTCGGGTGCTCCGCCACGCCCACACCCGACCCGCAGCCGACGATCCCGCCCGGCATCACGGCTCCGCCGCCCACGGTGCCCGCCACGCCCACCCCGACGGTCGCGTCGTCGCTGCCCGCCGAGATCGCGGGCGTCGACACGACGGGCTGGCAGCAGATCCCCGTGCCGAGCGGCGCCGCGACCTTCCGCATCCCCGCCGACTGGTCGGTCGCCGAGGCCGCGGGCGGCCTCGACGTGCTGCGCTCCGACGGCGAGCGGCAGCTCGGCTACGTCGAGGGCGTCCCGGCCTCCGACGGCCGCTGCGTCGACGGATCCGGCACGGCCGTCGCCTGGCGCACGGCGGTGCTCGACCGTCAGGACGTCACGCTCGCCGGCGCATCCGGGATCGCCTTCGGCGCCGCCGCGCTGCAGCTCGACGGCCAGTGGATCGTAAGCGTCGGCCTGCTGCCCGCAGCCGAGGCGCAGACGCCCCGCTGCCCGATCGTCAACGTCATCGAGACGCCCAGCGGTGCGATCAGCTTCGGCTCTGAGGTCAACGTCACCGGCACGGGGCCGGGAGCCCCGTGGGCGGTCGCGTCGGTCGCAGCGGCCGAGCAGTATCTCTCGACCCCCGAGTACGCCACCATCCGCGCGATCCTGATGTCGCTCGAGCTGCTGAGCCCGCCCGCGCCCTGAGCGAACAGGCCGGGGCGGCACAGGGGCCCGGGGATAGCCTGGGGGCCTCCCGACCCAGAAGGACGTCATGAGCTTCAAGAAGTTCCTGCGCGGGCCGATCCCGTGGATCGTCCTCGCGCTCCTCATCGTCGGAGTCGCGTTCAGCTTCTTCATGACGCCGCAGTTCCGCCCGGTGCAGACGGATGTCGGCATGCAGATGATCGAGGACGGTCGCGTGCAGCAGGCGCGCATCGTCGACGGCGAGCAGCGCGTCGACCTCATCCTCACCGAGCCCGACGCTGAGCTCGGTCCGCAGGTGCAGTTCTACTACGTCGAGCCCCGCGGTGCCGCAGTGGTCGAGGCGATCGCCGCCGCCGAGCCCGCGGAGGGCTACATCGACGAGGTGCCGCAGGGCAACTGGCTGCTCTCGCTCATGGGCATCCTGCTGCCGGTGCTGCTGCTGGGCGCGCTCTTCTACTTCTTCATGACGCGCCTGTCGGGCGGCAACAAGGGCGTGATGCAGTTCGGCAAGTCGAAGGCCCAGCTCATCACCAAGGACATGCCGCAGGTGAAGTTCTCGGACGTCGCGGGCGCCGACGAGGCCGTCGAGGAGCTCGGCGAGATCAAGGAGTTTCTGCAGGACCCGACGAAGTTCCAGGCGGTCGGCGCGCGGATCCCGAAGGGCGTGCTGCTGTACGGCCCTCCCGGCACCGGCAAGACCCTGCTGGCCCGCGCGGTCGCCGGTGAGGCGGGCGTGCCGTTCTACTCGATCTCCGGCTCCGACTTCGTCGAGATGTTCGTCGGCGTCGGCGCCAGCCGCGTGCGCGACCTGTTCGAGCAGGCGAAGCAGAACGCGCCGGCGATCATCTTCGTCGACGAGATCGACGCCGTCGGCCGCCACCGCGGCGCGGGTCTCGGCGGCGGGCACGACGAGCGCGAGCAGACGCTCAACCAGCTGCTGGTCGAGATGGACGGCTTCGACGTGAAGACGAACGTCATCCTCATCGCCGCGACGAACCGTCCCGACATCCTCGACCCCGCGCTGCTGCGCCCGGGCCGCTTCGACCGCCAGATCGGCGTCGACGCGCCCGACATGAAGGGCCGCGAGACGATCCTGAAGGTGCACGCGAAGGGCAAGCCGATCGAGGCGGGTGTCGACCTCGGCGTGCTCGCGCGCAAGACGCCCGGCTTCACCGGCGCCGACCTCGCGAACGTGCTGAACGAGGCCGCGCTGCTCACCGCGCGCAACAACGCGACGACGATCACCGACGAGTCGCTCGACGAGGCCGTCGACCGCGTGATGGCCGGGCCGCAGCGCCGCACGCGCGTCATGAACGACAAGGAGCGGCTCATCACCGCCTACCACGAGGGCGGCCACGCGCTCGCGGCGGCGGCGATGCGGCACTCCGACCCGGTGACGAAGGTCACGATCCTGCCGCGCGGGCGGGCGCTCGGCTACACGATGGTGCTGCCGGTGAACGACCGCTACTCCGTCACCCGCAACGAGCTGCTCGACCAGCTGACGTACGCGATGGGGGGCCGCGTCGCCGAGGAGATCGTCTTCCACGACCCGACCACCGGTGCCGGCAACGACATCGAGAAGGCGACCGGCATCGCCCGCAAGATGGTGACCGAGTACGGCATGACCGCCGCGATCGGCGCCGTCAAGCTCGGCGCCTCGCAGGGGGAGCAGTTCTTCGGCCGCGACATGGGCGGCGGCCGCGACTACTCGCCGTCGCTGTCGGAGGCGGTCGACCGCGAGGTGCGTGCGCTCATCGAGCAGGCGCACACCGAGGCGTGGACGGTGCTCAACTCCAACCGCGACCTGCTCGACCGCCTGGCGGGCGAGCTGCTCGAGAAGGAGACGCTCGACCACCTGCGGCTCGAGGAGCTGTTCGCCGACGTCGAGAAGCTGCCCGAGCGCCCGCAGTGGCTCTCGAACCCCGCGCGTCCGGTGAGCGACGTCCCGCCGATCGAGCTGCCCGTCTCGCAGCACGTCGACGAGGTCGTCGAGCCCGACACCGAAGCCGTCGCCGAAGTCTGATGGCGGTCGACGGGGAGCGCGTCGCCGCGGCCGTCCGCGAGCTGCTCGCGGCGATCGGTGACGATCCCGCGCGGCCGGGGCTCGCCGAGACGCCCCGGCGGGTCGCGGAGGCGTACGCGGACTACTTCGCGGGCGTCGGTGTCGACGCATCCGCGCACCTCGACACCGCCGACCTCGCGGGGGAGTCGGGCGAGATCGTGCTGCTGCGCGACATCGAGTTCCGCTCGATGTGCGAGCACCACCTGCTGCCGTTCACGGGCGTCGCGCACGTCGCCTACCTGCCGAGCGACCGCATCGTGGGCCTCGGGCGCATCCCGCGCGTGGTCGAGACGATCGCGTCGCGGCCGCAGATCCAGGAGCGCCTGACCGACGAGATCGCCGACGCGCTCGTCGCCGGGCTCGAACCGCGCGGCGTGCTCGTGGTGGTCGAGGCGGCCCACGGATGCGTCGCCGCGCGCGGCGCGCGGCAGGCCAAGTCGTCCACCGTCACGGTCGCGAGCCGCGGGACGCTCGCCGAGCCGATCGAGCGCGCCGAGATCATGGCGCTCATCGGGGAGCGGCGGTAGTGGTGGCGACGCAGAGCGCCGAGGTCTGGGGCATCCTCAACGTCACGCCCGACTCGTTCAGCGACGGGGGCCGCTACGTCGACGCGGGCGCGGCGATCGCGCACGCGCGCCGCATGCGCGCGCAGGGCGCCGGCGTGATCGACATCGGTGGCGAATCGACCAGACCCGGTGCGACGCCGATCGACCCCGACGAGGAGCAGCGCCGCATCCTGCCGGTCGTCGAGGAGCTCGTGCGCGAGGGGATCCGCGTCTCGGTCGACACCATCCACGCGTCCACCGCCCGCGCGGTCATGGCGGCGGGCGCCGAGATCATCAACGACGTGACGGCGGGAGAGCACGACCCCGACATGCTGCGCACGGTCGCGGAGGGCGGCGCGCGCATCGTGCTCATGCACTCGCGCGGCATCGACGTGACGCACAACACGCACTACGACGACGTCGTGCGCGAGGTCGTCGAGCACCTCGAGCGCCGCGTCGCGGCGGCGGTCGATGCGGGCGTCGCCCGCGAGCGGATCATCCTCGACCCGGGCTTCGGGTTCTCGAAGGGCGCGGACGACAACTGGCGGCTGCTGTCAGGCCTGCACCACGTCATCGAGCTGGGGCTGCCGCTGCTCGTCGGCACGAGCCGGAAGCGGTTCCTCGGCGACCTCGTCCCCGAGGGCGCGCCCGCCTCGGAGCGCGACGCCGCCACGGCCGCGACCTCGCTGCTCGCCGCGCAGCGCGGCGCCGGCGCGGTGCGCGTGCACGACGTCGCCTCGACCGTCGCGGCCATCCGCTCGCTCGAGGCCGTCCGCCGTGCCGAGGGACCCGACTGGGACGTCATGCTCGACGACGTCGAGCGCCTGCACGGCACGATCGACCTGCGCGGCATCCGCGCGACCGGGCACCACGGGGTGCTGCCCGAGGAGCGCCGGGACGGCCAGGAGTTCGTCGTCGACGTCTCGCTGGGCCTCGACGTGCGCGACGCCGTCGCGGCGGACGACGTCGCTCGCACCGTGCACTACGGCGAGCTCGCCGAGCGGATCGTGGCGGCGATCGAGCGCGACCCGGTCGACCTCATCGAGACCCTCGCCGACCGCATCGCGCACGTCTGCCTCGAGGACCCCCGCGTCGGGCACGCGGCCGTGACGGTGCACAAGCCGAGCGCGCCGATCGCCGTCCCCTTCGGCGACGTCTCGGTGACGGTGCAGCGGGCACGGCTGCGGCGCGGCGGGGGCATCCGTTGAGGCTCGCGCTCGAGCGCCGAGCCGTGCTGTCGCTCGGCGCCAACCTCGGCGACCGCGTCGCCACCATCGACCGGGCCGTGCGCGCCCTCGACGTCATCGACGGCATCCGCGTGCTGGAGCGGTCACGCGCATGGGAGTCGCCCTCCTGGCACCCCGACGGCGAGGGCCTCTCGCCCGACTACGCGAACATCGTCGCGATCGTCGGCACGACGCTCGAGCCGCTCGAGCTGCTCGACGCGATCCACGCGATCGAGGATGCGCTCGGCCGCGTGCGCGAGGAGCGCTACGGCAGCCGCACGATCGACATCGACATCGTCGCGATCGGCCAGCTCGAGCTCGACTCCGAAGAGCTGACCGTGCCGCACCCGCGCGCCCACGAGCGGCAGTTCGTGCTGCAGCCCTGGCTCGAGCTCGAGCCGCGGGCGACGCTCCCCGGCCACGGATCGGTCGCCGAGCTCGCAGAGTACGCCGACGGCGACGTCTGGCCGCTCGCGTGAAGCGCACCTCCGCGACCGCGCTCATCCTGACGGCGGTCGTCGCCGCAGCGCTCGCGTGGATGGTGGAGGCGATGCTCGTCATGAGCGGCCGCCCTGCGCTCGTGCCGACGATGACGCTCGGCATCGCGCTCGCGCTGCTCGGCGGCGTGCTGCTGCTGCTCGCGTGGCCGGTGCGGCAGGCCGCGCGAGGCAAGCGCCGCATCGACTACCGGCACGCGACGAGCGTGCTCGGGTTCGCGAAGGCAAACGCCGTGGTGGGCGCGCTGCTCGCCGGCGCGGCGCTCGGGGCGCTCGGCTTCTTCTCGACGCGGGCGGTCGTCGCGGGCGACGCCGTGCTGGCACTCGCGGTGATCGCCGGGGGCGCCGTGGTCGAGCTCGCCGCCGGCGTCATCGCGGAGCACTGGTGCGTGCTGCCGCCCGACGACGAGGACGACGCGACGGCGCCGGTGCCGGGCGCGGCCTAGCGGTCGACCACCACGACCTCATACGTCGGAGACGTGGGTGGGAACCCCGTGTCGAAGTGCGCGTTGACCGTCGCCAGCTTGCCGCCGAACCGAGCCACCGTCGTCGGCACCTGGAAGAGGTCGCTCGTGATCACCTTCACGATCCTGGCGGAGCGGAGATCGGCGCCCAGACGGAGCTGGACGATCTCCTCCTGGGTGTTCAGCACCGCGTGGAGCGTCCGCCCCTTCAGCAGGATGCCGTCGACTCCCGGCAGGCTCGGCGCGCTGATCGTCGAGCTCGCGCCCGTCACGGGGTCGACGAGGTTGAGCGCCCCCTGGCTGCTGTGCGCGACCACGAGCGAGCAGCCGTCGCGCGCGGCCGCGATGCCGTTGTTGTTGAACTCGCCGCTCGTGTCTGCCGCAGGCCCGCTCAGGGTGAGCACGGAGAACGCGCCGGGCTCACCCGCGGCGACCGGCACGAAGTAGAGCTCTGCCGTGAGGCTGTTCGTGAACCACGCGCCATCGTCCGTCACCGCCACGTCGTTGATCACCGATGGCGCCTCGGTGAACTGGTACGACGCCACTGTGGCGCCGGTGTCCGTGTCGTAGACGTAGCCCTGCCCGGTGAAGCCGCCCGCGACGAACAGCAGGTCGTGCCGGATGTCGACGGCCATGCCGACCGCGTTGCGTCCCGGCTCGTTGTCGATGAACTTCTCGGCCGTTCCCCTCCGGATGTCGCCGCGGTAGATGTCGCCGCTGAACAGGTCGCCGGCGTAGAACGTGGCCCCCTGCCCGCGCGCGATGCCCTCGGCCGATGTCGCGCCCGGCAGGACGATGACGCGCTCATCATGCGCGGCCGCGGCTGGGGACGCGCCCACGCACAGCAGGGCGAGTGCCGTGGCCAGAGCAATGATCGGTGTGGTTCGACGACGCATCGGACGACCTCCTCGACGACGCCACCAGGATGCTCCGGTCGAGCGGCGGGGTCCAGGGGTGAGTCGTCGCCGGGGTCTCGGGTCTCGATACGCGCGGCGCTGGCGCGCCGTGCTACTCGACCTTGAGTCCTCCGCGCGCAACGCGGCTCCGCCGCATTGCGCGCTCCGAACTCAACGCTCGGCCGCCGGCTGGAAGGCCGTCATCGACTCCTGGTCGAAGGCCTCCCGGAGCGCCTCGACGCCCTCCCAGTTGACGTAGACGACCGACTGCGAGCCCTCCATGCCGGTGCCCAGGGTCGGCATCGTGAACGTCTGGATGCGCGTCGAGTCGAGCTGCGACAGCTGCGAGCCGAGGTCGAGGATGACGGGCAACGAGAACGTGTCGGTGGTGGCCATGTGCGGCGTCACGGTGGCGAGCACGTTGGCCATGCGGTCCGGGTTCGTGAGGTTCTCGCGCGTCATCATCTGCTCGATCGCGCCGCGCAGCAGCGCGCGCTGGTTGTGCGAGCGCTGGTAGTCGCCGTCGCTGAACGGGTAGCGGGCGCGCACGTACGCGAGCGCCTCCTCACCGGCGACCGTGATCTCGCCGGCCGGGTAGTCGTAGCCGCCCTCGCCGAACGCGATGTCGTTCTGCAGCGTCACCCCGCCGAGCGCCTCCGTCAGCCCCTTGAAGCCCTCGAAGTCGATCACCGCGACGTGGTCGATGCGCTGGTCGATGATGCTCTCGACGGTCTGCACCATGAGCGGCACGCCGCCGAGCGAGAGCGCTGCGTTCACCTTCTGGGTGCCGTGCCCGGGGATCTCGACCCACGAGTCGCGCATGATCGACATGATCTGCACGGTCTCGCGGTCCGGCGGCACGTGGGCGACCATGATCGTGTCGGCGCGGTCGCCGAGGCTCGTCAGCAGCGAGCCGTCCTGGGCGCGCGCGTCGCTGCCCAGCAGCAGCACGTTCACGGGGGCGCCCGACTCGGTCGCCTGGGCCGTCGGGCGCAGCGACTCCTCCGGGAATGCGGTCTCGATCGTCTCCACCTGCTGCACCGACGGATTGATGCGCAGGAAGTACCAACCGACGGCCGCGAGCAGTGCCAGGACGACGACGCCGACGATCGAGACGGCGATCCATCGGCCAACATGCTTGCGCTGCGCGGTCTCAGAGGTCACCGCGGCAGTATCGCAGACAGCCTGCTCAGGCCCCTCGCCGCTAGCCTGGAGCCCGGCCGCCCATGGCCGCCGGCGACCGCCGGAGAGCAGTGGAGGAAACGTGGCTGAGCGCCTCGATGTCACCGGCGCCTGGCAGCGCGTCAGCATGCGCTATGCCGTGGTGGAGTCGATCGGCACGGTGATCGGCTGGATCATCATCGGCGTGGGCGTCACGGTGCCGCTGTGGTTCGTCACCGACGGCGAGATGCCCGCATGGGCGTGGATCCCGCTCATGCTCGCGGGTGCCTTCACGGTCATCGGCGTGGTCTGGTCGTTCCTGCGGACCCGCACGATCGGCTACCTCCAGCGCAGCGACGACCTGCTCGTCCGGCGCGGCATGCTGTTCCGCCGCTTCGTCGCCGTGCCGTACGGGCGCATGCAGATCGTCGACATCACGCAGGGACCGATCGAGCGGATGTTCGGGCTCAAGACCCTGAAGTTCGTCACCGCGGCCGCGTCCAGCGCCATCACGATCCCCGGCATGCCCGGCTCGACGGCGGAGGAGCTGCGCGACCATCTCGTGGCGGTCTCGGAGTCCCGACGGGCCGGTCTGTGACCGACGCGCAGCGACCGCCGCAGGCGCCCTCCGGCGCCCAGCAGCCGTGGCAGCCGCCCCAGCAGCCGCAGCCGCAGACGCAGCCGCCGCGGCCGCAGCCGCAGCCTGGCGGGGCGCCGACGCCCGCCACCGACGCGCGCGCGAAGGCTATCGAGCTCGTCGACGGCGAGTGGCACCGCCTGCACCCGGCCACGCCGCTCCTGCGCGGCGGCCTCTCGCTCATCATCTTCCTCGGCATCCTCGTCTCGATCTTCCGCGACCGGCTCATCGGCATGTTCGTGCCGCCGGAGTGGTCGGAGTTCGAGCGCGACCCGTTCGGCGACTTCGTGATCGACCAGCTGCTCTGGGTCGGGCTCGGCACGATCGCGGTCGTGCTCGTGGGCATCCTGGCCTTCTGGCTCAGCTGGCGCGTGCACCGCTTCCGCATCACCGGCGACGCCGTCGAGGTCGAGCAGGGGATCCTCGTGAAGCGCCACCGGCGGGCGCCGCTCGCCCGCATTCAGGCCATCAACATCCAGAAGCCATGGTTCGCGCGCCTGCTCGGCGCCTGCAAGTTCGAGGTGCAGCAAGCGGGCAATGACGCGAACGTCGACCTCAACTACCTCAGCTCGTCCGTGGCGGATGCGCTGCGGTACGAGATCATGGATCGCGCGTCGGGCCGATCGGCGGCCGACGCGCAGCGGCTGGCGACCGAGCGCGGCGCCGCCGGCGGTGTCGTGGACGAGCTCCTGCGCCCCGACGCCGAGATCGCGCACCTCGCGCCCGACTCGCTCGTGCGCATCCCGATCGGCCGCATCGTCGCGTCGTCGCTGCTCGACGGCTGGATCGTGTGGGCGCTCGCCTACGCGATCGGCACCCTCGTGCTCATCGTCGGCTTCGCGCAGTTCTGGGCGATCTTCGCGCTGCTGCCCGGTGCGATCGCGTTCTTCGCCGCCGGCGTGCGCTCGCTCGGCTCGAAGCTGCGCTACTCGATCGCGGCGACGCCCGACGGCATCCGGCTCGCCTACGGACTGGCGTCGACGACGACCGAGATCCTCCCGCCCGGCCGCATCTTCGCGCTGCAGGTCAAGCAGCCGCTGCTGTGGCGCCCGTTCGGCTGGTGGCAGGTCACCTTCACCCGCGCCGGGCGGTCGAAGCCCGACGGCTCGGGGCAGAGCGGCCAGAGCGGCCAGATGGCGAGCTACCTGCTGCCCGTCGGCGACCTGCGCGACGTGCGGACGGTCATCGGCCTCGTGCTGCCCGAGCTCGCGCACTCGCCGCTCGTGGATGCGGGCCTCTTCGGCCAGGCGCCCGACGCCTTCGTCGTGAGCCCGCCGCGCGCGCGGATCTTCCGCTGGTTCTCGGTGCGCCGCAACGGCTTCCACGTGCACGACGCCGCGTTCCTGCTGCGAACCGGCCGCATCTGGCGGTCGCTGCAGATCGTGCCGCAGGCGCGCGTGCAGTCGGTCGCGCTGCAGCAGGGACCGATCTACGGCCTCGCTCGGCTGGGTCGGGTGCAGTTCCACGTGCCCGACACCGTGCTCTCGCCCGGCATCGGCGCGATCGACCAGGGTGACGCGCGCATCCTCTTCGACCACGCCATGCGCACCGTGAAGATCGCGATCGGCCGGGATGCGTCGGAGTCGTGGGCCGCATCCCTCTCCCGCAACGCCGTGCTCGAGACGGCCCCGGCGGTGCAGGACGGCCTCATGGCGCCGCCGCCGGTGCCGGTGCAGGGGGCTTGGCCGCAGCCGCAAGGCGCGGCGCAGCCGGCGCCGGAGCCTTGGGCACAGCCGCAGCAGCACCCGGCGATCGACCCGAGGCAGCAGCCGGGACCCGTGGTGCACCAGCAGCAGCACCAGCACCAGCAGCCGCAGCCGCCTCAGCCGCAGCAGCCGCCGCAAGGCGCGCCGTCGCAGGAGCCGCCGCCGTGGCCGCAGCGGCAGCCGCCCTGGCCGCCGCAGCCAGACCCGCGCTGGCAGCGGCCGCGCGAGGAGCCGTGAAGCCCGGCAGGCTCGGCGTCGGCATCATCGGCGCCGGCCGCGTCGGCCCGGTGCTCGGCGCGGCGCTCGCGGGCGCCGGGCACGCGATCGTCGGCATCGACGCCACGGGCGCCGACGCGGTGGAGCGCGCCGAGGCCGTGCTGCCCGGCGTCGTGCTGCTCGACGCGCCGACGATCGTCGAGCGCGCCGAGCTCGTGCTGCTCACCGTGCCGACCGCCGAGCTGCCGGGCCTCGTCGCCGGGCTCGCCGCGACGGGAGCGTGGCAGCCGGGCCAGATCGTCGTCCACACGGCCGCCGAGCACGGCATCGCCGTGCTGCAGGCGGCCATCGCGCGCGGCGCGATCCCCATCGCCCTGCACCCCGCGATGACCTTCACGGGCACGTCGCTCGATCTCGCGCGCCTGCTCGAGGCGACGATCGCCGTCACCGCGCCCGGGCCGGTGCTGCCGATCGGTCAGGCGCTCGCGGTCGAGATGGGGGCGGAGCCGATCGTCGTCGACGAGGCGGACAGGCCGGCGTACGCGGAGGCGATCGAGGTCGCGGCCGGCTTCGCCGACGGCATCGTCGCGCAGGCGATGCGGCAGCTGCACGAGATCGGCGTCGAGCGTCCCGCGCGCGTGCTCGGCGGCGTCGTCCGCTCGGCCGTCGAGTCGGCGCTCGCCCGCTACCCCGACCCCCCGATCGACCCCTGACCGCATCCTCAACGTCGCGGGTGGTCGGACAGCGGCCTATTGCGGTCGAGCTGCCACCCGCGACGTTGAGGACTCGTGTCCGCCTAGGCTTGCGTGGTGCCCGGAGCCATGCAGACCCCGACGACCATCGCGAGCGTGCGCGCCCTCGTGCGCGACGCCCGCGCCGAGGGCAAGCGGGTCGCCCTCGTGCCGACCATGGGGGCGCTGCACGACGGGCACGTCGAGCTCGTCCGCTCGGCGCTCGAGCGCGCCGAGGTCGTGATCGCGTCGGTGTTCGTCAACCCGATGCAGTTCGGGCCGCACGAGGACCTCGCCCGCTACCCCCGCACGCCTGAGGCCGACACCGACCGGCTCGCCGAGCTGGGCGTCACGGCGGTCTTCATGCCGTCGGTCGATGAGATGTACCCGGAGGGCAGGTCGGCGACCGTCGTCACCGCCGGCCACCTCGGCACGGTGCTCGAGGGCCGCATCCGCCCAGGGCACTTCGACGGCGTCCTGACGGTGGTCGCGAAGCTGCTCTCGATCGTGCAGCCCGACGTCGCCGTCTTCGGCGAGAAGGACGCGCAGCAGCTCTTCCTCGTGCGCCGCATGGTGCGCGACCTCAACCTGCCCGTCGACGTGCTCGGCGTCGAGACCGTGCGCGAGCCCGACGGGCTGGCGCTGTCGAGCCGCAACCGCTTCCTGCAGCCGGGGGAGCGGGCGGATGCGCTGGCCCTGTCGCGCGCGCTGGCCGCGGCGGGAGCGGCGGCGGACCGCGGCGTCGAGGCGATGCTCGCGGCCGCGCAGGGCGTGATGCAGGACGACACCGGGGTGCGGCTCGACTACCTCGCGATCGTCGACCCGCGCACCTTCACCGGCGCATCCGACGAGCACCACGGCCCCGTGCAGGTGCTCGTCGCCGCCCGGGTCGGCACCGTGCGGCTCATCGACAACGCCGTCTTCGCGATCCCCTGACCCGGCCGCTCGCGACCGGCTCGGTAGGATCGATGGTCGTGACCGAGACCCAGCAGCCCACGCCCGAGCAGGCCACCCCGCACGAGCGAGCCGACTGGGTCTCCCGCCTCGCCGACGAGGTCATCGTCGAGGCCGAGCGGCGCGGCACCCGGCCCGTCGCGGCATCCGGCATCTCGCCGTCGGGCCCCATCCACCTCGGCAACTTCCGCGAGGTCATGAGCCCCCACCTGGTCGCGGACGAGCTGCTGCGCCGCGGCGTCGACGCGGAGCACCTCATCTCGTGGGACGACTACGACCGCTTCCGCAAGGTGCCCGCCGGCATCGAGGGCGTCGACGAGTCGTGGGCCGAGCACATCGGCAAGCCGCTCACGAGCGTGCCGCCGCCCCCCGGCAGCACCGCCGACTCGTGGGCCGCGCACTTCCGCAGCGCCGCGGAGGCGTCGTTCGCCGAGGTCGGCATCCGCTACCGCGGCATCAGCCAGACCGAGCAGTACCGGGCGGGCGCGTACACCGAGCAGATCCTGCACGCGATGCGCCACCGGCGCGAGATCGACGCGATCCTCGCGCAGTACCGCACGCTGCCGGCCGCGAAGGACGAGGACGAGGCGCTGCAGGCCGCGCTCGATGCCGGCTCCGGCGCCGCGAGCGAGGACGACGGCTCGGCGGGCACGCAGTACTACCCGTACAAGCCGTACTGCACCTCGTGCGGCAAGGACCTCACGACCATCGAGGCGTACGACGACGACTCGACCGAGCTGACCTACTCGTGCCAGTGCGGGCATCGCGAGACGGTGCTGCTGCGCGAGTTCCGCTCCGGCAAGCTCGTCTGGAAGGTCGACTGGCCGATGCGCTGGGCCTTCGAGCGGGTCGTGTTCGAGCCCTCGGGCGTCGACCACCAGTCGCCCGGTTCGTCGTTCCAGGTCGGCCTGCAGCTCGCGCCCGTGTTCGGCTGGGAGCGCCCGCTCGGCCCCATGTACGCGTTCGTCGGCTTCGGCGGCGTCGCGAAGATGTCGTCGTCGCGCGGCGGCGCGCCGATCCCGGCTGACGCGCTCGCGGTCATGGAGGCGCCGGTGCTGCGCTGGCTCTACGCCCGCCGCCGCATGAACCAGTCGTTCGACGTCGCGTTCGGCTCCGAGCTGCAGCGCACCTACGACGAGTGGGATGCGCTGCTGCGCAAGGCGGACGCCGGCACCGCGCAGGCGGCCGAGCTCGCCGCGCTCGAGCGGGCCACCGCCACGGCGCACGAGCGGCTGCCCGAGACGCCGCGCCGGGTCGCGTACCGGACCCTCGCATCCGTGGTCGACATCACCTTCGGCGACGAGGCGCAGATCCTGCGCATCCTCCGCGGGCTCGACGCGGATGACCCCATCGTCGAACTCGACCCGCTGCGCCCGCGGCTCGACAAGGTCGAGGCGTGGGTCGCGACGCACATGCCTGCCGACGAGCACACGGCGGTGCGCGAGACGCCCGACCGCGAGGCGCTCGACGACCTGACCGAGGTCGAGCGGGAGGCGCTGGGGCTGCTGCTCGAGGGCGGGATGGGCCTGCCGCCGATCGAGGAGGCGTGGACCCTCGACGGCCTCACGCACCAGACCTACGGCGTCGCGAAGGTGCAGCGCGGGCTCGAGCCCGACGCGATCGTCAAGGGCGACAAGCAGCTCTCGGCGGCGCAGCGCGCGTTCTTCGCGCTGCTCTACCGGCTGCTCGTCGGCCGCGAGACCGGTCCGCGGATTCCCACCCTGCTGCTCGCGATCGGCTCCGAGCGGGTGCGCTCGCTGCTGACTGCCTGAGCGGGACTGGCGCCAGCCGGGAGACGGCTGCGCGCGTCGCGTGCGAACGGAGAGCAGGATGAAGGGATGCTGACCCCGATCGTTCCCGTTCCCCGAGTGCTGGTCGTCGAGGACGAGGAGCAGCTCGCCCGGCTGGTCGCGGCCTACCTCCGGAGGAGCCGGTTCGACGTCCGGACCGCACGAGACGGCGCCGAAGCCATCGCGGTGGCGCGACAGTGGCATCCAGACGTCGTGGTGCTCGACGTCGGTCTTCCGGGCGCCGACGGCATCGAGGTGTGCCGCACGCTTCGAACGTTCTCCGACTGCTACGTCGTGATGCTGACCGCCCGCGTCGAGGAGGTCGACAAGCTGGTCGGCCTCTCGGCCGGCGCGGACGACTACGTCACCAAGCCGTTCAGCCCACGCGAACTGGTCGCCCGCGTGCAGACGATGCTGCGTCGGCCGCGTGTGCGGGCTGCGGGGACGGCGGGTTCGCCGCTGACTGTCGGTGCGCTCGCGCTGGACCCAGCGGGACGGGAGGTCCTCGTCCACGGCGAGCCGGTGCAATTGACGAGGACGGAGTTCGATGTCCTGCTCGCGCTCGCCAGTCATCCCGGGCTGGCGCTCTCCCGCAGACAGATCATCGATGCGGTGTGGGGGCCGGGCTGGGTCGGAGACGAGCGTCTCGTCGACGTGCACGTCGGCCATCTGCGCCGCAAGCTCGGCGATGCCACCGCCTCGCCCCGTCTCATCCTCACCGTGCGCGGTGTGGGCTACCGGATCGGCGCGGGTCGGTGAGCGATTCTGCCTTCGACGGTGGCGCGGCGCAGCGACGCGCGCCGGGGCTGCGCGCTCGATTGCTCGCGGCGATCGCCCTCGCCGTGCTCGTCGGCTTCCTGACGGCGTGGGCCGTCGCTTCGGCGATCGGGCCGCCCATCTTCCACGCGCACCTGCTCGAGTCGGGCACGGCAGACCCAGTCGTGAATCAGCACGCGGAAGCAGCGTTCCGGACCGCCTCCGGGTTGAGCCTGGCGCTGGCGCTGGTCGCGGCTGCCGTCAGCTCGATCATCGTCAGCGCATCCATCGCCCGACGCATCGAGCGGCGGCTGGCCGGGGTGCGTCGCGCCGCCGAACAGGTCGCGGTAGGCGACTACGCGGCTCGCGCCCCGCTGCTCGGCATGGGCTCGGAGTTCGACGAGCTGGCCGGCGCCTTCAACACCATGGCGGCCGACCTGGCCGGGATCGAAGCCGCCCGCACGCGCATGCTCAGCGAGCTGGCTCACGAGATGCGGACGCCCGCTGCCGTCTTGGAGGCCTATCTCGAGGCCATCCGCGACGGCGTCGTGCACGCCGACGAACCCACCATCGAGATGCTGCGAGCGCAGGTCGCGCGACTCACCCGCCTCAGCCACGACATCGCTCTGGTCACCACCGCCGAAGAGGGGCGGCTCGCCATGCGGCGGGCGCGCCTGCCCGCACGCCGGCTCCTCGAGGGTGCTGCCGCTCAGGTCGTCGGTCGCGCCGCCGACGCCGACGTCCGGTTCAGCGTCGACGTCGCTCCCAGCGCTGAGGGGGCCCTGCTCGACGCAGACGTGGACCGGCTGGGCCAGGTCCTCACCAACCTGCTGGACAACGCGCTGCGCCATACACCGGCGGGAGGCCACGTGCGCCTCGGTGCGGACCGCGTGGGCGACCGGCTTCGGATCACCGTGTGCGACGACGGCGAGGGCATCCCGCGGGAGCACCTGCCGCGCATCTTCGATCGCTTCTACCGTGTCGATACGGCACGCGATCGGGCGCACGGCGGCTCGGGCGTCGGGCTCTCGATCGTCCGGTCGATCACAGAAGCCCACGGCGGCTCTGTCAGCGCCCGCAGCGACGGTCTCGGTCGAGGGGCCGTGTTCGCCGTCGAGCTGCCCGTGGTGACCGACCGCCACGGAGCGGGCGGAGCCGGCGGGACCGGATCATGAAGGTCCTGTGAAGACCGTACCCCGGGGGACCGCTGGCTCCCGATCCGCGATAGACATGACAGCGAAGCTCAGTGCGGGCGCCTCGGGCTCGGTGCGGCGGACCACGGTCAGACACGCCGCGAGCCTCGGTGGCGCACACAGCCGCTCTGCGAATGCGTCAAGGAGAGATGAAGATGATGAAGAACATGCGCAAGCTCGGTGTCGTCGCCGGTACCGCCATCGCGGTGAGCCTCACACTCGCCGCGTGCAGCGGCGGGGGCAGCACGACGCCGAGCCCGGCACCGACGAGTGCCGCGTCGACGGCGCCGGCGACTGGGGACGCCAGCGAGACCCACAACGACGCGGACACGATGTTCGCCCAGATGATGATCGTCCACCACGAGGGTGCCATCGAGATGGCCGACCTGGCCGTCGAGCAGGCGGAGAGCGAAGAGGTCCGTTCCCTCGCGGAGGGCATCTCCGCGGCCCAGGGGCCGGAGATCGAGAAGATGACCTCCTGGCTCGAAGCCTGGGGCGAGGAGACCGCGCCCATGGGTGGGATGGATCATGGCGGCATGGACATGGACGGCATGAGCCAGGAAGAGGCCATGGCGGACCTTGAGAGCCTCTCAGGAGGCGAGTTCGACCGCCGCTTCCTCGAGCTCATGGTGGCGCACCACAAGGGCGCCGTGGAGATGGCCCAGACCGAGCTGCAGGATGGCGAGAACCCCGAGGCGCTCGAACTCGCCGAGCAGATCATCGCGGACCAGGAGGCTGAGATCGCGGAGATGGAGCAGCTGCTGACGACGCTCTGACGCGACAGGGCGATCCCTCGGCCTGTCGCGCCATCCGAGCCGCCGCAGGCTGAGCCGGCCAGCAGCAGTCCACCGCCCACGGCCGACTGCTGCTGGCATAGCGACATTTAGGGCGCCAGGCCTGGATGATGCAGGACCTCACGACCGATGCTGAGGGGAACGAGACGGCATGAGTGACAAGACGCAGACCGCCGTGATGGAGGTGGCCGGTGTCCACTGGGCGTCGTCGAAGTCGATCGCGGAGGCGAGCCTGTCTCGCCGGCCGGGTGTGGTGAGCGTGGAAGCGAATCCCGTCTCGCAGAGCGCGAACGTCACCTTCGACCCGAAGGTGACGTCGATCGCTGACCTGACCGAGTGGATCCGCGACTGCGGCTATCACTGCTCAGGCCGGTCCGTGCCCGACCACATCTGCGATCCGATGGACGCCGTCGCCGGCGCTGAGGGGGCCGACGCCTCGGCCCACACCGGTCATGCCAGCACCACGTCGGCTGGCCAGCGCCAGCCCGTCACCCGCGACGCGCAGGAGGTCATGGGTCACGGAGGCGGTCACGGCGTGTCGATGGAGTCGATGATCCGCGACATGCGGAACCGGTTCCTGGTTGCGGCGCTCCTCTCGGTGCCGATCACGCTGTGGTCCCCCATCGGTCGTGAGGTCTTCGGCTTCACCCTCCCTGCCCCGTTCGGTCTGCGCGACGACGTCTTCGCGCTCATCCTGTCGCTGCCGGTGATCTTCTACTCGGCCTGGATCTTCTTCGACGGGGCCTACCGGGCGCTGAGAGCCCGGACGCTGGACATGATGGTCCTGGTCTCTGTCGGTGTGGGGGCCGGTTGGCTCTACAGTCTCATCGTCACCTTGACCGGCGGGGGCGAGGTCTTCTATGAAGCCGCCACCGTCCTGGCGACGTTCGTGCTGCTGGGCCACTGGGTGGAGATGCGAGCCAGGGGCGGCGCCAATGACGCGGTGCGGACGCTGCTGGAACTGGCGCCCTCGAAGGCTGTGGTGATCCGCGACGGCGAGACCATCGAGCTTCCCACCGCCGAGGTGATGCCGGGGGACCTGATGCTGGTGCGCCCTGGCTCGAAGATCCCCACGGACGGCGTGGTCGAGACGGGCGAGTCCGAGATCGACGAGTCCATGGTGACGGGCGAGAGCCTGCCGGTCGCCAAGTCTGCGGGTGCCGAGGTGATCGGCGCCTCGGTGAACACCACCGGAACTCTGAGAGTCCGGGCGACCAGGGTCGGGGCGGACACCGCGCTGGCGCAGATCGTCGCCCTCGTCCAGGAGGCCCAGAACTCGAAGGCCCCGGGCCAGCGGCTGGCGGACCGGGCAGCGTTCTGGCTCGTGCTCGTGGCGCTGATCGGAGGGTCGGCCACGTTCCTCGCGTGGTGGCTCGCAGGCGCGGACGTTCCGCAAGCCATCCTCTTCGCCATCACCGTCGTGGTCATCACCTGCCCGGATGCCTTGGGCCTGGCCACGCCGACGGCGATCATGGTCGGCACGGGACTCGGTGCCAAGCGCGGCGTGCTGTTCAAGAACGCCACCGCACTGGAGACCGCGGCAGGCATCGACACCGTCGTGATGGACAAGACCGGCACGCTGACCAAGGGTGAGCCGGAAGTCACCGACTTCATCGCCCATGGCATCGACGAGGACGAACTGCTGGCACTCGTCGCCGCCGTGGAACGGGAATCAGAGCACCCGCTGGCCGGTGCTGTCGTCGACTACGCCGTTGCCCGCGGCGTCCGCTCGGTGGCGGCCACCGCATTCCGGAACGTCCCCGGTCACGGCGCCGGGGCGACCGTGGACGGAAGGAAGGTCTTCGTCGGCAACCGGAAGCTGATGGTCGCCGAAGGCATCGACATGGCACCCGTGGCCGACGAGCGGGAGGTCCTCGCCTCGACAGGCCGCACCGCGGTGCTCGTCGCTGTGGACGGCAGAGCCGTCGGCGTCATCGCCCTGGCCGATGCCGCGCGGAACACCGCCGCCCCCGCTGTGGCGGCCCTGCACGAAGCCGGCATCGAGGTCGTCATGCTCACCGGCGACAACGAGGCGACCGCGAAGCGGATCGCCACCCAGCTCGGCATCGACACCGTCATCGCAGAGGTGCTGCCTGGCGACAAGTCCGAGAAGGTGAAGGAGCTGCAGAAGGCCGGCAAGCGGGTCGCCATGGTCGGGGACGGCGTGAACGACGCCCCCGCGCTCGCGCAGGCCGACCTGGGCATCGCCATCGGCGCCGGCACCGACGTGGCGATCGAGACGGCCGACGTCGTGCTGATGCGCTCCGACCCGCTGGACGTCCCGATCGCGCTGACCATCGGCAAGGGCACGGTGCGCAAGATGCGGCAGAACCTTGCCTGGGCGATCGGGTACAACGTCATCGCGCTGCCGATCGCCGCCGGCGTCTTCTACCCGGCCTTCGGGATCATGCTCAGCCCCGAGATCGCCGCGATCTCGATGTCCGGTTCCAGCGTCATCGTCGCCGTGAACGCCCTCCTGCTGAAGCGCTTGCGTCTTCCGGAGCCGGGGGGAGCCGCCGAGAGCGCGGAGCACGGCGATCCGCTCCGTCAGCCCAGCGGCGTCCGGTAGTCGTCGCGGCACCGTGGCGGACCAATGCCCCTAGAAGCAGGAGATCTCATGAGCGCTCAGAGCCAGCCCGGTCCGGTACCCGTCCTCGACCCCCAGCAGCCGGATCGCATCCACGCCTGGTGGCGGGCGGCCAACTACCTGTCGGTCGGCCAGATCTACCTCATGGACAATCCGCTGCTCCGCGAGCCGCTGCTGCCGGAGCATGTCAAGCCTCGACTGCTGGGCCACTGGGGAACGACCCCCGGACTGAACTTCATCTACGCGCACCTGAACCGGGCGATCATGGAACGCGACCTCGACACGATCTACGTCATGGGCCCGGGGCACGGCGGACCAGGACCCGTGGCGGCGGCTTGGCTCGAAGGCACCTACAGCGAGATCTACCCGAATGTGTCGCAGGACGCGGTCGGGATGCAGCGGCTGTTCCGTCAGTTCTCGTTCCCCGGCGGCATCCCGAGCCACGTCGCCCCCGAGACCCCGGGCTCCATCCACGAGGGCGGGGAGCTGGGCTACGCCCTGTCCCACGCGTACGGGGCGGCGTTCGACAACCCGGACCTGATCGTCGCCGCCGTCGTCGGAGACGGCGAGGCGGAGACGGGTCCGCTCGCTGCGAGCTGGCACTCGAACAAGTTCATCGACCCGGCCCGCGACGGCACCGTGCTCCCGATCCTGCATCTGAACGGCTACAAGATCGCCAACCCGACGGTGCTGGACCGGATCGACCGGGATGAGCTGGACGGCCTGCTGCGGGGCTACGGGCACACGCCGTACTACGTGGAAGGGGATGATCCCGCTCAGATGCACCAGGACTTCGCCAGGATCCTGGACGCCAGTCTGGACGAGATAGCGGAGATCAAGCGTCGAGCCCGGGAGGACGGCAGGAACGAGCGTCCCCGCTGGCCGATGATCGTGCTGAGGTCCCCGAAGGGCTGGACCGGACCCGCCGAGGTGGACGGGAAGAAGGTCGAAGGCTCCTGGCGCTCCCACCAGGTGCCCTTCAGCGCCGCACGCGAGAACGACGACCACCGACAGGTGCTGGAGGACTGGCTCCGCAGCTACCGGCCTGAGGAGCTCTTCGACGAGAGCGGCGCTCCGGTGGAGGCGATCCGCACGCTGCACCCGGAGGGCATCCGGCGGATGAGCGCCAACCCCCACGCGAACGGCGGCCTGCTGCTGCGCGAGCTGCGGATGCCGGCGTTCCGCGACTACGCCGTCCCGGTCACGGAGCCCGGCACCGGTGCGGTCGAATCCACGCGCGTGCTCGGCCAGATGCTGCGAGACGTCATGGCCTTGAACTCGGACAACTTCCGGGTCTTCGCCCCGGACGAGAACAACTCCAACCGGCTGGATGCGGTGCTCGATGCGACGGACCGGACCTGGAACGCGCGGACGGTGCCGGAGGACGATCACCTCTCCCGGGACGGTCGCGTCATGGAGATCCTGTCCGAGCACACCTGCCAGGGCTGGCTCGAGGGCTACCTGCTGACCGGGCGACACGGGTTCTTCTCGTGCTACGAGGCGTTCGTGCACATCGTCGACTCCATGTTCAACCAGCACGCCAAGTGGCTCGACACCGCGAACGGCATCGCCTGGCGCCGGCCAGTCGCATCGTTGAACTACCTCCTGACCTCGCACGTGTGGCGGCAGGACCACAACGGCTTCTCGCACCAGGATCCGGGATTCATCGACCACGTGATCAACAAGAAGCCCGAAGTGATCCGCGTCTACCTCCCGCCCGACGCCAACACGCTGCTCTCGGTCGCCGATCACTGCCTGCGGAGCCGCCAGTACGTCAACGTGATCGTGGCCGGCAAGCAGCCCCAGCTGCAGTACCTCGACATGGACGCCGCCATCGTGCACTGCACCAAGGGAATCGGCATCTGGGATTGGGCGAGCTCGGACGCGGACGCCGAACCAGACGTCGTGATGGCCTGCGCGGGGGACGTGCCGACGATGGAGACATTGGCGGCCGTCGACATCCTGCGCACGCGCTTCCCCGACCTGCGGATACGTGTGATCAACGTCGTGGACCTGATGCGCCTGCAGGACGACGCCGAGAATCCGCACGGACTGACGGACCGCGACTTCGACGCGCTGTTCACCACGAGCGCGCCGGTGATATTCGCCTACCACGGCTACCCGTGGCTGATCCACCGGCTCACCTACCGGCGCACCAACCACCACAACTTCCACGTCCGCGGATACAAGGAGGAAGGCACCACCACCACGCCGTTCGACATGTGCGTGCTCAACCAGATCGATCGATTCAACCTGGCCATCGACGTCATCGACCGGGTGCCGCGGTTGCGCGGCACCTCCGCGCACGTGCGCGAGGAGCTCAAGGGCAAGCTGCTCGAGCACCGCCAGTACATCCGCGTCCACGGTGAGGACATGCCCGAGATCACGAGCTGGCAGTGGTCGCAGATTCCGGGTCCTGCGAGCCAGCCGCTGGAGGAACCCGTCTAGCATGCATGCGTCCAGCCGAGCCGACGACGCGAGCGAGCCGGAGCAGACCGGCCACGGTGCCGCGGTGCCCTACGAGGCGGTCCTGTTCGACATGGACGGCGTGGTCACGCAGACCGCAGCCGTTCACGCGGCCGCGTGGAAGCAGCTCTTCGATGAGGTCCTCCAGGATCCGCGCATCTCCGGAGCTGACGTGCTGCAGCCGTTCGACGAGGACGCCGACTACCGCCGCTACGTCGACGGCAGGCAGCGCGAGGACGGGGTGGTGGCATTCCTCGCGTCGCGTGGCGTCCGGCTGCCCGCAGGCAGCCCGGACGACGCACCGGATGCGTGGTCGGTCTTCGGGCTCGGGGCCCGCAAGAGCGCACTGTTCCTCGAAGCAGTCCGCCGCGACGGCATCGCAGCCTATCCGGGCACCGTCGCCCTGCTACGACGGCTGCGGTCGGCAGGGGTGCCTGTCGGTCTGGTCACGGCCAGCCGCAACGCCCTCGCCTCGCTCGCCGCTGCGGGGCTCGATGTCGCGTTCGACGTCATCGTCGACGGGCGGACCGCGGCGGAGGAGCAGCTGCCCGGCAAGCCGGATCCGGCGATGTTCCTGGAGGGCGCACGCCGCCTGGGTGTGCAACCGCGACGCGCGGTCGTCGTCGAGGACGCGGTCTCCGGTGTCCAGGCGGCCCGCCGTGGCGGCTTCGGCATGGTGGTCGGCATCGAGCGGACGGGGGATCGCGAGCAGCTGGAGCTGGCGGGTGCCGACGTCGTGCTCGGCGACGTCTCGGAGCTGGACCTGGGCGCCGCCCACACCGATCCCTGGACCCTGGTCTACGAGGGGTTCGACCCGGCGCACGAGGGCCACCGGGAAGCCCTGACGGCTCTGGGCAACGGATACATGGCCACCCGGGGCGTGCGCCCTGAGCGCCGCGATGACGGTGTGCACTACCCAGGCACGTACTTGACCGGGGTCTACAACCGGGCGGTCGGCGTGATCCATGGTCGCGAGCTGGAAGAGGAGCACCTGGTCAACGTCCCCGACTGGCTCCCGCTGGACGTCCGCATCGGCGACGCCCCGTGGTGGTCGACTGGTGAGGTCGGGGTCTCGGACGAGCGGAACGAGCTCGATCTGCGCCGGGGTGTGCTGACGCGCCGCGCCACCCTCGTCGGTCAGCACGGGGAGCGTCTCACTGTCGTCCAGCGGCGGCTCGTCGCCATGCACAGCCCCCACCTCGCGGGCCTGGAGACCACCATCACGGCCGATGGCTTCAGCGGCACCGCCAGCATCCGCGTCGGCATCGACGCATCCGTCACGAACCGCAACGTCAGCACCTATGCCGGCACGCGGCACCTGACCGATCCTGTGTTCGCCGAGACGGCCGACGACACCGTCCTGTGCGAGGTGACCACGCGACAGAGCCGGATCGGCATCGCTCTCGCAGTCCGGACGACGTTCGACGACGCCGCAGCCGTGACGCCCCACGATGTCGAGCTCGATGGCGGAGGCCATTGGCGGCGGTACGACCTCCGACTCGCCGATGGACGGCCGGTGACGATCGACAAGACGGCGGCCGTGGTGACGTCGCGCGACCGAGCGATCACGGCTCCGGGCACCGCCGCGCTCGCAGAGCTCGCGCGGCACGACGGCGGCTTCGGAGCGCTGCTGACGGAGCACGAGGCGGCATGGCGGCGCCTGTGGAACGGATCCGCGGTCAGCTTGGATTCCGACCGGCACTCCCGCCTGATCCTGAACCTGCACGTGTTCCACCTGCTGCAGACGATCTCCGCGCACAGCGCGGCCCTGGACGCCGGCGTCCCTGCCCGGGGCCTGCACGGGGAGGGCTACCGCGGGCACGTCTTCTGGGACGAGCTGTTCGTCCTGCCCGTCGTCGGGATGCGGCACCCCCGGCTCAGTCGGGCTCTCGTGGAGTACCGCTGGCGGCGGTTGCCCGCCGCCAGGGCGGCCGCCCGCGCGCAGGGCCTCGAGGGGGCGCTCTTCCCGTGGCAGAGCGGCAGCGACGGGCGAGAGGAGACACCTCGCCAGCTGTACAACACCCGCTCCGCCCGATGGATGCCGGACAACTCAGCGCGTCAGCGCCACGTCGGAATCGCCGTCGCCCTCAACGCGTGGCAGCACTTCCAGGCCACCGGCGACCGGGACTGGCTCGCCGCTCGCGGCGCGGAGATCATCGTCGAGGTCACCCGGATGTTCGCGTCGTCGGCGCGCTGGGACCCGGCCACCGACAGGTACCACCTCGACGGCGTGATGGGACCCGATGAGTACCACGACGGCTACCCGGAAGCCCCTGGAGCGGGCCTGCGAGACAACGCGTACACCAACGTGCTGCTGTCCTGGCTCTGCGACCGGGCGGCCGATGTCCTGAGCGAGCTGCGGGGCCACCCCGGCGACGACGTCGCCGACCGCCTGCGCATCGCCCCGGAGGAGATCCGCCGGTGGGCCCGGCTCGGCAGCCGTCTCGCGGTGCCCTTCCACGCCGACGGCGTGATCAGTCAGTTCGACGGCTACGAAGACCTTCTGGAGCTCGACTGGTCCCGCTATCGCGCCACGTACGGCAACATCGGGCGGCTCGACCTGATCCTCGAGGCCGAGGACGACATGACCAACCGGTACAAGCTGTCGAAGCAGGCGGATGTCCTGATGCTGATCTACCTCCTGGGTCCGGCAGGCGTGATCGAGCAGCTTCGTCGCCTCGGCTATCGGTGCACCGAGGAGGAGCTGGAACGCACGGTCGACTACTACCTCCCCCGCACCGCGCACGGCTCGACGCTCAGCCGAGTCGTGCACGCCTCCGTGCTGTCGCGCTTCGATGAGGTCCGGGCCTGGTCGACGTTCCGGGACGCCTTGGTCGCGGACCTGGACGACACGCAAGGCGGCACGACCCGGGAGGGGATCCACCTGGGAGCCATGGCCGGGACGATCGACATCGTGATGCGCGCCTTCGCGGGCCTGCGGGTCGAGGCGGATGCGCTGACCTTCGACCCGAGGCTGCCAGCCCACCTCGGACGAGCAGGCTTCCAGGTCAGGTACCGGGGCCATCGGATCGACGTGTCTCTGCGCGCCGATCTCCTGTCGGTCTCCCTGCAGCCATGCCGCGCGGCGCCCGTCCGGATCGGCGTGACGGGACGCTACGCGCTGCTCGCGGGCGGCGAGGCGCGGGAGTTCCCGCTGGCACGCCCATCCGCGGAGGACGCAGCGGCCCGACCTGCGTGACGCGCCACAGATCACGAACCGGAGGGATCGGCAACGAGCGGGACGACACCGCCGGGACGGTGCAGGACTCCATGGGCGGTCTCGACATCGAGGTGGACACGACGAGGTCTGCGCCGCTCGCTCTCGATCGCCGAGCCCGCGGCGGGGCGGTAGGCTGAGTGCATGCCTGAGAGCTGGTGGGGGAACGCGATCTTCTCGCTCGTCCCGACGATCGTGCTGGGGCTGATCTTCTGGATGATCATGCGGATGATCATCCGCGGCGATCGCACCGCCCGCCTCAAGTACGACCAGGTCGAGGCAGAGGAGCGCGCGAAGGCCGGCCTGCCGCCCCGAACCATCCATCGCGGGCAGACGGCTGACGAGACGACGGCGGATCCGCTCGCAGTCCGCGCGGCGGACGACCCGCCCGGTGCTGTGCCCGACGGTCGCTCGCGCGCGTAGGACACACCGGCTGACGGTCGCGATCGCCGGTACGAGTCGCGCGGCCGCGCGCGCCTGACGGTGCTCGACCTCCCGGCGACGGCCCCGGCCGCACCGCGGTGCGGCTCGGTTGCCGCTCGTTCCCCGATCGAACCCGCGGTGCAGCCCGAGCGGTGCGCCGGCGCCGGTGCAGCTCCGGGAACCAAGCCCAGTTCGCCCGGCTCGTCGAGCGCGCGGAGCCGACCCCGCTCAGCCGGCGGCGACCGGCTCGCGCGAGGGCGTCGCGAGCGGCGCCCGCGGCTCCAGCAGTTCCGCCCCCGGCGCGCCGATGGTCGACCGCTGCTGCTGCGCGAGCAGGAAGTGCACCGCGAGGTAGGCGATGCCGAGCGCGAGCGCGGTGATGCCGAACGAGAGCCAGTCCTCGCCGGCGACCGGCTGCGCCGACGCGAATGCCGACGTGCCGGTGAGCGCGAGCGGCACCATGATGAAGACGTTGTTCGCGGTGTGCAGCACCGAGGCCGACTCCAGCCCGCCGGTGCGGTAGGTCAGCATCGAGCAGGTCAAGCCGACGAGCGAGAGCTGCAGCGTCGCGGAGATCGACGGATGCGTGTGCAGGGCACCGAAGAGCAGTCCGGTCGCGAGACCGGTCCAGATGGCGTTGCCGAGCGGGCCGCGCAGCAGCCACGGACCGACCGCCGTCGAGACGAGCGCGAGCAGCGACAGCCACCAGGTCGCCGGCTGCAGCAGCATGACGGCGAGCACCGGCAGCAGCATGACGAGCGCCGGCACGTAGCGGTGCCGCAGCCAGCCGCCCATCATCTGCGGCAGCAGCCCGCGGAACGTGAACTCCTCGCCGGTCGCCTGCAGCGGAGTGGTCAGCAGCACGACCGCCACGAGCCCCCAGTTGGGGTTCCACTGCCACTCGACGCTCGGATCCATCGCGAGCGAGATGCCGATGTAGACGGCGAAGATGGGCACGATCACGATCGCCGATCGAGCGACGGCGCCCCAGCGCCAGCGCCCGGCCACGCTCGAGGCGAAGCCCGCTGCGCCCTTGCCGAACGCCGCCATCGCGACGATCGCGCCAGGGATCATCGCCGCCCACGCCATGTTGACGCCGGCCATGCCGAGCGGCGAGCCGATGATCTCGCCGAGCGCCTCGGCGGCGATCTCCGGGTCTGCGGCGGTCGAGGGGTCGAGCTGCGAGAAGAACTCCACGAAGCCCGGCATGAGCAGCGCGAGCGACACGACCTGGCCGCCGAAGAAGAACCCGATCGCGATCGCCCACGCGAGGAACCAGCGGCCCACCCGTCGCTCGAGCGGCTGGAACGCCATCGCGTAGGGCTGCCCGTCGACCGGGAGCGCGGCGGGAAGCAGCGCGGGCTTGGAGGGCGGCGGAGGCTGCGGCGCGAAGCCCGGCTGGCCGTACGGCGCCGGATACGACGGATGCCCGTAGCCCGGCTGGCCATACGGCGGTTGGCCGTACGCCGGCTGGCCGTAGCCCGGCTGGCCATACGGCGGCTGGCCGTAGCCCGGCTGCCCGTACGCCGGCTGGCCGTAGGAGGGCTGCCCGTATCCGGGCTGCTGCCCGTAGCCCGGCTGCTGCCCGTAGCCGGGCTGCTGCTGCCCGTACTCCGGCTGCTGCTGCGGCGTGCCCGACGGGCCCCCGTAGCCCTGCTGCGGCTGCTCCGGCCCGCTCCAGCTCATGTCTCGCGCTCCTCGTGTCCTGCGTCCTGGCGAGGCTATCCGGCGTTCCCATGCGCCACCTTCGGATGCGCCGCCCGCGTCGCGATCGGAGCGCATCCGAACCGTCGCGCCTAGAGCGAACACGGCCCATCGCGCAGAGCCGCGCGGCTACGCTCGCAGTCAAGGAAGGGAGCCAGCGATGTTCGAGAGATTCACCGACCGCGCTCGCCGCGTCGTGGTCCTCGCCCAAGAAGAGGCGAAGCTGCTCAACCACAACTACATCGGCACGGAGCACATCCTGCTCGGCCTCATCCACGAGGGTGATGGCGTCGCCGCGAAGGCTCTCGAGCAGCTCGGCATCTCGCTCGATGCCGTGCGCGCACAGGTCCAGGACATGATCGGCACCGGCAGCCAGCAGACGACGGGGCACATCCCGTTCACGCCGCGCGCCAAGAAGGTGCTCGAGCTGAGCCTCCGCGAGGCGCTGCAGCTGGGCCACAACTACATCGGCACGGAGCACGTGCTGCTCGGCCTCATCCGTGAGGGCGAGGGCGTCGCCGCGCAGGTGCTCGTCAAGCTCGGCGCCGACCTGAACCGCGTGCGGCAGACGGTCAACCAGCTGCTCGCCGGCTACCAGGGCAAGGAGACGACGGCTGTCGGCGGCGAGCAGACGCAGCAGCCTGACGCCAAGGGCTCGCAGATCCTCGACCAGTTCGGCCGCAACCTCACGCAGGCCGCGCGCGACGGCAAGCTCGACCCCGTCATCGGTCGCGAGAAGGAGATCGAGCGGGTCATGCAGATCCTCTCGCGCCGCTCCAAGAACAACCCGGTGCTGATCGGCGAGCCCGGCGTCGGCAAGACCGCTGTCGTCGAGGGCCTCGCGCAGGCGATCGTCAAGGGCGAGGTGCCCGAGACGCTCAAGGACAAGCAGGTCTACACGCTCGACCTCGGCAGCCTCATCGCCGGCAGCCGCTACCGCGGCGACTTCGAGGAGCGCCTCAAGAAGGTGACGAAGGAGATCCGCACCCGCGGCGACATCATCACCTTCATCGACGAGATCCACACGCTCGTCGGCGCCGGCGCCGCGGAGGGCGCGATCGACGCGGCCAACATCCTGAAGCCGCTGCTCGCCCGCGGCGAGCTGCAGACGATCGGCGCGACGACGCTCGACGAGTACCGCAAGCACTTCGAGAAGGATGCGGCGCTCGAGCGGCGCTTCCAGCCCATCCAGGTGCAGGAGCCGTCGGTCGCGCACACGATCAACATCCTCAAGGGGCTGCGCGACCGCTACGAGTCGCACCACAAGGTGACGATCACCGACGGCGCGCTCGTCGCGGCCGCGAACCTGGCCGACCGCTACGTGCAGGACCGCTTCCTGCCCGACAAGGCGATCGACCTGATCGACGAGGGCGGCGCCCGCCTGCGCCTGTCGATCCTCTCGGCCCCGCCCGAGCTGCGCGAGTTCGACGAGCGGATCGCCGGCGTGCGCACCCGCAAGGAGTCGGCGATCGACGGCCAGGACTTCGAGGCGGCCGCCCGTCTCCGCGACGAGGAGAAGGAGCTGCTCGGTGAGCGGCTCCGCACCGAGAAGCAGTGGCGCAGCGGCAACGGCGGCCCGACCGGCGTGCTCGACGAGGGCGTGATCGCAGAGGTGCTCGCGAACGCGACCGGCATCCCGGTGTTCAAGCTCACCGAGGAGGAGTCCGCTCGCCTCGTCTTCATGGAGAAGGCGCTGCACCAGCGCGTCATCGGCCAGGAGGAGGCCGTGAGCGTGCTCGCGAAGACGATCCGCCGCCAGCGCGCCGGCCTCAAGGACCCGCGCCGCCCGTCGGGCTCGTTCATCTTCGCCGGCCCCACGGGCGTCGGCAAGACCGAGCTCGCCAAGGCGCTCGCCGAGTTCCTGTTCGACGACCAGGACGCGCTCATCTCGCTCGACATGTCGGAGTACAGCGAGAAGCACACCGTCTCGCGGCTGTTCGGTGCCCCTCCCGGGTTCGTCGGCTTCGAGGAGGGCGGCCAGCTCACCGAGAAGGTGCGCCGGAAGCCGTTCTCGGTGGTGCTGTTCGACGAGATCGAGAAGGCGCACAACGACATCTTCAACTCGCTGCTGCAGATCCTCGAGGAGGGTCGACTCACCGACGGCCAGGGCCGGGTGGTCGACTTCAAGAACACCGTCATCATCATGACGACGAACCTCGGCACCAAGGACATCTCCGGCGGTCCCGTCGGCTTCGTCCTCGAGGGGTCGAGCCATGGCGACTACGAGCAGATGCGCGCCAAGGTCCGCGAGGAGCTGAAGCGCAACTTCAAGCCGGAGTTCCTGAACCGCGTCGACGAGACGATCGTCTTCCCGCAGCTCAGCAACGACGAGCTGCTGCAGATCGTCGACCTGTTCATCAACCGCCTCCGCGAGCGCCTGCTCGACCGCGACATGACGATCGAGCTGACCGAGGCGGCCAAGCGCCGGCTCATCCAGGTCGGCCACGACCCGGCGCTCGGCGCCAGGCCGCTGCGTCGCGCAGTGCAGCACGAGATCGAGGATGTGCTGAGCGAGAAGATCCTGCACGGCGAGCTCGGTTCCGGGGAGCACGTCACGGTGGACTTCGCCGACAACGAGTTCGTGTTCACGCACACGAGCCCCGAGCCGCACACGCCGGAGCTCGCGCCCGCCGACGCCTGATCGGAACGCACGAAGAGGGGACCCCGCGAGGGGTCCCCTCTTCGCGTGTCACCGCGAGTTCACCGGCCGGTCACGATTGGGGCTCGCCACGGGCAACCGGGCTCCATAGAGTCGGTCCTGGTGCGACGGATGCACCTCCCCCCTTGTTCCCCTGCACTCGGAGATCCTGTGAACAACAAAGCGAAGCGCTCGCTCGCGGCCGGAACGGCCTGCGCGCTGAGCCTCGGGCTGCTCGTCAGCGGCCCGGCGGTCGCGACGGCCGCGCCCATCGTGGTCGACCCGGCGACCACCGCGGTCGTCAACCTGCTGCACTTCAACGACTTCCACGGTCGCCTCGACGCTGCGACGACGGTGCAGTTCGCCGGCACGATCGAGCAGCTGCGCACCGACTACCCGACTTCGACCGTGCTGCTCTCCGGCGGCGACAGCATCGGGGCCTCCAACTTCACCTCCGCGTCGCAGGACGACGAGCCGACGATCGAGGTGCTCAACGCCATGGGCGTCGACGCGTCCGCGGTCGGCAACCACGAGTTCGACAAGGGTGTCGACGACCTCACCGGTCGCGTGGCCGACCTCGCCGACTTCAGCTACCTGTCCGCCAACGTGACGCTCGACGGCGCACCGATCGGGCCGGCGTACGAGCTGCTCGAGATCGACGGCATCACGGTGGGCGTCGTCGGCGCCGTCACAGAGCAGACGCCGAGCCTCGTCGACGGCTCCGGCATCGTGGGCGTCGAGTTCGGCGACCCGGTCGCCGCCGTCAACGAGGTCGCTGCCGCGCTCTCGGACGGCAACGCCGCGAACGGCGAGGCCGACGTCATCGTCGCCGAGATCCACGAGGGCTCCCAGCTCACCCTCGCGCCGAACGCGCCGCAGGCGGAGCAGCAAGCGCTGCTCGGGCCGGACGCGGCCGCCGGCGGCGTCTTCGGCAGCATCGTCAACGGCCTCTCCGCTGAGGTCGACGTGATCTTCAACGGTCACACCCACCGCACCTACTCGTGGCTCGCCCCCGTCCCCGGCGCGCCCGGCGAGACCCGCCCCGTCGTGCAGTCGAACGAGTACTCGAACCTGCTCGGCCAGGTCGTGCTGGCCGTGGACCGCGCCACCGGCGACGTGTCGGTCGAGGGCCTCACGAACCACGCGCGCACCGCGACGCCGGCCGCCGAGCTCGTCGCCACGTACCCGCGCGTCGCCGAGGTGAAGACGATCGTCGACCAGGCGGTCGCGGAGGCCGCGATCATCGGCAACGTCGAGGTGGGCACGATCAGCGGCCCGATCACCGTGCCGGCACTGTCGAACGGCAACCGCGGCGAGGAGTCGACCGCCGCCCAGATGGTCGCCGACATGTACCGCGACCAGCTCGCGAGCGACGCCCGCGGCGGCGCCGAGATCGGCATCGTCAACCCGGGCGGGGTGCGCGACAGCTTCCTGTACGAGCCGACCGCGCCCGAGACGGAGCCCGGCGTCGTGCGCCTCGCCGAGGCCGACACGATGCTGCCGTTCATCAACAACCTGTGGACGATCACGCTCACCGGCGCGGAGCTCGACGCCGTGCTCGAGGAGCAGTGGCAGCGCTCGATCGACGGCGTGCCGTTCACGTCTGGCCGCACCTACCTGCAGCTCGGCCTGAGCGACAACGTCACGTACGTCTCCGACCCCTCCCGGCCGCTGGACGACCGTGTCAGCGACATCGCGATCGACGGCGCGTTCATCACGCCCGAGCAGGAGATCCGCGTCGCCAGCTCGTCGTTCCTCGTCGGCGTCATGGGCTCGAACCCCGGCGACAACTTCTGGTCGTTCGCCGAGGGCACCGATGAGCGCGACTCCGGTCTCGTCGACCAGGATGCGCTGCTCGCGTACCTCGCGGACAACCCGGGTCTCGCTCCCGACTACTCGGTGCGTCACGTCGACCTCGTCGGCCTGCCCGAGACCGTCGCCCCTGGCTCGGAGCAGACGGTCGAGGTGCGGCAGGTCGACCGCATCCGCTCGCTCGGCGCGGAGGCGTCCACGACGGTGGAGATCGTCGACGGAGCGGGCACCGTGCTCGGCTCGGGCGACGTGGTCGTCACCAACGATGCGAAGGGCGCGCCGCTGACGACCTCGGCGACCGTGACCTTCACGGTGCCGCCGGCGGCGCCCGGTGCGCTCGCTCCGGCCGTCCAGACGCTCGCGGTGCGCGCCGACAACGGCACGTCGATCCCGTTCGAGCTCGAGGTGCTGCCGACCGATCGCATCGCGGGAGCGGACCGCTTCGAGACGGCGGTCGAGATCTCCGAGGCCGGCTACCCCGACGGCGCACCCGTCGTCTACGTCGCGAGCGGCGAGGTGGCGCCGGACGCGCTCACCGCGGCGCCCGCCGCGGCGCACGAGGGCGGCCCGCTGCTGCTCGTCCGCAAGGGCGAGATCGCGGAGGGCGTGCTCGCTGAGATCGCGCGCCTCGGCGCAGAGCGGGTCGTGATCGTCGGCGGCGAGCCCACGGTCGGCGGCGCGGTCGAGGACGCGATCGCAGGGCTCGAGTCGGTCACGACGGTCGACCGCGTCGGTGGCGTGGACCGCTTCGAGACGAGCCGCATGGTGGCTGAGTACGCGTTCGAGTCGGCCGAGGGCGCCTTCGTCGCCACCGGCCTGCGCTTCCCGGACGCGCTCTCGGCCGGCGCGGCGGCGGGTCACCTCGACATGCCGCTCCTGCTGGTCGACACCCGCACGGCCGTCCCGGCTGCGGCGGTCGAGACCCTCAGCGACCTCGGGATCCGCAAGGTGCGCATCGTCGGCGACATCAACGCGGTGCCGTCCGCGAACGCCGGTCAGCTCGTCGACGCCGGCTTCACCGTCCGTCGCCTCGGCGGTGCCGACCGCTACGCCACGAGCGCGATCGTCACGATGTCGGCGTTCGACGCAGCGCCGAACGGCGCGTACCTCGCCTCCGGGACGAGCTTCCCCGACGCCCTCGCGGGCAGCGCGGTCGCCGGTGCGCAGGGTTCGCCGCTGCTGATCAGCGTCAGCACGTGCGTGCCGCAGCGCATCCTCGACGAGCTCGAGCGCCTGCAGCCCGCGTCGGTGACGCTCCTCGGCGGCGAGCCCTCGCTGTCGATGGACGTCGCTCGGCTCTCGGCGTGCAGCTGATCGACTGATCGCCCGAACGGCGGTGGGGCGGGGCTTCGGCCTCGCCCCACCGCCGTCAGCGCGTGTGGGCGGCTGCGCCTAGCCTCCCCGCATGAGCCGGATCATCTTCGACACCGCGACGACCCTCAACGGCTTCCTCGCCGACGACGAGCACTCCCTTGCCTGGCTGTTCGCCGTCGACGGCGGCGACGACCCCGATGAGACGCTGCTGCCGCAGGGCGCGACCGTCATGGTCGAGGGCTCCCACACCTACGAGTGGGGGCTGCGCGCATGGGCCGAGTCCGACCAGCGGGAGGATTGGCAGGCGTTCTATGGCGACCGTCCGGTGTTCGTCTTCTCGAGCCGTGAGCTGCCGGTGCCGGAGGGCGCCGACGTGCGCTTCCTGCGCGGGACGGTCGCCGAAGCGCTCCCCGAGCTGCGCGCGGCGGCAGGCGACGGCGACATCTGGGTGGTGGGCGGCGGCGACCTCGCCGGCCAGTTCCTGGATGCCGGCGCCCTCGACGAGATCGCCATCTCCATCGCACCGGTGGCGCTGCCGAGCGGTGCGCCGCTGCTGCCGCGCCGCGTCGAGTCCGACCGCCTCACGCTCATCGAGACGCGGCAGGTCGGGCAGTTCGCTCGCTTGGTCTTCGCGGTCGACAGGACGCGGTGAAGCGTAGGCTCGACAACCGTGACCGTCGACGCACCCGCTCCCGATGCATCCGCTCGCCATCGCTCCGACCTGGTGGTCCGGCAGGCCCGCACCGGTGACGTGCGCGCGATGCGCGACCTCATCGAGCCCTATGTGCGCCGGCGCATCCTGCTCGGCAAGGAGCTCGTCACGCTCTTCGAGGCGGTGCAGGAGTTCGTCGTCGCCGAGCGCGACGGCCAGGTGGTGGGATGCGGTGCCCTCCACGTGCTGTGGGAGGACCTCGGCGAGGTGCGCACGATCGCCGTCGCCGAAGGCGCGCTCGGCAAGGGTGTCGGCCACGCCATGCTCGCGGCGCTGGAGGAGCGGGCCGTCGACCTGGGGCTCTCGCGGCTGTTCTGCCTGACCTTCGAGACCGAGTTCTTCGGGCGGCACGGATTCGAGGAGGTCGCCGAGCAGGTCGTCGGCCCCGACGTGTTCGCGGAGCTCGTGCGCTCGCCTGACGGCGGCATCGCGGAGTTCCTCGACCTGGCCCACGTGAAGCCGAACACGCTCGGCAACACGCGCATGCTCAAGCAGCTCTGAGCCGCCGCTCGCCTACCCTGGATCCGTGGGCCAGGCGACGAGTGCGAAGCGACGTGCGGCCGTCCGCCGACGCCGCACGCTGCTCGTCCTCCTCGCGATCCTCCTCGCCGTCGCGATCGCGCTGCTCGTGTGGCGGCCGTGGGAGGCGCCCGAGACCGAGCTGCCGCCTGCGCCGAGCGAGACCGCGGCCGCAGCCACGCCGACGCCCTCGGCGACCGAGTCGCCGACGCCCAGCCCGACGCCGAGCGGGCCGTTCACGCCCGTCGGCGACGAGACCGGCGAGCCCACCGAGCCGTGCGCGCCCGAGCAGATCGCGCTCACGCCGGCCGTCGACAAGCCCTCCTACGCCGCCGACGAGCGCGTGCAGCTGTCGCTCACGATCGAGAACACCGGCGAGGGCGCCTGCTCGCTCAACGCCGGCACGACCGTGCAGGAGTACGAGATCCGCACCGGCGACGAGGTCGTCTACCGCTGGTCGGACTGCGCCGCCGATGTGCAGGACAACGTCGTGCAGCTCGAGCCGGGCGTCCCGCAGTCGACCGTGCCGATCGAGTGGGACCGCACCGCCTCGTCGATCGAGACCTGCACGGCCGAGCGGCCGCAGGTCGACGCCGGCGGCGCGACCTACAGCCTCTCCGTGCGAGTCGGCGACTACGCGAGCCGGCAGGGTGTGCAGTTCGTGCTGGAGTAGGGGGCGCGGGGGCGCTGGCCGGGCTTCGGCTGGAGTCAGGCGGCTGGGTCTCGATACGCGCGCGGCTTCGCCGCGGGCTACTCGACCTTGAGCCCTGCGGCCGCAACGCCGCTCCGCGGCATTGCGGCCTGCGGGCTCAAAACTCCGGCACGCCGACCGGCTCGCGCGTCGCCGACTGGCGTCGGCCCTCGCTGATCGTCTCGGGGATGGCGTTCCGCACGAGCGCGACCGACTCGTCGACGACGCGGTTGTAGCCGAGTCGACGGGCCTCCGTCACCCGCCGCTTCGCCGCAGATGCGGCGCGGATCTCGCCGGCGAGCGAGATCTCGCCGATAGCGGCGAGCCGGTGGGGGAGCGCCACGTTGCGCTCGGCGCTCGCGATGGCGAGGGCGATCGCGAGGTCGGCGCCCGGCTCGGTGAGGCGGATGCCGCCGACGGTCGAGACGTAGACGTCGGAGCCGCCGAGGTGCAGCTCGGCGTGCCGCTCGAGCACCGCGAGCACCATCGCGACGCGCGAGGCGTCGACGCCGTTCACGACCCGGCGCGGCTGCGCGGTCGACGCCTTCACCACGAGCGCCTGCACCTCCACCGGGATGGCGCGCCTGCCCTCGAGGGCGACGGTCACGCACGTGCCCGCGAGCGGCGTCGCCGAGCGCGAGAGGAACAGTCCGGAGGGGTCCGGCACCTCGACGATCCCGTCGCCGGTCATCTCGAAGCAGCCCACCTCATCCGTGGGCCCGAAGCGGTTCTTCGACGCGCGCACGAAGCGCAGCGCCGTCTGCCGGTCGCCGTCGAAGTGCGCGACGACGTCGACGAGGTGCTCGAGCAGGCGAGGGCCCGCCACCGAGCCGTCCTTCGTGACGTGGCCGACGAGCAGCAGCGGCACGCCGGCATCCTTCGCAGCGCGCGTGAGCGCCGCCGCGACGTCGCGCACCTGGCTGGGCCCGCCGGCGAGCGCCTCGTTCTCGGCGTTCGCGACGGTCTGCACCGAGTCGATGATGACGAGCTCCGGGGCGGTGTCGCGGATCTGGCCGAGGATCGTCGCGAGGTCGGTCTCGCTCGCGAGGTAGAGCTGCGGCTCGAGCGCGCCGGTGCGCTCCGCGCGCAGCCGCACCTGCGCGAGCGACTCCTCCCCGGAGACGTAGAGCACGCGCCTGCCGGAGCTCGCCGTCTTCGCGGCGACCGCGAGCAGCAGCGTCGACTTGCCGACGCCAGGCTCGCCCGAGCACAGCACGACCGCGCCGGGCACGATGCCGCCGCCGAGCACCCGATCGAACTCCGCGACCCCGGAGGGCCAGCGCGGCGCGTCGGCCGTGCGCAGCTCGGTGATGGGGCGCGCGGCCCGGTCGGCGGCGACCGCGGCAGGGGTCACGCGGCGCGCCTGCACGCCCGCCTCGCCGACGGTGCCCCACTGCTGGCACTCGCCGCAGCGGCCCACCCACTTCAGGGTCGTCCACCCGCACTCGGAGCAGCGGTACGCGGATGGTTTGGCCATGCGAGCGAGGCTATCGGCCGCCACCCACTGCGCCTCCGCGGCGCTCCCCAGCGGGCACATCCCCGCCGGCGACACGCCGGGACCGACCGGCGGGCGCGTGCTCTCGCCTCGTCGATCCCAAGGATTCCGCCAGAACCGGCGGTCGACCGACTAGCGTGACCCCATGCTCACCGTCGGCTCGATCGTGATCCGCTGCTCCGACCTCGAGCGCCAGCTGCTGTTCTGGACCGCTGCGCTCGACTACGAGCCGCGCGTCCCGCTCGACGACGACTTCGCCCTGCTGCGGCCCCGCTCGGGCACCGGCCCCAACGTCTCGCTCGACCTCATGCGGGCCGAGCGAGTGCTGCCGCCGCGCATCCACCTCGACCTGTACGCCGACGACCAGGCCGCCGAGGTGGAGCGCCTCGAGGCGCTCGGGGCGCAGCGCGTGCACTGGCCGAAGCGGCCCCCGGACGCCGACTACCTGATCATGGAGGACCCGGAGGGCAACCGCTTCTGCGTCGTCGACGCCTCACCGGGGGTCGCGGCATGACCGCCCACGTGCGCGAGGCGACGGTCGCCGACTCCGCCGGCATCGCGCGCGTGCGCATCGAGACGTGGCGCGCCGCCTACCGCGGCCTCGTGCCGCAGGAGGTGCTCGACCGCTTGAGCGTCGAGCGCGAGACGATCCTGCGCATCGAACGCTGGGACGAGCACCACGCGCACGAGGGCGCGCACGACCTCGTCGCCGTCGCCGACGGCGAGGTGGTCGGCTGGGCGTTCGCCGGGCCGGCGCGCGACCCCGATCCGCCCGCCACGGGCGAGCTGTACGCGATCTACGCGATCGCCGAGCGGTGGTCGCGGGGCGTGGGGCACGCGCTGCTCGCCGAGGTCGAGCGGCGGCTCATCGCCGACGGGCACGAGGGCGCCTATCTGTGGGTCCTCGACGGGAACGCTCGCGCAGCGGCCTTTTACGAGTCGCACGGCTGGCATGCCGACGGCGGCCGGAAGGTCGAGGAGGGGATGCACGAGGTGCGGCGGATCCGCACGTTCAGCGAGCGGTTGGGATCGGCCCCCTCGCTCGTGTAGGATCGTCCCTTGGTGACGTGTCCGAGCGGCCGAAGGTGCCACTCTCGAAAAGTGGTGTGGAGTAACCCTCCACCGTGGGTTCAAATCCCACCGTCACCGCCATACGGCTGAGGCCCCGACGCTCCCGAGGAATCGGGGGAGCCGGGGCCTCCGTCGTGCGCGGTCGACTACAGCGCCTCGTAGGAGCTCGACGCGCCTCGCGCGGCCCCCGCCGTCTCGATCTCGGGATGGCGGCGGAGGATCACCCATCGCATGACGCGGACGGTGATCGCGACGAGCAGGACGAACATCGCGGCGGCGGCCGCGACGAGCAGGATCGCTGGGAGGTCGGCGAGGATCTCGTCGAAGGCTCCGGCGGGGTGGGCGACGTTCGGGAGCGAGTGCTTCGTGATGATGCTCAGAACGTACCCCATCCGCGCCGCGTCGGAGCCGACGAGGTCGGAGTCTGGGGAGCGATGGGCGCCGCCACCTCGTCAGGCGGAGGGCGCGTCCCGGCGGTCGAGCAGCATGAGCTCCTCAGGGGCGGGCACCGGCACGAAGCCGACGCGCTCGTACACGGCGTGCGCGTCGTGCGTCGCGAGCATCACGCGCTTCAGCCCCATCGGCGCGAGCGTGTCGACGACCGTCCGCGCGAGCAGCTGGCCCACCCCCTTGCCGCGATGGGCACGATCGACGTAGACGTCGCACAGCCAGCCGAACGTCGCGCGGTCCGTCACGACACGGCCGTAGGCGCACAGCGCGCCGCCGCCGTCGAAGACGCCGAAGTTCAGCGACCCCTCGGCCGCGCGCTGCACCGTCTCCCGGGAACGGCCCATCGCCCAGTACGCGTCGGTCGAGAGCCAGCGGTGCACCGTGTCGAGATCGATGCGCGCGAGATCGGTGTCGACGGTGAAGGGCTGCTCAAACGTCACGCCAGGACTATACGCACGGGGCGGCGGCGGGGTGCGTACGGGTGCTCGAATGGATGATCCACCTGTCTGCCGGAGCCACATTTGCTTTGGTCAATCGGACCGGTTCAGTGGGTCGCATCATCGACTCGTTCAGGGAGCAGTCACGCGGTACAGGAAGCGAGTAGACCTATGGCGCCGTTTCAATTAGTGTCTGCCTAGCATCGGTCCGCGCCGATGCTAGAGCGGATATCTCAATGACGGAGCCCGACCTGTCGTCCGACCCCAATAAAGCAGCGAACGAGAAACCCGAGTTGGTGACCCTCATTGTGTCCGCGCTCGGCACCGATGTAGCAGGGGTCCTCGCTGAGCTTGAGGTCGCGCTGCGTTCCGTCAGCTATCGCCCCGAGCAGGTGCGGGTGAGCGACCTGCTACGCAGGAACCCGGCGGAGTTCGGAGCCAAAGAGCGCGAACCGGAGCAGTCGGAACCCGAATGGCTCATGAGCCTTGGTGACCAACTCCGCTTGAGCTGGGAACGAACGGACGCAGCCGCGCTGATGGCGATGATCGAGATGCGCCGGATGCGAGAGGTCGCTGTAGGAGGTGACGACGGCTCGGCGCTGCCCGAGCGGGCGGGGGTCGCAACCATTCTGCTGTCGGCCAAACGCCCCGAAGAGATCAAAACACTGAGACTGGTTTACGGGTCACGGCTGTTTGTGATCGGCGTATCGTCTCCGGAGCGCGATCGACGCAAGTACCTGCTGCGGAGGCTGGCTGAGCAAGGTTACGGAGAGTCCAACGCCGACCAAGTGGCCGAGGCCGAACGACTTCTTAGCCGTGATGAGGCGGACGAAGACAACCTCGCATGGGGGCAAAGCTTGCGCAAGGCATTTGCCAAGTCCGACGCGTTCGTGCGCCTGCGGCATGGAAGTCCCGCGAGCGGCGCGGTGCAGCGACTTGTCGACCTTTGGTTCGGGAAGGCGTTCGAGACGCCTTCTCGCGACGAGCAAGCGATGTTCCACGCGTACGCTTCGCGATTTCGCTCGGCCGCGACCGGTCGACAAGTGGGCGCGGTCGTCGTTGACGCCGAAGGGGAAGTGTTGGTTACGGGAACTAACGACGTACCAAAGCCCGGAGGTGGGCAGTACTGGAGTGGCGATGAACCGGACCACCGCGACTTCAAGCTTAGGTACGAGACGAACGATGTCGGCAAGCGAGGTGTCCTGCGAGACGTCCTGGATCGGCTTGCCTTGAGCGGATGGTTGTCGCAAGAGCGGTCCGCAACTCCTTCGGCCGAGCGCGCAGATGCTGCCATTTCCGAGGGGGGTCCGCTCGAGGGAAGTAAGATTACCGACCTCCTCGAATTCGGCCGCATCATGCACGCTGAAATGGCGGCGATTTGTACCGCAGCTCGAAGGGGCACGGCGATCGGCCGGGGTGTGCTGTATACCACGACGTATCCGTGCCACGAATGTGCCCGCTTGATCATTGGTGCTGGTATTACGAGGGTCGTCTACATCGATCCCTACCCGAAGTCTCAGGTTGAGCTGATGTATGAGCACCTGATTGCTGAGGCGCCAGATGCCGACTCTCCCGATCGCGTGACCTTCATGCCGTTCGAAGGCATCGGTCCCGCTCTGTTCCCACGGGTGTTCCAGATGCGTCAGCGGGGGCGCGACCTCAGGGGAGCGTTCGAGGCTTGGAAGCCCTCACCGTTGGCCGTATGGGGTCCCGACGTGCCCCCGGGTATCGAGCTGGAGGCCTTGGCACTCAACGAGCTGGCAAGGGTGGCGGTCGACGGGGACGACACGGCGTCCGATGACGGTTCTGCGAGCATGTCACCGGCTCAGACTTGACTAGAGTCGTAACAGCGGCTGGCTGGAGCGGCGGCTGCGGCAACAGATTCGGAGAGATGACATGCCCGAACGACCCGAGTTAAGTCTTCGCCGAGAGCTGGCCAAGGTGGTCAAGGAAAACACGCGTCGCAGCGAGGCTGAGAAGCGCCAGATGTCGATGATTGCCTCGCGGCTAACTTTTGCTTCGACAGCACGTCGCGACTCGAAGTAGCCACCCACTTAGGTTCGATTAGCGGCGGCGCCCGGGACCCGGCCGGCCGGACCTGCCCGGTCCACCGGGCCGGCGCGGCCGATCCGGTCGAGCCGGCTGCCTCGGCTTCGACGAGGGCGGCTTCCCGCCGGTGGCCGACTGGCCCGGTTCGACCCTGTGCTCGCGATCGGCGCTGTGCTCGCGGTCGGTGCCGCGCGACGAGCCCGCCCTGCGGCCGCGGGCGATGCCGATGAGCTCCTGGTGGAGTGGGGAGTCTGCCGCCTGGAGCCAGGCGAGCGCGATCGTCGTGGACGGCAGGTCGGTCACGACGCGGTGCCGCGTCTGGTCGCCGCCGAGGGCGCGCGCGACGGACATCGGCAGGATCGCCAGCCCAGCACCGGTCGCGACGACCTCGAGCAGCTGCGCGGAGGTCATGCCGTCGGCGGTCAGCATCGTCTCGCCCGCGAGGTCGGCGATCGTCACGCTCTCGAACGCGACGATCGGGTGCCCCTTCGCCGAGACCACGACCGGCAGCTCCTCGTAGAGCTGCACGACGTGGAGCTGCGGCGCGTCCTCGGGCGGCAGCGGCAGCCGCGCCAGCACCGCGTCGACGCGGCCGTCCCGCAGCGCGCCCACCGCATCCGCCTCGTCGACGGCCACGAGGTCGATCGGCACGTCGGGCATCCGCTCGCGCCACACGCGCATCCACTTCGCGGGCGTGACGCCGGGCACACCGCCGAGCCGGAACCGATCCATGCGCCCAGTCTGACGGGTCGAGCGGCCGTCATCCCGCTGGAGGGCGCTCGCAGCCGCGCATTGCGCCTGCGTGAGCGCTCGAGCGGGGCGAGCGCGCGGGTCAGACGCGCTCGAGGAAGGCGACGACGTCGGCGAGCTCCTCGGCGACGATCGAGTGCGCGCGGTGGTAGGTGCGGCGGTCGACGTCGAAGTGGGCGTCGAGCCAGGGGGCGGAGCGCTCGATCTTGTCGCGGTGGATGACGTCGTCGAGGTCGCCGATCGTCGTCAGCAGCGGGATGCGCGGCTCGCGAGCGGCGAGCTCGGCGTCGCCGGGCAGCTCGCCGTCGTGCACGAAGGAGGCGAGGTGCACGATCGACGAGAACCGCTGCGGCGCGAGGCGCGCGAGCTGCACGGCCATGGCGCCGCCCTGCGAGAAGCCCAGCAGGTGCACGCGCTCGAAGCGGCGATCGAGGCCATCGAGCCACCGCAGCACCGCCTCGGCGGAGGCGTCGATCAGCGAGTGGTCGTCGCTGTCGACCGGCGAGAAGTCGAACCAGGCGAAGCCGCCGCCGTAGGGGAGCGGGGCGCGCAGCGACGCGATCGTGAGCGCCGACGGCAGGTGCGGCGCGAGGCCGAACAGGTCGCCCTCGTGGGAGCCGATGCCATGCATGACGACCAGCAGCTCGCCGGCCCCGGACTGCGGCTGGCCCTCGCGCCAGCGCACCGCATCCGCGTCGATCTGCTGCATGGGAGCTCCCTCCGGCAGGCGGAGCCCGACTGCTCGCGCCATCGTGAACACCGTAGCCTCGAAGCATGGAGCAGGGCACATGACGAGCACCTCGGCGACCACCCGGGTCATGCCGTCCGCGCGCGCACAGGGCGGCTCCCGTCCGCCCGCGCGAGCACGCGGCGGCGCCCGGCCCGTGGCGCGCGGCAAGCGCATCGGCCGCGTCGTCTCGCTCGACGCCGCCCGCGGCCTGCTCGTGCTCGCGACCGTCGCCTGGCTCGCCGCGCCGCGCCGGCCGTTCCCCGCCTCGGAGCCGTGGGGCGCGGTCGGGCTCGACGGCATCGCGCTGCCCGCCTTCGCGGTCATCGCGGGCTGCGCGTTCGCGATGGCGCAGCACCGCCAGTGGACGAGCGGCGGCCGCGTGCTCGGCCGCGCGGCGCTGCTGCTGATCGCGGGACTCGTGATCGCCGCTGTGGCGGCCCTCATCAGCGGTGCCGCGGCGGGCATCCCCTTCGACGCCGCAGCAGGCACGCTCGGCGGCCTGGAGCGGCTCCGCGTCGTCGGGCCGCTGCTGCAGCTCGGCATCGCGACCGCGGTGCTCGGACTGCTGGGCCTGCTCGCGAGCACCTGGGTGGGCTGGGCGTGGGCCACCGTGGTCGCGACGGCCATCGGCGCCGGCACGCTGTGGCTCACCACCGGCCTGTGCGGCGAGCTGAGCGACGCGTGCAGCCCGGCGACGCTGCTCGTCGGCGGCGTGGCGGATGCGGCGGGCGTCCCCGCGGACCCGCAGATCACGCAGGCGGTCACCACCGTCGTCGCCGGGCTGGGGCTGTCGCTGCCCGCCGCCGCAGGCGCGGCGCTCGTGCACGCGCTGCTGCGGGCCCGCAGCGTGAACGCGCATCAGCGGGCGCGCGTCGTCGGCTACGGGCTGCTCGCCGCAGTCCTGTTCGGCGTGCTGGGCATCCTCGCCTACTTCACGCCCACGGTGTGGGGGCAGCAGCCGCTCGAGCCGGCGACCGCCCTGTGGACGCCGCCGCTGACGCTCGCCGTCGCGAGCCTCGCCTCCGTGCTCGCGGCCGCGGCGCATCCGTCGGTCGACACCGACCTCCGCGGCGGCACCTCGGCGCTCGGCGCGTTCGCCGAGCCGTTCGCAGCCGTCGGGCGCATCAGCCTCCTGGCCGTCGGCACGACGCTCGCGGCGCGCACGCTGCTCGAGGCCATGCCCGACCCGGATCCCGTGGGCTCGTTCGCGTCCCTCGGCGACATCCCGTCGATCGTGCTCGGCATGCTCGTCGCGGCGGTCTGGCTCGGGCTCGCGCTGTGGGCGGATCGCGGCGGCCGCCGCCTGCGGCCCTGACCCGCCTCGCGCGTCCCCGCGTCGCGCGACTGCGGAACGCACACGCGCTGCAGGCACAATGGGGCCATGGCTGTGCGCACCCCCGACCCGAATCCCGGCTGGCTGAGCGATGAGGAGCTGCAGCACGCGCGCGAGCGCCTGCCGATCCTCTACGTCGAGGCGATCCCGGTGCGGCTCGACGGCATCGGCCAGGTGACCGAGGTCGGGCTGCTGCTGCGCATGAACGAGCACAGCCAGATGACGCGCACGATCGTCTCGGGCCGCGTGATGCGCGGGGAGCGCGTGCGCGACGCGCTCTACCGCCACCTCGAGAAGGACCTGGGGCCGATGGCGTTCCCGCAGCTGCCGGCGAGCCCGGTGCCCTTCCACATCGCCGAGTACTTCCCCATCCACGGGGACGGGCTCTACTCCGACGACCGGCAGCACGCCGTCTCGCTCTGCTACATCGTGCCGGTCACCGGCACGTGCGATCCGCGGCAGGACGCCCTCGAGCTCACGTGGCTCCGCCCCGAGGCCGCAGCCTCAGAGCTCGTCGCCTCCGAGATGGAGGGCGGCCGCGGCAGTCTCGTGCGTGCCGCGCTCGCCCACTGCGGGGCGCTCCGGTAGCACCGGATTCGGGATGCGCTCGGCTGTCGTCCGTAGGCTTGCACCATGAGCACCGCCTACCAGGTGACCCTCGAGTGGGGCCCCGCCGGCATGCGCGCCGCGACGGCCGACGTCGTCGTCGTCGCCGATGCCGACCGCGGGCCCGCGACGGCCGAGCTGCACGACCTGGCCCCGCGCACGTCGCTCGTGCTCGATGCGACGATCGCGAGCGCATCCGCCGTCGCCCGCGCGGCGCGCGACGAGCAGGAGCGGCGCGGCGACCGGGTCTCGATCGCGATCGTCGCGGCTGGCGAGCGGTGGGCCGACGGGTCGCTGCGTCCGAGCGCCGCCGACCTGCTGGTCGCCGGCCGGGTCGTCGACGAGCTCGCGGAGCTCGGCATCGACTTCCACAGCCCGGCGTGCGCCGCCGCGTGCGCCGCCGCCGTCCACCTCCGGGGCGCGACCGACGCCCTCATCGCGGCCGACGCGGCCGCGCTGCAGCCGACCCACGATCGAGCAGGAGCCGCCCGATGACCTGGCAAGCCGACCCCGCCCGCTACGACCGCATGCAGTACCGCCGCGCCGGCACGTCCGGCCTGAAGCTGCCGCTGCTGACGCTCGGCCTCTGGCACAACTTCGGCGACGACGTGCCGCTCGAGCGCCAGCGCGACCTGCTGACGACCGCCTTCGACCGCGGCATCACGCACTTCGACCTCGCGAACAACTACGGGCCGCCCTTCGGCGCCTCCGAGCTGAACTTCGGCCGCGTGATGGCGAGCGACCTGAAGCCCCACCGCGACGAGATCCTCGTGACCACGAAGGCGGGCTGGGACATGTGGCCGGGGCCGTACGGCATCGGCGGCAGCCGCAAGTACCTCATCGCGAGCCTCGACCAGTCGCTCGAGCGCATGGGGCTCGACCACGTCGACATCTTCTACCACCACCGCCCCGACCCCGAGACGCCGCTCGAGGAGACGATGGGCGCGCTCGACCACATCGTCCGCACCGGCCGAGCGCTGTACGTCGGCGTCTCGAGCTACTCCGCCGAGGACACGCGTCGCGCGCACGAGATCCTCGCCTCGCTCGGCACGCCGCTCACGATCCACCAGCCGTCCTACTCGATGCTGAACCGCTGGATCGAGCGGGAGGGCCTGCTCGACACGGCGGGCGAGCTCGGCGTCGGCGTGATCGGCTTCACCGCGCTCGCGCAGGGGCTGCTGACGGGCAAGTACCTCGAGGGCGTGCCGTCGGACTCGCGGGCCGGGCGGGGGAGCGCGCGCAAGCCGCTCGACCCGAACGTCTCGCCGGAGGCGATCGAGCGCATCCGCGGCCTCGGACGCATCGCCGACGAGCGGGGGCAGTCGCTCGCGCAGCTCGCGCTCTCGTGGGCGCTGCGCGACCCGCGCGTGACGTCGCTCACGATCGGCGCCTCGCGCGTCGAGCAGCTCGAGCAGAACCTCGGCGCGATCGAGCGCCTCGACTTCACCGACGCCGAGCTCGCCGCGATCGACAAGCTCGCGCAGGACGAGCCGGGCGTCGACCTCTGGGCGCAGGCGCGCGACTCCAGGAGCTGACGCAGGCCGACACCCGCGCCGATCTGCGGGTGCGGCGCGCCCGCACCCGCAGATCCGTGCGGCTCCCCGGCTGAGGCCGGCATCCGTCGCGGGCGACACGCGGGTGTCGCGTGTGGGTGGCCGCGGCTACCGTGTCGCCCATGACGGCGACGCGGCCACGGACATCCGGCGAGCGCACGTTCCTGCACGTGCTCGTCAACACGGCGCTCGCGAACGTCACGACGAGCTTCCTCTGGTTCGCGCTGACCTTCTGGGTCTACCTCGAGACGCGGTCGGTGCTCGCGACGGGCATCATCGGCGGCGCGTACATGCTGTTCGTCGCGTTCGGCAGCATGCTCTTCGGCACGATCGTCGACCACCATCGCAAGCTGCGGGTGATGCAGCTGTCCGGCCTCATCACGCTCACGGCCTTCGCGCTCGCGGGCGCGATGTACCTGCTGCTGCCGGAGTCGGCGCTGCTCGACCTGGCGGCCCCGTGGTTCTGGCTCTTCACGGCGATCATCCTGGGCGGCGCAGTGGTCGAGAACATGCGCAACATCGCGCTGTCGACGACCGTGACGATGCTCGTGCCCGACGAGCGGCATGCGAACGCGAACGGCCTCGTCGGCACCGTGCAGGGCATGACCTTCATCATCACGAGCGTGTTCTCCGGCCTCGCGATCGGCCAGCTCGGCATGGGGTGGACGATCGCGATCGCGATCGCCTTCACCGCGTTGAGCCTCGCGCACCTCGCGACGCTGCGGATGCCGCAGGACGTCGTCGCGCTCGAGGCCGGCGACACCGCTCGCGGCGTCGACCTGCGCGGCTCGATCCGAGCCGTGCTCGCAGTCGGCGGCCTGTTCGCGCTCATCATCTTCTCGACGTTCAACAACCTCATCGGCGGCGTCTACATGGCGCTGATGGATCCCTACGGGCTCGAGATCTTCTCGGTCGAGATGTGGGGGCTCGTGCTCGGCGTCACGGCGACGGGCTTCATCATCGGCGGCCTCGTCATCGCGCGCTTCGGGCTGGGCAAGCGCCCGATCCGCACGCTGCTGCTCGTCGTCGTGGCGATGGGCGTGCTCGGTGCAGCGTTCGCGATCCGTGAGCACTGGTGGCTGTACGCCGGCGGCATCTGGCTCTACATGTGCTTGATCCCCGCCGCGGAGGCAGCCGAGCAGACGATCATCCAACGGGTCGTCCCGCTCAGCAGGCAGGGTCGCGTGTTCGGGTTCGCGATGGCGTTCGAGTCGGCGGCCGCCCCGATCACGGCGTTCCTGATCGCCCCGATCGCCGAGTTCTGGATCATCCCGTGGGCGCGCTCGGACGAGGGCAGCGCGACGCTCGAGCCGTGGCTCGGGACGGGCACCACTCGCGGCATCGCGCTCGTCTTCCTCGTCGCGGGCATCATCATGGTCGTCGCCGGGGCGCTCGCGCTGCTGACGAAGTCGTACCGGCAGATCAGCGCGTCGTACGAGGCCTCGGCGCCCGAGGCTGACGCCGCTCAGGAGACCGGGTCGGTTGCGACGGATGCGTCGGATGCTTCGGTGCTGCCCGACGGGCCGTCCGCGATGCGCTCGGCGACCGACGGCGGCAGCTCCGGCGAGCCCCGGTAGGGCGCGTCACGCCGTCACGCGCCGCGCCGTCGGCGTCAGGCCGTTGCGACGCGGCGCTGCCAGCGGATCTCGACCACCCGTCGGGCGGCGCGCGTGCACGCGCGGCACGCGTAGCGACCGCGCGGCGCGCGGAAGCGCACATGCTCGTGGCCCCCGGGGCACGAGCCGACCCAGCCCGCCCGCTCGGCCGCGATCTCGCCCTGGTGCGTGCGGCCGCCCACGTAGCCGAGCTCGCGCGCCGTGCGCTGCCAGCGCGGTCCGTGCCCCGCGGCCGGGCCGGCCATCGCGTGCGCCACCTCGTGCAGCAGCGTCTGGTGCACCTCATCGTCGTCCCACCGCGCCGCGAGGTGCTTCGAGACGGTGATGCGCCGCTGGGTGTAGTTCGTCAGTCCGGCGCGCTTCGCGGCGCGGTCGAAGCCGAAGGTCCAGCCGTCGTCGAGGTGCAGCCGGATGAGCGCCTCGGCCCACACGCGCACGCGCTCGAGATCCGCCACCGCGCTGCTCCTTCCGGTTGTGACACCGACCTGGCCGGTCCCTGCATCGACCCGGCGAGCATCCCATCCGCTGCCGACGCGGCGCGAACCGCCGGCGCCCGCCTGTGGATGAGCGTCAGCGCCCGCCCCAGATCGGGTGCGTCGCGCGCGGCACGTCCTGCTCCGCGCGGATCGCCTCGGTCTGAGCGCGGTCCATGGCCACGAGCAGGGCGACCTCCGCCGCCTGCAGCTGCTCCGCCGGCAGCTCGGCCTCCCGGCACAGCTCGACCGCCACGGTGAAGTCGACGCAGGCCTCGTGCCACTGGTGCAGCGCGAAGTGCACGGTGCCGCGCTGCTGCAGCGCGTGCGCCCAGAGCTCGACCCAGTCGTTCGAGCGCGACTCCGCGATGAGGGCCGTGCACTCACGCAGCGCCGTGTGCAGGTCGCCGCGCGTCTGCACGACGGATGCGCGCAGCAGCCGCGCCTCCGCGACGCGGTCGCGGGATCCCGACGCGCGCGCCATCGACACCGCCTCGGTCGCGGCTGCGAGCGCCTCGTCGAGCCGACCGATGCTCTCGAGCAGCCACGCGCGCTCCGATACCGCGGCGAGCGAGCGCTCGCGGCCGAGCTGGCGCAGCCTGCGGGCGACCGCCCCGACATCGACGGCGTTCCGCAGCGCGGTCTGGTCGTAGCCGATCGACTCGCTCATCCCGACATCGTCGCGCATCGGGGCTCGATCTCGGGGAGCACGCGCCGCGCGCCGCCACGAGCCCGCGGCGCGAAGCCCCAGGATCTCAACGTCGCCGGTGGTCGATCGGCCCCGCATGCGGCGCCAGTGACCACCGGCGACGTTGAGAATCCGGGTCAGCCGAAGACGCCCCTGCCGGGCGCGGGGCTCGGGGTCGCGTCAGCGTCGCGGGCGGGCAGCGCGCCGCCGAGGAAGCGCCGCAGCTCCGCGCCCGCGACGACCTTGCCCGGTAGCGGGTCGCGGCGCAGCGCCCGGCCGAGCGCGTCGAGGTCGGGCAGCTCAGGACCGGCGACCGCCACGACGTTGCCGAAGCGCCTGCCCTTCAGCATGCCGGGGTCGGCGAGCGCCGCCGCCGACTCGTGCACCTCGAGCAGCGCCGCGAGCTGCCGCTTCGCGAATGCGAGCGTGCGGTCGTCGGCGATGTTCACGACCACGACGCCGCTCGGCGCGAGCAGGTCGCGCACGAGCGCGTGGAACTCGACGGTCGTCACGTGGGCCGGCGTCTGCGAGCCGGAGAACACATCCACCACCACGAGGTCGACTGCGCCGCGCAGCCCGCCGGGCAGTCGCGACAGCTGCTCGCGCGCGTCGCCGTAGCGCACGCGCACGCTCGCGCCCCGCGGGAGCGGCGCCACCTCGCGCACGAGCTCGACGAGCAGCGGCTCGAGCTCGATGACCTGCTGGCGGGAGCCCGGCCTGGTCGCCTCGACATAGCGGGGGAGGGTGAGCGCGCCCGCGCCGAGGTGCACGGCGGTGATCGGCCCGGCGGGCAGCTCGTCGATGACGTGGCCGATCTGCTGCACGTACTCGTAGACGAGCAGCTCCGGCCGCTCGGGGTCGACGTGCGACTGGGGGGTGCCGTCGACGACGAGCTGCCAGCCCGCGGATGCGTACCGCATCTCGGCGTGCAGGCCGCTCGAGAGGCGGCGGCTGGGGGTGCTCACGACGACCATCCTCCCGTGCCTGACGGCCGAGCAACCGCCCGGCCGGGACCCGCTAGCATCGTGCCCCAGGGCTGCGCGCGCCGACACGCCGAGGCGACTGGACATGGGTCGACCTGCGGCGTAGTGTGGCTAGTTGCGCTCACAGACATCCCCTCTGCCTTCATATTGCGGTCGGCGCGCGCCCGGACAGGGCGCTTCAGGGTGTTGACGAGTCTCTCACCGACGACACGATCCCGGGAAGACCCGCAACCCTTCCCGGCCCGGAGGTATCTGCCTTGGCTGAACTGAGCCCCAAGACCGGTCGGCGCGCAAGCCGACTGAGCTTCGCGCACATCTCGGAGACCCTGACGGTCCCCGACCTGCTGGCGCTCCAGACCGAGAGCTTCGAATGGCTCATCGGTGACGACGCCTGGAAGGCGCGCCTCGACCTGGCGAACGCCGAGGGTCGCGACGACATCCCCGCGCACTCGGGCCTCGAGGAAATCTTCGAGGAGATCTCCCCGATCGAGGATCTGAGCGAGAAGATGCAGCTCTCCTTCTCGGAGCCGGTGCTCGACGTGCCCAAGTACACGATCGACGAGTGCAAGGAGCGCGGCAAGACCTACGCCGCGCCGCTGTACGTCTCGGCCGAGTTCATGAACCACGAGACGGGCGAGATCAAGTCGCAGACCGTCTTCATGGGCGACTTCCCGCTCATGACCGAGAAGGGCACGTTCATCGTGAACGGCACCGAGCGCGTCGTCGTCTCGCAGCTCGTGCGCAGCCCCGGTGTCTACTTCGAGCGCACCCCCGAGAAGAACTCCGACAAGGACGTCTACTCGGCGCGCGTCATCCCCAGCCGCGGCGCCTGGCTCGAGTTCGAGGTCGACAAGCGCGACGCCGTCGGCGTGCGCATCGACCGCAAGCGCAAGCAGTCGGTCACGGTCTTCCTCAAGGCCCTCGGCATGACCGCCGAGGACATCGCCAAGGAGTTCGCCGGCTACGAGTCGATCATCGCGACGCTCGAGAAGGACGCGCCGATGACGAAGGAGGACGCCCTCCGCGACATCTACCGCAAGCTGCGTCCGGGCGAGCAGGTCGCCGCCGAGGCCGCCCGCGCGCTGCTCGACAACTTCTACTTCAACCCGAAGCGCTACGACCTCGCGAAGGTCGGCCGCTACAAGATCAACCGCAAGCTCGGCATCGACGTGCCCATGAGCGACTCGGTGCTCTCGGTCGAGGACATCGTCGCGACGATCAAGTACCTCGTCGCGCTGCACGCCGAGCAGACGACCCTCCCGGGCGTCCGCAAGGGCGAGCCCGTCGAGATCCGCCTCGACGTCGACGACATCGACCACTTCGGCAACCGCCGCATCCGCGCCGTCGGCGAGCTCATCCAGAACCAGGTCCGCACGGGCCTGGCTCGCATGGAGCGCGTCGTCCGCGAGCGCATGTCGACGCAGGACATCGAGGCGATCACGCCCCAGACGCTCATCAACGTGCGTCCGGTCTCGGCTGCGATCAAGGAGTTCTTCGGCACCTCGCAGCTGTCGCAGTTCATGGACCAGAACAACCCGCTCGCGGGCCTGACCCACAAGCGCCGCCTGTCGGCGCTGGGCCCGGGCGGTCTGTCGCGTGAGCGCGCCGGCGTCGAGGTGCGAGACGTGCACCCGTCGCACTACGGCCGCATGTGCCCGATCGAGACGCCGGAAGGCCCGAACATCGGCCTCATCGGCTCGCTCGCGACCTTCGCGCGCATCAACTCGTTCGGCTTCATCGAGACGCCGTACCGCCGGGTCGAGAACGGCGTCGTGTCGGCGAAGATCGACTACCTGACCGCATCGGAGGAGGACGAGTTCGTCGTCGCCCACGCGAACAACCGCCTCAACTCGAAGCAGCAGTTCATCGAGGAGCGCGTCGTCGCCCGTCGCAAGGGCGAGGAGGTCGAGCTGGTCGTCCCGACCGAGGTCGACTACATGGATGTCTCGCCGCGCCAGATGGTGTCGGTGGCGACGAGCCTCATCCCGTTCCTCGAGCACGACGACGCGAACCGCGCCCTCATGGGCGCGAACATGCAGCGCCAGGCGGTGCCGCTCGTCCGCAGCGAGTCGCCGTTCGTCGGCACCGGCATGGAGGGCTTCGCCGCGATCGACTCCGGCGACGTCATCACGGCGGATGCGTCGGGCGTCGTCGCAGAGGTCTCGGCCGACATGGTCTCGATCCAGCTCGACGAGGGCGGCACGCAGCAGTACTTCCTGCGCAAGTTCGACCGCTCGAACCAGGGCACGTCGTACAACCACCGCGTCATCGTCTCGGCGGGCGACCGCATCGAGGCCGGCGAGGTCATCGCCGACGGTCCCGCGACCGACCAGGGCGAGCTCGCGCTCGGCCGCAACCTGCTCGTGGCGTTCATGCCGTGGGAGGGCCACAACTACGAGGACGCGATCATCCTCAGCCAGAACCTCGTGAAGGACGACGTGCTCTCGTCGATCCACATCGAGGAGTACGAGGTCGACGCCCGCGACACCAAGCTGGGCAAGGAGGAGATCACCCGTGATCTCCCCAACGTCGGCCCCGACCTGCTGGCCGACCTCGACGAGCGCGGCATCATCCGCATCGGCGCCGAGGTCGTGCCGGGCGACATCCTGGTCGGCAAGGTCACGCCGAAGGGCGAGACCGAGCTGAGCGCCGAGGAGCGCCTGCTCCGCGCGATCTTCAACGAGAAGAGCCGCGAGGTCCGCGACACGTCGCTCAAGGTGCCCCACGGCGAGCAGGGCACGGTCATCGCGGTCAAGCAGTTCCGCGCTGAGGACGGCGACGACGAGCTGGGCTCGGGCGTGCACGAGAAGGTCGTCGTGTACATCGCGCAGAAGCGCAAGATCACCGAGGGCGACAAGCTCGCGGGCCGCCACGGCAACAAGGGCGTCATCGCGAAGATCCTGCCCGAGGAGGACATGCCGTTCCTCGCGGACGGCACGCCGGTCGACATCGTGCTGAACCCGCTGGGCATCCCGAAGCGCATGAACTTCGGCCAGGTGCTCGAGACGCACCTCGGCTGGATCGCGAAGACGGGCTGGAAGGTCGAGGGCGTGCCGGAGTGGGCGGAGGGTCTCGACCCGCGCACGCTCGAGGCGCCCGCCGACACGAAGGTCGCCACCCCGGTGTTCGACGGCGCGACCGAGGAGGCCATCATCGGCCTGCTCGACGCGACGCTCCCCACCCGCGACGGCCAGCGGCTCGTCGACGGCTCGGGCAAGGCGAACCTGTTCGACGGTCGCTCCGGTGAGCCGTACCCGTACCCGATCTCGGTCGGCTACATGTACATCCTCAAGCTCCACCACCTCGTCGACGACAAGATCCACGCGCGCTCGACGGGCCCGTACTCGATGATCACGCAGCAGCCCCTGGGCGGTAAGGCCCAGTTCGGCGGCCAGCGCTTCGGCGAGATGGAGGTCTGGGCGCTCGAGGCGTACGGCGCCGCCTACACGCTGCAGGAGCTGCTCACCATCAAGTCGGACGACATCGTCGGCCGCGTGAAGGTGTACGAGGCGATCGTCAAGGGCGAGAACATCCAGGAGCCCGGCATCCCCGAGTCCTTCAAGGTGCTCATGAAGGAGATGCAGTCGCTCTGCCTGAACGTCGAAGTGCTCAACGCAGCCGGCGAGCTCGTCACCCTCCGCGATGACGAGGACGAGGCACTGCGCACGGCCGAGGAGCTCGGCATCAACATCTCCAGGCCGGAGATGTCGTCGATCGACGACATCTGATCCGCCGCGAACTGAATCTTCAGACAAGAGGGAAATGCATTGATCGACGCAACCACGTTCGATGAACTGCGGATCGGCCTGGCCACGGCCGACCACATCCGTGCCTGGTCCTACGGCGAGGTCAAGAAGCCGGAGACCATCAACTACCGCACGCTGAAGCCGGAGAAGGACGGCCTGTTCGGCGAGCAGATCTTCGGCCCGTCGCGCGACTGGGAGTGCGCGTGCGGCAAGTACAAGCGCGTGCGCTTCAAGGGCATCGTCTGCGAGCGATGCGGCGTCGAGGTCACGAAGTCGTCGGTGCGCCGCGAGCGCATGGGCCACATCGAGCTCGCCGCTCCCGTCACGCACATCTGGTACTTCAAGGGCGTGCCGAGCCGTCTCGGCTACCTGCTCGACATGGCGCCGAAGGACCTCGAGAAGGTCATCTACTTCGCCGCGTACATGATCATCAGGGTCGACGAGGCAGCCCGCCACGAGCGCCTGCCCCAGCTCGAGCAGGAGCTGCGCCTCAAGACCAACGAGGTCGAGAAGCGCCGCGACGCCGACATCGCCGAGCGCCTCGCGCAGCTGGAGGCCGACGTGGCCCAGCTCGAGGAGGAGGGCGCGAAGGCCGACCAGAAGCGCAAGGTCCGCGACGCCGGTGAGCGCGAGATGGCGCAGCTGCGCAAGATCGCCGACGACCAGATCGCTCACCTCGAGCGCGTCTTCGACGACTTCCGCACGCTGAAGGTCGGCGAGCTCAAGGCGGAGGACGCGGTCTACCACGACCTCGTCGACCTCTACGGCGAGTTCTTCGAGGGCCACATGGGCGCCGAGGCGATCAAGCTGCGCCTGCTGGCGTTCGACCTGGCCGCCGAGTCGGAGGACCTGCACAAGCAGATCGCCGAGGGCAAGGGCCAGCGTAAGATCCGTGCGATCAAGCGCCTCAAGGTCGTCAACTCGTTCCTGCAGACGGGCAACAGCCCGGCTGCGATGGTGCTCGACGTCGTGCCGGTGATCCCGCCGGAGCTGCGCCCGATGGTGCAGCTCGACGGTGGCCGCTTCGCGACGAGTGACCTGAACGACCTCTACCGCCGCGTCATCAACCGCAACAACCGACTCCGCCGCCTGCTCGACCTCGGTGCTCCCGAGATCATCGTGAACAACGAGAAGCGCATGCTGCAGGAGGCGGTCGACGCCCTGTTCGACAACGGCCGTCGTGGCCGTCCCGTCACGGGCACGGGCAACCGCGCGCTGAAGTCGCTCTCGGACATGCTGAAGGGCAAGCAGGGCCGGTTCCGCCAGAACCTGCTCGGCAAGCGCGTCGACTACTCGGGCCGCTCGGTCATCGTGGTCGGCCCGCAGCTGCAGCTGCACCAGTGCGGCCTGCCGAAGCAGATGGCGCTCGAGCTGTTCAAGCCGTTCGTCATCAAGCGCCTCATCGACCTGGGCCACTCGCAGAACATCAAGCACGCGAAGCGCATGGTCGAGCGGTCGAAGCCGCAGGTCTGGGACGTGCTCGAGGAGATCATCCGCGAGCGCCCCGTGCTGCTGAACCGCGCGCCCACGCTGCACCGCCTCGGCATCCAGGCCTTCGAGCCGCTGCTCGTCGAGGGCAAGGCCATCCAGCTGCACCCGCTCGTGTGCTCGGCGTTCAACGCCGACTTCGACGGCGACCAGATGGCTGTCCACCTGCCGCTGTCGGTCGAGGCGCAGGCCGAGGCCCGCGTGCTCATGCTCGCGTCGAACAACATCCTGAAGCCGTCCGACGGCCGCCCGGTGACCCTGCCGACCCACGAGATCGTCTCGGGTCTGCACCACCTGACGACGCTGAAGGCAGAGGGTGTCGGCAAGGGCCGCGCGTTCTCGTCGGTCGCCGAGGCGATCATGGCGATGGACCAGGGCTCGCTCGACCTGGGCGCGCCCGTGCGCATCCGCCTCGAGGGCCTGGTCTTCCGCGACCAGGACCGCCCCGAGGGCTTCGTCGACGGCGAGCCGTTCCTGCACGAGACGACCCTGGGTCGCGCGCTCTTCAACGAGCTGCTGCCCGAGGACTTCCCGTACGTCGCTGAGGTCGCCGCGAAGCCGCTCATCTCGCTCATCGTGAACGCGCTAGCAGAGCGCTACCCGAAGACCGTGGTGGCAGCGACGCTCGACAAGATCAAGGACGCCGGCTTCTACTGGGCCACCCGCTCCGGCATCACCGTCGCGCTCTCCGACGTCATCACGCCCGCCCGCAAGAGCGAGATCGTGGCTGCCGCCGAGGAGTCCGCGAGCAAGGTCCAGGGCAAGTTCGAGAAGGGCCTCATCACCGACTCGGAGCGTCGCACCGACCTCACCGAGCTGTGGACCAAGGCCACCAACGAGGTGCAGAAGGCCACGCAGGAGGCGTTCGACGAGGACAACTCCATCTACCGCATGGTCACCGCCGGCGCGAACGGCAACTGGATCCAGGTGCGCAACATCACCGGCATGCGTGGTCTGGTGACCAACCCGAAGGGCGAGGTCATCCCGCGTCCGATCATCTCCTCGTACCGCGAGGGCCTGACGGTGGCGGAGTACTTCATCGCCACCCACGGTGCCCGCAAGGGCTCGGCCGACACGGCGCTCCGCACGGCCGACTCGGGCTACCTGACGCGTCGTCTCGTCGACGTGTCGCAGGACGTCATCATCCGTGAGGACGACTGCGGCACCGAGCGAGGCCTCGACGTGCCGATCGCCGAGACGATCGACGGCCAGCTGATGCTGCACGAGAACGTCGAGTCGGCGGTCTACGCGCGCAACCTGGCGACGGATGTCGTGGCACAGGACGGCACGGTCCTCGCGACCGGCGGCTCGGACATCGGCGACCGCGAGATCCGCGCGTTCATCACGGCCGGCGTCGAGACGGTCAAGGTGCGCTCGGTGCTCACGTGCGAGTCGGCGGTCGGCGTCTGCGCCCACTGCTACGGCCGCTCGCTGGCCACCGGCAAGCTCGTGGACATCGGCGAGGCGGTCGGCATCATCGCCGCCCAGTCGATCGGCGAGCCCGGCACGCAGCTCACGATGCGCACGTTCCACACCGGTGGATCGGTCGGCGCGAGCGACATCACGCAGGGTCTGCCCCGCGTGACCGAGCTCTTCGAGGCCCGTACCCCGAAGAACTCCTCGCCCATCGCCGAGGCCGCTGGTCGAGTGCGCATCGAGGAGGACGAGAAGTCGAAGCGCATCGTGCTCACGCCCGATGACGGCGACGAGGAGTTCGCCTACCCCGTGCTGCGCCGCGCCACGCTCGAGGTCGCCGACGGCGACCGCGTCGAGCAGGGCCAGCAGCTGCAGGTCGGCTCGGTCGACCCCAAGGAGGTGCTGCGCGTGCGCGGCGTCCGCGAGGTGCAGAAGCACCTGGTGTCGGGCGTCCAGGACGTGTACCGCTCGCAGGGTGTGCCGATCCACGACAAGCACATCGAGGTCATCGTCCGCCAGATGCTCCGCAAGGTCACGGTCGTCGACCACGGCGAGACGACCCTGCTGCCCGGTGAGCTGGTCGACCGCTCGAAGTACAACGAGATCAACCGTGCCGCGCTGACCGAGGGCAAGAAGACCGCCTCGGCCCGCCAGGAGGTCATGGGCATCACCAAGGCGTCGCTCGCGACGGAGTCGTGGCTGTCGGCCGCCTCCTTCCAGGAGACGACCAAGGTGCTGACCGAGGCCGCCCTGGCCGGCAAGCGCGACCCGCTGCTCGGCCTCAAGGAGAACGTCATCATCGGAAAGCTCATCCCGGCCGGCACCGGCCTGGCGCGCTACCGCGACGTCTCCGTCGAGGCGACCGAGGAGGCGAAGGCGGAGCGGTACCCGAACCGCCTGTTCGCCGACGCGGGCAGCGTCGACGAGGCCGACCTCTCCTACCTCGACTTCGACGCCTTCACCGGCGGCGAGCTCGGCGAGCAGGAGCCCGGCCAGTACGTTTGAGCGCGGAACGCTCAATGCGACGCAGTCGCGTTGAGCGTGCAGCGCTCAAGGTCGAGTAGCACGCGGCCGGAGGTCGCGCGCGTATCGAGACCCAGCGGTCACAGGGGGTCGCACCCGAGAGGTGCGGCCCCCTTCGCCGTCCCCCAGAGTGGTCGGCAAATGTCCCGGTGGCGGTGCGCCGCCCCGACGCGCCCCCGCCCCGTGCCTAGAATCGCCTCTCGACGCGGCACCGTGCCGCCGCAGGAGGTACGACCATGAGCGACGAGCAGCACACGTCCTGGCGCGATCGCTTCTTCGGCAGTGGACCCGCCAAGGAGCCCGCGCCCGAGGCGCCCGAGGCCAGGGACGACGCGCAGCACTCCGCCGAGCTCGCTCCGGACGAGGCCGAGGTCGCCGCGACGTCGGTCGCCGAGCACGACGAGCACCAGCCGCTCGTCGAGCACGATGCGGAAGCGCACCAGTCGATGGCCCAGCAGGAGCGTCAGTCGACCTCCGACGCCGACCGCTCGGCCGACAGCCCCATCGAGCCGACGGTGATCGCGCCGTCCACGCTGCGCGGGCCCTCGCACTCCGCCGCGCACCCCGACGACACGGTGCGCACCGACACCGCGCGGTTCGATGCGCACCGCGATGCCGCGACCAGCTCGCTCGAGCGTGTCGACGACCCCAGCGCCGATGGCGCGCGGGGTGATGACGCGCCGACCCAGGCGATGCCGACCGAGCCGCCGCCCCTCGTGGAGCCCCGCCGTCCGTCGTTCGGGCTGCGCCGGCAGGCGCCCGTCGATGCAGCGGCGATCGACACGACAGCGGTCGATGCAGCGGCCGACGACACGGCGGCCGTCGACACGGGTACTGACAGCGGCGCGAAGGGTTGGGCCGCACCCGCACCCGCGCTCGGCGGGCTCGCTGCCGCCGGCGCGACGGGGGCGGGAGCCTCCGTCGCTCGCGACGAGCGCCGCGAGCGCGAGTTCGTCGAGCCCGAGCCGACGCAGGCGATCGAGCAGCAGCGCGACGACGACTCGACGCGGGCGATCGACACGGACCCGACGCGAGCGATCGACACGGACTCCACGCGAGCGATCGACACGGACTCGACCACCGACACCGGCGGCGCAACCCGCGTGCTGCCCACGCAGGAGCCCGCTGCCGAGACGCGCCCGCAGCGCTTCGGCATCGTCAGTGACGGCGATCGCGCGCCGTCGACGATCCCGGTCGACGACGAGACCGCCTCGGCGACGGCCGCGGGCGGCACGCCGATCGTGCTCGTCGAAGAGCCGGTGCCGCCGCGCCGCAAGGGTGCTCGCGCCGTCGGCTTCGCCGTCGCGCTGCTCGCGACGCTCATCTTCGCGATCCTCTTCGCTGCGGCGTTCTTCGCCGTCGGCTACCTCTTCGACCGCGCGTTCGACCCGACGGAGACGCTCCAGACCCTCTGGCTCCGGCCGTCGTTCCTGCTGCCGGTCATCGTCTTCTTCCTCGCCTACTGGATCGTGACGCTGGTCGTGAACCGCGCCGGCTGGTGGGCGCACGTGCTCGGCGCCTTCATCGTCGCGCTGCTCGTCTACGTTGCCCACATCGGCGGCGCCTACATGGAGGCGCAGGGCGGCTGGGCGGGCTACACCGCGCTGCCGGGCATCGACGCGCAGGCGCTCAGCCAGCTGCTGCTCGCTCCGCTGTCGGTGCTCGCGTTCGTCATCGCCCGCGAGGTGCCGGTCTGGGTGGGCGGCATCGTCGCGCGTCGAGGCCGCAAGGCCCGCGAATGGAACCGCAAGGCGATGGACGACTTCAACGCCGAGAACGCAGAGCGGCTCGCGATGTACGAGCGAGCTCGCGGCTGACGCCGAGCACGCGCTCACGAGGGGGAGGCCCGAGCGGCCTCCCCCTCTCGCTTGCTGCAAAGCGATCCTCACTTCCCAGGACAGGACTTCTGCATGTCTGGCAGAATGTGCACGACCCCTCTCGCTCGACGCGACAGCCATGCGACCGGGTCCTGAGAGAGAGAGTCCAGAGTGCTTCGGTGGGTCACGCGCCATCGCAAGTCGACGGCCGCAGGTGCGCTCGTCACGGCGGTCTCCGTCGCGCTCGGGATCGTCGCGTTCACCTACGACGGCTTCACGACGACGGACGTCGAGCTCAACGACGGCGGCGTCTGGGTCACGAAGCAGGATTCGCAGCAGCTTGGCCGCATCAACGTCCAGGCTGAGGAGCTCGACGCCGGACTGATCTCGCCGACCGCGAACTTCGACGTGCTGCAGGACGACGACAGCGTCCTGCTGCACAACCGCGAGGCCTCGTCGGTCATGATCGTCGATCCGGTGCAGGTCATCACCGGAGCGGTCGTGCAGCTGCCGCCGCAGGGGGAGATCGCGCTGAACGGCGGCACCGTCGTCATCGTCGACCCCGCCGACGGCAACCTCTGGGCGATGCCGTTCGCCGACATCGGCGGCTACTCGGCGCAGAACACCGAGCCGCTGCTCGAGCTCGGCGAGGGGGCCGCCGCCACCGTCGACCGCGACGGCACCGTCCATGCAGTCTCCCCGCGCGACGGCCAGCAGGTCTCCATCGAGACGCTCCCCGAGGGCGGCCTCGACGAGCCGCGCGTGCGCGACCGCGGCGAGCTGCGCGCCATGCAGGACCCGATCGTGACCGCGGTGGGCGGCCAGGCCGTCGTGCACGACCCGGGCACCTCGACGCTGCTCGTGCCCGGCGGTGCGGTCGAGGTGCCGGCGGATGCGGCGGTGCAGCTGGCCGGGGACGCGTCCGACCGCGTGATCCTCGCCACGCCGACATCGCTCATCCGACAGCCGCTCGGCGGCGGCGACGCGGAGACCCAGCAGCGACCGGGCGGCGGCGAGGCCGTGCCGCCCGTGCAGCTGGGCGGCTGCGTCTACGCGGTCTGGCCCGGCAGCGCCCAGCTCCTGCGTGACTGCGGCGACGACGCGCGCGATCTCGACCAGCCGGTCGACGGCATCGACGGCTCGCCCGCCGTCTTCCGCATCAACCGCGACCAGGTGGTGCTCAACCAGTACGTCCAGGGCGCCTCCTGGCTGCTCGCCGACACGCTCGTGCTCGTCGACAACTGGGATGACCTCGTGCCTCCGCAGTCGGACGAGCAGAGCGACGAGGAGGACTCGGAGTCCACCGAGGACCTGCTGACCAACCAGCCGCCGCCCATCAACGAGGAGAACTCGCCGCCGGTCGCCAACGACGACGACTTCGGCGCCCGCGCGGGCCGCTCCACGCTCCTGCCCGTGCTGTGGAACGACTCCGACCCCGACGGCGACGTGCTCACCGCGCGGGTGCTCGGCGACCTGCCGCAAGGGGTGCAGGCGGCCCCGGTCGCCAACGACTCGCAGCTCCAGGTCGAGCTGACGCCGGACGCGGCGCAGGGCTCGTTCACGCTCGACTACCGCGTCACGGACGGGCGCGGCGGCGAGGCGGACGCCCGCGTCACGGTGCGCGTGCGCGGCGAGGGCGAGAACTCGGTGCCCGAGCCGATGCGCGAGCAGGCATTCGCGGTCGAGCAGGGCGGCGAGTACGAGTACCAGGTGCTGAGCGAGTGGTTCGACCCCGACGGCGACGACATGTACCTGCGCGGCGCGACGACCGACTCCGGCGACACGATCCAGACGGATCCGTCCGGTCGCCTCATCTACACGGCCACCGGAGAGGTCGGCATCCAGACGGTCGTCGTCACCGTGTCGGACGGCAGGGCCGAGACGACGGCCGAGATCCTGGTGGACGTGCGCGATCGCGGCGACGCACCGCCGCTCGCGAACGCCGACTTCATCTCGACGATCGAGGGCAGGGAGGTCACGGCCCGTCCCCTCCTCAACGACTTCTCGCCGTCCGGCAGGCCGCTGCGGCTCGCCTCGGTGGAGCCGAACCCCAGCCTCCAGACGACCGTCGACCTGGACGCCGGCACCGTCCGCGTCACGGCCGGCGCGGTCGGCAGCCACTACCTCACCTACCTGGTGGCCGACGGCGCGCTCTCGAGCACCGGCCGCATCCGCGTCGACATCCGCACACCCGACGACGAAGCACGGCCGGTCGCCGTGCGCGACACGGCGCTGCTGCCGCAGCAGGGGACGGCGCTCGTCGACCTGCTCGCCAACGACGTCGACCCCGCGGGCGGCGTGCTGGTCGTGCAGCAGTTCACGATCGAGAGCGCGGCGCCCATCACGGTCGAGCTGCGCGACCGCCGGATCGTCAGCATCGTCGACAACCGGCTCGAGGCACCCTTCCGGTTCACGTACACCGTCTCGAACGGGCGATTCTCCGAGACCGGCACCGTCGAGGTCATCCCGGTGGCGCCGCCCACGCAGGCGCGTCCGCCCAAGGCCGTGGACGACCAGGCCACCGTGCGGGCGGGCGACTACGCGACCGTCCCCGTGACGGCCAACGACTTCTCTCCCGACGGCACCCCGTTCGAGCTGGCGCGCATCGTCGAGACCAGCTTCGCCTCCGAGGAGGAGGGCGTCGCGTTCCTCTCCGAGGGCAAGCTGCGCGTGCACGCGCTCGAGGCGGCCCCGACGCGGGCGACCGTCACCTACGAGATCGCCGACGGCTTCGGCAACCGCGACTCCGCGACCGTCGCGGTCACGATCGTGCCGCGCGAGGCGGAGCAGAACGCGCCGCCCGCGCCCGAGACGGTCACGTCGCGCGTGCTCGCGGGATCGACCGTGCGCATCCCGATCCCGCTCGACGGCATCGACCCCGACGGCGACGGCGTCGAGCTCGTCGGCTACGACACCGCGCCGGAGGGCGGCCGGGTGCTGACGACCGTCGGCCCCGACTACTTCGACTTCGAGGCGTTCCCCGACAGCGCGGGCACGGTCGAGTTCACGTACCGCGTGCGGGACCGCTGGGGCGCCGACGGCACGGCCACCGTCATCATCGGCATCGCGCAGGCGGCGGATGTCAACCAGACGCCGTTCGCGCAGACCGACATCGTGACCGTCCGGCCCGACCGCGCCGTCGCGATCGCGGTGCTCGAGAACGACTCGGATCCCGATCAGGATGCGCTCACCCTGCAGTCCGACCGGCTCGAGCTGCCCGACGAGCTCGAGGGCGCCGTCGTCAACGCCGAGCGCAGCACCGTCGACCTGCGGTCGCCGTCCGAGCCCGGCGACCACCAGTTCACCTACGGCGTCGTCGACGCGCGCGGCGCCGCGACCACCGGCACGGTCATGGTGACCGTCGCGGAGGACGCCCCGCTGCAGGCGCCCGTCGCCCGCGACGACCCGCTGCCGCGCGACGAGCTCGAGGTCGACGTGCCGCTCGACGTGCCGGTGCTCGAGAACGACCTCGACGCCGACGGCGACCCGAGCGACCTGCAGCTCTCGGTGGTGACCGGCCCGGGGAGGGTTGTGGGCGGCACGATCCAGGTCACGCCCAGCGACGCCTTCCAGGTCGTCACCTACCGCGCGACCGACCTCGACGGGCTGACCGCGGAGGCGTTCGTCTCCGTGCCGCCCGTGCGCGACCGTGCGCCCTTCCTGACCTCGACCGAGCCGCTCCAGGTGCGCTCCGGCATCGCCCAGGAGATCCCGCTGCGCGACTACGTCACGGTCTCGACGACGAACGCGCCACGCATCACCACGGGCGAGAAGGTCACCGCGGTGAACGACGACGGCAGCGGGCTGGTCGTCGGCACCGACACCCTGCGGTTCCAGTCGCTGCCGGGCTACACCGGACCCGCATCCATCACGTTCGAGGTGACCGACGGGACCGGCCCCGACAACGGCAACACCGCGACCCTCACCATCCCGATCGACGTGCTGCCCTCGAGCGTCATCGCGCCGACGTTCGCGGGCGCCGTCGTGCGAGCCGAGGCGGGTGAGCGGGAGGCGTCCTTCGACCTGCGCGACGCGACCGTCGACCCCGACCCGGGCGACATGGACGCCATGCGGTTCGAGGACCGTGGCGGCTCGATGGCCGGCGTCGAGACCCGCCTGGCGGACGGCGTCTTCGTCGCGACCGCCGCCGCGAACGCCGCACCCGGCGCCTCCGGCGCGTTCCAGATCGCCGTGATCGATCCGCACGGCAACGAGACGCCCGGCACGGTCATCGTCGAGGTCGTCGCGAGCAACCGTCCGCTCGCGCAGGCGCGGCCCGACACGGCCGAGGCGACCGCGAGCATCCCCACCACCGTCGACGTCGTCAGCGACGACTTCAACCCCTTCCAGAACGACGGGGTCCCGCTCCGCATGGTGTCCGCGGAGATCGTCGGCGGTGGCGAGGGCAACGTGTCGAACACCGATCGCGAGGTGACCGTCACTCCTGGCACCGACTTCTCGGGAGTGCTCACCGTGCGGTACACGGTGCAGGACGCGACCGAGCGGATCGAGCGGCAGGTGAGCGGCACACTGACGCTCAACGTCAAGGCGCGGCCCGAGGCGCCTCCGCGCCCGAACGTCGACGCCGTCGGCGACTCGCAGGTGACGCTCACGTGGGCGCCGCCCTCTGCCAACGGCGCACCCATCACCGGCTACATCGTCCAGTCCACCGACGGCGCGATCAGCTTCCCGTGCTCGTCGACCACCTGCACGGTCACCGGGCTCGTGAACAACACGACCTACGTGTTCCAGGTGATCGCGCAGAACGAGGTGGGTGACTCCGACCCCTCGGCGCCCTCGAACCAGGCTCGACCCGACGTGCGACCCGAGCAGCCCGCGCCGCCCGCGGTCACGCGCGGGGACACGCAGGTCATGCTGTCGTGGCAGCCGCCGGTGAACCGCGGATCGCCCATCCAGGGCTACGTCGTCGAGATCTCCCCGCCCGCGCCCGGCGGCGTCGTGCAGCAGCAGGCGGCCGGCACGAGCCACACCTGGACGGGGCTCCTCAACGGCACCGCCTACACGTTCCGCATCCAGGCCGTGAACCTCGCGGATGAGCCGAGCGAATTCTCCGCGTACTCGCAGTCCGTCACACCCGCCGGGCCGCCCACGCAGGTGCAGGGCGTCAGCGCCACGCCGAACCGGTCGATCCCGGGTGAGGTGCAGATGCAGGTGACGTGGACCGCGCCGAACCCGAACGGCGCCGCAATCACGGGCTACACCGTGACGCCGTCGAACGGTGCGGCCGCCGCGCAGACGACCGGCACGACGGCGAGCTTCCGCTTCGCGGCCACCGGCGAGGACGTGACCTTCACCGTCACCGCGACGAACGACGCGGGCACGAGCCAGCCGTCTGCGCCGTCGGCTCCCGTGCGCGTGATCACCGCGCCCGGAGCGCCGTCGATCGCGCACGTGCGGGACAACGACGGCTCGAGCACCATCTCGGTGACGCCGGGAGCGACGAACGGCGCGCGCGCCAACGAGGTACAGCACTACGTCGTGGTGGACGGCGCCCGCCGAGGGGCGCCGATCGGCACGGGGACGCAGGAGATCGGCGGCCTGCCGAACTCGAACACGGGCTACGCCATCCAGGTCGTCGCGGTGACGATCATCGACGGCACCGCCTACCCCAGCGATCCCTCGAACACCGTGCGGGCCAGGCCCTTCGGCCCTCCGCCCGCGCCGATCATCCGCATCGAGTCGGGCACCGAGCAGGTGACGTACCACTGGCGCTCCGGCGGTGAGAACGGGCGCCCCATCGCGTACATCGAGTGGACGCAGAACGCGAACGGCGCGAACCCCAAGCGCGTCGACCCGGTCCCCGGGTCGCAGACGCAGCAGCTGCCCGGCGGGAGCGAGGCCTACATGACCGCGCTCGCCGTCGACGTCGACGGCAACCGCAGCGCGCTGTCGAGCGCCGGGCCCGTCGTCGCGAAGGAGCGGCTCAACCCGAGCGTCTCCCTCGGCAAGGGCGGCGTCGCCCACGCGGGCTCGTGCCAGGGCGCAAACGGCGAGCAGTGCCGGTGGTACCAGCTCAACTGGAGCGACTTCGAGCCCGGCGTCTACAACTTCACCTGCCACAACACCGGCTCCGCCAATGGTCCGAGCAACCCGTTCGAGACGGGCAGGGTGAACCTCACCACGCGCAGCGGCAGCACCATCGCCGAGTACCAGGGCGAGCCGGGCGACGCCAACACGTGCTTCTCGGGCTACGCAGGCGAGGCGTGGATGCGAGTCTGGGGCAACGGGGTCGACCTCAACACCCCGAGAGTGAACTGGCCATGATCAAGATGGGAACACCATGAGCACCACCATGACCCGCGAGCAGGCCGCCTGGTTCGCCGAGACGTTCACGCGCCTGGTCGGCAACGTCGGCACCGTCGTGCTCGGCAAGGACGAGGTCATCCGCCTCGCCTTCACCGCGATGCTCGCGGAGGGCCACCTGCTGCTCGAGGACGCCCCGGGCACCGGCAAGACGCAGCTCGCGAAGTCGATGGGCGCGACCGTTCAGGGCACGAATCACCGCATCCAGTTCACGCCCGACCTGCTGCCGTCCGACGTCACCGGCGTCACCGTCTACGACCAGAAGACCGGCGAGTTCGAGTTCCACAAGGGGCCGATCTTCGCCTCGATCGTGCTCGCCGACGAGATCAATCGCGCGAGCCCGAAGACGCAGTCCGCGCTGCTCGAGGTGATGGAGGAGGGACGCGTCACGGTCGACGGCACGCCGTACAGCGTCGGCCGGCCGTTCATGGTGATCGCCACCCAGAACCCGATCGAGCAGGCCGGCACGTACCGCCTGCCCGAGGCGCAGCTGGACCGCTTCCTCATGAAGACGTCGATCGGCTACCCCGGACGCGAGCAGACGGTCCGGATCCTCGCGGGCTCGGCCAACCGCAACGCGTCCTCGACGGTGCAGCCCGTCATCACGACCGGCGCGATCGCCGAGATGATCGACCTCGCGGCGACCGTGCACGTCGACGACGCGGTGCTCGACTACGTCGCGCAGCTCTCCGAGCACACGCGCGAGTCGAAGGACACCCGGCTCGGGGTGTCGGTGCGCGGCGCGATGGCGCTCGTGCGGGCCATCAAGGTGCTCGCGGCCAGCAAGGGGCGCGCGTTCGTGCTGCCCGACGACGTCAAGGAGCTCGCGCAGGCCGTGTGGGCCCACCGCATCGTCCTCGACCCGGAGGCGGAGTTCTCGGGCGTCACCGGCGACCGCATCATCGATCGCGCGCTCGCCGACGTCTCGGCGCCGCAGGACCGGCAGCACGCTGCATGACGCAGGCGCCCCCGCGGGCGACCTCCACTCCCGCACCTGACCCCGACACCGGGACGACCGGCACGTCCACCGGCCCGGCGGCCGAGACGACGCGGCTCCGTCGCGCCGTCGAGCGCGATCGCACGCCGCTCCAGCGCGCGCGAGTGCGGATCGTCGGCGAGGAGTCGGTGGTCACCGACGGCGCCCAGCGCGCCGCGGCGTGGCTCCGCCGCGTCGTGTGGCCGGTGCTCGAGCCGATCACGGGCTTCGGCTGGGCGGTGCTGGTGGGCACGATCGCGATGCTCGCCGCCGGCATCGCGCTCGGCTGGAAGGAGCTCATCGTGATCGGCATCGCCGGCGCGCTGCTGCTGCTCGCCGCCATCGCCTTCATCATCGGCCGCAACCGGTACCGCATCGAGCTCGACCTGGCCTACACGCGCGTCGTCGTGGGGGAGCGCGCGCTCGGGCGCATCGAGATCCACTCCGCGTCGCCGAAGCCGCTGCTGCCCGCCACCATCGAGGTGCCGGTCGGTCGCGCGCTCGCCTCCTTCCACCTGCCGCGGATGCGTCCGGGCGACGTCCACGAGGACGTGTTCGCGATCCCGACGAGCCGTCGCACGATCCTCCAGGTCGGGCCGGTGCGCTCCGTGCGCGGCGACCCCGTCGGGCTGCTGCGCCGCCAGGTCAAGTGGACCGACCCGGTCGAGCTCTTCGTGCACCCGAAGACGGTGCAGCTCGACGAGACCGCACCCGGGCTGATCCGCGACCTCGAGGGCATCACCACCCGTGACCTGACGAACAGCGACATCGCGTTCCACGCGCTCCGCGACTACGTCGCCGGCGACGACCGCCGCTACATCCACTGGAAGTCGTCGGCGCGCACCGGCCAGCTCATGGTGCGCCAGTTCGAGCAGACCCGGCGCAGCGTGCTCGCGCTCGGCCTGTCGACGTCGACCGACGACTACGCCGACCCGCTCGAGTTCGAGACCGCGATCTCGATCCTCGGCTCGCTCGGCACCCAGGCCGTGCGCGACGAGATGGACGTCGTCGTGCAGACGTCGCGCGGCACCCTCCCCGCCACGACCGGCAAGCGGCTGCTCGACGCCCTCTCGGGCGTGGAGTGGTCGCCGCGGCACGACCGCTTCCTCGACCTCGCCGCGACCGTCGCGCGGGAGCACGCCGGCGCATCCGTGATCATGCTGCACGCCGGCGCGCCGGTCGACGCGGCGCTCGCCCGCCGCGCGCGCACGCTGCTGCCGACCCAGGCGAGAGTCATCGTCTTCACCGTCGTGAAGGGCGCGAAGCCGAGGCTGCAGCCGATCGGCGACGTCGCGCTCGCCACCCTCGGCTCCGTGAGCGACCTGCCGCGCATCATGCGAGGGGTGGCGCTGCAGTGACCGACCCCTCCATGCGCGACCGGCTGCTGCCGCGCACCCCCCGGCAGGCGGCCGTCGACTGCGCCGCCGTCCTCATCGTCATGCTCGCCGCGACGCTGTCGTTCGGGCCCGTCTTCGGCGGCACTGCCTACCTCGTCGCCGGGCTCGGCGCCGCGGTGCTGGGCATCGCCGTCGGTGTCGCGACCTCGTTGCGCCCGCTCCGCGGCTGGCTCCTCACGGCCGCCGGCATCGTGCTCGCGCTCGTGCTCTTCGGCCCCGCGCTCGCGGTGCCCCGCTCGACGATCGCCGGCGTCATCCCCACCCTCGACGCGTGGCGCGAGCTGCTGCTCGGCGTCGTCTACTCGTGGAAGGGCCTGCTGACCGCCGAGCCGCCCGCCGAGGGGTTCCCGAGCCTGCTGGTGGTGCCGTTCCTCACCATGCTGCTGTGCTCGAGCGTCGCGACGGTGCTGGCCCTGCGACTGCGCCGCGGTGCGCCGTTCGCGATGCTGCCGGGCGTGGTGGCGCTGGTCGTCGGCATCACGTTCGGCACGAAGATCGCCTTCTGGCCCGTGGTGCTCGGCGTGGTCGTCGCGGGCGTCATCGTCGCGTGGTGCGCGTGGCGGCGCGCCAGCTGGCGCACCGGGCTGAACGACGAGGTCGAGGTCACGAACGACTCGCGCCATCGCGGTCGCGCTCGGCGCGACCGCACGCGTGGCGCCGTCGCGATGATCGCCGGATCGCTGCTCGTCGCAGGCCTCGTGAGCATCCCCATCGAGCCGCAGGACCGCGCGGTGCTCCGCGACGTCGTCGAGCCGCCCGTCGAGCTCGCGGAGTACCCGAGCCCGCTCGCCGGCTACCGCAACTGGCTCAAGAGCTTCGAGGACGAGACGCTCCTCACCGTCTCCGGGATGCCGGAGGAGGGCCGCTTGCGGCTCGCGACGTTCGACCACTACGACGGCACCGTCTACGCCGTCGCGGGATCGCAGCAGTCGAGCGGGTCCGGATCGTTCGCCCGCATCGGCGACGAGGTGGTCGTGCAGCAGTCGGGCGACCCGGCGACCGTGCGCGTCGAGGTGCAGGACTACTCCGGCATCTGGGTGCCGGATGTCGGCTTCATGCAGTCGCTGCGCTTCGAGGGCCCGCGCGCCGACGACCTGCAGGGATCGCTCCACTACAACGGCCAGACGGGCACTGCCATCGCGCTCGACGGGCTCGGCGCGGGCGACGCGTACGAGCTCGACGCCATCGTGCCGGCGCAGCCGTCGCCCGACGAGCTCGAGCGCGCCACGGTGACGGACGTGCAGGTGCCGGAGCCCGCGATCGTGCCCGACCTGCTGCAGGCCTGGGTCGTGCAGCACGGCGTCAACGGACGCACCCAGCTCGAGAACATCCAGGCGATGCAGCGGCTCATGCAGGCCGGCAGCTTCAGCCACGGCCTCGAGGACGACACCATCCCGTCGCTCGCCGGCCACGGCGCCTCCCGCGTGCAGTCGATGTTCGAGCAGGAGGTGCTCGTCGGCGACGACGAGCAGTACGCCGTCGCGTTCGCGCTCGCGCTCTCGCGCATCAACGTGCCGTCGCGCGTCGTCATGGGGCTCTACCCCGACGACGGCTTCCCCGGCGGCGACCAGCCGGTCGAGCTCACGGGCGGCGACATGCACGCGTGGGTGGAGGTGCCGTTCGAGGGCCTCGGCTGGGTGCGCTTCGACGCCACCCCGCCGGAGGACCAGGACAACATCCAGCCGGAGCCCGAGCCGCAGCCGGAGCCGAAGCCGCAGGTGCTGCAGCCGCCGCAGCCGCCGGAGGAGCCGGCCGAGATGTCGCCCGACACGGTCGCCGAGGAGGGCCAGGAGGAGGACGAGGAGCTCGAGGACACGTCGTGGACCGGATGGCTCTGGGTCGCCGCCGGCGTGCTGCTGCTCCTGCTCCTCCTGCTGCTGCCCTTCCTCGTGGTCGGCGCGCTCAAGGCGGCCCGCCGCAAGCGCCGCCGTCGCGCCGAGCGCGAGAGCGACCGCCTCGCCGGCGGCTGGCACGAGGTCGTCGACGAGGCCGTCGACCTCGGGCTGCCCGTGCCGGCCGGCGTCACCCGCCGCGAGGTCGCCGCCGTGGTGGAGGGTCGATACCCTCGATCGAGAGCGACCGAGATCGGCGAGTTCGTCGACGAGGGCGTCTTCGGCCCCGGCGAGCCCGACCGGGGCGAGGTGGACGCCTTCTGGCTCGACGTCGAGCGCAGCCTCAAGGGGATGCGCTCCGAGGCATCGGCGCGCTCGCGCGTGCTCGGCCGGCTGTCGCTGCGGTCGTTCGCCCGACGGAGGAGAGAGCGGAGACGCCGATGATCTGGGAGATCGAGGACAGCCGGAAGGTCGTCGAGGGGCTCGACGACGACGGGCGCCCCGACCCTGCCTACGCGGCGGCGCTCGGGCTGCGGCCCGCGCCGCTCGGCCGCCGCGCGCTCGCCTCGGTCATCGAGTTCGTCGTCTACGGCCTGCTGCAGCTGCCGTACTGGATCGTCGCGCTCCCGACCCTGCTGAAGGTCGCCACGGGCTCCCTGCAGCCGTACGGGCTCGCGAGCCACCCGGATCTGGTGTGGATGATCGTCGCGACCGCCGCCTCCGGCGTGCTGACGACCGCCTTCGCGATCGTCCAGATCGTGCTGCACGGCCGCAAGGGCGTGACGCTCGGCAAGGCGCTCACCGGCATCCGCAGCGTCCACGTAGCGACGCTCGAGCGGCCCGGCATCGGCCGTGCCCTGCTGCGCGCGCTCGTCCTGTGGGCGATCTTCCTCGTGCCGATCGTCGGGCCGGTGCTGTTCTTCGTCTCGCCGCTGCTCGACCGCGAGAAGCGCGGGCGCGGCTGGCTCGACAAGGTCGGCCGCACCTGGTTCGTCGACATCAACGCGGGCCTCGACCCGTACCACGACAAGAAGATGCGCATCGCGCGCAAGACGGTCTCGGCGGCGCCCCAGGCGGCCAAGTCCCAGCTGCCCTCGCTCGCGACCCCGGCGGACAGCCTCGCGCAGGCCTACCGGCCCGGCGCGCGCATCAGCTCCGGCGTCGTCGGCGCCGCACGCCCGCAGCCGGCGCGCGCCGAGCACGTGGGCCTCGCCTCGCAGCCGGCAACGGAGGTGCCGACCGGCACCGTCCCCGGCATGCCGGCCGGAGGCGCGCGCCTCGGCGGCTACCGTCCCGGCGAGCTGAGCGGCGCCGCCCGCCCGCCCGCGCCGACCGCGCCGCCGTCCGCACCGCAGCCGCCTGCACCGCAGCCGCCCGCACCGCAGCCGCTCGCACCGCTCCGCGGCCCCATCGTCGACAGCGCGCCTGGCTTCTCGCGGCCCGTCGCGCCCGTCAACGCCGTCCCGTCGCAGCCGGCCACGAGCGGCGTCCCCGACGAGACGGTCATCGAGCCCGACATCGACGCCATGGACGACATCGACGACCGCACGGTGCGTCGCGTCGAGGTGGACGACGACCTCGAGGCCACCCGTGCGCGGCCGCGCAGCCGCTCGTCGGCCACGCTCGCGTTCGACACCGGCGATCGCTTCGCGCTCACCGGCGCCGCACTCATCGGCCGCAACCCCTCCCCGAGCGACGGCGAGGTGGTCGAGCACCTGCTGCCCTTCGCCGACGACACCCGCACGGTCTCGAAGACGCACGTGCTCGTCACCGTCGCGCCGCTCGCGGTCGTCGACCGGGCGTCGACCAACGGCTCCGCCGTCGTGCGCGCCGGCGTCGAGCAGCAGCTCGAGCCGGGCCGGCCGTTCCCGCTCGAGCGCGGCGACGTCGTGCGCTTCGGCGACCGCACCTTCACGGTGGAGCCCGCATGAGCGCCGTCGGGGAGTTCCGCTTCAGCCACCCCTCGATCTCGCTGCGCTGGGCCGGCACGACGCACGCCGGCATGCGCCGCGCGGTCAACGAGGACTCCGTCTTCGCCTCCTTCCCGGTCTTCGTCGTCGCCGACGGGATGGGCGGGCACGCCGCCGGTGACGTCGCGAGCACGCTCGCGGTCGAGGCCTTCCGCAGCCTCAAGGGCCGGGCGCTCGCCGACGTCGAGTGCGTCGAGGCCGCCGTCGAGCGCGCATTCGAGCAGGTCCACGCTCGCGCCGCCGACGAGGCGATCGGCGGCACGACCCTCTCGGGCTCGGTGCTCGTCGACGTCGCGGGCGTCGCCCACTGGCTCGTGCTCAACATCGGCGACTCCCGCACCTACCTGTTCGAGCGAGGCTCCCTCGAGCAGATCACCGTGGACCACTCGGTCGTGCAGGAGCTCGTCGAGACGGGTGTTCTGCACCGCGCCGACGCCCGCACGCATCCGCACCGCAACGTCATCACGCGCGCGCTCGGCGCCGGCGAGCGCCAGCCGGCCGACGCGTGGCTCCGGCCCGCCGAGCGCGGCCAGCGCCTGCTCGTCTGCTCCGACGGACTCACCGGCGAGGTCGACGACGCCGAGATCGCCGAGATCCTCGCCGACGTGATGTCGCCGGCAGCGGCCGCCGCGCTGCTCCTGCGCCGCGCGCTCGACGCCGGCGCCCCCGACAACGTCTCGATCGTCGTCGTCGACGTCGACGCCGTCGCCATCGCCGACGAGGAGCTGTTCGACACGAACGTCCAGAGCATCGACGACACCATCCCGAAGGGGGCGCGAGCATGACCGCACGCATCGAGTACGCGCCGGGCGACGCATGGTGCATCGCGGCGGGCCGCGTCGTGCTGGTGTGCGAGCGCGATCTGCCCGCCGTGCGGGCGCGAGCGCTCCACGACGCCGCCGCCGCCGTCGAGTCCCTTGAGTCGCTGCGCACCGTGCTCGAGCTGGAGCCGGCCGCGCTCCTCGGCCTCGTCGACCTCGATGACCGCCGCGTGCTGCTGCGCCGCCACGGCGTGCCGGCCGCCGCCGACGAGGAGCCGCTCGACGACCGCTTCGGCGCCGACTGGGGCATCGACGACGCCGACGCGTCGTCGATCATCACCGCCGGAGCGATCGCCGCGCTCACGCCGGACGTGCTGCCGCTCGAGGACGGCGTCGTGCGCGTCGCCGCCGTCAGGGCGGTGCCGCGTCCGTCGGTCGCGTCGGGCACCGGCGCGGTCGATGCGACCGCCGAGCCGGTCGCGGCCGCGGAGCCGCGCACCGGCGCGTTCGGCGAGACCCTGCCACCGCGCGGCGAGCGCGAGACGAAGCGCGAGCCGGAGCAGCAGGCGGAGCCGGCACCCGCGCCCACCCCGGCCAACCCGATCGGCGGGCTGATCGACTCCGTGCCCGGCTTCATCCGGCCGGCCGTCGACCTCGATGCCGCCGAGCCGGAGGCTGCGCCGCTGGCTGGCGCCGCTCCCGTTGAGGTCGGCGATCACGACGGCATGACGATCACCGCGGAGCAGGCGCGAAGGCTGCAGGAGGACGGCCCCCGCGCCGCGAGCGTCGACGCGCAGCAGCCGCCGCAGCAGGCTCCGCTGTCCGCGCCCGCGACCGGTCCGCTCGTGCTCTCGACGCTGTGCCCGAGCGGCCACGTCAACGCGCCCGGCACGCTCGCGTGCGTGCGCTGCGGCGGCACCGTCGACGACGGCTCCGCGGCGCAGCGCCCGCGCCCGGAGGTCGCGGTCGCCGTGCTGCCGTCGGGGGAGCGCGTCCCGCTCGGCCGCGGCGTCGTGCTCGGCCGCCGACCGCGCTCGCGTCGGGCCGAGGACGGCAGGGTGCCGCGCCTCGTCACCGTCGAGAGCCCGGGCGAGGACATCTCCCGCAGCCACCTCGAGCTCCGCGTCGACGACTGGAACCTGATCGCGATCGACCTGAGCTCGACGAACGGCACGCTGCTGCTGCGAGACGGCGCCGCGCCGCAGCGCCTCCGGCCCGAGGCCTCCACGATCCTGCAGCTGGGCGATCGCCTCGACCTCGGCGACGCGGTCGTCGTCAGCATCGAGGCAGCACAGATGGGACTCGTGCCGTGAGCCCGAAGCGCGCGCCCTCCGCGCCCCCGGCCCTGCCCGGCTACGACTACGTGTCGCTGCTGGGCTCCGGCGGCTTCGCCGACGTCTTCCTGTACCAGCAGCTGCTGCCGTCGCGGCAGGTCGCGATCAAGGTGCTGCTGCCCGACGCCGTCAACCGCGAGCTCATCGAGAACTTCCGCCACGAGGCGAACGTGATGGCGCAGCTGTCGACGCATCCGTCGATCGTGACGATCTACGGAGCGGCGGTCGCGCCCGACGGCCGGCCGTTCCTCGCGATGGAGTACTGCTCGAAGCCCAACCTGGGTGTGCGGTACCGGCGCGACCGGTTCGCGGTGCCGGAGGTGCTCTCGCTCGGCGTGCAGATCGCCGGCGCCGTCGAGACGGCGCACCGCGCCGGCATCCTCCACCGCGACATCAAGCCGGCGAACATCCTCGTGACCGCCTACAACCGGCCCGCACTCACCGACTTCGGCATCGCCACGAGCGCCGGAGCCGCCGACGACGCGAGCGGCATGTCGATCCCGTGGTCGCCGCCCGAGGCGTTCCAGGACCCGCCCGGGTCGACGCCCGCATCCGACGTCTTCTCGCTCGCGGCGACGCTGTGGACGCTGCTGGCCGGTCGCACGCCGTTCGAGCTGCCGGGCGGCAGCAACACGAGCGTCGACCTCATCGATCGCTCGCAGCGCGGCGAGATCTCGCCGCTCGCGCGGCACGACGTGCCGCCGAAGCTCGAGGCGGTGCTCGCCTCGGCGATGGACCCCGAGCCCTCACGCCGGTACGCGACCGCGGTCGCGTTCGGGCGGGCGCTGCAGCAGGTCGAGGCCGAGATGGCGTTGCCCGTGACGCCGCTCGACGTGCTCGACGACTCGCTCGAGCCCGACGCGGTCGACGAGGAGGACGGCGGCGCCACGCGCATCCGCGGCGTCGTCTCGATCGACCCGCACGCCGGCGAGCCCGCCCCCTCGATGGCGATGGCGGGAGGGCCCGACGTCGGCGACGCGACGCTCCGCAGGCCCCGCCCCGGCCCCGGCTCGGCGACGCCGCTCGCTGCCGCGCCCGAGCCGCAGCCGCGGCCCTCGCGCCGGCGCGCGCTCGCGACGGCGATCGGCAGCGCCCTGGTCGCGCTCGTCGGCGGCGGCATCGTGTGGATGGCGGTCACCGCGGGCTCCCAGCCGCAGCCGTCCGCGAACCCGACGCAGACCGTCGCCGCGCCGCAGGCCGCGCAGCGCCCGCCGGCACCCATCGCCGTCACGGGTCAGGTCACCGGCGAGACGGTCGTGTTCACGTGGACCAATCCGCAGCCGCAGGAGGGCGACGCCTTCCAGTACCGCTACGAGCGCAGCGACGCCGACCCCGTCACGTCGACGGTGCCCTCGCCGACCGTCACGCTCGAGCGCGACGCCGACGGCGAGTCGTGCATCCTCGTGAGCCTCGTCCGCGCCGATGGGCGCTCCTCCAACGACACGAAGGGATGCGTCGATGGCTGACACGCCGCAGCTGCAGCTCGAGTTCGCGGGAGAGTGGATGACGCTCGACCCGGAGCGCCCGTTCGTGATCGGCCGCGAGGGCGACCTCACCGTCGACGACAACCAGTACCTGCACCGGGCGTTCCTCGAGCTGCGCCACGTCGACGGCCTGTGGTGGCTCGCGAACGTCGGCTCGCGACTGTCGGCGACCATCTCGAGCGGCGGCGGTGCCGTGCAGTCGTGGCTGTCGCCCGGCGCGCGGCTGCCGCTGGTGTTCTCGGAGTGCTCGATCGTGTTCACCGCCGGCCCCACCACCTACGAGATCGGCGTCCACTCCGACGACGCGGCGTTCGCGATGTCGACCGAGCACCGCCGCCGCTCCTCGGGCGAGACCACGGTCATGCCGGTGGGCCTCACGCAGCTCCAGAAGCTGCTCATCGTCGCGCTCGCCGAGCCCATGCTCCGGCGCGACGGCGTCGGCGTGAGCGAGCTGCCGTCGAGCGGCGCCGCGGCGGAGCGGCTCGGCTGGACCATGAGCCGCTTCAACCGCAAGCTCGACAACGTCTGCGACAAGCTCGACCGGATGGGCGTGCAGGGGCTGCGCGGCGGTGTCGGCAAGCTCGCGAGCAACCGACGCGCCCGGCTCGTCGAGTACGCCGTCTCCTCCCAGCTCGTGACCCGCAGCGACCTCTCGCTGCTCGACGACCCCGCGCTCCGCGCCGCGGACGACCAGGACTGATCGGAGAGCCACGTGAAGGTCAAGCTCACCCTGCACCGGACCACGTCCGAGCCCACCGACGTCGTCATCACCGCCGACTCGACGGCCACGGTCGAGGACGTCGCCCGGCAGATCGCGCTGGCCGAGCCGACGCGCTCGATCGCCTTCGGCGACGACGACACCCTCTCGCTCGCCGTCGCCCCGCCGACCGAGCGCTCGCTCGTGCAGCTGCAGCCCGATGCGCTCGTCGCCGAGGCCCCGATCGGGTCGGGCTTCCACGCCCAGGTCGTCAACCTCGGCGTCGGTGCCCGCCGGGGCGGCCCGGCGGGGAGCGCGGTCGAGGCGGTCGCCGTGCTCCTGGCCGTGTCCGGCCCGCTCCGCGGGCAGGAGTTCCCGCTGCCGCGCGGCCACTGGCGCCTGGGCCGCGACGCCGCGAACGACATCGTGCTCGACGACCCGCTCGTCTCGAAGCGGCACGCTCGCGTCGAGGTGGGCGCGCACATCGAGGTCGTCGACCTCGGCTCATCGAACGGCATCCTGGTCGACGGCCAGCACACGACCCGGATCACCGTCATCCCCGGCCAGCCCTTCACGATCGGCGACTGCGACTTCGTCGTGCACGTCGCGAGCGCATTCGACGGCTCGGGGGAGGACCCGGTGCTCGAGCGCGGCGGCGCGCTCATGTTCAACCGCAGCCCGCGCGTGGAGCCGCGCTACCCGGGCGAGGCGCTCAAGTCGCCACGGATCCCGAAGGAGATCAGCGACAAGCTGTTCCCCTGGCCCATGCTCATGACGCCGATCCTCATGGCCGCGGCCCTCTACGCCCTCACGGGGCGCGTGCGCTCGATCCTGATCGCGTTCATGACGCCGCTCATGTTCCTCGGCAACTTCATCAACCAGCGTCGGCAGTCGGGGCAGCGGCAGAAGGTCGAGACGCAGGTCTTCGAGAAGCAGTTCGAGGCGCTCGAGGAGCGCTTCTACCGCGAGCAGCCGGTCGAGGTGCGCGTCCGCAACCAGGAGGCGCCGCCCGTCGCCGAGGTCTTCGACCACGCGATGCGGCTCGGGCCGATGCTCTGGACGCGACGGCCGGAGCACTGGAACTTCCTCGGGCTGCGGCTCGGCAGCTGCCGCGACGAGTCGCGGCTGACGATCCGCGAGCCCTCCGAGGACGAGGGCAGCGGGCTCCCGGAGTACCTGGAGCGCGTCGACCGCCTGCGCGAGCGCATGCGCGAGGTCGACGACGTGCCCGTGTTCGAGTCGCTCTCGACCGCCGGCTCGATCGGCGTCGCGGGGGTCAAGGGCGTCGCCGCGGACGCGCTGCGCGGCATCGCGGTGCAGCTGTTCGGGCTGCACGCGCCCAACGAGGTCGTCGCGGTCGCGCTCTGCGACCCCGAGTGGACCGAGGAGCTCGACTGGCTCAAGTGGCTCCCGCACACGACGAGCGCGACGAGCCCCTTCGCGGGGATGCCGCTGGCCGACTCCGCACCGGCGGGCACCGCGCTGCTCAACGCGCTCGAGGAGCACGTCATGCGCCGCGGGAAGCCCCCGGTGCCCCGCGGTCCCATGGCCGACCGCTGGACGCCCATGGACTTCGGCACCGACGTCGAGCGCGCGGCGGGCATCACGCAGTCGCAGCACCAGACCTCCGTCGTCGTCATCGTGACCAATGACGCGCCGGTCGACCGCCCGCGACTGACCCAGATCCTGGAGCGCGGCGCCGACGTCGGCGTGCACGCGATCTTCGTCGCGCCGACCGTCGAGTCGCTCCCGGCCGCGTGCCGCAGCTTCGTCGACGTCACCGACGGGCTGGAGTCCGCGCGCGCGGGCTCGGTGCGCGCCGGCGAGGCGAAGGAGTCCGTGACGGTCGAGGGCGTCTCGCTCGAGTACATGCGGATGTTCGCGAAGCGCCTCGCCCCGGTCGTCGACTCGAGCATCGTCATCACCGACAGCTCGGACATCCCCGGATCGGTGACGCTGCTGTCGCTCATCGGCGACGAGGTCGCGGAGGACCCCGCGGCGGTGATCGACCGCTGGCGCCAGAACTCCACGATCCTCGACCGCTCGGGCGCGAAGCTGCCGCGCCTCAAGCGCGCCGGCACGCTGCGCGCCGTGATCGGCCAGGGCCCGAGCGACGTCATGACGCTCGACCTGCGCACCCAGGGCCCCCATGCCCTCGTGGGCGGCACGACGGGAGCCGGCAAGTCCGAGTTCCTGCAGGCCTGGGTGCTCGGCATGGCGGCGGCGCACAGCCCGGACCGCGTGACGTTCCTCTTCGTCGACTACAAGGGCGGATCGGCGTTCGCCGACTGCGTCGAGCTGCCGCACTGCGTCGGGCTCGTCACCGACCTCAGCCCGCACCTCGTGCGGCGCGCGCTCACGAGCCTCAAGGCCGAGCTGCACCATCGCGAGCACCTCTTCAACCGCAAGAAGGCGAAGGACCTGCTCGAGCTCGAGAAGCGGCAGGACCCCGAGACGCCGCCCGCGCTCGTGCTCGTCATCGACGAGTTCGCGGCGCTCGCGAAGGACGTGCCGGAGTTCGTCGACGGCGTCGTCGACATCGCCCAGCGCGGGCGCTCGCTCGGCATCCACCTCATCATGGCCACGCAGCGCCCCGCGGGCGTCATCAAGGACAACCTGCGCGCGAACACCAACCTGCGCGTCGCGCTGCGCATGGCCGACGAGTCGGACTCGAAGGACGTCGTCGACGACCCCGTCGCGGCCTCGTTCGACCCGAGCCTGCCGGGCCGCGGCATCGCGAAGACCGGCCCCGGTCGCCTCGTCCCCTTCCAGTCGGCCTACGCCGGAGGCTGGTCGAGCCAGGACGAGTCGGTCGCGGCGGAGGTGCGCGTCGCGGAGCTGCGCTTCGGCTCGACCCCCGACTGGGAGGTCGAGCGTGTCGCGGAATCGGACTCGCACGCCGAGGACCTCGGTCCGAACGACCAGAAGCGCATCGTGCGCACGCTGATCCGGGCGGCGGGCGAGGCAGCCATCCCGGCACCCCGGCGCCCGTGGCTCGACGACCTGCCGACGACGATCGACCTGCGCTCGCAGCCGCTCGAGGGCGACAGCCGAGTGCTGCTCGGCCTGTCCGACCTCCCCGAGCGGCAGCAGCAGCTGCCCGCCTACTTCGAGCCGGACAAGGACGGCTCCATGCTCGTCTTCGGCGCGTCCGGCTCCGGCAAGTCGGCGCTGCTGAAGACGGTAGGGACGGTCGCGGGGATGCGGCCGGAGCTCGGCAGAGCCGAGGTCTACGGCCTCGACTTCGGCTCCGGGTCGCTGCGCTCCATCGAGCGCCTGCCGCACGTCGGCTCGGTCATCGAGGGCGACGACGTCGAGCGCGTCCAGCGACTCCTGCGCTCGATCGACCGCGAGCTCGACCGCAGGGCTCGCGCGTTCGCCGCGGCGGACGCCTCGAGCCTCGGTGAGTTCCGCACGATCGCCGAGCCGGACGCGACCCGCATCTTCGTGCTCGTCGACAACTTCCCCGAGTTCCGCAAGGACTGGGAGATCCAGTCCGCACGCTCGCCGTACTACCGGATGTTCATGCGCATCATCGGCGAGGGCCGCAACCTCGGCGTCCACGCGGTCATCGCCGCGGACCGGCCCGGCTCGCTCTCGAGCAACGTCACGGCGAACATCTCGCGCCGCGTCGTGCTGCGGCTCGCCGACCCCAACGGCTACATGTACCTGGGCGTCGACCGCGACGTGCTCGACGACACCTCGCCCGCGGGCCGGGCGATCTTCGACGGTGCCGAGACGCAGCTCGCCATCATCGGCGGCACCGCGAACGTCGCAGAGCAGGCCGCCCTGCTCGACGAGCTCGGCCGGGGCCTCCGCGAGCGCGGCGCCCCCGACGTCGAGGAGATCGGCGCGCTGCCGACGCTCGTCGCGCAGTCCGAGATGCCCGAATCCGTCGACGGCATGCCGGTGTTCGGCGTCGCCGAGGACACGCTCGGCCCCCGGCCCTTCGAGCCGCTCGGCACCTTCACGGTGGTGGGGCCGCCGCAGTCCGGCCGCTCGAGCGCGCTGCGATCGCTCGTGCGAGCCATGGAGCGCTTCGATCCGGACGTGAAGCTCTTCCACCTCGGTGGACGGCGCGCGCAGCTGACGGACTTCCGGCCATGGATCCGGAGCGCGGTGCGGCCCGACGAGGTCGACGCGCTCGCGAAGGAGCTCGCGGAGCTCGTCGTCGACGAGTCCGTGCCCGGCAGGATCGCCATCGTCGTCGAGGACGTGGCGCAGCTGAACGACGGTCCCTCGGAGCGCGCGGTGCGCGCCCTGATGGCGGCGGTCAACAACAGCGACCACGTGCTCTTCGGCGAGGCGGACATCTCGCGCGCCGGGAGCAGCAGCGGCGCCCTCGGCGAGTGGAAGGCAGGCAGGCAGGGCATCGCGCTGCAGCCCGACGCCTATGACGGCGACAGCATCTTCAAGGTGCCGTTCCCGCGCGTGAAGCGCTCGGAGTTCCCCGTCGGCCGCGGCATCTTCGTGCAGCACGGCCGCGCCGTCGCGATGCAGATGCCGTTCGTGCCGGAAGCCGCCCACGTGGCGTCGCCCGTGCATGGGTAGGTCTCCCCATTGCTCTCCCAGCAGGCCGTTCCTAGGTTTGACGCAGGTGGTCCGGACTGGGGCCACGACTCCACCTGAGAAAGGCGATCACCGATGAGTGACTTCGGCGCAACGTATGACGAGATGGAGACCACGGCCTCCAACCTCGACACCGGCAAGACGGACATCGACGACCTGCTCAACAGGCTCCAGGGCTACGTCGACACGCTGGTCGAGGATGGGTTCAAGACCGAGAAGGCGTCGGGCAAGTACCGCGACGGCTACCAGGATCTGACGGACGGCCTCAAGGAGGCGGCGCAGGGCGTCGAGGACATGGCGCAGGCGCTGCGCGACATGGCGCAGGCCATCAAGGACACCGACACGGCGCTCGCCGGCGGCTGAGCCCAGTGTCGGCGAGGAGGGGGCCGCGGCTGCGGCCCCCTCCTCGCACATCCGGGCCGCGCCGTCATGGGGAGGTCTCCCCATCGCCCCCGCGCAGAGTCCCACCTAGATTTGCAGGAACGGCAGTCATGCCGAGAACCGCACCGAGGAGATCCCGATGAACGATGTGCTCATCAAGTACAGCGAGCTCGAACGGCTCCTCGAACGCCTGGGCAGCATCATCACCGAGTTCGAGAGCGCGAGCGACCGCTCGAGCCAGATCCGCGACGCCGTCGGCTATCCGTTCGGGCGCTCGGAGCTCACCGACAAGGCGAGCGAGGCCGAGTCGCGCTGGAGCTACAAGCGCGGCAAGCTCACGGAGTCGCTCATCGGCATCCGCGATCACGCGCAGGCGCTCCACGACGCCTTCCAGGAGTTCGACGCGGACGCCGCGACGAAGTTCGAGTCCGGCGCCCAGCCGCCGGCAGCCTGACCACCAAGACCACCACCGACGCACGCCGAAGGACGAGGGCATGAGCACCTGGCCGTACACGCCGAGGACCCGACAGATCCTGGAGTTCCAGCAGGACGGGGGCGAGATCGTCTCGCTCGGCTGGGACATCTGGTACCTCGGCCAGTACATGGACACCGCCGCGGGGATCATGGAGAGCCTCGCCAACGGCAGCGACGGGCAGCAGGGCCAGGCGGTCGACGAGCTGCGCAGCAAGGTCGGCGACGCCCACGTGCAGCTCGCGCTCGCCGGCGAGCTCTACAAGCCGATCGGCATGGCGCTCAAGGGGTACGGCGCCGAGGTGCGCGACACCATCAGCACGCAGATCAACACCCGGCACCAGTCTGCCCACGACGCCTGGACGACCTACGTCGGCCTCCCGGGCGACCGCAACGGCCGCTCGTACTTCCTCGGCATCGGTGAGCCGGAGGCCGGCTCGCCCGAGGCCGAGCAGCACGAGGCCGAGGACGCGGCCAAGGAGCAGGCGTGGAACGACTGGATCGACGCCGCCGACTCGTACGACGCCGCCTACGACACGTGGGAGTCGGCGTGGGACCAGGCGGTCGACACGATCGACGACGGCTTCAGCGACGACCTGAAGGACTCGCGCTGGGAGAAGTTCAAGCAGGGCCTCGACATCTTCCTCGAGGTGCTCAAGTGGGCCGGCCTCGTGGTGGGCATCCTGGCTCTCATCATCGGCGGCCCGATCCTCGCGGCGATCGCCGCGGCGATCGCCGTGGCCGCGCTCATCGGCACGCTCATCCTCGCCTTCGAGGGGGATCGAACGTGGGGCGATGTCGCGTGGGCGGTGGTCGACCTCGTGCCGGTCGGCAAGGTCGGCAAGCTGTTCCAGGCCGGCGAGAAGATGAAGTTCGTCAAGGAGCTCGGCAAGAACTTCCGGCCGCAGACGTACGCCGACGGCTGGACGGCGCTCAAGAGCTTCCCGACAGAGGGCTGGGGCAAGGGAGCGTCGCGCAACGTCGTCGACGGCGTCACGGGGCTCCTCACCGGCAAGAACGGGCCCGGCTGGAAGACGCTGTGGAAGGACAACATGGACATCTCCGCGTGGCGCGCCGCGACGAACCCCGGCCTGGCCGACCGCTTCGGGGAGCGCATCATCCGCTTCGGCGGCACGATGTACGAGGGCTCCTTCACCGTCGCGAACCACGTCTTCAAGGTGCAGGACTGGGCGACGACCATCTCGAACGGCGTCACGGGCCAGAACGACTCGAGCTGGCGCAAGAGCGACCCCATCGTCCGCTTCATCTTCTGATCGATGGCCGCTGCTAGGGTCGCCGGCGTGACGGCATCGACCACGGGCGGTATCGCCGCGACGACGACCGAGGATGGCTGGCTCCGGATCCCGGAACTGCCGCAGGCGCAGCGCGAGGCGTGGGTCGCCGAGGTCGTCGGCGAGCTCCGCGAGGCGTGGGGCGAGGCGTGGGACGACCGCGCCGAGCTCATGGTGTCGACGATGCTCGCCGAGACGATCGGCGACCGCCCTGACGCGCACGTCGTCTTCGAGGTGTGGCCGTTCGCGGTCCCTGCCCGCGCGCGCGTGCAGATCTCGATGCTCGACGCCGCGACGGTGCCCGACCTCCAGCAGCTCGGCTTCAGCCTCGTCCCGTACGACGGCGCGGCGGCGGGCCCGGGGCTCATGCTCGTGCGGCGGAGCACCGAGGCCGCCGAGGACGGCGAGGGCGTCAGGCTCGTCGACTGGGGCGTGCTCTTCGACGACGGCACGCACGCGCTGCTCGTGCAGGTCGACACGCTGCCGCTCTTCTTCCTCCAGCGCATCCTGCCCGGACTCCACGGTCTCGTCGTGGGGCTCGAGGCGACGCTGCCCGACGGCCGGCCGTTCCGCGCCGTCCCGTCGGCGCACGCGCTCGCCGACCCCGACGGCGAGTGGTCGGCGCTCCGGCTCCGCGCTGAGGGCCTCGCCGGCGACGACGCGGGGGCCCGCTGATGGCCGTCGACACGGGCGCGGCGCCCGCGGCGCCCGGCGGGGTCACTGAGCGCGTCTCGCTGCGAGAGGCCCTCGGCGCGATGCCCCTGCCGCGCTTCGAGCTCACGCTGCCCGAGGGCTGGGGGCGGATCTCCGCCGACGAGGAGGGCCAGGCCGACCTCGAGCGTCGCGTCCGCGAGCGGATGATGCGCACGGGGCGGCCCGACCTGATGGCGGGCCTGCGCGCGCTGCTGCGCGAGAGCATGGGCTCGATGCGTGAGCACGGCGCCGTCGCCGTGTTCCTTCCGCTCGACCCCGACGGGACCGGCCAGACGGGTGCCGCGACATCGATCACGGCGTGCTTGCGCACGGGCACGCCCGACGCGCCCCTCGACGAGTACGTGCAGCAGGCGATCCGGCGCTTCGATGCGAAGCCGCTCCTCGACGACCTGCGCACGCTGCGGTTCGAGACCGAGTCGACCCGCGACCTCGACGGCGTCTCCGCGGTCATCTCGACGACGCACTACATCACGCCCGTGCCCGGCACGCGCCGACAGCGCGCGCTCGAGCTGCTGGCCACCTACGGCAGGCCCGAGTCGATGGCGCGCGACGACGAGCGCATCGAGCTGCTGCACACGATGTTCGATCTCAGCGCATCGACGCTGCGATGGACGAGGGAGGAAGCATGAGCGCCGAGCGAGCGAGCGCCGCGGTCCGGCAGGCCCGCGAGGACGACTTCTCGGACGGGCTCCGGCTCGGTTCGCTCGAGATGGCGCAGGCCGTCGAGGCGCCCGGTGTGCGGATCGGCGGTGCTGGCACCGCGCTCCTGACCCTCGCCACGGGGCTCGCGCTCGTCGCGCCGCTCGGCGGGGTGCTCGCGCCGCTCGGAGGCTCGGGAGCCGACGTCTTCTCCGGCACCGGCCGGCTCGCGCCCGACCAGGAGCGGCTCATCGTCCTCGCGTGCTTCTGGATCGCCGCGGCCGGGCAGGCGTGGAGCCTGTTCTCCTGGTGGCGACTGGGTCGCGCCCGCAGCGGCTGGGCCGTCGCGGCCGCCGCGCTCGCGGTGGCCGCGGCTGCGGTCGCCGCGCTGTGGCACCTCGCCCGGACCCCCGATCCCACCGCCTTCCTGCTGCCGATCCTGCTGACCGGAGCGCTCGGGCTCATGGCGCTCGTCGCGCGCCTCACGATGTCGCGACGCGAGACGGCCGCCGACGTGCGGCGCCGCCAGGTCGCCGAGCAGCTGCGCACCCTGCCGAGCGAGCAGCAGCACGCCCTGCTCGCCGAGCGCCGCGAGATCCTCGCGGCGCTGCTGGATCGGGGACTCATCGACGACGAGCTCGCGCAGCGCGCCGCCGCGGCGCCGCTCGGCGAGTGGTGGCAGGTCGACCGGGAGCGGCCGTCGGGGGAGTGAGCGCGAGCACGAGCCGCCACTCGAGGCGGCCGCCGCTCGAACGCATCCGCGGTCGGTGACCGCGCGCAGCGCCGGCGCTTGACCGTGCAGGCGCGGTGGCCCTATCCTTGATCGGGTGTGCGCACACGCGCGCCCTGCGTCATGCGCGGGGCTCGGGCGGGCAGCACTTGGGCCGCGGACTCGAAGTCCGCGATCCCCCACGGCATATCCACCACCCGCGAGGAGTGCGCGAGAGCGCGCGGTGGATCACCGATGGAGCCGGCTCGACCGGCGAACCACATCGAATCGCTGTCACCGTGCAGCAGGAAGAAGCAACGTGCCCACTATCCAGCAGCTGGTCCGCAAGGGTCGGTCGCCGAAGGTCACCAAGACCAAGGCGCCCGCTCTGAAGGCGAACCCCCAGCAGCGCGGCGTCTGCACCCGCGTGTACACCACCACCCCGAAGAAGCCGAACTCGGCGCTCCGCAAGGTCGCCCGCGTGAAGCTCTCGAACGGCACCGAGGTCACCGCCTACATCCCCGGTGAGGGCCACAACCTCCAGGAGCACTCGATGGTGCTCGTGCGCGGCGGTCGTGTGAAGGACCTCCCCGGTGTGCGCTACAAGATCGTGCGCGGCGCGCTCGACACCCAGGCCGTGAAGAACCGCAAGCAGGCTCGCAGCCGCTACGGCGCGAAGATGGAGAAGAAGTAATGCCTCGCAAGGGTCCCGCTCCCAAGCGCCCGGTGGTTGCTGACCCCGTCTACGGCGCACCGATCGTCTCGCAGCTCGTCAACAAGATCCTCCTCGACGGCAAGAAGGGCCTCGCCGAGCGCATCGTCTACGGCGCGCTCGCCGGCGTCGGCACCAAGTCCGGTCAGGACGCGGTCGCCGTGCTCAAGAAGGGTCTCGACAACATCCGTCCGACCCTCGAGGTGAAGTCGCGCCGCGTCGGCGGCTCGACCTACCAGGTCCCCGTCGAGGTCAAGCCGCACCGTGCGAACACGCTCGCGCTGCGCTGGCTCGTCTCGTACGCCAAGGCGCGTCGCGAGAAGACCATGACCGAGCGCCTCATGAACGAGATCCTCGACGCATCGAACGGCCTCGGCGCCGCGGTGAAGCGTCGCGAGGACACGCACAAGATGGCCGAGTCGAACAAGGCCTTCGCGCACTACCGCTGGTAGCAGCCAGCAGGTGAGGGTCCCGGCTCCGGCCGGGACCCCCACCCCGCGACACTCAGACCCCCGCTCCATCCACTCATCGGAGGAACCCTGTGGCACAGGACGTGCTCACCGACCTGAACAAGGTCCGCAACATCGGCATCATGGCCCACATCGATGCCGGCAAGACCACGACGACCGAGCGCATCCTGTTCTACACGGGCGTCAACCACAAGATCGGCGAGACCCACGACGGCGCCTCGACCACCGACTGGATGGAGCAGGAGCAGGAGCGCGGCATCACGATCACGTCTGCCGCCGTGACCTGCTTCTGGGACAACAACCAGATCAACATCATCGACACCCCCGGCCACGTCGACTTCACGGTCGAGGTCGAGCGCTCGCTCCGCGTGCTCGACGGCGCGGTCGCCGTCTTCGACGGCAAGGAGGGCGTCGAGCCCCAGTCCGAGACCGTCTGGCGCCAGGCCGACAAGTACGACGTGCCCCGCATCTGCTTCGTCAACAAGATGGACAAGATGGGTGCCGACTTCTACTTCACGGTCGACACGATCATCAACCGCCTCGGCGCCCGTCCGCTGGTCATCCAGCTGCCGATCGGCTCCGAGAGCGCCTTCGAGGGCATCGTCGACCTGGTCGAGATGAACGCGAAGACCTGGCGAGGCGACTCCAAGGGTGACGTGAAGATGGGCGCCGAGTACGCCATCGAGGAGATCCCGGCCGAGCTTCAGGAGAAGGCCGACGAGTACCGCAAGGCACTGCTCGAGACCGTCGCCGAGACGGACGACGCCCTCATGGAGAAGTACTTCGAGGGCGAGGAGCTGACGGTCGCCGAGATCAAGGCAGCCATCCGCAAGATGACCGTCAACTCGGAGATCTACCCCGTGCTGTGCGGGTCGGCCTTCAAGAACCGCGGCGTGCAGCCCATGCTCGACGCGGTCGTCGACTACCTCCCGACGCCGCTGGACGTCCCGGCCATCCCCGGCCACGACATCCGCGACGAGGAGGTCGTCATCGAGCGGCACGCCGACCGCGACGAGCCCTTCGCGGCCCTCGCGTTCAAGGTCGCCGTGCACCCGTTCTTCGGCCGCCTGACCTACGTGCGCGTCTACTCGGGCCACGTCGAGTCGGGTGCCGCGGTCGCCAACTCGACCAAGGGCAAGAAGGAGCGCATCGGGAAGATCTTCCAGATGCACGCCAACAAGGAGAACCCGGTCGAGTCGATGACCGCGGGCCACATCTACGCGGTGATCGGCCTCAAGGACACGACGACCGGTGACACGCTGAGCGACCCGGCCAACCAGGTCGTCCTCGAGTCGATGACGTTCCCCGAGCCCGTCATCGAGGTCGCGATCGAGCCGAAGACGAAGGCCGACCAGGAGAAGCTCTCCCTCGCCATCCAGAAGCTGGCGGAGGAGGACCCGACCTTCCGGACCGAGAACAACCCGGAGACCGGTCAGACGGTCATCAAGGGCATGGGCGAGCTGCACCTCGACATCCTCGTCGACCGCATGAAGCGCGAGTTCAAGGTCGAGGCGAACGTCGGCAAGCCCCAGGTCGCGTACCGCGAGACCATCAAGGGCACGGTCGAGAAGTACGACTACACGCACAAGAAGCAGACCGGTGGCTCCGGCCAGTTCGCCAAGGTGCAGATCAAGCTCGAGCCGATGGACCTGTCGGGCGAGGAGAGCTACGAGTTCGTGAACGCCGTCTCCGGTGGTCGCATCCCTCGCGAGTACATCCCCTCGGTCGACGCGGGCATGCAGGACGCCATGCAGGTCGGCGTGCTGGCGGGCTTCCCGACGGTCGGCGTCAAGGCGACGCTGCTCGACGGCGCCGCGCACGACGTCGACTCCTCGGAGATGGCGTTCAAGATCGCCGGCTCGATGGCGTACAAGGAGGCTGCCCGCAAGGCGCAGCCCGTGCTGCTCGAGCCGCTCATGGCGGTCGAGGTGCGCACGCCCGAGGAGTACATGGGCGACGTCATCGGCGACCTGAACTCGCGTCGCGGGCAGATCCAGTCGATGGAGGATGCCCAGGGAGTGAAGGTCGTCAAGGCCCTCGTGCCGCTGTCGGAGATGTTCGGCTACGTCGGCGACCTGCGGTCGAAGACGTCCGGCCGTGCCGTCTACTCGATGGAGTTCTCGACCTACGCCGAGGTGCCCCGCGCCGTCTCGGACGAGATCGTCCAGAAGAGCAAGGGCGAGTGACCCGTGGGGCGGTCGAGAGGCCGCCCCTGGGCACCGCCCATGGCCTCGGTTTCGCCTGAACCCACGGCCGAAGTACGATGAATCACCACCACCCGAACGCTCTGCCGCGACGCGGCGGTGCACTCATGAGAACAGTCCTAGGAGGACACAGTGGCTAAGGCCAAGTTCGAGCGGACCAAGCCGCACGTCAACATCGGAACGATCGGTCACGTCGACCACGGCAAGACGACGCTGTCGGCTGCGATCTCGAAGGTCCTGGCAGACAAGTACCCGTCGGCCACCAACGTGCAGCGCGACTTCGCGTCGATCGACTCCGCTCCCGAGGAGCGCCAGCGCGGCATCACGATCAACATCTCGCACATCGAGTACGAGACGCCGAAGCGCCACTACGCGCACGTCGACGCTCCTGGTCACGCTGACTACATCAAGAACATGATCACGGGTGCTGCGCAGATGGACGGCGCGATCCTCGTGGTCGCCGCCACCGACGGTCCGATGGCGCAGACGCGCGAGCACGTGCTGCTCGCCAAGCAGGTCGGCGTGCCGTACCTGATGGTCGCGCTCAACAAGTCGGACATGGTCGACGACGAGGAGATCCTGGAGCTCGTCGAGCTCGAGGTCCGCGAGCTGCTCTCGAGCCAGGACTTCGACGGCGACAACGCTCCCGTCGTGCGCGTCTCGGCGCTCAAGGCGCTCGAGGGCGAGGAGAAGTGGGTCGACGCGATCGTCGAGCTCATGCAGGCCGCTGACGACAACATCCCGGACCCGGTCCGCGACCGCGACAAGCCCTTCCTCATGCCGATCGAGGACGTCTTCACCATCACCGGCCGTGGCACGGTCGTGACGGGTCGCGCCGAGCGCGGCACGCTCGCGATCAACTCCGAGGTCGAGATCGTCGGCATCCGCCCGACGCAGAAGACCACGGTCACGGGCATCGAGATGTTCCACAAGCAGCTCGACGAGGCTTGGGCCGGCGAGAACTGCGGTCTGCTCCTCCGCGGCACCAAGCGCGAGGACGTCGAGCGCGGCCAGGTCGTCGTGAAGCCGGGCTCGGTCACGCCGCACACGAACTTCGAGGGCACGGCGTACATCCTCGCCAAGGACGAGGGTGGCCGTCACAACCCGTTCTTCACGAACTACCGCCCGCAGTTCTACTTCCGCACCACCGACGTCACCGGCGTCATCTCGCTGCCCGAGGGCACCGAGATGGTCATGCCCGGCGACACCACCGACATGACGGTCGAGCTGATCCAGCCGATCGCCATGGAGGAGGGCCTCGGCTTCGCCATCCGCGAGGGTGGCCGCACCGTCGGCGCCGGCACGGTCACGAAGATCATCAAGTAGTCATCTGACTGCTCTCGGAGGGGGTCCGGCTTCGGCCGGGCCCCCTTCGTCATGCGCGCGCTATCGTCACGGCGTGCAGCGCGACGCGTTCGACGAGTTCACCGACCGGCTCTCGGCATGGGCGTCGACGGCCGATGGCGTGCTCGGCCTCGTGCTGCAGGGCAGCACCGCGGGCACGAGCCATCCGCCCGACGGCTGGAGCGACCACGACTTCTCCGTCATCGCCGAGCCCGGGGCCACGGAGCGGCTGCGCTCGAGCACGGCGTGGCTCCCGAGGCGTGCCGCGGCCATCGCGCTGCACGAGCGCGACACCGAGCACGGCGCGTGGGTCGTCTACGACGACGGGCACCTGCTGGAGTACGCCGTGTTCACGCTCGACGAGCTCGCCTCGAGCCGCACCGGTGCGCACCGCGTGGTCGTCGACCGCGTCGGCGACCTCGCCGAGCGCATCCGACCGACGCTCTCGCCACCGCCGCGCGACCCGCGCAGGCTCGCGACCGCGCTGCACCGGGCTCTGCTGGTCGGGGGAGGGCGCGCCGCGCGCGGCGAGCGGCTGGTCGCCCGCCGCCACCTCGTCGACGCGGCCGGATCGCTGCTGGCCATCACGGCGCTGCTCGCGCCTCCCGAGCGCGCGGTCGGCGACCCGCACGACCTCTGGCGCCGCGTCGAGAGCACGCATCCCGCCGTCGCGGCCGCGCTCGAGCCGATCCTCGTCCGGAGCGACGCGACGGCGGCGCTCGAGCTCGCGCGGCTCGCCGAGCGGCTCGCCGGCGGGCAGGCGTGGTGGCCGGGTGAACTCGCGCTGGCGGTGCGCGAACGGCTCACCGCGGTGTCCGGCTGACCGACCGGCTGGACGTGCGCCCGGATGGAGCGCAGGATGGAGCCGTGGCAGAGCCGAAGACGAAGCCGACCGACGCGAGCGTGGAGGCGTTCCTCGACGCCGCGCAGCCGCCCCGACGGGTCGAGGAGGGGCACCGGCTCGCGACCATCATGCGCGAGGAGACGGGCATGGAGCCGGTCATGTGGGGGTCGTCGATGGTGGGCTACGGCTCGTACCACTACGTCTCAGCGTCGCGCACGTCGACGACCGAGGGGGACTGGCCCAAGGTGGCCTTCTCACCCAGGAAGGGCGCGATCTCGCTCTACGGGCTCAAGGATCAGCCGGAGGGTGCCGCGCTGCTGCCCGATCTCGGCGGCTACAGCGAGGGTGCGGGCTGCGTGTACGTGAAGCGCCTCGAGCAGGTCGACGAGCAGGTGCTGCGGCGCCTCATCCGCATCGCCTGGAGCCGCGGCGACGACCCCGTGCGCGGGGACGGGCGGCGCGACGACCGCTGAGGGGAGCAGCGGCCGCTCATGCCGCAACGCGCCCTGTCGCGCAAGCGTGTGACGGTTCGCGTCGCCACGCGACGCACCGTGACGCCCGGGCTTCGCGGGCACCCGTCGGCGCTGGGAGCGTGGGGACTCCCGACCTGAGGAGATCCCATGAGCACGACCACCGCATCCGTCCTCGACATCACCGCAGCCGCGCGCGACGCCCGCCTCGACGGCGCCGAGCGAGCCTGGGGCGACCGACTCGCCGCCGACGTGGCGAACGCCCGCCTCGTGGTCGGGGCCGACGGCACTGCGGAGGGCGCCGTCGCGACGGTCGTGCGCGTGGGCCGCCACGAGCTCGTCGTCGACGAGCCCGCCGGCCTCGCCGGTGACGACGCCGGCGCGAGCCCCGTCGAGTTCGCGCTCGCCGCCCTGCTCGGCTGCCAGACGGTCGTCTACCGGCTGTACGCCAAGCGGCTCGGCATCGCGATCGATCGCCTCTCGCTGCGGGCCGAGGGCGACCTCGACGTACGCGGCCTCTTCGGCGCCGACGACGTGCGTCCCGGATTCGCGGGGATCCGGGTGATCGTCGACATCGACGGCCCGGAGGCGCGCGAGCGCTACGACGAGCTGCGTGCGATCGTCGACGCGCACTGCCCGGTGCACGACCTGTTCTCGAACCCGACCCCGATCGAGACGCGCCTCGCCTGACGGCGCCGCCGGGCATCCGCTCGCCGCTGCCATAGCCTGGAGGCGTGGCGGAGATCATCGAGTTCGAGACGCAGCAGACGACCATCGAGGGCCTCGCCCTCATCCGCATGAAGCAGGTGGTCGAGGATCGCGGGACCGTGCGGGAGTTCTTCCGTGCCTCCGCGTTCGCTGAGGCGGGCATCCCGCTGCCCGCCTTCCGGCAGGTGAACGTCACCGAGACGAACCCCGGCGCGATCCGGGGGATGCACGGCGAGTCGATGGTGAAGCTCATCGCGATCGCGCACGGCACGGCGTGGGGCGCGTGGGTGGATGCGCGTGCCGATTCCCCGACGCGCGGCGCCGTCTTCCAGACCGCGCTCGAGCCCGGCGTGCAGATCCTCGTGCCCGAGGGCGTGTGCAACGGCTTCCAGTCGACGGGTGAGACCCCGACGCAGTACGTCTACTGCTTCACGGAGGAGTGGGTGCCGGGCATGACGGGCGTGGCGATCAGCCCGCTCGACCCGGCGCTCGGCATCCAGTGGCCGCTGCCGGTCGATGTCGACGACCGCTCGCGCATCAGCGAGAAGGACCTCGCAGCACCCTCCCTCGCCGAGGCCCTCGCCCGTGCCTGACCCCGTCGGCACCGCCGGCGCGGTCCTGCTGCTGATCGGCGCCGCCTTCAGCGTCATCGTGTGGCCGGCGTTCCTCCGACGCGTCGCCGCGGACCCCCGTGCACGGGACGCGGACGGCCGAGCGACGCGCTTCCTCACCGTGCACCTCACGCTCGTCGCGATCGCGATCGTGATCGCGATCGCGCAGGCGGTCGCCGGCGTCTGGTGGCTGCTCTCGCGCTGAGCTCCCAGCACGCTCCGGGGTGGATCCGGTTGGGTGGGACGCAGCCGGTGCACCGGGCGCCGGCTCGGAGAGCGAAGGTGCGAACCATGGCAGACAGCCCGATCCGCGACGGCGGCGATCAGCCGCTCGACGACGAGAAGCCGCTGCGCACGGCGGCCGAGACCGGAGCGACGAGCTCCGCGGCACCCCGGGGAGCCACGCCCACCGGGCACGGCGAGACGGGCGACGCCCCGCTGCCCGGCGGTGACGCGGCCGGCCCGCTGGACGGCGACGACCACGCCGGCACCGAGCCGCGCGAGCCCATCAGTGGCGAGCCGGGCGTGCCGGACCCCGACAAGGAGTACGATGGCGACGCCGACTTCGTCGCCGAGGCGACGGGCGAGCGCTACACGCGGAGCGTGCAGGAGGGGCTCGACCGGATCGACGAGCACAAGGCGCGCATCGCCGAGCTGGAGCAGGAGCGCGCCGGCGCTCCGGACGTGCCGGACGAGCCGCTCGAGCCGGGCCCCGGCGCACCCGAGCCGCCGACGGGGCCCGACTCGCCCGACGTGCCCGTGCTGCCGGATGCGCCGGGAGCCCCCGGTGCGCCGGCCGTGCCGGGCGCGCCGACCGGGCCGGATGCGCCGCAGGGCCCCGGCGTGCTGCGGCCGCCCTCCGGCGGCGCCGACCCGAGCGGCCTCGACGACCCCTACGACGGCGGCGTGCCCCGCTGAGCCTCGGCCGAGCTGCCGCCGAGCCTCCGCGTGAGCTCGGCGGCGGCGGCCGCGCACGCGGCGCCCAGCGCCGCCCACGCGTCGTCGTCGACGTCGACGAGGCGGAACGTGAGCCCGACCGACGCCGCGGGATAGTCGGCCGCGTCGCGCGCGGCCGCGGCGACCGAGCCGTAGGCCGCGTCGACCTCGCCGTCCTCGGTGGCCCAGCCGCGCCGCCGCACCGCGGCGAGCAGCGACGTGAGCGCGGCGCGCGTCGCCGGCCGCTCGCCCGCGAGGTCGCGGTCGCGCGGCAGCAGCGCACGCACCTGGTCGTCGCCGAGCGCCGCGAGCATCGCGCGGCCCGTCGCCGTGCGCACCGCGGGCAGCCGCACGCCGACGCGCGAGACGGTCATGGGTGAGCGCTTGCCCTCGCCGCGGCCCGCGTAGGCGACGTCGCTGCCGGCGAGCACGGCGAGGTGGCTCGTGGCCGGCACGGTCGCGCCCGCGACGAGCCGGTCGAGGATCGGCTGCGCGAGCCGCTCAAGACGAGTGGCGGCGGCGACGCGGGAGCCGATCTGCTGCACCCGGGCGCTCGGGCCCCACGCGCCCAGCTCGGGGTAGTGCACGAGGAAGCCCTCGTCGCGCATCACCTGCAGCAGCTGGTAGGCGCTCGAGCGCGGCAGGTCGAGCTCGCGCGCGATCGTCGCCGCGCGCACCGGTCCCGCTTGCTCCGCGAGCAGCGACAGCACCCGCAGCGCGCTGCGAGCCGCCGGCATCCGCGGCATCCCCATGCTGCTCCCTCCGCCGTCCCATGAGTCTTACATCTCAGACGCGATTGCGCACCGAGCCGGTGCGGTCGGCCCTGTGCGGCGGTGGAATGGGGCCATGGCAGTGGTCATCGGAGACGTCCCCCTCACCCGGCACGAGGTCGTGCAGGTCGCCCGCTTCGACGCGCCCGTCGAGCTCAGCGCGGGAGCGCTCGAGCGCATCGACGCGGCCCGCGCGATCATCGACGGCCTCGCCGCCGACACTCGGCCCCACTACGGGATCTCCACCGGCTTCGGCGCGCTCGCGAACACGTCGATCGCGCCGGGCGACCGCACACGGCTGCAGCAGTCGCTCATCCGCTCGCACGCCGCGTCGAGCGGCGAGGCGGTCGAGCGCGAGGTGGTGCGCGGCCTCATGCTGCTGCGGCTGCAGACGCTCGCGACCGGCCGCACGGGCATCCGCCGCGCCACGGCCGAGCTCTACGCGGCCATGCTCAACGCCGGCATCACGCCGGTCGTCGGCGAGTACGGCTCGCTCGGATGCTCGGGCGACCTCGCGCCGCTCTCGCACGTCGCGCTCGCGGCCATGGGGGAGGGCACGGTCGTGGTGGGCGCCAGCGGCGAGCTCGACGGGGAGATGGTGGATGCCGCCACGGCGCTCGAGCGCGCTGGCCTCACCCCCGTCGTGCTCGCCGAGAAGGAGGGGCTCGCGCTCGTCAACGGCACCGACGGCATGCTCGCGATGCTGTGCCTCGCGCTCGCCGACCTCGACAAGCTGCTCGACACCGCCGACCTCACCGCGGCGATGAGCGTGGAGGGGCTGCTCGGCACCGACGCGCCGTTCGCCGCCGACCTCATGGCGCTGCGCCCGCACCCGGGCCAGGCCACGAGCGCCGCGCAGATCGCCGCCCTGCTCGCCGACAGCCCCATCGTCGCGAGCCACAAGGTGCCAGAGGACACACGCGTCCAGGATGCCTATTCGCTGCGCTGCGCCCCGCAGGTGCACGGCACGGCGCGAGACACCGCCGCGCACGCTGCGCGGGTGGCCGAGATCGAGCTCGCGAGCGCGATCGACAACCCGGTCGTCCTGCCCGATGGCCGGGTCGTCTCGAACGGCAACTTCCACGGCGCGCCGATCGCCGCCGTGCTCGACTTCCTCGCCATCGCGATCGCCGACGTCGCCTCGATGAGCGAGCGCCGCAGCGACCGCTTCCTCGACCCCGCGCGCTCCTTCGGGCTGCCGCCGTTCCTCGCTCACGACCCGGGCGTCGACTCGGGCCTCATGATCGCCCAGTACACGCAGGCCGGCATCGTCTCGGAGCTCAAGCGGCTCGCGGTGCCCGCATCCGTCGACTCGATCCCCTCCAGCGCGATGCAGGAGGACCACGTCTCGATGGGCTGGGGCGCGGCCCGCAAGCTTCGCCGCGCGATCGACGGCCTCGGCCGCGTGCTCGCGATCGAGCTGATGACGGCGGCGCGCGGCATCGAGCTGCGCGACGCCCCGGCCGGCCCGCGCACGGGCCGGGTGATCGAGCACCTGCGCCGCCTCGTGCCCGGCATCGGCCCCGACCGGTTCCTCGCCCGCGACATCGAGGCGTCCGTCGCCTTCACGGTCGGCGGCGGCGCGCTCATCGCCGCCCGCCTGCTCGACCGCGTGGAGTCCTGGAGCACCGACGCCCCGTTCGAGACCGCATCCGCACACGAGGGAGACCGATGATGGAAGGCGCACGCGAGGTCCGCGCACACCGCGGCAGCGAGCTGCACACGAAGGGCTGGCAGCAGGAGGCCGCCCTGCGCATGCTGCAGAACAACCTCGACCCCGAGGTGGCCGAGCACCCCGACGAGCTCGTCGTCTACGGCGGCACCGGCAAGGCGGCGCGCGACTGGGCGTCGTTCGACGCGATCGTGCGCGAGCTCGAGCGGCTCGACGACGACGAGACGCTGCTCGTGCAGTCGGGCCGCCCCGTCGGCGTCATGCGCACCCACGCGTGGGCGCCGCGCGTGCTCATCGCCAACTCCAACCTCGTCGGCGACTGGGCGACGTGGCCCGAGTTCCGCCGGCTCGAGGCGGCGGGCCTCACGATGTACGGCCAGATGACCGCCGGCAGCTGGATCTACATCGGCACCCAGGGCATCCTGCAGGGCACCTTCGAGACCTTCGCGGCGGTCGCGCGCGCGCTCGGCCGCGAGAGCCTTGCCGGCACCATCACCCTCACCGCGGGCCTCGGCGGCATGGGCGGCGCTCAGCCGCTCGCCGTCACGATGAACGACGGCGTCGCGATCTGCGTCGAGGTCGACCCGAGCCGCATCGCGCGGCGCATCGAGCACCGGTACCTCGACGCCGAGGCGACGGACGTGGCGGATGCGCTCGCGCGCGCCGTCGAGGCGCGGGACGCCGGGCGGGCGCTCTCGATCGGCCTGCTCGGGAACGCCGCCGACGTCGTGCCCCAGCTGCTCGCGATGGGCGCGCCGATCGACATCGTCACCGACCAGACGAGCGCCCACGACCCGCTCGCGTACCTGCCGTCGGGCATCGCGTTCGAGGAGTGGGACGCCGAGCGCCGCCGCGACCCCGAGGGGTTCACGACGCTCGCCCGCGCGTCGATGGCGCGCCACGTCGAGGCGATGGTGGGGTTCCAGGCCGCCGGCGCCGAGGTGTTCGACTACGGCAACTCGATCCGCGCCGAGGCGCAGCTCGGCGGCTTCGACGACGCGTTCGCGTTCCCCGGGTTCGTGCCCGCCTACATCCGGCCGCTGTTCTGCGAGGGCAAGGGCCCGTTCCGCTGGGCGGCGCTCTCGGGCGACCCCGAGGACATCCGCAGGACCGACGAGGCGATCCTCGAGCTCTTCCCCGAGGACGCGCACCTCGCCCGCTGGATCCGCATGGCGCAGGAGCGCGTGCAGTTCCAGGGGCTGCCGGCGCGCATCTGCTGGCTCGGCGCGGGCGAGCGGCACCGCGCAGGCCTGCGCTTCAACGAGATGGTCGCCGACGGCACGCTCTCGGCACCGATCGTGATCGGCCGCGACCACCTCGACAGCGGCTCGGTCGCGAGCCCCTACCGCGAGACCGAGGCCATGCGCGACGGCTCCGACGCCATCGCCGACTGGCCGCTGCTCAACGCGCTCGTCAACACCTCGTCGGGCGCGAGCTGGGTCTCGATCCACCACGGCGGCGGCGTCGGCATCGGCCGCTCGATCCACGCGGGGCAGGTCACGGTCGCCGACGGCACCGAGCTGGCCGCCGAGAAGCTCGAGCGGGTGCTCTCGAACGACCCCGCCATGGGCGTCATCCGCCACGTCGACGCCGGCTACGACGAGGCGATCACCGCGGCCGACGAGCGCGGCATCCCGATCCCGATGCGGCGCTGACGTGGCAGACCGGGGACGCTCGACGCTCATCACCGGCATCGGCGAGCTCACGACCAACGACGACGAGCTCGGACGGATGCGCGACGCGGCCGTCGTCGTCGAGGGCGACGCCATCGCGTGGGTCGGCGGCGCCGCCGATGCGCCGGCCGCAGACGAGCGGGTCGACGTCGGCGGCCGTGCCGTGCTGCCCGGCTGGGTCGACAGCCACACCCACCTCGTGTTCGCCGGCGACCGGACCGCGGAGTTCGAGGCCCGCATGGCGGGGCAGGCGTACGCGGCGGGCGGCATCGCCCAGACGGTCGCAGCGACCCGCGCCGCGAGCGACACCGCGCTGGCGGCCAATCTCGACCGGCTCGCGGACGAGGCGCTGCGCGGCGGCACGACGGCGCTCGAGACCAAGACCGGCTACGGGCTCACGATCGCCGACGAGCTGCGCAGCGCGCGCATCGCCGCGGGACGCGCCGACGCGGTGACGTTCCTCGGCGCGCACCTCGTGCCGCCCGGCTGGGCCGACGACGGCGCGGATGCAGACGCCTACGTCGATCTCGTGGCCGGCGACATGCTCGCCGCCGTCGCGCCGCACGTCGACGCGGTCGACGTGTTCTGCGAGCGCGGCGCCTTCGACGAGCCGCAGTCGCGTCGCGTGCTCGAGGCCGCCCGCGCCCGAGGGCTGGCCCTGCGTGTGCACGGCAACCAGCTGGGGCCCGGTCCCGGCGTGCGGCTCGCGGTCGAGCTCGGGGCGCTGAGCGTCGACCACGTCGCGTTCCTCGACGATGAGGAGGTCGCGCTGCTCGCGGAGAGCTGGCACGGCGGCCGCGGGACGGTCGCGACGGTGCTGCCCGCGTGCGATCTCTCGACGCGCATGCCGCTCGCCCCCGCGCGTCGCCTGCTCGACGCGGGCGCCGTCGTCGCGATCGCGACGAACTGCAACCCCGGCACGTCGTACACGACCTCGATGGCGTTCTGCGTCGCGACCGCGGTGCTGCAGATGGGGCTCTCGATCGAGGAGGCGGTGCGGGCGGCGACCCTCGGCGGCGCCGTCGCGCTCGACCGCGACGCCCCGCGCATCGCCGCCGACGGCCGGGCGCTCCTGCCGCTGGGCCGCATCCGCCCCGGCGCGCGAGCCGACCTGCAGGTGCTCGACGCGCCGTCGATCACGCACCTCGCCTACCGACCCGGCGTGCCGCTCGTGCACGCGGTCTGGCGGGCCGGCTCCCCGGTGGTCGGCGCGCGCCCGATTCCCTAGCGGAGTCCAGGTCGTCCCCCGTACGCTCCGGAGCATGACCGTGCGCCTCAGAGGACTGTCGACGGCCGTGCCGACGACCCAGCTCGTGCAGACCGAGGTCGAGCAGGTGTTCGGCTCGCAGCCCGGCCTGTCGAGGCTCGCCCAGCGCATCGTCTCGACGTCGTTCGGGCTGTCGGGCATCGACCACCGCTACACGGTGCTCGACGAGCTCACGCTCGACGGCCCCGCGCCCGACGAGCCGGTGTTCTACGACCGCGAGTCCGGCCGCCTGCTCGATCCCGGCACCCGGGTGCGGATGGACCGCTACGCCGAGCACGCGTCGCGGCTCTACGTCGAGGCGGGGCGGGCGGCGCTCGCGGCCGTGCCGAGCATCGCGGCGGCCGACGTCACGCACGTCATCACCGTCTCGTGCACGGGCTTCTACGCACCGGGCCCCGACTTCGTGCTCGCCCGCGACCTGGGGCTGCCGGCGGGCGTGCAGCGCTACCACCTCGGCTTCATGGGCTGCTACGCGTCGATGCCGGCGCTGCGGCTCGCCTCGCAGCTGTGCCAGGCCGACCCCGCGGCGGTCGTGCTCGTCGTGAGCGTCGAGCTCTGCACGCTCCACCTGCGCACCTCGAACGACCCCGACACGATCGTGGCGACGTCGCTGTTCGGCGACGGCGCCGGCGCTGGGCTCGTCACCTCGCGCGAGCTCGAGCCGGGCGAGCGCGCCTTCGAGCTCGACGCGTTCGCGACCCGCACGACGCCGCAGGGCGAGGGCGCGATGGCGTGGCGGATCGGCGACCACGGCTTCGAGATGGTGCTCTCGAACGCCGTGCCGTCGCTCATCGGCGAGCACATCACCGGCGCGATCGAGCCGCTGCTCGAGGCGGAGGCGCCTCTCGTGGGCGCGCTGCACGACGGCGCCGTCGGCGGGGCGATCGAGCACTGGGCGATCCACCCGGGCGGCCGCAGCATCCTCGACCACGTCGAGTCGACCCTGCGGCTCTCGGAGCCGCAGCTCGTGCCCGCTCGCGAGACGCTGCGCGACTTCGGCAACATGTCGAGCGCGACCGTGCTCTTCGTGCTCGACCGCATCCTCCGCGACCCGGGGGCGACCGACGGCGACCGCGTGGCCGCGATGGCGTTCGGGCCGGGCCTCACCGTCGAGTCGGCGCTGCTCACCGTCCGGGGCTGAGCGCGCCGTGCCGCTCGGCTGGCTGCTCGCGCGCGACGCGGACGCGCGCGAGACGATGGACGACCCGGGCTGCGACCCGGCGACGCTTGCCCGCACGTACGCGCGCTTCGACCTCGTGAACGCGGTGGTCTCCGGCAGAGGCGCGATCTACCGCCGCTGGATCCGGCCGCGGCTGCGCGCGGGCCAGGCCGTGCGGCTGCTCGACGTCGGCACCGGCGGCGCCGACCTGCCCCGGCGGATGCTGCGCTGGGCCGCGCGGGAGCCCGGCAGGCTCGACGTGGTCGCGATCGACCCGGATGCGCGCGCGATCGCGTTCGCGCGCGCCGAGCCCGCCGTGCCGGGGCTCGAGCTGCGGCAGGCAGCGACGGGCGACCTCGTCGCCGCGGGGGAGCGCTTCGACGTGGTCGTCTCGAACCACGTGCTCCACCACTTGACGCCGCGCGAGCTTGGCGCGATCCTCGCCGACTCCGAGGCGCTGCTCGCGCCCGGGGGAGTGGCCGTCCACGCCGACATCGCGCGCTCCGCGCTCGCGTACGCGGGCTTCGCGGTCGGCACGCTGCCCTTCGAGCCGACGCTGCTTCGCGACACCTACATCCGCGCCGACGGGCTGACGTCGATCCGGCGCAGCCACACGCCCGCCGAGCTCGCGGCGGCCGCGCCGCCCGGCTGGAGCGTGCGCCGCGGCGTTCCGTTCCGGCTCGAGCTCGTGCGGCCTCAGCTCGTCCGGCCCCGGCCGTGAGCGCGCGGCACGACGTCGCGATCGTCGGCGGCGGCGCCGTCGGCCTGCACCTCGCGTGCCTGCTCGCGCAGCGCGGCGTCGACGTCGTGGTGCTCGAGCGGCGCACCGAGCCGTCGCACCTCTCGCGCGCGATCGGCATCCACGCGCCGGGCCTCGCCGCGCTCGACGCCGCGGGCGTCGGCGACGCGGTGCGGGCCGCGGCGATCCGGATCCGCTCCGGCGTCGCGCTCAGCCGCGGCCGGCTTCTCGCGCGCCTGCCATTCGAGCACGAGCCCATCCTCGCGCTGCAGCAGCATCGCACCGAGGCGCTGCTGCGTGAGCGGCTCGCGGCGCTCGCGCCGGGCGCGCTCAGGCAGGGCGTCGAGCTCGTCGGGCTCGCGAGCGGGGCCGACGACGTCGAGCTCGCCGCCCGCGGGACGAGTCCCGTGCGCGCCCGCTGGGCCGTCGGCGCGGACGGCGTGCGGAGCACGACCCGAGCGCTGCTCGGCATCCCCACCGGGGCGCGCCCCGGCAGCGGCGGCTATGCGATGGCCGACGCGCCCGACGCGACCGGCGCCGCGGCGACCGCGCTGCTGCACCTCGAACCCGCGGGCATCGTCGAGTCGTTCCCCATGCCGGGCGGCCAGCGGCGCTGGGTCGCGCGGCTCGCGGCGCCCGAGCCCGGCATGACCACCGAGGGCCTGCAGCGCATCCTCGACGAGCGGCTGCTCGCGCCGCCCCGACTGCCGCCGCTCGCGCCCACGAGCGCCTTCGTGGCGCGTCAGCGGCTGGCCGACCGCTTCGCGCTCGGCAGGGTCGCGCTCGTCGGCGACGCAGCGCACGAGGTCAGCCCGATCGGCGGGCAGGGGATGAGCCTCGGCTGGCTCGACGCGCTCGCGCTCGACCGGGCGCTCGCCGCCGCGCTCGACGGCTCGGGCGAGGCCGGCGCGCCCTTCGCGGCCTACGAGCGGGCTCGGCGCCCCGCCGCCGAGCGTGCCATGCGCCGCGCGTGGTGGAACATGGCCATGGGCTCGCCCGCGAGCGCGCCGCGGCTCGCGCTCCGCCTCGCGCTCGTGCGGACGCTCGCGGTGCCGCCGGGCAGGACCGCGGTCACCGCCGCGTTCACGATGCGCGGGCTGTGACCCCCGGGTGCGCGAGCTCGGGTCGCTCCGCCAGGGCGGCGAGCGACTCGAGCACGCACAGGGCGGTGAGGCGCACGGTGCGGCCGTCGGGAGCGTCGGCGGTGGCGTCGACCTCGGTGAGGTCGAGCGAGACGACCGCGTCGTGGCCCACGATCGCCCGGACGAGCGCACGGAGCTGCCACGCGCTGAGCCCGCCGGGCGTGGACGCGGGGCAGCCCGGGGCGACCGAGCGGTCGCACGCGTCGACGTCGATGTCGAGGTGCACCGGCCCGCCCGCGGCGCCCGCGATCGCCACGGCACGGGCGGCGATCGCCGCGAGCGGCTGCTGCTCGAGCTCGCCGCGAGAGACGACGGTGATCCCGGCATCGCGGGCGCGCGCCGCGTAGGCGGCGGAGTTGGCGAAGTCCTGGATGCCGAGCTGCACCACGCGCCCGCCGTCGAGCCCCGCCTCGAGCAGGCGCCGCACCGGCGACCCGTTGCTGCGCCCGTCGCGGAGGTCGTGGTGCGCGTCGATCGTGATGAGGCCGGCCGTGCCGATGCGGTCGCCCCAAGCGCCGAGCGCCGCCGGCACGGTCGCGGCGTTGTCGCCGCCGAGCGCGATGACGAGCCGGCCCCGCGCCGCCGCCCGCGCCACGAGCGCCGTCGCCGCCTCCTCGTCGCCGTCGGGCTCCACGGCATCGCCCGCGTCCGCGATCCGCAGCCGGTCGAGGCCCGCGCCGCCGATGGCGTGCGGCGAGTACCGCCGCAGCGCGTCGCGCACTGCGGCGGGCGTCGCGTGCGCACTCGTCGGGCTGAGCGACGTCGCGTGCGTGCCGAGGCCGACGAGCACGGCGTCGAGCGCGCCCTCGACCGCATCGAGCGCCGGCCAGTCGCCGGCGCGAGGCCAGCTGGGATCGTGGGGCAGTCGTTGAGGGAGCGGCGGTGCCATGTCGCGAGCGTAGCGACGGCCGATCCAGCCCTGGCGGTTCCCAGCGGCATGTGCTTCGGTGGCTCCGACGCCGCGAACGACCCCGGCGTCGGCGGGAGGCATGCATGGGCATCGACGACCTCGTGAACAAGGCGAAGGACGCGCTCCACGGCGAGCACGGCGAGCAGGCCAGCGACCGGGGCATCCAGGGCGCAGGCGACGGCTTCGACCGGCTCAGCGGAGGGCGGTTCGCAGAGCACACCGACGGCATGCAGGAGCACGCGGATCGGGCGCTCGGCGGAGACGCAGACGCTGCCACGGCGCAGACGCAGGACGACGCACCGCGCCACTAGGCGCAGGGCACCGAGGGGCGGGGAGCGAATCCCCGCCCCTCCGCACGTCCGGGCGCGGTGCCTCCCCGGGCGGCGCGCCGCGCCAGCACTGCGGAGTTAGCGCGACACGCCCGGGTTGCACGAACATCCGCATCCGTGCGAGAATCGACAGGTTGCAAACGCGGCGTCTCACGCCGCTCACTGCCCTGGCAGTGCACAGGACGATCACGATCCTGGGCCGCGGGCAGCCGACTCAGAACTTCACCGAAATCGAGCATGGCATGGCCGTGCTCGGCCCCGGTGCGCGCCCCTCGCGGGCATTGACAGAAGAACAGCGGTGCACTGACAGGTGCGTTGCGAGCAGCCCTCCCAGGCTGCGTCGACAGGAAGAGAGTCAGCCATGGCGGGACAGAAGATCCGCATCCGACTGAAGTCGTACGACCACGAGGTCATCGACTCCTCGGCGCGCAAGATCGTCGACACCGTGACCCGTGCGGGCGCGACGGTTGTGGGCCCGGTGCCCCTGCCGACCGAGAAGAACGTGGTCGTGGTGATCCGGTCTCCTCACAAGTACAAGGACAGCCGCGAGCACTTCGAGAAGCGCACGCACAAGCGACTCATCGACATCATCGATCCGACGCCGAAGGCGGTCGACTCGCTCATGCGCCTCGACCTGCCCGCTGACGTCAACATCGAGATCAAGCTCTAAGGAACGCAATGTCGAAGATCACGACGACTCGCGGCCTGCTCGGCACGAAGCTCGGGATGACCCAGGTCTGGGATGAGCAGAACAAGCTCGTCCCCGTCACGGTGCTCGAGATCACGCCGAATGTGGTCACGCAGATCCGCACGCCCGAGAAGGACGGCTACGCAGCCATCCAGATCGCCGCCGGCCAGATCGACCCGCGCAAGGTCAACCAGCCCGCCGCCGGTCACTTCGAGGCCGCCGGCGTCACGCCGCGCCGCCACCTCACCGAGGTCCGCACCGACAACGCCGGTGTCTACGAGCTCGGCCAGGAGCTCTCCGTCGACCTGTTCGCCGCCGGCCAGAAGGTCGACGTCGTCGGGACGTCGAAGGGCAAGGGCTTCGCCGGTGTCATGAAGCGCCACAACTTCGCCGGCGTCTCCGCATCGCACGGTGCGCACCGCAACCACCGCAAGCCTGGCTCGATCGGTGCATCGTCCACGCCCAGCCGCGTCTTCCGCGGCATGCGCATGGCCGGTCGCATGGGCGGCGAGCGCGTGTCGGTGCTGAACCTCACGGTCCACTCGATCGACGTCGAGCAGGGCCTCATGCTCGTCAAGGGCGCCGTCCCCGGTGCCCGCGGCCGACTCGTGTTCGTCCGCAACGCTGTGAAGGGAGCCTGAGCATGACCACCCAGGTCGCAATCGTCGACACGCAGGGCAAGCAGGCCGGCTCGGTCGAGCTGCCCGCGAGCATCTTCGACGTCCAGACGAACGTTCCGCTCATCCACCAGGTCGTCGTCGCGCAGCTCGCTGCCGCACGTCAGGGCACGCACGCGACCAAGGGTCGCGGCGAGGTGTCCGGATCCGGTGCCAAGCCGTTCAAGCAGAAGGGCACCGGCCGCGCCCGTCAGGGCTCGGTCCGCATGCCGCAGCACCGCGGCGGTGGCATCGTCCACGGCCCGCAGCCGCGCGACTACTCGCAGCGCACCCCCAAGAAGATGATCGCCGCGGCGCTCCTCGGCTCGCTGTCGGACCGCGCTCGCGGTGGCCGGCTGCACGTCGTCGAGTCGTTCGGTGCCGGTGACGCCCCGAAGACCCGCGTCGCCGTCGAGATGCTCTCGGCGATCGGCGTCGCGAAGAACGTGCTGGTCGTGCTCGACCGCACCGAGGAGACCGCAGCGCTCACCGTGCGCAACCTCCCCGAGGTGCACGTGCTCACGTGGGACCAGCTCAACGCCTACGACGTGCTCGTGAGCGACGACATCGTCTTCACGAAGGCCGCCTACGAGGCGTTCGTCGCAGCCAAGTCCCCCAAGGCCCCGAAGGCCGATGAGGCAGAGAAGGACGAGAACCGATGAGCGGCTACAACAAGGACCCTCGCGACATCATCATCCGCCCGATCGTGTCCGAGAAGAGCTACGCGCTCATCGACATGGGCAGCTACACGTTCGAGGTCGACCCGCGCGCCACCAAGACCGAGGTCAAGCTGGCGATCGAGAAGATCTTCGGCGTCAAGGTCGAGCGCGTCAACACTCTCAATCGCGTCGGCAAGACGCGCCGTACCCGCTTCGGCACTGGCAAGCGCAAGGACACCAAGCGCGCCATCGTCAAGCTGAAGTCCGGCTCGATCGACATCTTCACGACTGTCGGCTGAGCGGAAGGAACAAGACCATGGCCATTCGCAAGTACAAGCCGACGACCCCCGGTCGTCGCGGCTCCTCCGTCGCGGACTTCGCTGAGATCACCCGGTCGACGCCCGAGAAGTCGCTGCTGCGCCCGCTGCCCAAGACGGGCGGCCGCAACAACACCGGTCGCATCACGACGCGCCACATCGGTGGCGGTCACAAGCGCCAGTACCGCGTCATCGACTTCCGTCGCAACGACAAGGACGGCGTCAACGCCCGCGTCGCGCACATCGAGTACGACCCGAACCGCACGGCGCGCATCGCGCTCCTGCACTTCGAGGACGGCACGAAGCGCTACATCCTCGCGCCGAACAAGCTCAAGCAGCACGACGTCGTCGAGTCCGGCGCAGGCGCCGACATCAAGCCCGGCAACAACCTGCCGCTGCGCAACATCCCCACGGGTACGGTCATCCACGCGATCGAGCTCCGTCCGGGTGGCGGCGCCAAGCTGGCCCGCTCCGCCGGTGCATCGGTCCGCCTCGTCGCCAAGGACGGCCCCTACGCGCAGCTCCGCCTGCCGTCGGGCGAGATCCGCAACGTCGACGCGCGCTGCCGCGCCACGATCGGCGAGGTCGGCAACGCCGAGCAGTCGAACATCAACTGGGGCAAGGCCGGTCGCAAGCGCTGGCTCGGTGTCCGTCCGACCGTCCGCGGTGTCGCCATGAACCCGGTCGACCACCCGCACGGTGGCGGCGAGGGCAAGACGAGCGGTGGTCGCCACCCCGTCAGCCCGTGGGGTCAGGCCGAGGGCCGCACCCGCCGGCCGAACAAGCCGAGCGACAAGCTCATCGTCCGCCGCCGCTCGACCGGCAAGAAGAAGCGCTAGTAGGAGAGTCCGATGCCCCGCAGCCTCAAGAAGGGTCCGTTCGTCGACGACCACCTCCTCACCAAGGTGGCTCGACAGAACGAGGCCGGCAGCAAGAACGTCATCAAGACGTGGTCGCGCCGTTCGATGATCGTGCCGGCCATGCTCGGTCACACGATCGCCGTGCACGACGGTCGCAAGCACATCCCGGTCTTCGTCACAGAGACGATGGTCGGCCACAAGCTGGGCGAGTTCGCGCCCACCCGCACCTTCCGTGGACACGTGAAGGACGACAAGAAGGGTCGTCGCCGCTAACGCGGCGGCGAAGAAGGAGAAGGCAATGGTTGAGTCGATCGCTCGCGTTCGTCACATCCGCGTGACCCCTCAGAAGGCCCGCCGTGTCGTCGACATGATCCGCGGCAAGCAGGCCGAGGAGGCCCTCGCGATCCTGAAGTTCGCCCCGCAGGGCGCCTCGGAGCCGGTGTACAAGCTCGTCGCCTCGGCGATGGCGAACGCCCGGGTCAAGGCCGACGCGACGAACGAGTACCTCGACGAGCAGGACCTGTACGTGGCCCGCGCGTTCGTCGATGAGGGCACCACGCTCAAGCGGTTCCAGCCGCGTGCGCAGGGTCGCGCGTTCCGCATCAACAAGCGGACCAGCCACATCACCGTCGTGCTCGCGACGCCGACCACGGAGGACGAGAACTAATGGGACAGAAGGTCAACCCCTACGGCTTCCGCCTCGGCATCACCACCGACCACGTGTCGCGCTGGTTCGCCGAGTCGACCAAGCCGGGGCAGCGCTACGCCGACTACGTCGCTGAGGACATCCGCATCCGCAGGATGCTGTCCACCAGCCTCGACCGCGCAGGCGTCGCCCGCATCGAGATCGAGCGCACCCGTGACCGCGTGCGCGTCGACATCCACACCGCCCGCCCGGGCATCGTGATCGGCCGCCGCGGCGCCGAGGCCGAGCGCATCCGCGCCGACCTCGAGAAGCTCACCGGCAAGCAGATCCAGCTGAACATCCTCGAGGTCAAGAACCCCGAGGCCTCGGCGCAGCTCGTCGCACAGGGCATCGCCGAGCAGCTCAGCGCTCGCGTGGCGTTCCGCCGTGCGATGCGCAAGGGCCTCCAGTCGGCGCAGCGCGCCGGCGCCAAGGGCGTGAAGATCAAGGTCTCCGGCCGCCTCGGCGGCGCCGAGATGAGCCGCAGCGAGCAGTACCGCGAGGGCCGCGTGCCCCTGCACACGCTCCGCTCGAACATCGACTACGGCTTCTACGAGGCCAAGACGACCTTCGGTCGCATCGGCGTGAAGGTCTGGATCTACAACGGCGAGCTCACCAACCGCGAGCTGGCTCGCGAGCAGGCGAACCAGAAGCCGCAGCGCGAGCGCCGCGGCCCCCGTCGCGACGCACCAGTGGAGGCGTAAACCATGCTGATTCCCCGTCGAGTCAAGCACCGCAAGCAGCACCACCCGAAGCGCACCGGTCAGGCGACCGGTGGCACCCAGGTGGCGTTCGGCGACTTCGGCATCCAGGCGCTCACGCCTGCCTACGTCACCAACCGTCAGATCGAGGCTGCCCGAATCGCCATGACGCGCCACATCAAGCGCGGCGGCAAGGTGTGGATCAACATCTACCCGGACCGTCCCCTCACGAAGAAGCCCGCCGAGACCCGCATGGGTTCCGGCAAGGGCTCGCCCGAGTGGTGGGTCGCGAACGTCAAGCCCGGCCGAGTCCTCTTCGAGGTCGCCGGCGTCAACGAGGAGCTCGCACGCGAGGCGATGATGCGAGCCATCCACAAGCTGCCGCTCAAGGCACGCATCATCAAGCGCGAGGAGGCTGACGCATAATGGCGATCGGTTCCAAGGAGCTCATGCCCGCCGAGCTCGCAACCATGGACGACGAGCGTCTCGTCGTCGAGCTCAAGCGGGCGAAGGAAGAGCTGTTCAACCTGCGCTTCCAGTCGGCCACCGGCCAGCTGGACTCGCACGGCCGCCTGCGCGCCGTCAAGCGCGACATCGCGCGGCTGTACACCGTGATCCGCGAGCGCGAGCTCGGCATCAGCGCCTCCCCGGCGCCCGTCGAGAAGGCCGCGGAGAAGAAGAAGTCCAAGAAGGCCGACGAGGCCAAGAAGGCCGACGAGGCCAAGCCGGCCGACGAGGCCGAGAAGTCTGAGGAGAAGTGATGGCCACCGAGCAGCCCACGGGCGAGGCCGCGCAGCGCGGCTACCGCAAGTCGCGCATCGGCTACGTCGTCTCCGACAAGATGGAGAAGACCGTCGTCGTCGAGGTCGAGGACCGCGTCAAGCACCCCCTGTACGGCAAGGTGCTGCGCAAGTCCTCGAAGGTCAAGGCGCACGATGAGCAGAACGCCGCCGGCATCGGCGACCGCGTCCTGATCGCAGAGACCCGTCCGACGAGCGCCACCAAGCGCTGGCGCATCGTCGAGATCCTCGAGAAGGCCAAGTAGGCCTCGGCCTCGAAGGAGATCCAGACATGATCCAGCAGGAATCCCGCGTCAAGGTTGCCGACAACACCGGCGCCAAGCAGCTCCTGACCATCCGCGTGCTCGGCGGCTCCGGCCGTCGCTACGCCGGACTGGGCGACACGATCGTCGCCACGGTCAAGGACGCCATCCCCGGTGGTGCGGTCAAGAAGGGCGATGTCGTCAAGGCCGTCATCGTCCGCACCGTGAAGTCCACCCGCCGTCCCGACGGCTCCTACATCAAGTTCGACGAGAACGCAGCAGTCATCCTGAAGAACGACGGCGACCCGCGAGGCACTCGCATCTTCGGTCCCGTCGGTCGCGAGCTCCGCGACAAGCGCTTCATGAAGATCGTCTCGCTCGCACCGGAGGTGATCTGACCCATGGCCAGCATCAAGAAGGGCGACCTCGTCGTCGTCATCGCCGGCGCGCGCGAGTCGCGCGGCGGCGACCGGGGCAAGACCGGCCGCGTGATCGAGGTCCTGCGCGAGCAGAACCGCGTGATCGTGGAGGGCGTCAACCTCGTCACCAAGCACATCAAGGTCGGCCAGACCAACCGCGGCACCCGCACGGGCGGCATCGAGACCCACGAGGCCCCGATCCACATCTCGAACGTGGCCCTCGTCGACCCCGAGTCGAAGAAGCCCACGCGAGTGCGCAGCGAAATCACGTCCGTCGAGAAGAACGGCGTCACGACCACGCAGAAGGTCCGCGTCGCCTCGAAGTCGGGCAAGGAGATCAAGAGCAATGACTGACACCGCAGTTCGCCTGCCCAGGCTCAAGCAGCAGTACCGCGAGACGATCGTGCCGCACCTCCGCGAGGAGTTCAGCTACGCCAACGTCATGCAGGTGCCCGGCCTGACCAAGATCGTGGTCAACACGGGCGTCGGCGAGGCCGCGCGCGACTCCAAGGTGATCGAGGGCGCCATCCGCGACCTCACGCAGATCACCGGGCAGAAGCCGATGGTGACCGCCGCTCGCAAGTCGATCGCGCAGTTCAAGCTGCGTGACGGCATGCCGATCGGTGCGCACGTGACGCTCCGCGGAGACCGCATGTGGGAGTTCCTCGACCGTCTGCTGACGCTCGCGCTCCCGCGCATCCGCGACTTCCGCGGCCTGAGCCCGAAGCAGTTCGACGGCAACGGCAACTACACCTTCGGTCTCCAGGAGCAGTCGGTGTTCCACGAGATCGACCAGGACAAGATCGACCGCGTCCGCGGGTTCGACATCACCGTCGTCACGACGGCGAAGTCGGATGACGAGGGTCGCGCGCTGCTCAAGGCGCTCGGCTTCCCCTTCAAGACCGACTCCTGACCCCATCGGCGCCGCCGGCGCCGAGCAGATTCAAGGTCGCTGTCCGTGGAACGGGCAGCGAAACCAGAACGGAGAACCACCCATGACGATGACCGACCCGGTCGCCGACATGCTGACGCGTCTGCGCAACGCCAACACGGCGATGCACGACGAGGTCACGCTGCCGTCGTCGAACCTCAAGGCCAACATCGCCGAGATCCTCGAGCGCGAGGGCTTCATCTCGGCCTGGAAGGTCGAGGATGCTCGCGTCGGCAAGACGCTGACCCTCAGCCTCAAGTACGGCGGGAACCGCGAGCGCGCGATCTCCGGCCTCAAGCGCGTGTCGAAGCCCGGTCTGCGCGTGTACGCACGCTCGACCGAGATCCCCCAGGTCCACGGCGGCCTCGGCGTCGCGATCCTGTCCACGAGCTCGGGACTCCTCACTGACCGTGAGGCCGAGCAGAAGGGCGTCGGCGGGGAAGTCCTCGCCTACGTGTGGTGAGCTGACATGTCACGAATCGGACGACTCCCCATCGACATCCCCGCTGGTGTCGAGATCACGGTGGACGACGCGGTCGTCACCGTCAAGGGCCCCAAGGGCGAGCTGCAGACCCCGATCGCGAAGCCGATCCAGGTCGAGGTCGCCGACGGCCAGATCCAGGTCACGCGACCGGACGACGAGCGCGAGTCGCGCTCGCTCCACGGCCTGACCCGCACCCTCATCGCCAACGACATCGTCGGCGTCACCGAGGGCTACTCGAAGTCCCTCGAGGTCGTCGGCACGGGCTACCGCGTCGCCGCCAAGGGCACGGGCGTCGAGTTCGCGCTCGGCTTCTCGCACCCGGTCAACGTCGAGCCGCCCGCCGGCATCACGTTCACGGTCGAGGGCAACAACAAGCTCACCGTCAGCGGCATCTCGAAGCAGGCCGTCGGCGAGGTGGCTGCGAACATCCGCAAGCTGCGCAAGCCCGAGCCCTACAAGGGCAAGGGCGTCCGCTACGCGGGCGAGCAGATCCGCCGCAAGGCTGGAAAGGCTGGTAAGTGATGGGCATCGGTACCCGAGGCAAGACCAAGTCGGCTGCCCGTGGTCGTCGCCACGCACGTCTCCGCAAGAAGGTCGTCGGCACCAGCTCGGTGCCGCGCCTGGTCGTCACCCGCTCGGCACGCCACGTGTTCGTGCAGGTCGTCGACGACTCGCAGGGCGTCACCGTCGCATCGGCGTCGACCATGGAGGCTGACCTCCGCGCGTTCGACGGCGACAAGACGGCGAAGGCCAAGCGCGTCGGCGAGCTCGTCGGCGAGCGCGCCAAGGCGGCAGGCGTCGAGTCTGTCGTGTTCGACCGGGGCGGCAACCGCTACGCCGGTCGCGTCGCGGCCATCGCCGATGGCGCACGAGAGGCAGGGCTGGGACTGTGAGCGAAGAGAACAAGGACACGCAGGTGACGGACACCACGCAGCAGGCTGCGACGGCCGCTCCGGCCGCCGAGGCCGGCCAGTCGTCGGACCACCGCGACGAGCCCCGCGAGCAGCGGCGCGGAAGCCGCGACCGCGGCACGCGCAACGAGCGCGGGCGTCGTGACGACCGCACGGAGAACCAGTTCCTCGAGCGCGTCGTGACGATCAACCGCGTCTCGAAGGTCGTCAAGGGCGGTCGCCGCTTCAGCTTCACGGCGCTCGTCGTCGTGGGCGACGGCGACGGCATGGTCGGCGTCGGCTACGGCAAGGCGCGCGAGGTCCCCACCGCGATCTCGAAGGGTGTCGAGGAGGCGAAGAAGAACTTCTTCCGCGTCCCCCGCATCGCGAAGACGATCCCGCACCCGACGCAGGGCGAGGCCGCAGCCGGCGTCGTGCTGCTGCGTCCCGCGGCCGCCGGTACCGGCGTCATCGCGGGCGGCCCCGTGCGCGCCGTCCTCGAGTGCGCGGGCATCCACGACGTGCTGAGCAAGTCGCTGGGCTCGTCGAACTCCATCAACATCGTCCACGCGACGGTGGCAGCCCTGCGCCAGCTCGAAGAGCCCCGTGCAGTCGCCGCCCGTCGCGGCCTCCCGATGGATCGCGTCGTCCCGGAGCGCCTGCTGCGCGCCGACGCCGAGAACATCAAGCACGAGGCCGAGATCGCGAAGGCGGCATCCAAGTGAGCAAGCTGAAGATCACGCAGATCAAGTCTGTGATCAGCGAGAAGCAGTACCAGCGCGAGACGCTGCGCTCGCTGGGCCTCAAGCGCATCGGCCAGTCGGTCGAGCGCGAGGACACCCAGCAGAACCGTGGCTACGTCAACACGGTGCGGCACCTCGTCAAGGTCGAGGAGATCGAGAATGACTGACAAGAACGAGTCGGCCGAGCTGCCGTCGCTCAAGGTGCACCACCTCCGGCCCGCGCCGGGTGCGAAGAAGGCGCGCACGCGCGTCGGTCGCGGTGAGGCGTCGAAGGGCAAGACGGCCGGCCGTGGCACCAAGGGCACCAAGGCCCGCTACTCCGTGCGTCCCGGCTTCGAGGGCGGCCAGCTGACGAGCGTCATGCGCGCTCCGAAGCTCCGCGGCTTCAAGAACCCGTTCCGCACTGAGTACCAGGTCGTCAACGTGGGCCAGCTCGGCGAGCTGTTCCCGAACGGCGGCGACGTCACCGTCGCCGACCTGGTCGCCAAGGGCGCCGTCCGCAAGAACGAGCTCGTCAAGGTGCTCGCCGGCGGCGAGCTCTCCGTCGCGCTGACGATCAGCGTCGACAAGGTCTCGGCTGCGGCAGAGCAGAAGATCGTGGCCGCTGGCGGCTCCGTCAAGTAAGTAGGCTGAGGGGCGGTCCGTGCGCGGGCCGCCCCGATTGCCATTCTCGGAAGGCTGCACGTGTTCAGTGCCATTGCACGCATCTTCAAGACGCGCGACCTGCGTCGGAAGATCCTCTTCACGCTCGCCATCGTGGCGGTGTTCCGGCTCGGGTCGTTCATCCCCGCGCCGTTCGTCGACTACGGCAACGTGCAGGCGTGCATCGCCGCGAACCAGACCGCGACAGGGCTCTACCAGCTGGTGAACCTGTTCTCCGGTGGCGCGCTGCTGCAGCTGAGCATCTTCGCGCTGGGGATCATGCCGTACATCACGGCCGCGATCATCGTGCAGCTGCTCCGCGTCGTCATCCCGCACTTCGAGACCCTCTACAAGGAGGGCCAGGCGGGCCAGGCGAAGCTCACGCAGTACACCCGGTACCTGACGATCGCGCTGGGCGTGCTCCAGTCGACGACGCTCATCACCGTCGCGCGCTCCGGCGCACTGTTCTCGTCCACCGGCGGCCCCTCGCTGCCGCAGTGCCAGAACCTGCTGACGAACGACTCCTGGTGGTCGATCGCGCTCATGATCATCACCATGACCGCAGGCACCGGCCTCATCATGTGGCTCGGCGAGCTCGTCACCGAGCGCGGCGTCGGCAACGGCATGTCGCTCCTCATCTTCACGTCGATCGCGGCCACCTTCCCGGGCGCGCTCGGCATCATCTTCGAGACGCAGGGCCCGAACACGTTCGCGATGGTGCTCCTCGTCGGCGTGCTGATCATGGGTCTCGTGGTCTTCGTCGAGCAGTCGCAACGCCGCATCCCGGTGCAGTACGCGAAGCGCATGGTCGGCAGGCGGATGTACGGCGGCCAGTCCACCTACATCCCGATCAAGGTCAACATGGCCGGCGTCGTGCCCGTCATCTTCGCCTCCTCGCTGCTGTACCTGCCCGCCCTCGTCGCGCAGTTCAACATGCCCGCCGACGGCACGACGCCGGCCGACTGGGTGCTGTGGGTGCAGGCGAACTTCACGACCGGCGACCACCCGCTCTACATGCTGGTGTTCTTCCTGCTGATCGTGGGCTTCACCTACTTCTACGTCGCCATCACGTTCAACCCCGAGGACGTCGCCGACAACATGAAGAAGTACGGCGGCTTCATCCCGGGCATCCGCGCCGGTCGCCCGACGGCCGAGTACCTCGACTACGTGCTCACGCGCATCACGTTCCCCGGCTCGATCTACCTGGGCCTCGTCGCGCTCATCCCGCTCATCGCGCTCGCGACGGTCGGAGCGAACCAGAACTTCCCGTTCGGTGGCGCATCCATCCTGATCATCGTCGGCGTCGGGCTCGAGACGGTCCGCCAGATCGACGCGCAGCTGCAGCAGCGCCACTACGAAGGGCTCATCCGCTAGATGCCGAACCTCCTCATCGTCGGCCCGCCCGGTGCGGGCAAGGGCACGCAGGCAGCACGGATCGCGGAGGCGCTCGGCGTCCCCGCCGTGTCGACCGGCGACATCTTCCGGCAGAACATCAAGGAGCAGACCGAGCTCGGCAAGCGGGTGACCGCGATCCTCGACGCCGGCGAGTACGTGCCCGACGAGCTCACGAACGAGCTCATCGACGATCGGCTCGCGCAGGCCGACGCCGAGGACGGCTACCTGCTCGACGGCTACCCGCGGACGGCCGGCCAGGTCGAGTTCCTCGACGGCGTGAACCTCCACCGCGGCGAGCAGCTCGACGCCGTCGTGCGCCTCGTCGCGGACACCGACGAGGTCGTCCGCCGCCTGCTGGCCCGAGCGGCGCAGCAGGGACGCAGCGACGACACCGAGGACGTCATCCGTCACCGCCTCGACGTGTACGAGCGCGAGACGGCGCCTCTCGTGGCGATCTTCGAGGAGCGCGACCTGGTGGTCGAGGTCGACGGCATCGGCCCGGTCGACGAGGTCACCGAGCGCATCCTCGCCGGGCTCGCCGAGCGCGGCATCTCCGCCTGATGCGCGGCCGCGGCCCGTACAAGTCGCGCCGAGAGCTCGCGGCCATGCGCGAGCCCGGTCGCATCACCGCGCTCGCGCTGCAGGCGGTCGAGGCCGAGATCCGCGCGGGCGTCACGACGCTCGCCCTCGACGCCACCGCCGAGCGCGTCATCCGCGAGCACGGGGCGGTGCCCAACTTCCAGCTCGAGCCGGGGTACGAGCACACGCTGTGCGTCAACGTCAACGACGTCGTCGTCCACGGCATCCCCGACGGCCGCGTGCTCGAGCCGGGCGACCTCGTGACGGTCGACTGCGGCGCGACGATCGGCGGCTTCCACGGCGATGCGGCGATCACCGTCGTCATCCCAGGAGGCGACCCCGAGATCACGGCGCGGCGCGAGCGCCTCAGCGAGGTGACGCGCGGCGCGCTCTGGGCCGGCATCGCGGCGCTCGCCGGCGCGAAGCAGCTCGGCGAGGTCGGTGCGGCGGTCGAGGACCACATCGAGGCGAACAGCGACTTCCGCATCGACGAGGACTACATCGGGCACGGCATCGGCGCGCGGATGCACGAGGACCCGCCGGTCTTCAACTACCGCACCCGGGTCGTCGGCCCCGCGGTGAAGCCCGGGCTGTGCGTCGCGATCGAGCCCATCATCCACGCGGGGAGCGCCGCGACGACGGTGGACGCCGACGGCTGGACCGTGCGCAGCGCCGACGGGTCCGACGCGTGCCAGTGGGAGCATTCCGTGGCCGTCCACTCCGGCGGCATCTGGGTGCTGACCGCCTTCGACGGCGGGGCTTCGGAGCTCGCGCCGCTCGGCGTCGTGCCCGTGCCGATCCCCGAGCGCTGACCTCAGGGGCCGTCCCGGCCGATGCCCCGCAGCGCGCGGTAGGCGTGCAGGATGTCGACCGTGACGCCCAGCTCCTCCGCGAGCTCGACGTCGTCGCGCGCCCACGTGCACGCTGCGCGCAGGGCGACGGGGTCGATCAGGAGGCGGGCTGCGAACCGCTCGGCGTCGCGCTCGGCGGCCGCCGAGGTGCCGACGTGCATCCGCAGGGCATGGCCGAGCTCGTGGGCGAGCACGCAGCGCTCCTCGACGGGCGTGAGCCCGGGCGCGAGCAGGATGCGCCGCCGCGGGTCGTCGTACGCCCCGAGCCAGCCGCTCGGGAGCCGGGCGGTGCGCACCTCGACCCCTGCTTCGCCGCAGAGGCCGAGCAGGTCACTCAGCGTGGGGCTCGTCCCGTCGAGCGACGCCGCGCCTCGCCGCAAGTCCATCCAGCTGCTCCTCGGGTCCGCCGTCGTGGATGGCGGTGACGGTAGCGGCGCCCGCTGACATGCCGCCGACGCGGACGTGCGCGGCGAGGGTCGCGATCGCGGCGTCGGCGGCGAGGTGGCGGCGGTCCACGGGGACGTTCGTGAGCAGCTCCGCCATCACCGCGACCCACAGCTCGACGTCGGGGTCCTGCGGCTCCGCGTCGGTCGCGAGCCCCAGGGCGGTGAGGAGCCTGCGCAGCACGTCCTCCTGCGGAGCCCCGGAGCCCCGCTCGATGTTGCTGACGGTCGTGCGGTCGACGTCGGCGAGCTCCGCGAGCGCCTTCTGGCTGAGCCCCCGCCGCAGCCGCGCCGGTCGCACGAGCGCGCCGTAGCGCGAGCGCTCGGACGCGGTCGCCCCGCGCAGGTGGATCGCCATCGTCGCTCCCTCCCGTTGCCGACAGCGTAGCCACCCGCGCGCGGCGGTTCGCCCCCACATCCCCACATCGCTCGGAGAACCGTGCCGGGTCCGCGGCATCGCTGTGGAGAACATCTTGCGAGCATGTCGAAGTTCAGGCATACTCTTCGACATGAAAGTCGAATCCCGCATCGGATCCTCGATCGCGGCGCTGCGGCATCATGCGCGGCTCACCGAGGCCGAGCTCGCCCGGCTCGCGGGCATGCCCGTGTCGACGGTGCTCGGCATCGAGCTCGGCACGATCGAGCCGCCCCCGGTGCTCGTCGGTCGACTGACGGCCGCCATCGCGAGCCGCCTGCGCGACGAGCTCGCGTGATGGAGCGGCGGGCCACGGACTCGTGCCGACCGGCATGGGCACCCGGCAAGCGGGTGCGACGAAGGAGGAAGCACATGCACAAGGAATCGCGCAGGGCACGGGTCGCGGTCTGGACCGCGTCGGTCGGCGTCAGCGTCGTCGGGATGGCCATCGCGGGCCTGTCGCTCGCCTGGCTGGTCGGCAGCTTCGGGCTGTCCGCGGCCGCGGCGTCGCAGATCGTCACCGCAGTCGAGATGGGCGGCGCGGCGCTGGCCGTCGTCTCGGCGGTCCTGGGCGGCGGCATCGCGGGCGCCGTCATCTCGACGATCGTCTGGTACCTCAAGCGCAAGCTGCGCAAGCTGGCGATCGCCTGACATGGGCGCGACCGACACGCTCGCCCCGAGGCCGCCCGCGCTGCGGTCGGCAGTGCTCCGGTCGGCAGGCGTGTCGGTCGTGCTCGCCGCGACGGCGCTCGGGCTCGTGACGGCGGTCGCGGCGGCGTCCGGGGGAGGGCTCGCCGAGCGCAACGCCGTCGCCCTCGCCGCCGGCGACCTCGACTCGAGCGTGCTCGCGGGCGACCGCGACGCCCCCGCCATCGCGCTCCGCAACCTGGGTGCCGTCGCGCTGCTCGCGGCCGGTGCGCCGCTGCTGGGCACGCTCACCCTGGTCGCGGTCCCCGTGATCGGCATCGGGCTCGGTCTCTCCGCGGCTGCCGTGGTCGCAGCGCTCGGGCCGCTCGAGGCGCTCCAGCGCGTCGCCCCCTACATCGCCTTCGAGCTCACCGGCGTCGTGCTGGCCGCGGCGGCGGGCATCCTGCCGACCGTGCACGCGCTCGCGGCGGCGGCGCGCCGCTCGGCCTCGCTCCCGAGCGCCTACGCGAGCGCGCTCCCGGCGAGCCTCGCGCTCACCCTCCTCGCGGCGCTGCTCATCCTCATCGCCGCGGGCATCGAAGCCGTCGTCATCGCCGCGCATCCGCACTGATGCGCATCGGAAGGAGCACCATGATCGACATCCATGACCCGAGCCGGCCGACGGACCGGCGATCCGCGGGCACATCGCCGAGCGCGTGGGCGCTCGTGCTCACCGTCGCGGTCGCGCTGCTGTGCCTGCGCATCCCGAGCTTCGTCGCGGTCGCGGCGACGGCGGTCGCGGAGCAGGCGGCCGCGCTCGGCGACGCGGACCTCTCGGCAGCGGCGGTCGCAGTCGGCGCGATCTCGGCCGTCGCCATCCACGTGCTGCTGCTCGGGCTCGGGGCGCTGCTCGCGACGCTGCTCGAGCGGGCGCTCGGCCCGGGCGCGATCGCGGCCCGCGCGCTCGGCGGCCGGTTCCGGGTGGGCGTCGGCGGACTGACCTTCGCCGCCATCGTGCTCGGCCTGCAGGTCGCGGCCCTCGCGCTGGGCGTCGCGGCGGTCGAGCGGTCGTGGCCGGTGTGGCTCGGCGCGGCGGTCGTCGCGCTCCTCGCACCGGCCGCCTTCCCGGTCGCCCGCGCGTCCGTGCGCGCCTACGCCAGGGCGCTGCTCGCGAGCTGCGGGACGGCGGTGCTGCTGTGCGCGGGATGACCGGGTCGTTCCGGCTCCCGCTGCTCGGCGTCCGAGTGTCGCTCGCTGCCGCCGGCGTGCGGATCCTGGCGGGCCTGTCGCTGCTCGCGGCCGCGGCGCTGATCGCGGTGCTCGTCGGTGCAGACCTGCCCGCCGGTCGAGCGCAGCTCGCGTCGCCGATCGCGCTCGCGCTGTCGGTGCTCGCGCTCATCGCAGCTGTGCCCTCGCTCATCGACGGGCGGCTGCGGTTCCCGCTCGCGGGAGTCGCGTCGCTGTGCCTCGGGCTCACGGCGGCGGTCGCGACCGGGCTCGGTGCGTCCCCCTTCGTCTCGGCGCTCGGCTGGCTCCTGGTGGTCGTCGCGGCCGCGACCGGCATCTACCACCTGCTCGGCGCGGGAGCGCCGCCGGACCGTGGCCGACCGCGCCGCTAGCACGGCCCGCATCGCGAGCACGGCCAGCGGTGCGAGGAGGGCCAGCGTGACGAGGACGGCCGGCGTCGCCGAGCTGGCGCGCACGGCCGAGGTGGTCGTCGCGGCGCTGCTGCCGCGACGCTGCGCCCTCCCGGCGCGCTCGGCGATCGCGCCGATCGCGGTCGCCGGGGTCGTCGTCGCCGCGTCGGTCCCGCTCGTCGTGGCCGTCGCGGTCGAGCTCGCCGCAGCGACATGGGGGAGTGCCGCGGTCGCGGTGCTCGTCACGGTCGTCGCGATGGCAGCGCCTGCCCTGCGCCTCACGCTCGCCTCGCCTCCGCGGCTCGCCTCCGGGATCGCGCGCTGCGCGGCCCTGCTGCGCGCCCTCGACCTGGGTGGCGCGACGCTCGCGCGGCACTGGACGATCGCAGCGACCGTGGGGTCCAGCGCGCCGACGGCAGGCCTGGCGGTCGGCGCGGCACTCGTGCTCGCCGGGCGCGGCGAGGCAGGCGCGGCGCTCGGCGTCGTCGGTGCCGCCGCGGTGGGGGTGGTCGGCGTCATGCTGCTCGCCGGCCGAGCCGGCCGCCGACTCGCTGCCGCGGCGAACGGGCCAACTCCGTGGGCGCTCGCCGCTCGGCGACTGGCGGCGGTGCTCGCGGTCGTGTGCGTGCTGCTCGTCGTGCCGCCGCACCTCGCTCCCGCGGGTGTCGCTGCCGGGGGTGTCGCGACGGCGGTCTGGGTCACGGGCGATGCGCTCGCCGTCGATGCGCGACCGTGGCTCCGGCTGCAGGTCGCGCTCATCGGCTGCGGCGCATCCGCCACGCGCACGATCGCTCGGGCCGCCGGCGCGGGCTTGGCGATCACGGCGGTCGTGGGCGGACTCATCGCCGTCGCGGCTGCCCGGCTCGCCGGCGCCGATGCGGGGCTGCGCATCGGCTGCGCCGCGGGCGGGGTGACGTTGGCGGCGCTCGCCGTGCTGGCGCTCGAGCCCGACGCGCGGGCCGCCCCGCAGCGCTGCCTGGCCTTCGCCGCCGCCCTCGCTCCCGGTGTGGCGGCGCTCATGGGCGGCGCCCCGGCGACCGCGATCGCCGCGATCGCCGCGGTCGTCGCGGCTGTCGGGCTCGTCGCACTGGGACGGAGGCTGCCGTGATCGGGATCGCGATCACCGGGGTGGGGGCTGTCCGTCGGGGGCGGCGCAGCATCACGATCCCGGACCTCGTCATCGAGGGGCCGGGCCTCGTGCACGTCCGCGGCGGCAACGGCTGCGGCAAGAGCACGCTCATCGAGCTGCTGGCGGGCGGCATCGCCCCCGCGAGAGGATCGGTGCGCGTGTGCGGCGAACCCGCGATGTCGAGGGCCGCTCGTCGCGCGCGACGCGTGTGCCGCACCGAGATCGCGCTGCTCGGGCACGTCACCCTCCGGCGGCACGCCGTGCTGTTCGCGCGAGCGGCCGGCCTGCCGGGAGCAGCTGCGATGGATGCGCTCGTCGACGAAGGACTCGGTGGTCGCCTCGACGACGCGGTCGATGCGCTCTCGACGGGGGAGGCCAGGCGCGCGTGGGTGCGGCTGACGACCGTCGGCCGGGCGCCCGTGCTGCTGCTCGACGAGCCGTTCCTGGGCGTCGACCCAGCAGCGTCGATCGCGCTGCGATCGCGCGTGACCGCGTGGGCGGCGGAGTCGCTCGTGATCGTGGTCGACCACGACGACCGAGCGTGGGAGCCGCCGGCGCTCGAGCTGGCGCTCGCCGCGCCGCCGGTGCCATGACGGCGGCGATCGAGGTGGTCGCGCTCCGCGCCGCCAACCGCGAGCGCACGGTGCTCGACGGCGTCTCGTTCGTCGCTCCGTGGCGAGCGGTGACGGGCTTCGTCGGTGTCAACGGCGCCGGGAAGACCACGACGCTGCGCCGCATCGTCGGCCTCGAGCGCGCCCCTCGTTGCCGGGGCGGCGTCGCCCGTGTCGCCGGTCTGCCCTACGCGGAGCTGGTCGAGCCGCTGGCCGTGATCGGCTACTGCCCGGACGTGCTCGGTGCCGCACCCGGGCAGACGGCGACGCAGCACTTGCGCGCGCTCGCCGCTCGCGTCGGCGTCGGCGACGCCGCGGTGCGACGCGCGCTCGCCGAGGTCGGGCTGGCGGGCGCGACGGGACGCATCCGCACCTTCTCGCTCGGCATGCGGAGGCGGCTCGCGATCGCCGGCGCGCTGCTCCCGGATCCGCGCGTGCTCGTGCTCGACGAGCCGTTCGACGGGCTCGACCCCGCGGGTCGGCGCTGGCTGCTCGAGCGCCTGCGCGCGCACGCCGACGACGGCGGCGCCGTGCTGCTGTCGGCGCACGCGCTCGACGAGATCGAGCCGCTGCTGGACCGCGTGGTGTGCCTGCACGCCGGCCGGGTGCGCTTCGAGGGTGCGACCGACGAGCTGCTCCGCTCGCACGCCGCGCCGGTCGTGCTCGTGCGCTCGGTCGACCAGCCGCGGCTCGCGGCGGCCCTGCGCGGCGCGGGCGCGGTCGTCCACGGTCGCGGGGGCGGGGCGCTCGCCGTCCGCGGGGTCGGAGCGATCGAGATCGCCCGCGTCGCGGCGCGCAGCGGCGTGCTCGTGACCGAGCTGACGCCGAGGCGGACGACGCTGAGCGCCGCGTTCGGCGCGGCGACCGGGGCGCTCGAGTGACCCGCCTCGCTCGGCTCGCGGCTGCAGAGCTCATCGCGCTGCGAGGTCGGCGCCTGTGGTGGGCGGTGGTCGTCGGCGGCGCCGGATCGTTCGCGGGCGGGTTCGCGATCGCGGCACTCGTGCTGCCGTTCGACGAGGCCTCGGCGGTCGAGTCGAGCATCGTGGTCGTGTCGCGCGGCTCGACCGCGGCCGTCGCCGTCGCGCTGCTCGCGAGCCTCGCGGTGGCCGGCCCCTATCGCGACGGCGCCTGGATGCACGCCGCCCTCGCGGCTCCGTCGCCGGGGATGCGAATGATCGCGGGCGCTGTGCCGGTCGTCGCGCTCAGCACCGGCGTCGCGGCGATCGCGGTCACCGCCGCAGCCGCGGGCGCGGCCGTCCTCGACCCGGACCCGCTCGCCGCGCTCCCGCTCGCCGCCGCGGGCCACCTCGCGGTCGTCGCCGTCTGGTCGGTGTGGATGCTGTGCCTCGCGCACGCGACCCGGTCGCCGCTCGCGACGCTCGCCGTCGGCGCGGGCCTCCCGCTCGCGGTGGAGCCCGCGATCGCCGGCGCGCTGGCGCTCTCCGCGATCCCCGGCGCGCGCTGGCTGCTGCCCGGCGCGACGCTCCGCTCGCTCGCCGAGCTCCCGATCGGCATTGGCGCGGTGGTCGAGGGGCCGTCGCTCGCGGACGCCCCGATGCTCGCCGCCGCCGCGCTCGGCTGGACCGCGCTCGCGATCCTCGCGGCGTGGGCGCGGGCGCACGGCGCACCGCCGCGCTGAGGCGAGCGGACCCGCGTCGGGGGAGCGCAGATCCGCCCGCCCACTGCCGGGTACCGGTGATAGCGTGACAGCCACCCCGGGCCGCCCCGGCCCTGACCGCGAAGGAGCATCATGGCCGAGCGCACCGTGACCGTCGAGTCCGCGCACGGGCTGCACGCCCGTCCCGCATCCCTGTTCGCGCAGGCGGCGGCCAAGGCCTCCAGTCCCGTGACCGTCGCCAAGGGCGACAAGCAGGTCAACGCGGCCAGCATCCTGTCCGTCATCTCCCTCGGCGTCTCGAAGGGCGACGAGGTCACCATCGCCTCCGACGACGAGGCGACGCTCGACGAGCTCGAGCAACTCCTCTCCACCGATCACGACGCGTAAGCCACGCACCCAGGAGTCGACGATGACCACGACCGCACCCACGCAGCAGGGAGGCGGCGCGCGCGTCGCCATCCAGAAGTTCGGCACCTTCCTGTCCGGCATGATCATGCCGAACATCCCCGCGCTCATCGCGTGGGGCATCCTCACGGCGCTCTTCATCGAGGTCGGCCCGTTCCCGAACGCGGACCTCGCCCAGATCGTCGGCCCGACGATCCACTACCTGCTGCCGATCCTCATCGCGGGCACCGGCGGCCGCATGGTCTACGAGACCCGAGGCGCCGTCGTCGGCGCGTTCGCGGTCATGGGCGCGATCGTCGGCTCCGACGTCCTCATCGACCGGGTCAACGCAGAGGGCGAGGGCGGCCTCGGCTACGTGCACATGTTCATCGGCGCGATGATCCTCGGCCCGCTGTCGGCCTGGGTCATGAAGCAGCTCGACAAGCTGTGGGACGGCAAGGTCAAGGCGGGCTTCGAGATGCTCGTCAACATGTTCTCGGCCGGCATCGTGGCCTTCCTCATGGCGCTGGTCGGCTTCTACCTCGTCGCCCCGGTCGTGAACTGGATCATGTCGGTCGTCGGCGGCGCCGTCGGCTGGCTCGTCGAGACGGGCCTGCTGCCGATCGCCTCGATCCTGATCGAGCCCGCGAAGGTCTTCTTCCTCAACAACGCGATCAACCACGGCGTGCTGACGCCGCTCGGCACGTCGGAGGTCGCGACCGAGGGCAGCTCGATCCTGTTCCTGCTCGAGGCGAACCCCGGTCCGGGCCTCGGCCTGCTGCTCGCGTTCTCCGTCTTCGGCGTCGGCGCAGCGCGTGCCACCGCCCCCGGTGCCGCGATCATCCAGTTCCTCGGCGGCATCCACGAGGTCTACTTCCCGTACGCCCTCATGAAGCCGACCCTCATCCTGGCGCTCGTCCTGGGCGGCGCATCGGGCGTCGCCACGAACATGCTGCTCGGCACCGGTCTCGCCGGGCCCGCGGCGCCCGGCAGCATCTTCGCGGTCGGCGCGCAAGCGGTGCTCGTCGGCGGCGGCAACCTCGTCGGCGTGCTGCTGTCGGTCGTGATCGCCGCGGCCGTGACGTTCGTGGTCGCCGCAGTGATCCTGCGGGCGAGCCGCAAGCGCGACCTCGCCCGAGAAGCCGAGAGCGGCAGCGACCTCGCCGACGCGGTGGCCAGGACGGAGGCCGCGAAGGGCCGCAGGTCCGAGCACCTCTCCAACCTCGCCGTCGCGGGCGGCGCGGCAGGCGTGGGTGGCGCGATGGCGTCGACCGACCCGGCCTCGCACGCGGGTGCGGCCGAGCCGATCCGCAGGATCGTGTTCGCCTGCGATGCGGGCATGGGCTCGAGCGCGATGGGCGCGAGCGTGCTGCGCAACAAGATCAAGAAGGCCGGCATCGACGGCGTCGAGGTCTCGAACATCGCGATCGCCAACCTCGACGGCTCCGAGGACCTCATCATCACGCACCAGGACCTCACCGCGCGCGCCCGCCAGCGCACGCCCGACGCCACGCACGTGTCGGTCGAGAACTTCATGAACAGCCCGAAGTACGACGATGTCGTGCGACTCGTCGACGAGTCCAACAGCCAGCACTGACCGCAGCCAGCACTGACCGCAGCCAGCACTGACCGCAGCCAGCACTGAGAAGGAGCCCCATGCCCGTCCTCACCCTCGAGCAGATCACCACGACTCCCACGGCGACCACGAAGGACGAGGCGATCCAGGAGGCGGCCGACATGCTCGTCGCCGCCGGCGCCGTCACGCCTGACTACGCCGATGCCATGCGGGCACGTGAGGCGAGCGTGTCGACGTACATGGGCAACCTGCTCGCCATCCCGCACGGCACGAACGAGTCGAAGGACGCGATCCTCGACTCCGCGCTGTCGGTCGCGCGCTACGACTCGCCGATCGACTGGGACGGGAACCCGGTGAAGTTCGTGGTCGGCATCGCCGGCAAGGACGGCGGGCACCTCGAGATCCTCTCGAAGATCGCGATCGTGTTCGCCGACGAGGACGAGGTCGCGAAGCTCGAGGCAGCACCCGACGCGCAGGCGATCCTGCAGCTGCTCGGCGACGTCAACGACTGATGCGCGCCGTCCACTTCGGCGCCGGCAACATCGGCCGCGGCTTCGTCGGGCTCATCCTGCATCGCGCGGGATTCGAGGTGACGTTCGTCGACGTCAACCCCGAGCTGATCGGCATGCTGCAGCGGGCGGATGCGTACCAGGTGCGCGAGGTGGGACCGGAGGCCACGATCCACACCGTGACGGGGTTCACCGGCATCGACTCGTCGTCGGATCCGGAGGCCGCGGCGCGAGCGGTGGCCGAGGCCGATGTCGTGACGTGCGCGGTCGGACCGACCGTGCTGCGCTTCATCGCGCCGGTGATCCGGGCGGGCCTCGCGCTGCGCGACGGCGAGCCGGTGACGGTGATGGCGTGCGAGAACGCGATCGGCGCGTCCGACACGCTGCGCGAGCTCGTGCTCGACGGCGCCCCGGAGGTCGCCGATCGGGCGGTCTTCGCCAACACGGCCGTCGACCGCATCATCCCGCCGCAGGACCCGCACGGGCTCGACGTCGTCGTGGAGGACTTCTTCGAGTGGTCGATCGATCGCACGCCCTTCGGGGGCAGGGAACCGGAGATCGCCGACGCGCACTTCGTCGACGACCTCGCCCCGTTCGTCGAGCGCAAGCTCTTCACCGTCAACACCGGGCACGCGACGACCGCCTACGCCGGCTGGGTCGCCGGCATCGAGACGATCGCGGAGGCGCTGCAGTCGCCCGAGATCCGGCGGGCGGTCGAGGCGTCGCTCGACGACACGTCGCGACTGCTCGTCGCGAAGTTCGGCTTCGACCCGGCAGAGCACGCCGCCTACGTCGCGCGCGCCATCGCGCGCTTCGAGAACCCGGCGCTGCCCGACACGTGCGAGCGCATCGGCCGCCAGCCGCTGCGCAAGCTCTCGCGGCACGAGCGATTCGTGCAGCCCGCGGTCGAGCTCGTCGAGCGGGGAGAGCGGCCGGATGCGCTCGTCGCGGCCTACGCGACGGCGCTGCGCTTCGACGCCGAGAGCGACGAGCAGGCGGTCGAGCTGCAGCGCATGCTCGTCGAGCTGGAGCCCGCGGCGTTCGTCGCGGAGGTGAGCGGCGTCGAGGATGGGCCGCTGCAGGCGGAGCTCGTGGCGGCGGTCCGCGCGGCTCGCGGCTGAGCGGCCTCGCACCTCGATGCGGCAGGATCGGGGCATGGGGATGGAGCACCGGCCGTGCTGACGCGCGGCTCCCGCCGCAAGGGCCGTTCGAGCGCGAACCCGCGGCAGCGGCTGCTGCACGGGTGGGACTGGGCTGACCCGCGCATCGAGCTCGAGGAACTCGCGCCCGCCAGCCGGGTCCTGGTCACCGCCGGGGCAGGCGAGGTGATCGCGACGCTCGCGGACGCCGGCCACCACGTCACCGCCATCGGGGCCAACCGCGAGCAGCTCGACTACGCCCGCCGGCGTGCGGCGGGCGGGCCCTTCGAGCCGGGCGCGGCGGAGCGCCTGTTCGAGCTCGGCCGAGGCATGGTGCGCGCGGCGAGCCCCGCGTGGAGCCGTCGCCGCGTGCGGCAGTTCCTGCAGGAGGACGATCCGATGCGGGCGACCGCCGTGTGGAAGGAGCAGCTCGACAACCGGACGCTCGCGTCGATCCTGCGCACGATGCTCGGACCGGCCGGCATGCTCTCGGCGCTCGTCCTGCGCGACTTCTCGACACCCATCCCGCCCCACTTCGACGAGGCGATCCGGGGACGCATCGCTCGCGCGCTGCGCAAGCACGCGCCGGCGGGCAACCCGTATGCGTGGCGCCTGCTGCTGGGGGAGGACCTGCCGGGACACCGGCTGCCGCGGGTCGACACGGCGTCGATCGCCTGGATCGACGCGCCGCTGCTCGACCACCTCGAGCGCGCCGACCCCGGCACGTACGACGCGATCTCGCTGTCGAACGTCGTGGACGGGGCGGACGAGCGATGGGTCCGCGACCTGCGCAAGGCGGCGATCCGCGCGGTGGCACCCGGTGGCCCGATCATCGCCCGCTCGTTCGCGACCACGATGGACGACGATGCGGCGAAGCGGGCGCGTCGGGACCGCGCGATGCTGTGGGGATCGATCGTGGTGATCCGGTGAAGCGGCCGGCGCCGGTGCGCGACACGCCCGGCTTGCACAACGATGCCGCTCCCGCGTAGAGTTGACCGTTGGTGTCGTGCGCGCTCTGTGCGCGGCACTCGCATGACCGGCAACCAAACGTTACAGAAGAGGCTATGGCCAAGAAAGACGGCGTCATCGAGATCGAAGGCTCGGTGATCGAGGCGCTCCCCAACGCGATGTTCCGCGTCGAGCTCTCGAACGGGCACGTGGTGCTCGCACACATCTCCGGCAAGATGCGGCAGAACTACATCCGCATCCTCCAGGAAGACCGAGTGATCGTGGAGCTGAGCCCCTACGACCTCAGCCGCGGCCGCATCGTCTACCGCTACAAGTAACCACTGGCTGCTGGACAAGGAACGGCTCGCGCACTCGCGCGAGCACGAGGCCAGCGAGGAAAGCACACATGAAGGTCAACCCCAGCGTCAAGCCCATCTGCGACAAGTGCAAGGTCATCCGCCGGCACGGTCGCGTGATGGTGATCTGCGAGAACCCCCGCCACAAGCAGCGGCAGGGCTGATGCCGCAGCGCTCAATGCGACGGAGTCGCGTTGAGCGCGGAGGCATCAGGATCGAGTAGCACGCGCCGAAGGCGCGCGCGTATCGAGATCTCGCCGTCCCAGACGGAGCAGACACAACTCAATACGAACCTCCTGGTCTCGATAGCTCGAGCACCGGGAGGGGAACCCCAGCAGCGGTAAGAGCTCTCATGCGAGAGCGACACCTTGGGGAGAGGCCCAGGCACCTCCGCTGCTCCATACCTCTCAACACTCCTGAAGGAGACACACGATGGCACGCATCGCAGGTGTCGACATCCCGCGCGAGAAGCGCGTGGAGATCGCACTGACGTACATCTTCGGCGTCGGCCGCACCCGGTCGATCGCAACGCTCGAGGCCACCGGCATCGATCGCAACACTCGCGTCAAGGACCTGTCGGACGACCAGCTCGTCCTGCTCCGCGACCACATCGAGGGCACGTTCAAGGTGGAGGGCGACCTCCGTCGCGAGGTCGCGTCAGACATCCGCCGCAAGGTCGAGATCGGCTCGTACGAGGGCATCCGCCACCGTCGCGGCCTCCCCGTCCGCGGGCAGCGCACCAAGACGAACGCGCGCACTCGCAAGGGCAAGAAGCAGACGGTCGCCGGCAAGAAGAAGGCCGGCCGCTAGGCCGCGGGGAAGAGGTAGAGAACAATGGCAGCTCCCAAGTCCGCGGTCCGCAAGCCGCGTCGCAAGGACAAGAAGAACGTCGCCGTGGGCCAGGCCCACATCAAGTCGACGTTCAACAACACGATCGTCTCGATCACCGACATCACGGGCGCCGTGCTCACGCAGGCGTCGGGCGGTGCGGTCGGCATGAAGGGCTCGCGCAAGTCGACGCCGTACGCCGCTCAGCTCGCTGCTGAGTCGGCTGCGCGTCAGGCGCAGGACCACGGCATGAAGAAGGTCGACGTCTTCGTCAAGGGCGCAGGCTCTGGCCGCGAGACGGCGATCCGCTCCCTCCAGGCCGCTGGCCTCGAGATCGGCGCGATCCACGACGTGACGCCGCAGGCGCACAACGGCGTTCGCCCGCCGAAGCCGCGCCGCAACTAGTCGCTCCTGCCGGGCAGGCGGTCCACGCCTGCCCGGCATTCCGCCGTCACTGAACACGCGAGTCATATAGCGGACTCGCGACCGAAAGGAACCGACACGTGCTGATCGCCCAGCGCCCCACTGTCACCGAGGAGATCATCGCAGAGCACCGCTCGCGATTCACGATCGAGCCGCTCGAGCCGGGCTTCGGCTACACCCTCGGCAACTCCCTCCGCCGCACCCTGCTGTCGTCGATCCCGGGCGCCGCCGTCACGAGCATCCGCCTCGATGGCGTGCTGCACGAGTTCTCGACGATCTCCGGTGTCAAGGAGGACGTCACCGAGATGATCCTCAACATCAAGCAGCTCGTCGTCTCGTCCGAGCACGACGAGCCCGTCGTCGCCTACCTCTCGCGCCAGGGCGCGGGCACGGTGACGGCCGCCGACATCACGGCTCCCGCCGGTGTCGAGATCCACAACCCCGAGCTGGTGCTCGCGACGCTGAACGACTCGGCGAAGCTGCAGCTCGAGCTCACGATCGAGCGTGGCCGCGGCTACGTCTCGGCTGCGCAGAACCGCGACGAGTTCGCCGAGGCCGGGGTCATCCCGATCGACTCGATCTACTCGCCCGTGCTCAAGGTCACCTACCGCGTCGAGGCGACGCGTGCCGGTGAGCGCACCGACTTCGACTCGCTGGTCGTCGACGTCGAGGCGAAGCCGGCCATCACGCCGCGCGACGCCATCGCATCCGCCGGCCGCACGCTCGTCGAGCTGTTCGGCCTGACGCGCGACCTGAACGCCGAGGCCGAGGGCATCGAGATCGGCCAGGCGCCCGCCGAGGCCATCGGCTCTGGCGAGCTCGCCACGCCGATCGAGGAGCTCGACCTCTCGGTCCGCTCGTACAACTGCCTCAAGCGCGAGGGCATCAACACGGTGTCCGAGCTCGTGGCGCTGAGCGAGACGCAGCTCATGAACATCCGCAACTTCGGCCAGAAGTCGGTCGACGAGGTGAAGGACAAGCTCACCGAGCTCGGCCTCTCGCTCAAGGATGCGGTGCCCGGCTTCGACGGCGCGCACTTCTACAGCGGTTACGACGAGGACGCTCGCTGAACGCGGGCCGACTGAAGAACTAGAGGGATACGAACCATGCCCAAGCCCACCAAGGGTCCCCGCCTCGGAGGCGGTCCGGCGCACGAGCGCCTGCTGCTCGCGAACCTCGCGGCCGCGCTGTTCACGCACAAGTCGATCAAGACGACCGAGACGAAGGCCAAGCGCCTGCGTCCGATCGCTGAGCGCCTCATCACGTTCGCCAAGCGCGGCGACCTGCACGCGCGTCGTCGCGTGCTCGGCGTGATCGGCGACAAGGGCGTCGTGCACGAGCTGTTCACGGAGATCGCGCCGCTCGTCGCGGAGCGCGAGGGCGGCTACACCCGCATCACGAAGCTCGGCTTCCGCAAGGGCGACAACGCCCCCATGGCGCAGATCGAGCTCGTGCTCGAGCCGGTGCAGAAGAAGGCCTCGAAGTCGAAGGCCTCCGCTGCCGCGACGTCGGCCGCCGCCGACCAGCAGGCCGAGGAGGCCAAGCGGACCGCGGAGCAGGTCGCCGAGGCAGCCGACGAGACGCCCGAGGTCGAGGGCGTCGAGGCGCCGGTCATCGCCGGTGCTGACGGCACGGACGCTGACGGCACCGAGGCGCAGCAGGCCGACCTGCAGGCGGACCAGTCCGCCGCGGAGGCCTCGAACGCCGCGACGGTCAACACGCAGGACGACGGCGAGATCGCCGCGACCCGGACCGAGCAGCAGCAGGGCCGCGACAACCTGTAGTCGCGAGCACGCATGCGCGAAGGGGCCCCGCACCAGCGGGGCCCCTTCCTGCATGCGCGGCGGACTCAGACGCTCGTGCGCTCCGCCCTCGCGATCTCGGTCGCAGCGAGCACGAGCCCGAGGTGCGAGAACGCCTGCGGGAAGTTGCCCCAGTGGTGGCCCGTCGTCGGATCGATCTCCTCGGCGAGGAGTCCCACGTCGTTGCGCAGCGCGACGAGTCGATCCATGAGGGCTCGGGCGTCGTCGAGCCGGCCGCACTGGGCGTAGGCGATGACGAGCCAGAAGGCGCACAGCACGAACGGATGCTCGTCGCCCGTCAGCCCGTCGAGGCCCGTCGTGCGGTACCGCAGCGGCAGCCCGTCGACGAGCAGCTCCTGCTCGATCCGGGCGACGGTGCCGAGGAAGCGCGGATCGCTGGCGTCGACGATGCCGATGGTCGGCAGCTGCAGCAGCGACGCGTCCACGTCGCTCGTGCCGTAGTGCTGACGGAACGAGCCGGTCGAGGCATCGAAGCCGTGCGTGAGCACCTCGTCGCGCAGCGCATCCCGCAGCTCGATCCAGCGGGTCGGGTCTCCCTCGCAGCCCTCCTCGATCGCGCGCACGCCGCAGTCGAACGCCGCCCACATCATGGCGCGCGAGTGCGTGAACCGCTGCGGCTCGCCGCGCATCTCCCAGAGCCCGTGATCCGGCTGCTCCCAGTGCGTCGCGAGCTCGTCGAGCAGCGCCCGCTGCAGATGCCAGGCGTCGAGGGTGTCCGCGCGCCCGATCGCGCGCAGCCGCTCGAGCGTGAGCATCACCTGGCCGAGAACGTCGTGCTGGCGCTGCCCAGCCGCGCCGTTGCCGATGCGCACAGGGCTCGCGCCGCCGTAGCCGGGCAGGTGGCGCAGCTCGCGCTCCAGCAGGTCGCGGCCACCGTCGCGGCGGTACATGATGCGCATGTCGGACGGGTCGCCGGCGATCGCGCGCAGGAGCCAGTCGCGCCACAGGTCGACCTTCTCGTCGAGCCGCACGGCGAGCATCGCGTCGACGGTGAGGGATGCGTCGCGCAGCCACGTGAACCGGTAGTCCCAGTTGCGCTCCCCGCCCGGCGTCTCCGGCAGCGACGTCGTCGGCGCGGCGAGGATGCCGCCGGTCGCGTCATCGGTGAGGGAGCGGAGCACGAGCACGCTCGTCTGCACCGCCTCGAGGTAGGGACCCTCGTAGTCGAGCGCCTCGAGCCACTCGGACGACTCGGCGATCGTCGTGCGCACGACCTCGAGCTCGCCGACCGGCTCCGCGATCGGCAGCCACGAGTGCTGCCAGCACAGGTCGAGCTCGAACCGCTCGCCCTCGCGCACCTCGAACGTCGCGTGGTGCCGGTGCGGGTGCGTGTGCGACCGCGGCAGCGGCGCCCCCCGCAGCACGAGCCGGTCGGGGCCCGCGATCGCGACGAGCACCTCCTCGCCGTGCTCGCGCATCCGCCGGAACCACGGCGGCACGCGGCCGTAGTCGAACCGCACCACGAGCTCCTGCTCGAGCTCGACGGTGCCGGAGACGCCCTCGATGATGCGCACGACGTCGGCGCGGTCGTCGCCCGTCGGCATCGCGTCGGTCACGCGCACCGTGCCGGTCGCCGTCTCGTGCGTCGTCTCGAGCACGAGGCTGCCCGGCAGGTACCGCCGCGTGGTGGATGCCTCGCCGGTCGGGCCGATGCGCCAGTGCCCGTGCTCGCGGTCGCCGAGGAGGGCGGCGAAGCACGCGTGCGAGTCGAAGTGCGGCAGGCACAGCCAGTCGATCGAGCCGTCGCGACCGACGAGCGCGGCGGTGGAGCGGTCGCCGATCACGGCGTAGTCCTCGATGGGCTGTGGGTGCGTGGGCATGCGGCGAGGCTAGCGAGCCGACCTCGACGTGGCGTCAACGGCGGGCGCCGGGATGCCGCATGCATAGGGTTGCTGCATGCCGCGCATCCGCCTCGACCTCGCGTACGACGGCGGCGGCTTCGCCGGCTGGGCGGCGCAGCCCGGGCAGCGCACGTGCCAGGGAGAGCTCGAGCGGGCACTCTCGACGATCGCTCGCGAGCCGGTGCGCGTGACGGTCGCGGGCCGCACGGATGCGGGCGTGCACGCGAGCGGGCAGGTCTCGCACGCCGATGTGCCGGACGCGCTCGCGGGGCTCGTCGCCGACCGCGGACCGCAGCTCGCACACCGGCTCTCCCGCCTCGCCGCCCCCGAGGGCGACCTCGTCGTGCGTGCGGCGGCGGTCGCGCCGCCCGGCTTCGATGCGCGGTTCTCGGCGGTCTCGCGCTCGTACCGGTACCGGATCGTGACCGGGCCGGCGGATCCGCTCGAGCGGCGCACCGCCGCGCACGTGCCGCAGCCGCTCGATGTCGACGCGATGCGCCGCTCCGCCGAGGCGCTCGTGGGGCTGCGCGACTTCGCCGCCTTCTGCAAGCCGCGGGAGGGCGCCACCACGATCCGCGAGCTGCGCTCCTTCTCGTGGGCGCAGGAAGGCCAGCTGCTGACGGCGTCGCTCACCGCCGACGCGTTCTGCCACTCCATGGTGCGGGCGCTGGTCGCCGCGTGCGTGCGGGTGGGGGAGGGCAGGCTCGGGCTCGCCCGCGCGGCTGCCCTGCTCGACGAGCGCCGGCGCTCGCCGCTCACGGGGCTCATGCCCGCCCGCGGGCTCACGCTCGTCGAGGTCGGCTATCCGCCCGACGACGAGCTCGCGGAGCAGGCGGAGCGGACGAGGGCGCGCCGCTCCGCCGACGACCTCGAGGACTGAACCGCGCGCGCCGGGTCAGGCTGCGAGCGCCTCGCGGAGCTCGTCGACCGAGTCGACGATCAGGTCGGCGCCGGCCGCGGCGAGCTCGTCGTGGCCGCCGTAGCCGTACGAGACGCCGATCGAGCGCACGCCGAGCTCCCGGGCCGATGCGATGTCGTTGATGCGGTCGCCCACCATGACGACCTCATCCGGGCGCATGCCGAGCGACGCCATCGCGCGGGCGATGACCGGAGCCTTCGAGTGGCCGGCCTCGCCGTCGACGCGGCCGTGCACGCCGCGGAAGCGGTGGCGCATCGCGTAGTGCTCGACGACGGTCTCGGCGTCGCGCTGGATCTTGTGCGTCGCGACCGCGAGCGGCCTGCCGGCCGCGTCGAGGTCGGCGACCAGGCGGTCGACGCCGGGGTAGAGGGTCGAGTCGACGAGGCCGCCGTCCGCCATGCGCGCGCGGAACGCGGTGAGCGCGACGGCGATCTCCTCGGGTGTCCTGCCCGTCTCGGCGAGCACGGTCACGAGCGGCGGGCCGAGCCAGCGCAGCAGCTCCTCGTCGCTCGGCTGCGCCCACCCGACCGCCTCGTGCATGTGGCGGAGGCTCGCGAGCAGCCCCTCCTTGGAGTCGGTGAGCGTGCCGTCGAGGTCGAAGATGATGCCGTGCGTAGTCATGTCCGTCCATTGTCCCAGCACGGCGAGCGCCGGCGGTCGGATTCCGCTCCGGGCTGAGGATGCCCTCGGCCCACGCGGGAACGGACGCGGAGCGGCGCGACCCCCGCGATCGATCGGTGACACGCCGTCCGATTGACCGGGCGGTCGGATCGAGGCTAGGATCGATCCTTGGTGCGTGCAGCCTGTGCGTGCCCGAATGAGCCCTCCACCGGATCGTTCCGTCGCATCGCGGCGCAGAACACCTCGGAGTGGGATTCACGACCATCCATTCGATCAGTGAGGCACCAATGACTCGCACCTACTCGCCCAAGGCGAGTGACGTCCAGCACGACTGGATCGTCATCGACGCCACCGACGTGGTCCTCGGCCGCCTGGCCAGCCACGCGGCTGCCATGCTCCGGGGCAAGCACAAGCCGACGTTCGCCCCCCACATGGACATGGGCGACTTCGTCATCATCGTGAACGCCGAGAAGGTGGCGCTCACGGGGCAGAAGCTCGCCAAGAAGGTGGCCTACCGTCACTCCGGCTACCCGGGCGGCCTCAAGGCCGTCGGCTACGAGGAGATGCTCGACCGCTACCCGGTCCGCACCGTCGAGAAGGCGATCCGCGGCATGCTGCCGAAGAACGCGCTCGGCCGCGCCCAGATCAAGAAGCTGAAGGTCTACGCAGGCCCGCAGCACCCGCACGCGGCGCAGCAGCCGACCCCCTACACGTTCGACCAGGTCGCCCAGTAGGGCGCGAGGAGAATCAGACATGGCGAAGATCGCAGACTCCATCGAGGCTCCCGAGAGCTTCTCGACCGAGACGCCCGCGGCTGAGGCTCCCAAGGCCCCCCGCGTCGTCAACATCGGCGGCCAGGCCGTCGGTCGCCGCAAGCAGGCCATCGCCCGCGTGCGCCTCGCTCCCGGCTCCGGCTCGTTCACCGTGAACGGCCGCACGCTCGAGGAGTACTTCCCGAACAAGCTGCACCAGCAGCTCATCAACGACCCGTTCACGCTCCTCGAGCTCGCGGGCAGCTACGACGTGATCGCCCGCATCTCGGGCGGCGGCCCCTCCGGCCAGGCCGGCGCGCTGCGCCTCGGCATCGCTCGTGCGCTCAACGAGATCGACGTCGAGAACAACCGACCGGAGCTCAAGAAGGCCGGCTTCCTCTCGCGCGACGCTCGCGTCATCGAGCGCAAGAAGGCCGGTCTCAAGAAGGCTCGCAAGGCGCCCCAGTACTCGAAGCGCTGATCGATGTCGCGCCTCTTCGGCACGGATGGCGTACGGGGCCTCGCGGGTCTCGACATCACGGCAGAATCGGCGTTGGCGCTGGCGCAGGGCGCCGCTCTCGTGCTCGGGCGAACAGCCCGGCAGGAGGGGCGGCGCCCTGTCGCCGTCGTGGCACGTGATCCGCGCATCTCCGGCGAGTTCATCACCGCCGCCGTCTCGGCCGGTCTCGCGTCGAGCGGCGTCGACGTGCTCGACGCCGGCGTCATCCCGACGCCCGCGGCAGCGTTCCTCGTCGCCGACATCGGCGCCGACTTCGGCGTGATGGTGTCTGCGTCGCACAACCCGGCGCCCGACAACGGCATCAAGTTCTTCGCGACCGGCGGCCGCAAGCTGCCCGACGCGATCGAGGACGAGATCGAGCTCGCGCTGACGGCGACGCCGCTGCGGCCGATCGGGGCCGAGGTCGGCACGGTGCACCGGTTCTCCGACGCGGAGGACCGCTACCTCGTGCACCTGCTCGGCACGCTCGACGTGAGCCTCGCGGGCCTGCACGTCGCGCTCGACTGCGCGCACGGCGCGGCGGCCGGCGTGAGCCCGCGCGCGTTCGCCGACGCGGGCGCGAAGGTCACCATCATGGGCAACGACCCGGACGGGATTAACATCAACCGCGAGGTCGGCTCGACGCACCTCGAGCAGCTGCGCGAGCTCGTGCGCTCCTCGGGCGCCGACTTCGGCATCGCCCACGACGGCGACGCCGACCGCTGCCTCGCGATCGATGCGAACGGGAGCGTCGTCGACGGCGACCAGATCATGGCGCTGCTGGCGGTCGCGCAGAAGCGCCGCGGTCGGCTCGCGCAGGACACCCTGGTGGCGACCGTGATGTCGAACCTCGGCCTCAAGGTCGCGATGGACGAGCACGGCATCGCCCTCGTGCAGACCGCGGTCGGCGACCGCTACGTGCTCGAGGCGCTCGGCGAGTACGGGCTCTCGCTCGGCGGCGAGCAGTCCGGGCACATCATCTTCTCCGACCACGCCACCACCGGCGACGGGATCCTCACGGGCCTGCAGATCGCCGCTGAGATGGTGCGCAGCGGGCGCTCGCTCGCCGAGCTCGCATCCGTCATGACGGTCTACCCGCAGGTGCTCGTCAACGTCTCCGGCGTCGACCGGCTCGGGCTGCGCGGCAACCAGCCGATCGCGGACGCCGTGGCGAGGGCGGAGGCGGAGCTCGGCTCCGACGGCCGCGTGCTGCTGCGCCCCTCCGGCACCGAGAAGATGGTGCGCGTGATGGTGGAGGCGCAGGAGCGCCACGTGGCGCGGACGATCGCCGAGGAGCTCGCGGCGCTCGTGCGTCGCGAGCTGTCCGTCACCGCCTGACCACTCGCATCCACGACAGCGGCCGCCGCCCCGAGGGGCGGCGGCCGCTGCCGTCATGCGGGGCGGCGGCCTAGCCGAGCGGGATGCTCGTGTTGGTGGGGTCGGCGGTGCCGGCGCGGTGCTCGCGGCGACGGGCGGCGCGGGCGATGAGGAACAGCACGGTGCCGACGACGACGTAGCCGCCGGCGATCAGCCACGTCTGCGCGCCCTGCTGCGTCAGCAGCGCGACCGAGGCGATGAGCGCGAGCACCGACACGATGCGGGGCGCGGTGAAGTGCTTGTGGGCGACCTTGTCCTTCTTCAGCACGAGCACCGACACGTTCGCCGAGATGAACACGAGCACGAGCAGCAGCACCGTCGTGTCGGCGAGCGTGCCGACGTCGCCGACGAACGACATCACCATCGTCACCGCGCCGACGACCACGATCGCGACCCACGGGGTGCGGCGGATGCTCAGCACCGCACCGAACGCCTTCGGCAGCAGCTTCGCCTCGGCGAGGCCGTAGGTGGCGCGGGAGGCCATCACGAGGAACAGCAGGGCACCGTTGCCGATCGCGACGAGCGCGATGATCGCGAACAGCCACGGCGGGAAGGCGAGGCCGGACGCGTCGATGACCTCGAGCAGCGGCCCCTCGGAGGTCGCGAGCTGGTCGAGCGGCACGACGACGGCCGCGCCGATCGCGATGAGCAGGTAGACGACCGCCGCGGTGAGGATGGCGCCGAACAGCGCGCGCGGGTACGAGCGGCTCGGGTCCTTGACCTCCTCGGCCATGTTCGCGGCGGCCTCGAAGCCGAGGAACGAGAAGAACGCGGTGATCGTCGCGGCGAAGGCGCCCGAGATCGGCGGCACGCCCTCCGCGAAGGTCGTGAGGCGCGTCGGATCGCCGCCACCGGAGCCGAAGACGATCGCGGCCACCGCGATGATGATGATGAGTCCTGTCATCTCGATGAGCGTCGCGCCGACGTTGGCCATGAGCGACTCCCGCACGCCGCGGATGCTGATGAGCACGAGGAGCGCGATGAACACGAGCGTCACGGGGATCGACGGCACATCCGGCACGAGGGCCTGGAGGTAGTCGCCGGCGAACGCGTTCGCGAGCGCGGCGGAGGTCGTGATCCCGGAGGCGATCATGAGCCAGCCGATGAGGAAGGTCACGTACGGCTTGTCGAACGCACGCTCGGCGAAGCGCGCAGCACCGCCGGCATGCGGGTACTTCGTGATCAGCTCGGCGTAGGTGCCGGCGGTGAGCAGCGCGAGCACGAGCGCGAGGATCAGCGGGATCCAGATCGCCCCGCCCACGTCCTGCGCCATCGAGCCGACGAGCGTGTAGATGCCGGCGCCGAGGGTGTCGCCGACGATGAAGAAGAACAGCAGCAGGGTCGTGATGCCCTGCTTGAGCCTCGTGGAGGGGACCGGTGCGGAGGACGTGGTCGTCGTCATGGTGGACAAGAGTGCCACGCCGAGACCTCGGAGCGCGTGTGCGTGTTTGCGCTAGGAGTGACGCGCCCGGAACGCGGCCACGTTCGTGCGCGACTGGCAGGTGGTGGAGCAGAACCGCCGCGACCGGTTGCGCGACTGGTCGAAGAACATCCGCTCGCACCGGTCGTCGCCGCAGCGCTTGCAGCGAGCGGTGTCGTCGGCGCGCACGAGGTCGATGAACGCCATGGCGGCATTCACCACGATCGCGTCCGCGATCGGTGCCTCCGCGGGCAGGCCGTGCAGGTGCCAGTCGAGCCCGTCGTGGCGCACGAGGTGGGGGCGAGCGCCCGCCTCGCTGAAGATGCGGTTGACCATGACGGCGACGGCGTCGCGATCCTGGTCCCAGAGCGCCTCGATCGTGCCCAGGTGCGACCAGGTCGCATCCGCATCCGCCTTCGACAGTGCGCCCGCTCCCGGGAACGTCCAGGTCGCGCACAGGTCGCGGAGGCTCGCTGCGGTCGTGAGCAGCCCCTCGCGGCGCCGGTTGCACAGCTCCGCGCTGAACTCCAGCGATCGCATCAGCTCGCGGGGGTACGGCAGCGACACGGGTCTTCCTCGATTAGGCTCACGAACTGTCAGGGCCAACGGTCATGACTGCGTGCCCGCCGTGGTGAGCACGATCGTAGCCCTTCGCACCGCTGTGAGCCGCCCATGCACTCTCGTCGTCCCCTCGGGTTCGCGTTCGCGCTCGCGAGCTCGGCGTCGTTCGGCCTCTCGGGCATCTTCGCCTCGGCGCTGCTCGCGAGCGGCTGGACCGCGGGCGCCGTCACGACCGTGCGCATCGCAGGCGCCGCGCTCGTGCTGCTCGCTCCCACGCTGTGGCTGCTGCGCGGCCGCTGGGGCGCGGTGCTGCGGTCGTGGAAGGAGGTGCTGCTGCTGGGGCTCATGGCCGTGGCCCTCTGCCAGCTCGCGTTCTTCAGCGCCGTCGCCTACATCGAGCCCTCGCTCGCGCTCCTCATCGAATTCCTCGGGCCGGTGCTGCTCGTCTTCTTCGGCTGGGCCGTGACGAGACGGGCGCCCGCGGCGCTCACGCTCGCCGGAGCGGGCGTCGCGCTCGTCGGTCTCGCGCTCATCTCGGGCATCGGCGGTGAGGCGCTGCACCCGCTCGGCGTGCTCCTCGCGCTCGGCGCCGCGGTCGGCAATGCCGCCTACTGGGTCGCCGCCTCGAAGGCGGACTCGGAGCTGCCTCCCATCGCGCTCGCGGGCCTCGGGCTCGTGGTGGGCGCGCTCGTGCTCGGCATCGCCTCGGCGACCGGCATCCTGCCGTTCGCGGCGACCGACGCGCCGGTCGTGCTCGCCGGGCAGACCGTGCCCGCCGGGGTCGTGCTGCTGCTGCTGGTGCTCATCGCGACGGCCTCCGCCTACGTGCTCGGCATCCTGGGCGGCCGTCGGCTCGGCGCGACGCTCGCGAGCTTCGTCGGCTACTCCGAGCCGATGTTCGGCATCCTCTGGACGGCGGTGCTGCTGTGGATCCTGCCCTCGGGCATGCAGTGGATCGGCGCCGCCGCGATCATCGCGGGGGTGGTGCTCGTGCGCCTGGGACAGGTCGAGCGGCCGCGCTCCGCCGGTACGGCGGCGGCCATCGCATCCCCCAACGCGGTCGAAGGAGTGCCGGGGCCGTAGGTTGCCTCGAGAGGTCCTGGCACGCGCGCCGCTGCGCGGCGAGCTGCTCGACCTTGAGCGCTCGGGGCGGCGCAGGTCTCGGTACGCGCGCCGCTGCGCGGCGTGCTACTCGACCTTGAGCGCTCCGGGCGCAACGCCGCTCCGCGGCATTGCGTCCTGCGCGCTCAAACCTTGCGCAGCAGGACCGACCGGATGGTGTGGTCGTCCGCCTTCCGCAGCACCAGGTCGGCGCGCGGCCGCGTCGGCAGGATGTGCTCGACCAGGTTCGGGCCGTTGATGGAGTCCCACACGTCCTGCGAGTACGCCCGCGCCTTCGCGTCGGACATGTCCGCGAAGCGGTGGAAGTACGACTGCGGATCCTGGAAGGCGCTCGCCTTCAGCGCGAAGAACCGCTCGACGTACCACTCCCGGATCGCGCTCGTGCGGGCGTCCACGAAGATCGAGAAGTCGAACAGGTCCGAGACCGCGAGGTGGGAACCGGACGTCGGCGGCGGCTGCAGCACGTTGAGGCCCTCGACGATGAGGATGTCGGGCCGGCGGATGACGACCTCCTCGCCGGGCACGATGTCGTACGTCAGGTGCGAGTAGACGGGCGCCCGCACCTCGGCCTCGCCCGACTTCACCCGCGAGACGAAGCCGAGCAGCGCCCGCCGGTCGTACGACTCCGGGAAGCCCTTGCGGTCCATCAGCCCGCGCTCCTCGAGCACCCGGTTCGGGTGCAGGAAGCCGTCGGTCGTGAGCAGGTCGACCTTGGGGGAGCCCTCCCAGCGGCGCAGCAGCTCCTTCAGCAGCCGCGCGGTGGTCGACTTGCCGACGGCCACCGAGCCGGCGACGCCGATGACGAAGGGCGTCGGCTGCGCGGTGCCGCCGAGGAAGGCGGTCGTCTCGCGGTGCAGCCGCGCGGCGGACTCCTGGTAGAGGCTCACGAGCCGGGACAGCGGCAGGTAGACCTCCGCGACCTCGCGCAGCTCGAGCCGGTCGCCCGTGCCGCGCAGCCGCCGCACCTCCTCCTCCGTGAGGGGGTTCGGCATGCGGGGGGCGAGGCGCGCCCAATCGGCACGCTCGATCTCGACGAAGGGCGACTGGATCGGGTGCGACATCGGTGGCGAGCCTATCGCCGCTAGGATCGAGCCCATGTGTGGAATCGTTGGCTATACCGGTGACCGTGGCACCGTCGAGGTGCTGCTCGAAGGTCTGAGCCGACTGGAGTACCGCGGTTACGACAGCGCGGGGGTGTCCGTCATCGACGGCGAGAGCATCGCGCTGCGCAAGAAGGGCGGCAAGCTCGCCGTGCTCCGCTCGAGCCTCGAGGACGCGCCGCTGCCCGCCTCGGCGACCGGCATCGGGCACACCCGCTGGGCCACCCACGGCGGACCCACCGACGAGAACGCGCACCCGCACCTGGGCGACGACGGCAAGCTGTCGCTCATCCACAACGGCATCATCGAGAACTTCGCCGCCCTGCGCGCCGAGCTCGAGGCCGACGGCGAGGCCTTCGCGAGCGAGACCGACACCGAGGCCGCGGCCAAGCTGCTCGGCCGCGCCTACCGCGAGACCGGCGACCTCACCGACGCGATGCAGCGCACCGTCGGCCGGCTCGAGGGCCAGTTCACGCTGCTCGCGATGCACGCGGAGCAGCCGGGCGTCGTGGTCGGCGCCTCGCACAACTCCCCGCTGCTCGTCGGCTACGGCGAGGGCGAGCACTTCCTCGGCAGCGATGTGAGCGCGTTCGTGAAGTTCACGCCGAGCGCCGCGGCCCTCGACAACGACCAGATCGTCACCATCACCGCCGACAGCGCATCCGTCACCGACTTCGACGGCAACCCGTCGGAGCCCAAGCGCTTCGAGGTCGACTGGGACTCGTCGGCCGCCGACAAGGGCGGCTGGTCGTCGTTCATGGCCAAGGAGGTCTCCGAGGGACCGGTCGCGGTCGAGAACACCATGCGCGGCCGCCTCACCGAGCGAGGCGTCGACCTCGACCTCGGCGTGCTCGACGCCGACGTGCTGCGCGGCATCCACCGCATCGTGATCGTCGCGTGCGGCACCGCCGCCTACTCCGCGATGGTCGGCAAGTACGCGATCGAGACGTGGGCGCGCGTGCCTGTCGAGGTCGACCTCGCGCACGAGTTCCGCTACCGCGACCCGATGCTCGACGAGCACACGCTCGTCATCTCGATCTCGCAGTCCGGCGAGACGATGGACACGAAGATGGCCGTGCAGCACGCGGCGTCGCGGGGCGCTCGCACGCTCTCGATCTGCAACACGCAGGGCGCGACGATCCCTCGCGAGTCGGAGGCGGTGCTCTACACGCACGCGGGCCCCGAGGTCGCCGTCGCGTCGACGAAGGCGTTCCTCGCGCAGGTCATCGGCCAGCTGCTGTTCGGCCTCCACCTGGCGAAGCTGCGCGGCACGATGACCGACGACGCGATCGCCGAGATCGTCGCCGAGATGCGCGAGCTGCCCGACGAGCTGCGGGAGGTGCTCGCGCACCAGGAGTCGGTGCACGAGCTCGCGCACTGGATGAGCGACACCCGCTCGGTGCTGTTCCTGGGTCGCCACGTCGGGTACCCGGTGGCGCTGGAGGGCGCGCTGAAGCTCAAGGAGATCAGCTACATCCACGCGGAGGGCTTCGCGGGCGGCGAGCTCAAGCACGGCCCGATCGCGCTCATCGAGCCTGGCCAGGTCGTCTTCGTCGTCGTGCCGAGCCCGCGCAACGAGCCGCTGCTGCACTCGAAGATCGTCTCGAACATCCAGGAGATCCGTGCTCGCGGTGCCCGTGTGATCGCGGTCGCCGAGGTGGGCGACGCCGCGGTGCTGCCGTACGCCGACGTCGTGCTGCGCGTGCCGCTCACGCTGCCGATGCTCGAGCCGGTGCTGCAGGTCGTGCCGCTGCACATCTTCGCGCTCGAGCTCGCCACCGCGAAGGGCCTCGACGTCGACCAGCCCCGCAACCTGGCGAAGTCGGTCACGGTCGAGTGAGCCTGCTGGGCTGCGGATGAGCGGGCCGGGGTCGAGCGTGAGCGTCTGGCTGCGGTCGTGATCGTGGGGCTCGGCGTCGACGTCGTCGACGTCGCCCGCTTCGAGCGCGCCGTCACCCGCACGCCGCGGCTCAAGGAGCGGCTGTTCGCGCCCGACGAGCTCGTCGTGGACGGCCGCGAGCGCTCCGTGCACTCGCTCGCCGCGCGGTTCGCGGCGAAGGAGGCCGCGCTCAAGGCGCTCGGCGCGAACGCCGGCATGCGCTGGGTCGACCTCGTCGTCGTGCAGGGGCCTGGCGGTGAGCCGTCGCTGGAGCTGCGCGGCAGCGCCGTCGAGCGCGCGGCGGCGATCGGCGCCGCCCGGCTGCACGTGTCGATGAGCCACGACGGCGGCATCGCGACCGCGACGGTCATCGCGGAGTCCTGATGCGCGTCGAGGTCGACCCCGCCGCGATCGCGGCGAACGTCCGCTCGCTCGCGGCGCGCGTCGGCGTGCCCGTGTGCGGCGTCGTGAAGGCCGCCGGCTACGGTCACGGCGCGCTCCTCTCCGCGCGCGCCATGCTCGACGGCGGCGCCGCGATGCTGGGCGTCGTCGACCTCGCCGAGGCCGTCGCGCTGCGCGAGGCCGGCATCGACGCACCGCTGCTCGCGTGGCTGCACGGGCCGGGTGTCGACTTCCGCGTCGCGGCCCGCCACGGCGTCGAGGTCGCCGTGAGCTCGATCGCGCAGCTTGAGGCGGCCGCCGACGCGGGCGCCACGATCCACCTCAAGCTCGACACGGGCCTCGGCCGCAACGGCATCGCGCGCGGCGACCGCGCCGCCGCCATCGAGCGCGCGATCGCGCTCGCTGATGGCGGCGCCCGCATCCGCGGCGCGATGTCGCACCTCGCGGGTTCGGGCCGCGACGCCGACCTCGCGCAGGTGCGCGACTTCGCGGCGGCGCTCGAGGCGGCGGCACCGCTCGGCCTCGAGGTGCGGCACCTCGCGGCGTCCGCGGCGGCGCTCGGCCTGCCCGAGGCGCGCTTCGACATGGTGCGCATCGGCATGGCGGCCTACGGGATCGATCCGCTCGGCCCCGCCGCGGGCGACGGCGCGGGAGCCGCCGCGCTCGGGCTCGTGCCGGCGATGCGTGTCCTGGTCGGCTTCGCCGGCGGCGTCGCGACCGCGGGCCTCGACGACGGGCTGCTGCCCGCGATCGGCGCGCCGGTCGTCGTCGGCGGGCAGGCTGCGCGCGTCGTCGCCGTGGACCCGTGCTCTGTGCGCATCGCACCGGCGCTCAGCGGCGAGGGCGTGCTGTGGGGCGATCCAGCGCGGGACGAGCCGAGCGCCGACGCATGGGCTGCGGCCGCGGGCACGATCGGCTACGAGGTCGTGACCCGGATGGCCGGGGCCGGCCGGGGCGCGGGCGTCGTCGCCGCGGGCCCCGCGCTCGCCCCGCGGCGGGTGCTCGAGCTCGGCCTGGACGGCGAGCCGCGCCGGCTGCTCGCGGAGGTCGTCGGCGTGAAGCGCGTCGAGCCGGGCCTCGGCGTCTCCTACGGCGGCGAGCACGTCACGGCCACCGAGACGACGCTCGCGCTCGTCGGCGCCGGCTACGCCGACGGCGTCACCCGCGCCGCGACCGGCAGGCCCGTCACGCTCGGCGGCGTCGCGCAGCCCATTCGCGGTCGCGTCGCGATGGATCAGGTCGTGCTCGACATCGGCGACCAGCAGGCCAGCGTGGGCGACCCGGTCGCGCTCGAGCACGCCTCCGCCCCCGAGCTCACCGGCATGATCGGGCCGCGCGTCGCGGTGGAGGTCGCGGGCGTCGTGCCCGACACCGACGCCATGGAGGCGCTGGGGGAGCGCATCGGCGGCGTGCTCCGCGCCGGCGACGCCGTGCTGCTCGTCGGGCCGCTCGGCGCCGGCAAGACCACCCTCACCCGCGGCATCGGACGCGCGCTCGGCGCTCGCGGCACCGTGCAGAGCCCGACGTTCGTGATCGCGCGCACGCACCGCACCGCCGCCGGCCCCGACCTGCAGCACGTCGACGCGTACCGGCTGCTCGACGAGCGGCTCGAGGGCGACGAGGCGGCGCTCGACGACCTCGACCTCGACCTCGAGGGCGCCATCACGGTCGCCGAGTGGGGCGCGCCGCTCGAGCACGCCCTCGACTCGTGGCTGCGCGTCGAGCTCGAGCGGGGCGCCGACACCGGCGACGACGACGAGGACGCGCCGCGATTCGTGCGGCTGCGCGGGCACGGGCAGGATTGGGACGCCGCCCGCGTCCGTTCGCTCGCACGCGCATCCGCGGCATCCACCTTGAGCACCGACGGGAGCCCCGCGTGATCCTCGCGATCGACACCTCGCTCGGCACGGCGGTCGCCGTCGTCGACGGCGACGCGGTGGTCTTCCGCGAGCACGCCGCCGACACGCGCCGCCACGCCGAGCACCTCGGCGGCATGCTGTCGCGCGCCCTCGAGGGCCGCCGCGACCGCATCGAGCTCGTGGTCGCGGGCATGGGGCCGGGCGCGTTCACCGGCCTCCGGGTCGGCATCGCCGCCGCGCGCGCCGTCGCGCTCGGGCTCGGCGTGCCGTGCCGCGGGATCGCGAGCCACGCGGGCGTGACCGACGGCACGGCGCAGGTGACGACGGATGTGCGACGCCGCGAGCGCGCATGGAGCGTCGTGGTCGACGGCGCGGTCGCCGACGGCCCGCACCTGGCGCCCGCCGACGCGGTGCCGTCGCCCACCGGCGAGCACGCGCTCGTGCCGCGCATCGACGCCGACGCCATCGATGCGGCGCTGCTCGCCGGCGCGGCCGCCCGCGGCGCCCGCGAGGTGCAGCAGGCGCTCTACCTGCGGGACGCCGACGCGACGCCGTCGACCGGTCCGAAGCGGGTGAGCCAGCGATGATCGAGCCAGGAGGCGCCGGCGTCCGCATCCGCACCGCGACCGACAGCGACCTCGACGCCGTGATGGCGCTCGAGCAGGCGTCGTTCCCGGCGAGCGCTTGGGAGCGCGGGACGATGCAGGCCGAGATCGCGAGCGAGTGGGGCCGGTACATCATCGCGGTCGACGGCGACGGCCGTGCGCTCGGCTACGCGGGGCTGCGCGCCGTCGGCGTCGAGGGGGACGTGCAGACGATCGCGGTCGCCGAGGGCGCGCGCGGTCGCGGCATCGGCAGGGCCCTGCTCGCCGAGCTGCTCGCCGAGGCCAGCAGGCGCGGCGTGCGCGAGCTGTTCCTCGAGGTGCGGGCCGACAACGACGTCGCTCGCGGCCTCTACGCGTCGGTCGGCTTCGAGGAGATCGGCGTGCGCCCGCGCTACTACCAGCCCGAGGACGTCGACGCGGTCGTCATGAAGCGGACGGAGCAGCCGTGAGCGGGCAGGCGGGAGGCGGGCACGCTCGGGGCGGGAGCGCGCCGGTCGTGCTCGGCATCGAGACGAGCTGCGACGAGACGGGCGTCGGGATCGTGCGCGGCACCGAGCTGCTGGCGAACCGGATCGCCTCCTCCATGGACCTGCACGCGCGCTTCGGCGGCGTCGTGCCCGAGATCGCCGCGCGCGCGCACCTCGAGGCGATGGAGTCCACCATCCGGGCCGCGCTCGCCGACGCAGGCATGACGCTCGACGACATCGACGCGGTCGCGGTGACGGCGGGGCCCGGCCTCGCCGGCGCGCTCATGGTCGGGATCGGCGCGGCGAAGGGCCTCGCGACGGCGCGCGAGCTGCCGCTCTACGGCGTCAACCACCTCGTCGGGCACGTCGCCGCCGACGTGCTCTCGGGCGAGCCGCTCGAGCTGCCGACGATCGCGCTGCTCGTCTCCGGGGGGCACACGTCGCTGCTGCTGGTGCGCGACCTCGCCGGTGATGTCGAGCTGCTCGGCGAGACGATCGACGACGCCGCGGGCGAGGCGTTCGACAAGACGGCAAGGCTGCTCGGCCTCAGCTACCCCGGCGGGCCCTCGATCGATCGCGCGGCCGCCGACGGCGATGCGCAGGCGATCCGCTTCCCGCGCGGCCTCACCGCGCCGAAGGACCGCGACCGGCACCGCTGGGACTTCTCGTTCTCGGGACTCAAGACCGCCGTCGCCCGTCACGTCGAGCGGGCGGAGGCGGCGGGGGAGCCGCTCCCCGTCGCCGACGTCGCGGCGAGCTTCCGCGAGGCGGTCGTCGACGTGCTCGTGGCGAAGGCGCTCGACGCGTGCGCCGAGCACGGCATCCCGCGACTGCTGCTCGGTGGCGGCGTGGTCGCGAACCGGCGGTTGCGCGAGGTCGCCGAGCAGCGCGCCGCCGACGCCGGCGTGCGCCTGAGGATCCCGCCGCTCGAGCTGTGCACCGACAACGGCGCGATGATCGCGGCGGTCGGCGCGATGCTCGTCGCCCGCGGCGACGCCCCGAGCTCGCCCGGGTTCGCGGCGGAGTCGACCCTCGACGCGAGCACCGTCCAGGTGGTCTGAGGCCCACGGCGCGCGTACAACCCGGGGGCGGATGCACAGGCCGACCTGGCAGGATCGGTGTCGAAGAGCGACGAAGGGGCAGGCATGAGCGCGACCGCATGGCAGCAGGGCTGGGGGATGCAGCCGCCGCAGCCCGCTCAGCCGCAGCAGCAGGCCTGGGCCGCGCCCACGCATCCGGGCCCGAAGACGAACCTGCTCGCGGTGCTCGCCATCGCCGCCGCCGCCTCCGGGACCACCGTCCTGCTGGGGTTCGGCAGCATCGCCGCGATCATCCTCGGCGCGATCGCACTCTCGCAGCTGCGCCGCACGGGCGAGGACGGCCGGCTGCTCGCGATCTGGGCCATCGTGCTCGGCGTCGTGACGCTCGTCGGGCTCGTCGCGGCGACCGCCTCCGGCATCGCCATGATCGTCTCGCTCGTCGAGCAGGCGCAGGCGCTCGGCGGCGTCTGACAGCGGGGGCTGGCCCGGCCCGGGATGCAGGTTCAGCCGCGCTCCGGCAGGATACGGTGGTGCTCGCGCAGCAGGCGCATCGCAAGGAGGATCCCGTGAGCGACCAGTACCCGGCCGAGGGCCGTTTCCGCCGGCCCGAGCAGGACGGCGCCGCCTCGGGCGATGCCCCTGACGGCGCCCAGCCCACCGCGGACTTCGGTCAGCAGCCGGAGCAGTCGCCGTCGTTCGGCCAGGCGCCCGCGGCTCAGACGGCACCCTCGTTCGGTGAGCAGCCAGGGTACGGCGAGGCACCCTCGTACGGCCAGGCGCAGGCGGCGGCACCGGCCTACGGCCAGGGACCGGACGCGTCCCAGGGCAATGGCGCCAGCGCGCCCGCCTACGGTCAGCAGCAGCCGTACTCCCAGCAGCCCGGCTTGCAGCAGCCCGGCCCGCAGCAGCCCGGCTACGGCCAGGCATCGGCGCCGGCCGACCAGGGCTACGGACAGCCGGCCTACGGCCAGCCGGCGTACGGGGAGCAGCCCGCATACGGGCAGCAGCCGGGGTACGGCCAGCAGCCGGCATACGGCCAGCCGGGATACGGCGAGCAGCCCGCGTACCAGGCGTCCGCACCGGCGGACCAGGGCTACGGCCAGCCCGCCTACGGGCAGCAGCCCGCGTACGGCCAGCAGGCCGGCTACGGCCAGCAGACCGGCTACGGCGACCCCGCGCTCGCGGGCTACTCGCAGCCCGGCTTCGCCCAGCCAGGCGAGAAGCGGCTCAAGCCGCTCACCGTCTGGGCGCTCGTGCTGTCGGGCCTCGGCCTCGTGCTCTCGTTCGTGTTCGGCCTGGGCTTCCTGCCGGCGCTCATCGGCTGCATCCTCGGCTTCGTCGCCATGCGCAAGAACCCCGAGGCCAAGCCCTGGCCGCTCGTCGCGGCGATCGTCGGCGGTGTCGCGACCATCCTCTCGCTCGTGCTCTCGATCATCAACGCGGTCCGCCTCGTCCAGTGGATCGAGTACTACTCGCTCAACGTGTGACCGGTCGCTCGCCGCAGGAGGCGCGCTCCTCCGAGGAGCGGGCGCGTCCGCGGCTGAGCGACCTCACGGTGGTGTCGCTCATCCTCGCTGCGCTCGGGCTCGCGCTCGCGATGGTGAGCGGCGTCGGGCTGCCCGTCGCGGCGGCGGGCGTGGCCTGCGGTGCGGTCGCGATGCGCCGGCGTCCCGCCGAGCGTCCGTGGCCGCTGATCGCGGTCGTCGTGGCATCGCTCGGCGTGGTGATCGCCGCGATCCTGCTCATCATCGCGGCGACGGTCTGGCTGCCCGAACTGCCGAGGCTGCTCGCGGGCTGAGGAGCGCCGGCGAGCAGCCGCCGGGTCGCAGTGCTAGGGGCGGTCGGCCAGGATCGCGCGGTGCCTGCCACCGACCCGTGTCGCGATGAGCGTCGCCCGGCCGTCGCCCTTGAGCTTCAGCCGCTTGCGGAGCGCCGCGGGGTCGACGTCGGCGCCGCGCTTCTTGATCTCGAGGTCGCCGATGCCCAGCTCCCGCATCCGCTGCGCGATCCTCCGCTCGTCGAGCGGCAGCGTCTCGCGCACCCGGAACGCCTGCACGAGCGGCGTCTCGACGAGGCTGTCGCCCGTGAGGTAGGCGAGGCCCGGGCTGACGCTCCTGGCGGAGAGCCGCTCCGCGAGCGCACCGATGAGCTCGGCGCGGATCACGGCGCCCGCGGGCTCGTAGAGCCACTCCCCGAGCGGGCCGGGCTCCGGGTGGCTCGCGTCGCCCGTGAGCTCCGCCGCCCCGCCGTCGGTGAGCACGAGCGCGCTGCGGGCGACGCTCGGCCGCGCGAGCGCGCCGGTCCAGACGACCGTCTCGACCGTCTCCAAGCCGTCCGTGACCCACTGGTGCTCCGCATCCATCGGCAGCAGGCCGCGATCGATGCCCGGCGCGAGCTTCACGCCGGACGAGTGTGCCGCCGCGCGGGCGAACACCGCGTCGAGCGCGGGGGACCAGTCGGCAGGGTCGTTCAGCCGCCGAGCGCCGTCGCGGCGAGCGGGGTCGAACCAGAGCGCCTCGGCGTCCACCGCGGTCTCGAGCGCGTCGCCGTGCAGCACCGTCGCGTGCCACGCGGCGAGGTTGAAGGCGGCGATCGCCGCCGTGACCTCGTCGCGCTCCACGGCCGTCACCTCGAGCCCGAGCGTCGCGAAGGCGAGCGCGTCGGCGCCGATGCCGCAGCCGAGGTCGGCCACCGAGACGATGCCGGCCCGACGCATCCGGCCGGCGTGGTGCGCTGCCACGCGCAGCCGAGTCGCCTGCTCGAGGCCCGCCTCGGTGAAGAGCAGCTCGCTGGCGAACTCGCCGAACTTCGCGCGGGCGCGCCGTCGCAGCCTCGCCTGCGACAGCACCGCGGTCACGAGCGCCGGGTCGTGGCCCTCGGCGCGCAGCCGTGCCACCTCGCGCACGACGTCGGAGCGGTCGTCGACCTGCACCTCGACGCGCTCGAGCAGCGCGAGGCCGTCCCTCGACAGCAGCAGTCGCAGCTCTTCGGCGTCCATCGCTCCAGTCAATCACCGTCGCGGCGGCGAGCGCGGCCGCCGCGGCGAGCACCGATTGGCACTCATGTTGACCGAGTGCCAATCGACCGCCTAGGCTTGCCCTGGCGTCCGACAGGTTCGGACGCGCCCCAGAGTCTGACAAGAAAGAGGCAACCGTGTCGGTTTCCATCAAGCCGCTCGAGGACCGCATCGTCATCAAGCAGGTCGAGGCAGAGACGACGACCGCGAGCGGTCTCGTCATCCCTGACACCGCCAAGGAGAAGCCCCAGGAGGGCGAGGTCGTGGCGGTCGGCCCCGGTCGCATCGACGACAACGGCAACCGTGTCCCGATCGATGTCGCCGTCGGCGACAAGGTGCTGTACTCCAAGTACGGCGGCACCGAGGTGAAGTTCGGCGCCGACGAGTACCTCGTGCTCTCGGCACGCGACGTGCTCGCCATCGTCGAGCGCTGACGCTCCACCGACCCAGTCGGCGGCGCCCCCTGCTGGGGGCGCCGTCTTCGTTCTTCCCAGGAGCAGCGATGAGCGAGCAGCGCACGAGGTCCGGCCTCTGGTACGCCGTCTTCGCGTACGCGTTCTGGGGCGTCGTGCCCGTCTACCTCCAGCTGACGAAGGGGATCGACGGCTTCGAGCTGATCGGCTGGCGCGTCATCGCGTCGGTCGCCGTCGCGTTCGCCCTCGTCGCGATGACGCGCGGCTGGGGTCGGCTGCGCGGCATCCTCCGCAGCCGGCGCGACACCTGGACGCTCGTGATCGCGGGCAACGCCGTGCTCATCAACTGGACGGCGTTCATCGTCGGGGTGCTCGCCGACAAGGTGCTCGAGACGAGCCTCGGCTACTTCCTCAACCCGCTCGTGAGCGTCGTGCTCGCGGTGCTCTTCCTGGGCGAGCGGCTCCGGCGCGCGCAGTGGGTCGCGGTCGGGCTCGGCGCCGTGGGCGTGCTCGTGATGATCATCGGCTACGGCGAGGTGCCGTGGATCGGTTTGACCGTCGCGCTCTCCTTCGGCGTCTACGGCCTCATCAAGAAGCGCGTCGGCGGATCCGTGGATGCGCTATCGGGCTTCACCGTCGAGACCGTCGCCGCACTGCCCGCGTCGCTCGTGATGCTCGCCGTCGCCATCAGCATCAACGGCGTGACGGTGGGTGCCAACGGCGCGGCCGGCATCTGGGCCACCGCCGGCATCGGCCTCGTCACCGCCATCCCGCTGCTCGCCTTCGCGTCCGCAGCGCGCCGCATCTCGCTCACCGCGCTCGCGTTCACGCAGTACCTCGCGCCGATCATCTCGTTCCTCTTCGGCGCCTTCGTGATGCTGGAGCCCATGCCGCTCGAGCGCTGGATCGGCTTCGCGCTCGTGTGGGCGTCGCTCGCGCTCGTCTCGGTCGACCTGCTCGGCCGCCGCATGCGACGGCCCCGCGTGGCACCCGCGGCCTGACGCCCGCGCGACGCCGCTACGCGACCTCCGGCCGCTTCTGCCGGAACATCCGCGCCGGCCTGTCATGGCCGTCCCAGACCTGCACGATGCCCCACGCGACCGCGGCGATCGGCACCGACAGCACCGCGCCGACGATGCCGCCGAGCACGGTGCCGATCGTGAGGGCGATGAGGACGACCAACGCGTGGAGGCGCAGCGACCTGCCCATGACGACGGGCTGGAGGAAGTTGCCCTCGAGCTGGTTGACGAGGATGACCGCACCGAGGACGATCAGCGCGACGACCTCGCCGTTGGCGACGAGCGCGACGAGCGTCGCGAGCGCGCCTGCGACGGTCGCGCCGACGAGCGGCACGAACGCGAGCAGGAAGACCAGCACCGCGAGCGGCAGGGCGAGGGGCACCTGCGCGAAGGCGAGCACGAGGCCGATGCCGACCGCGTCCACCGCCGCGATGAGCGCGGTGCCGCGCACATAGCCGCCGAGCGTCTCGACCGTCTTCTCTCCGATGCGCTTGCCACGCGCGTATCGCTCGCCCTCGAACGGGCGCAGCATGAACTCCCAGATCGCGGGCCCGTCCTTGAGGAAGAAGAACAGGACGACCACCATGAGCGCGAAGCCGGTGAGGAAGTTCGCGGCGGCGCTCACACCGGCGAGGGCGCCCGAGCCGAACTGGGCGCTCGTGAGGAAGTCGATGATCGCGTCGCGGCCCTGCTGGATCTGCTCCGCCGTCGGCGCGAACGGCAGCGTGGAGACCCACTCGATCACCCTGTCGATGCCCTCCGACGCCTGCGCGACGAGATCGTCGAGCTGCGACCGCACGGCGTTGACGATGAGCCACCCGACGGCGCTGAGCACAGCGACGATCGCGAGCAGCGCGATGGCGGTCGCGAGCGCGCTCGGCACGCCCCTCCGCCGCATCCAGCGCATCGCCGGAGCGAAGGCGGATGCGAGGATGAGCGCGATCGTCACCGGGATCATCACGAGCGTCAGCTGGGTCATCGCGAAGACGAGGCCCGCGACCGCGACGACGACGATGATGCCCTGCAGCGCCCTCGTGGCGAACCGGCCGAAGCTGTCGCCCCAGACCGACGGCGTCGCGACCGGCACGCGGAGCGCGTCCCGCGGTGCTTCCCTGTCTCCGAACAGCCCCATGGCTCCCTCTCGTCGTGGCGGCAACGGTACCGCGGCCTCGCTGAGACGCCGTGGCAGAGCCCTACCGCCGCTTGACTTGAGGACGGCTCAGGACTGGCGCAGGACTCCTACAGTGCGGGTCGTGTGCGCCAAGACCGTTACCAGGACGTAACGCGGAACGGCCGATTTTCGCGCGGCCCTCGCCTACTGTTGTGCCAACGCGCGTACCAGCACGCGTCCTCCCAGAGGAACATAGGAGCACAATGCAGTCCTTCCTTCGCACCAAGGGGCAGCACCCCCGTCGTGCCGCGGCCCTCGGCGCCGCAACCGCCGGCATCCTGCTGCTCGCGGCCTGCGCCGGTGGCGGCACGCCCGCCCCGTCCGGATCCGCCGGCACCTCGGCCGGCCCGACGGAGGGGGGCGGCGAGACCGACACGTCCTTCGTCGTCGGCTCGATCCTGCCCCAGACGGGCAACCTCGCGATCCTCGGCCCGCCCGAGTTCGCGGGCATCGACCTCGCGGCCAAGGAGCTCGAGGAGGCCGGGTTCGAGTTCGACATCACCGTCGAGCACCGCGACTCGGGCGACACGACGACCGACATCGCGACGCAGTCGGCCGACGAGCTCATCGGGCTCGGCGCCGACACGATCATCGGCGCCGCGTCCTCCGGCGTGTCGCTCACGTTCATCGACCGCCTGATCGACGCGCAGGTCGTGCAGATCTCGCCGGCGAACACGGCGTCCGACTTCATCGACTACGAGGACGACGGGTTCTACTGGCGCACCGCGCCGAACGACCTGCTGCAGGGCCGCGTGCTCGCGAACCAGATGCTCGCGAACGGCGCGACGTCGGTCGGCTTCGTCACGCTGAACGACCCGTACGGCACGGGGCTCGAGGGCTATGTCACCGAGACGTTCGAGGAAGCTGGCGGCACCGTCACCGGCAGCGTCCTCTACAACCCGGGCGACTCGAACCTCGGGTCGCAGGTCGCGGAGCTCGTCGCAGGCGGACCGGACGCCATCGCGATCCTCGCGTTCGCCGAGACCCAGCAGATCGTCCCTGAGCTCGTGACGGCCGGGTTCCCGTCCACCGGCATGTACTTCGTCGACGGCAGCCTCTCGAACAGCTACACGTTCCCCGAGGGCACCCTGACCGGCGCGTACGGCACGCTGCCGGGCAACCAGGCGGACGACACGTTCCAGGACCGCATGCTCGAGATCAACCCCGACCTCGAGGACTTCTCCTACGGCCCGGAGTCGTACGACGCTGTCGTGCTGGCAGCGCTCGCCGCGGTGCAGGGCGGCAGCGCCGACCCCATCACGATCCGCGACAACCTGCAGTCGGTCTCGCGCGATGGTGAGAAGTGCACGACCATCGCGGACTGCCTCGCGCTGCTCGAGGAGGGCGAGGACATCGACTACGACGGTGCATCCGGCCCCGTCACGTTCGACGACGTCGGCGACCCGACCGAGGCGTTCATCGGCATCTACCAGTACGGCGCCGACAACAAGTACACCTTCGTGAAGACGGAGTTCGGTTCGCTCGTCGAGTGAGCTGACGGAACGACACGAGAGGGCCCCGCTTCGGCGGGGCCCTCTTCGTGTGCCGGCCGGAGCGAGCGCCACGCGAGCTGTCCCGCCGCGACGCCGCGGGCGCTGCGAGCAAGCCCCGGCTCCGCTTGGGGACGACGCTTGGCGCCCCACGACGAAGGGCCCCGCTCCCGCGGGGCCCTTCGTCGTCGCTGCGGCTACTCGGCAGGCGGCTGCACCGTCTGCGACTCTGTGCGCGCCTTGTCCTCGACGTCGGTGGCGAGCGTGCCGAGGTAGAGCTGGATGACCTTCGGGTCGTTCAGCATCTCGCGGCCTGTGCCCGTGTACGCGTCCTTGCCCTGGTCGAGCACGTAGGCGCGGTGGGCGATCTGCAGGCAGCGGCGCGCGTTCTGCTCGACCATGACGATCGTCACGCCGTGGCTGTTGATCTCCGCGACGCGCAGGAACGTCTCGTCCTGCCGCACGGGGCTCAGTCCGGCGCTCGGCTCGTCGAGCAGCAGCACCGCGGGGTCCATCATGAGCGCCCGGCCCATCGCGACCATCTGGCGCTCGCCGCCGGAGAGGCTGCCTGCGCGCTGCCGGCGCCGCTTGACGAGCTCGGGGAAGAGCGCGCCCACGAACTCGAAGCGCTCCTTGAACATCTTGGGCTGCTGGAACAGGCCCATCTCGAGGTTCTCCTCGATGGTGAGCGAGGGGAACACGTTGTTGTTCTGCGGCACCATGCCGACGCCCTTGCCGACCAGCTTGTCGGCCTTGAGCCCGGTGATGTCGTCGCCGTTCAGCAGCACGCTGCCCTCGCGGATGTTCACCTGCCCGAAGACGGCCTTGAGCAGCGTCGACTTGCCCGCGCCGTTCGGGCCGATGATCCCGATGAGGTCGCCCTGATTGGCGACGATCGAGCAGCCGTTGAGGATGTTGACGCCGGGCAGGTAGCCGGCGATGAGCTCCTTCGTCTCGAGCACCGGTGTCGTCGCGCTCGTGCTTCCCGTCGTGGTCATCGCTGTGCCTCCTGGCCGTCGGCGTCCGTGGCTCGGGCTTCGGACGCATCCCTCGGCGCCACGGTCGCGCCGCCGGTGGATGCGCCGTCATCGGGAGCGTCGGGGTCGATCGGCACCTCCTCCTCGGCGGCCTCGTGGATCTGCGCGACCTGCTGGTTCGTGAGGGTGCCGAGGTCGGTGTCGTGGTGCGCACCGAGGTAGGCGTCGACGACGGCCTTGTTCTGCATGATCGTCGCGGGCGGACCCTCGGCGACCACCTTCCCCTCGGCCATCACGATCACCCAGTCGGAGATGTGGCGCACCATGTGCATGTCGTGCTCGACGAACAGCACGGTCATGCCGTCGTCCTTCAGGCCGCGCACATGGTCGAGGAGCGACTGCGTGAGCGCGGGGTTCACGCCGGCCATGGGCTCGTCGAGCATGACGAGCGTCGGCTGGCTCATGAGTGCTCGCGCCATCTCGAGCAGCTTGCGCTGGCCGCCCGACAGCGATGCCGCGTAGTCCTCGCGCTTCGTGTCGAGCTTGAACCGGGCGAGCAGGTTGTCGGCGCGCTCGGTGTTGGCCTGCTCCTGCGCCTTCCACAGCGGCCGCACGAGGGCCGCGAACAGCCCCTCGCCGCGCTGGTCGCGGGCGCCGAGCAGCATGTTCTGCAGCACGGTGAGGCGGCCGAGCGACTTCGTCAGCTGGAACGTGCGCACCATGCCGCGTCGCGCCACCTTGTGGCTGGGCACGTGGGCGAGCGACTGGCCCTCGAAGGACCACGAGCCCTTGTTCGGGCGGTCGAAGCCGGTGAGCAGGTTGAAGAACGTCGTCTTGCCGGCGCCGTTCGGGCCGATCAGCGCCGTGATCATGCCGCGCGGGATCTCGAGGTGCTCGACGTCGACGGCGGTGAGGCCGCCGAACTGACGGACGACGCCGTCGGCGACGACGATCGGGTCGACCTTCTTGCAGCCCGGTCCGACCTCCCCGTCGACGAGGGCATGCGTTGTGGGGGGCGTGGTCGTCTCAGACATTGAACGACAGCTCCTTCTTATTGCCGAGGATGCCCTGTGGTCGGAAGACCACGAGCGCCATGAGGGCGAGGCCGACGATCACGAAGCGCAGCTGGCCGGCCTGTGTCGCGGTCATGTCGCCGAACGCACCGATGGAGTGCAGCCCGACGATGATGCCGCCGGTGAGCGACAGCAGCACCCAGAAGAGCACGGAGCCGAGCAGCGGCCCGAACACCGTGGCCGCGCCGCCGAGCAGCAGCGCCGTCCAGATGTAGAACGTCAGCGTGGTCGCGAAGTTGTCGGGCTGGACAGCGCGCGGCAGCACGAAGAGCACGCCGGCGAGCGCGCCCATCGATCCGCCGAGCACGAGCGCCTGCATCTTGTATGAGTAGACGTTCTTGCCGAGCGAGCGGACGGCGTCCTCGTCCTCGCGGATGCCCTTGATGACCCGGCCCCACGGGCTGCGCATGAGCAGCCACACGAGGATGAGCGCGACGATCACGATCGACCACGCGATGATGCGGATCCATGTGTCGTACGCGGTCGCCGTCCACGGGCCGAAGCCGTAGGTGCTGCCGGTGAGCGGGTTGAGCGCCTCGATGTCGCCCTTGTAGCTGGCACCGGTGAGGCCCTGCGAGCCGCCCGTGACGGCGGTGAGGTCCTGCGTCCTGACGGTGAAGCGGATGATCTCCGCCGCCGCGATCGTCACGATCGCGAGGTAGTCGCCGCGCAGGCGCAGGGTCGGGATGCCGAGGATGAGGCCGAAGACCACCGCGGCGAGGATCGAGACGAGCACCGCCGAGAGGAACGACAGCCACACCGGCCAGCCGAGCGTCGCCGTCGGGTCGGCCATGATCGTGAAGATCGCGAAGGCGTAGGCGCCGACGGCCATGAAGCCCGCCTGGCCGAAGTTCAGCAGGCCCGAGTAGCCGAAGTGGATGTTGAGGCCGATCGTGGCGAGCGCGAACGCCGCCGTGGTCGGCGACAGGATCTCGCCCGCCGCGTTGTTGAAGATTGCGAGGAAGTCCATGTCAGCCGATCCTTTCCCGGCGACCGAGGATGCCCTGCGGTCGGAACAGGAGCACGAGGATGAGCACCAGCAGCGCCACCGCGTAGCGCAGGTCCGGTGCGAGGAAGAGGGTCGACAGCTCGGTGACGATGCCGATGATCACGGCACCGACGAGCGCGCCGAACGCACTGCCGAGGCCACCGAGCGTCACGCCGGCGAACAGCAGCAGCAGGATGGTGAAGCCCATGTCCCACTTGATGTTCGCGCCGATGAAGTAGGTGTAGAGGATGCCTGCGCCGCCGGTCAGGATGCCCGCGAGCACCCAGACGATGCGGATCACGCGGTCGACGTCGATGCCGGATGCAGCCGCGAGGCTCGCGTTGTCGCTCACCGCTCGCGTCGCCTTGCCGATGCGTGTGCTGGTGAGGAACCATCCGACGGCCGCCAGCACGACGATGGCGATCGCCGTGCTCACGATGTTCGACGTCGTCATCGCGACGGGGCCGACCTGCACGACCGCGCCGCGATCGACCGAGAGGCCCTCGATGCCGCCGCCGATCAGGAACTGGAAGAAGTAGCGGAGCGCGATCGACAGGCCGATCGTGACGATCAGCACCTGCACGAGGCCGACGCGACGTCGACGCAGCGGCTTGAAGATGCCCCAGTCGTGGAACCAGCCGAACGCTGCCGAGGCGACGAGCGTGGCGATGATGGCGATCCAGACCGGCCAGTTCGCCACCGTGGTGGTGAAGTAGAAGATGATGCCGCCGAAGGTCAGCAGCTCGCCGTGCGCGAAGTTGTTGACGCCGGTGGTGCCGAAGATCAGCGTGATGCCGATCGCCGCGAGCGCGAGCAGCAGGCCGAAGCCGAGGCCTGAGATGAGGCGAGCGAGCACCTGCGACCCGAAGTCGTTCGATGTCGCGCCTGCGCCGGTGCCGGCGCCGGGCTCCGCGCCCGGCGCGGGCGTCGCTTCGCCGCCCGTGCCGCCGTCTCCGCCCCCGCCGCCTGCGGGTGCGCCGAACGGGAACAGCACACCGACCGACGTCGACGTGCTGATCTCGAGCTCCCGGCTCTCGAAGGAGGGGTCCCGCAGCGTGACGCCCTCGGGGAGCGTCGACGTGTCGATCGCGACCGTGTACGTGCCCTGTGCAGGCACCCCGACGACCCAGCGGCCATCGGCACCCGTGGCGACGGTCTCGTCGACGCCGTTGCCGGTGACGGTGATCTCGACCCCCTCGAGGGGCGTCTGCCCGTCCCGGATGATGCCGTTGAAGTTGTAGGGGGCCGGCTGCTCGGTCAGGGACAGGGGCGCGGCCGCGACCGCGGTCGCACCACCCGCCACCATGCCCATGACGGCCAGGGCGACGGCGATCACTCGCCGCAGCCCGCTCCGTCGCGGTCTGCTGGACGTCTTCACATGTCCTCCATGCTGTGGGGCTGCGCAGGCACAAGGGAATGCGGTGCGCATGATGCCCGTTACATCGGTGGTGAAACAGTAGCGGCCGCACGAGCCGCCCCCGTCCACTTTCCGGTCTCTTGTGTGCTTCTTCATGCGGATGCCGCACGACCGTTACCGAATAGATACGATGAGAGCGATGGAGATGCGCAACCCGTTCGGCCCGATCGGCCTGACCTACGACGACGTGATGCTGCTCCCGGGCCGCACCGATGTGATCCCCAGCGAGGCCGACACGGGCACCCGGCTGTCGCGGAACATCCGGCTGGCCATCCCGCTCGTCTCGAGTGCGATGGACACGGTGACCGAGGACCGGATGGCGATCGCGATGGCCCGCCAGGGTGGCATCGGCATCGTGCACCGCAACCTCTCGGTCGCCGACCAGGCGGCGATGGTCGACCGCGTGAAGCGGTCGGAGTCGGGCATGATCACCGACCCGCTCACGACCCACGCCGACGCGACGATCGAGGATGTCGACCGCATCTGCGGCGAGTTCAAGATCTCCGGCCTGCCGGTGGTCGACGCCGACGGTGTGCTCGTCGGCATCGTCACCAACCGCGACATGCGCTTCGTCCCGCGCGAGGAGTTCGCGACGACGCTCGTGCGCGACGTCATGACGCCCGCGCCGCTCAAGACGGCGAAGGTCGGCATCTCCCGCGAGGACGCGTTCGCGATCTTCCACGAGACGAAGCTCGAGAAGCTGCCGCTCATCGACGACGAGGGTCGCCTGGGCGGCCTCATCACCGTCAAGGACTTCGACAAGGTCGAGCAGTACCCGAACGCGACGAAGGATCCGCAGGGCCGCCTGCGCGTGGGCGCGGCGATCGGCTTCTTCGGCGACGCGTTCGACCGCGCGGTGGCGCTCGCGGAGGCGGGCGTCGACGTGATCGTCGTCGACACCGCCAACGGCGAGAGCCAGGGCGTGCTCGACATGGTCGCGCGGCTCAAGGGCGACGAGCGATTCGAGGGGATCGACATCATCGGCGGCAACGTCGCGACCTACGAGGGCGCCGCGGCGCTCATCGAGGCGGGCGTGGATGCCGTGAAGGTCGGCGTCGGACCGGGCTCCATCTGCACGACGCGCGTCGTCTCCGGCGTCGGCGTGCCCCAGGTCTCGGCCATCTACGACGCCGCTCGGGCCGCGCACGACGCGGGCTCCGACATCCCGATCATCGCCGACGGCGGGCTGCAGTACTCGGGCGACATCGCGAAGGCGCTCGTCGCGGGTGGCTCGTCGGTCATGCTCGGATCGCTGCTCGCCGGCACGAACGAGAGCCCGGGCGACCTCGTGCTCGTCAACGGCAAGCAGTACAAGACGTATCGCGGCATGGGCTCGCTCGGCGCGATGCAGACGCGCGGCAAGAAGACCTCGTACTCGCGCGACCGCTACTTCCAGGCCGACGTTCCGAGCGACGAGCAGCTGATCGCCGAGGGCATCGAGGGCCAGGTGCCCTACCGCGGGCCGCTCGGCTCGGTCGCGTACCAGCTCGTCGGCGGCCTGCGGCAGTCGATGTTCTACACCGGCGCGCGCACGATCGACGAGCTGCAGCAGAAGGGCCGCTTCGTGCAGATCACGGCAGCCGGCCTGAAGGAGTCGCACCCGCACGACATCCAGATGGTCGTCGAGGCACCGAACTACCGCCGCTAGGCGTCGGGTCCCGCGCGGCCGCGCTCCTGAGTACCACGGGGCGCCAGCTGCTCGCGCGTCCGGCGATTCCGGCAGGGACGCGAAGTTCCCCGCGCCCCGGTACGGATCTGCGGGTCCCGTCGGGCGGAACCCGCAAGGCGGTACCAGCAACCCGGACGCTGAGCGCGGCCTTGTACCGATCTGCGGGTGCTGCGCTCAGCGACCCGCAACTCAGTACCGCAAACTCGCCGCGGCTCCATCATCCCGGCTTCTTCACCCTTCTCCAGGAGGGCCTTGCGCTCCCGCGAACACGCGATATATCGTGTCTCGGAGCAGATGCGATATATCGCGAGTGGACCAGCAAGGGAGCAGGAGCCATGGACCAGCAGCACGAGACGGGCGACACGAGGCCGCGCAGCGCATCCGGCGCCGCGGCGTCGGGGGCGGACACGATCACCGAGCGGTGGGCGATCAGCGAGGGGCAGAGCCGTGTCATCGACCTCGACGCGGTGACATCGCTGCGCGTCGGCATCGTCGGCGGCAGCGTCGACATCGTCGCGCACGACGAGCCGACCGCTCGCGTCGAGGTCCACCGCGTCGAGGGTCGCGACCTCACCGTCACCCTCGAGCAGGGCCGCCTGTCGATCTCGCACCCGCGGATGAGCTGGGACGACGTGTGGCAGTCGGTCAAGGCGCTCGTGGGCGTGCGCGCCAAGGTCGAGCTGAGCATCCTCGTGCCGCGGCACGTCGTGCTCTCGCTCGGCCAGGTGAGCGCATCCGCCCTCGTCACGGGCCTCGGCTCGCGAGCGAGCCTCAGCACGGTGTCGGGCCCGATCCAGGTGGCGTCGCACCGCGGCGACCTCGAGCTCAACACCGTCTCGGGTGACATCGAGGTGTCGGGCGGCGCGGGTCGGCTCTCGGTGCACGGCGTCTCGGCGAACGTCACCGCCTCCGGCGAGCTCACCGAGCTCGGCATCGACACGGTGAGCGGCGAGGTGCTGCTCGACGTGCACGGCGCGCCCCGCAGCATCACCGTGAACTCCGTCTCGGCCGACATCACCGTCCGCCTCGACGCCGGGCAGGGCGTGCGCGCCACCACCCGCACCGTCTCCGGGCGCGGCACCATCGTCGGGCGGGCCGTGCCGAAGCGCGGCGGCTCCGAGGTCGTCGACGGCGCGGACGTGTTCCCGTTGAGCGCCAACACCGTCTCGGGCTCGGTGACGGTGATGCGGAGGGACGCATGACCCCCGTCTTCGGCCACGGCGCCCTGCGCCTCTACCTGCTGAGCCTGCTCGCCGAGGCGCCGCGGCACGGCTACGAGCTCATGCAGGCGCTCAGCGACCGCTTCGGCGGCACCTACTCGCCGAGCGCCGGCACCATCTATCCCCGGCTCGCGAAGCTCGAGGAGGAGGGGCTGCTGACGAAGTCGGCCGACGGCCGCAAGACCACCTACGAGATCACCGACGCCGGCCGAGCCGAGCTCGCCGCCCGGGAGGGCGAGCTGCGCGAGCTCGAGACCGAGATCACCGACTCGGTGCGGCGGATGGCCTCCGACGTCAGGGCGGGCGTGCGCAGCGCGATGCAGGCGCTGCGGGCCGACCTCGCCGCGGCCGAGCGCGAGGCCCGCAGCGCGCCGAGCGCCCCGAGGCCGGAGCAGGCGTGGCACGAGGCGCCGACGCGCCCCGACGTGCCGACGCGCAACGACGCATCCGCCCCGGTCTCGAACCCGTGGCCGCGGCCGGCCTCGTCGGCCCCGGACGCGCCGGGCCCGGATGCGTCCCACACGGCCGAGCAGGCGGCGGCGCGCATGGCGGTCCACGACATCGACCTCGCCCTCACCGACTTCCGGCAGCAGGTGCGCGACGCGGCCCGCGCCGACCGGGGCGAGCGCATGAGCACCGCCAAGGCGGCGACGGTGCGCGATGAGCTCGAGGCCGCGCTGCTGCGCATCAAGAGTGTGCTCGGCTCCTGAGGCGTCCTCGCCACCCGCGGGATAGGCTGAGACGGTGACGGAGATCGAGATCGGCCGCAGCAAGCGCGCCCGCACCGGGTACGGGTTCGACGACATCAGCATCGTGCCGTCCCGCCGCACCCGGGACAGCGACCTCGTCTCGCTGCAGTGGCAGATCGACGCCTTCCGGTTCGAGACCCCCGTGATGGGCGCGCCTACCGACTCCGTCATGAGCCCCGCGACCGCGATCGCGCTCGGCAGGGCGGGCGGCCTCGGCGTGCTCAACCTCGAGGGCGTCTGGACCCGCTACGACGACCCCGAGCCGCTGCTCGCCGAGATCGCGCGCCTCCCGGCCGATCTCGCGACGAGCCGCATGCGCGAGATCTACGCCGAGCCGATCAAGCCGGAGCTCATCCGCGACCGCCTCGCGCAGGTGCGCGATGCCGGCGTGCCCGTCTCCGGCAGCCTCAGCCCGCAGGCCGTGCAGCAGCACTACGAGACGGTGCTGGCCGCCGGCGTCGAGCTCATGGTCATCCGCGGTGCGACGGTCAGCGCCGAGCACGTCTCCGCCGAGCGCGGTGCTCCGCTCAACCTCAAGCAGTTCATCTACGAGCTCGACGTCCCGGTCGTGGTCGGCGGCGTCGTGACGTACACGGCCGCCCTGCACCTCATGCGCACCGGTGCCGCCGGCGTGCTCGTCGGCTTCGGCGGCGGCGCCGCCTCCACGAGCGAGAAGGTGCTCGGCGTCGCCGCACCCATGGCGACCGCCGTGAGCGACGTCGCCGCTGCGCGCCGCGACTACCTCGACGAGTCGGGCGGCCGTTACGTGCACGTCATCGCCGACGGCTCGCTCGGCACCTCCGGCCAGGTCGTGAAGGCGCTCGCGTGCGGCGCCGACGCGGTCATGCTCGGCACCGCCCTGGCCCGCGCGACGGATGCGCCCGGCCGCGGCTGGCACTGGGGCCCGGAGGCGCACAACCAGAAGCTGCCTCGCGGCAATCGCGTGCAGGTCGACCAGGTCGGCCCGCTCGATGTCGTGCTGAACGGACCCTCACCGGTCGCGGACGGCACGGCGAACATCATGGGCGCTCTGCGCAAGGCCATGTCGACGACCGGCTACAAGGATCTCAAGGAGTTCCAGCGGATCGACGTGGTCGTGGAGAGCAGCCCGCCGCGCTGAACCGCCCGACCCCGGGCGCCGCATCCAAGGAGGATCCATGGCTGAGACCACCAACAGCGTGAGTCGGTCGAGGAAGCTCGGCCCGGAGGAGCGCGCCGCCGCGATCGCGTCGATGCGCGATCACGAGGTCGACGTGCTCGTCATCGGCGGAGGCATCGTCGGCACGGGGGCGGCGCTCGACGCGGTCACCCGCGGCCTGCGCGTCGGCCTCATCGAGGCGCGCGACTTCGCGTCCGGCACGTCGAGCCGCTCGTCGAAGCTCATCCACGGCGGCATCCGCTACCTCGAGCAGATGAACTTCGGGCTCGTGCGCGAGGCGCTCATCGAGCGGGGCCTGCTGCTCCAGCGCATCGCGCCACACCTCGCGAAGCCGGTGCGCTTCCTCTACCCGCTCGACAAGCCGTTCATCGAGCGCGCCTACATCGGCGCGGGCATGGCGCTCTACGACGCGTTCAGCTACACGGGCTTCATGAAGCCGGGCGTGCCCATGCACCGGCACCTCACGAAGAAGCAGGTGCTCAAGCAGATCCCGTCGCTCGACCCCGACGCCATCGTCGGCGGCCTCACCTACTACGATGCGCAGGTCGACGACGCCCGCTACGTCGCGGAGCTCGCGCGCACGGCATCCTTCTACGGCGCCCACGTCGCGAGCCGCGTGCGAGCGGAGGGGTTCCTCAAGGTGGGTGAGCGCGTCGTCGGCGTGCAGGCCCACGACTACGAGACCGGCGAGCAGTTCGAGATCCGGGCGAAGCAGGTCGTCAACGCGACCGGCGTGTGGACGGGCGAGACGCAGGCGATGGTCGGCCACCGCGTCGAGTTCAAGGTGCGCGCCTCGAAGGGCGTGCACCTCGTGGTGCCGCGCGACCGGTTCCACTCCGAGATGGGCCTGCTGCTGCGCACGGAGAAGAGCGTGCTCTTCGTCATCCCGTGGGGCCGGCACTGGATCCTCGGCACGACCGACACCGACTGGAACCTCGACAAGGCGCACCCCGCGGCGACGGCGGCCGACATCGACTACATCCTCGACCACGTCAACCGGGTGCTCGCGACCAAGCTCACGCGGAGCGACGTCGAGGGCGTCTACGCGGGCCTTCGCCCGCTCCTCGCCGCGGCTGGCGAGGGCAGCTCGACCGCCAACCTCTCGCGTGAGCACCACGTCTCGCACCCCGTGCCGGGGCTCGTGCTGATCGCGGGCGGCAAGTGGACCACCTACCGGGTGATGGCGAAGGATGCGATCGACGAGGCCACGAGCGCCATGGACGGCAAGGTCCCCGAGTCGTGCACCGAGCAGATCCCGCTGCTTGGCGCCGTCGGGTACCGCGCGGCGTGGAACAAGCGGGGGAGGATCGCCCGCGCGTTCGGCGTGCACAAGCACCGCATCGAGCACCTGCTGAACCGCTACGGCACCCTCACCGACGAGCTGCTCGACATCATCCGGCAGCACCCGGAGCTCGCCGACCCGCTGCCCGGCGCCGACGACTACCTGGGTGCCGAGGTGCGCTACGCGTGCACGCACGAGGGTGCCCTGCACCTCGACGACGTGCTCGCGCGGCGGACGCGCATCTCGATCGAGGCGTGGGACCGCGGCGTCTCGGCCGCCCCGGTCGCGGCACGGATCATGGCGGAGGCGCTCGGCTGGGACGACGCCCGCGTCGAGAAGGAGATCAACACCTACAACAAGCGCGTCGCCGCGGAGCTCGCGAGCCAGGAGCTGCCGGACGACGCGTCGGCCGACCGCGCCCGGCGCGAGGCGCCGGAGATCGTGCCGCTGAGCGCGCTGCCGACGGCGAGCGCGGTGGGCACGAGGCCGGAGCCGGTCGCCTGACCGGACGGTAGGATGGGGGGTGCCCATGAGCACCCCTCCTCCCACCTTCCGGCAGGTCGCGACGCGGCCCCGCTGGATCGGCGTGCTCGTCGCGTGCCTCGTGGTCGCCGCGGTGTTCGCGCTGCTCGGCCAGTGGCAGATCGATCGGGCCGTCGAGCAGGGCAAGACCGACGAGCGCGACACCGAGACGGCGGTGCCGCTCGAGAGCGTCGCGCAGCCGAGCTCGACGCTCACGACCGAGGCCGGCGGCCGCATGGTCGCGTTCTCGGGCACGTGGGTGCCCGAGGACTTCGACACGCTCGCCGGGCGCAAGCAGGACGGCCGCACCGGCACGTGGGTGATCGGGCGCGTGCTCGTGCCGCAGTCGGCGGGGGAGCCCGTGTCGCTCGCCGTCGCGCTCGCCTGGTTCGAGGACGCCGCCGCGGCCGACGCGCTCTCGGCTCGGCTGTCCGGTGCGGGTGCGGATGCGGCCGACGACCTGGTGGGACGGCTGATGCCGACCGAGGCGCCGACGCAGGGCGACGTCCAGGGCGACACGGCCGACGCGATGAGCGTCGCGGCGCTCATCAACGAGTGGGACGCGTACGACGGTCGCGTCTACGGGTCGTACGCGATCCTCGACGCGGCTTCGGCAGACGCATCCGGCGCCCTCGTCGACGGCGCCGAGCCGATCGTCTCGTCGCGCCCGACCGTGAACACGCAGCTCAACGCCCTCAACATCTTCTACGCGATCGAATGGGTCGCGTTCATGCTCTTCGCCTTCTACCTCTGGTACCGCCTCGTGAAGGACGCGCTCGAGCGCGAGCACGAGGCGATCGAGGACGCCGAGGCGGAGGCCGCCGCAGCGGGCGGCGAGACGGCCCGCGGATAGGCTGGAGACGTGCCGAGACCCATCGAACAGCTGCCGCAGATCCGCACGGCGATCACGTTCTACCGCGTGATGTCGTGGGTGACGGGCGTCTTCCTGCTGCTGCTCGTGGCCGAGATGGTGCTGAAGTACTCGCCGACGCACGTCGAGGTCTTCGCGTTCGGCGCGAGCGGCCCGCTCGCGCTCGAGGCGGTCGTGCCCGGCGCGGGCTGCCAGTGGTACTCGCTGTTCGTGCCCGGCGGCATGGGCTGCGAGATCGTCTCGCTCGGCGAGGGCGTCAACGTCTCGCTCGCCATCCTGATCGTGCACGGCTGGATCTACGTCGTCTACCTGCTCGCGTCGTTCCGGCTCTGGAGCCTGCTCCGCTGGCCGTTCAAGCGCCTGTTCGCGATGGCGCTCGGCGGCGTCGTGCCCTTCCTCTCCTTCTTCGTCGAGCGCCCGCTGCACCGCATCGCGCTCGCCGACCTCGCCCGACTGGAGGCCGAGAAGGCCGCCAGGTCGGCGGCCGCGCCCGCTCCTCAGGAGGCATGATGTCCGACACCGTCCAGCGCCCCGTGCTCGTCGTCGACTTCGGCGCGCAGTACGCGCAGCTCATCGCCCGCCGCGTGCGCGAGGCCGATGTCTACAGCGAGATCGTCCCCTCGACGATCACCGCCGAGGAGGTGCGCGCCAAGGACCCCGCGGCGATCGTGCTGTCCGGCGGACCCTCGAGCGTCTACTCCGAGGGTGCCCCGCGCCTCGACGAGGAGATCCTCGAGCTCGGGGTGCCCACGTTCGGCATCTGCTACGGCTTCCAAGTGATGGCGGCGCAGCTCGGCGGCACGGTCGCGAAGACCGGCAACCGCGAGTACGGCTCGACGGCCATGACGGTCGAGGGCGGCGGCGCGCTGCTGAACGGCCAGCCGGACGCGCAGACGGTGTGGATGAGCCACGGCGACTCGGTCGCGGAGGCGCCCCAGGGCTTCACCGTGCTCGCCGCGACCGCCGACACTCCCGTCGCCGCGTTCGAGGACCGCGACCGCAGGATGGCCGGAGTGCAGTGGCACCCGGAGGTGCGGCACTCGGAGCACGGCCAGCGCGTGCTCGAGTCGTTCCTGCACGACATCGCCGGCCTCCCGGGCGACTGGAAGACCGGCAACGTGATCGAGGAGCAGGTCGCGCGCATCCGCGAGCAGGTCGGCTCCGGCCGCGCGCTCTGCGGGCTCTCCGGCGGCGTCGACTCCGCCGTCGCGGCGGCGCTCGTGCACGAGGCGATCGGCGACCAGCTGATCTGCGTCTTCGTCGACCACGGCCTGCTGCGCCAGGACGAGCGGCGGCAGGTGGAGGAGGACTACGTCGCCTCCACCGGCGTGCGGCTCGTCACGATCGACGCGCGCGAGCGGTTCATGGCGGCGCTGAAGGGCGTCACCGACCCGGAGGAGAAGCGCAAGATCATCGGGCGCGAGTTCATCCGCGCCTTCGAGCAGGCCGAGCGCGACCTCGCCGCCGAGGCAGCCGCCGACGGCGAGCCGATCCGCTGGCTCGTGCAGGGCACGCTCTATCCCGACGTCGTCGAGTCCGGCGGCGGGAGCGGCACCGCGAACATCAAGAGCCACCACAATGTCGGCGGCCTGCCCGACGACCTGCAGTTCGAGCTGATCGAGCCGCTGCGGGCGCTGTTCAAGGATGAGGTCCGCGCGATCGGCCGCGAGCTCGGCCTTCCCGAGGCCATCGTCTCCCGTCAGCCGTTCCCGGGACCGGGACTCGGCATCCGCATCATCGGCGAGGTCACCGAGGAGCGGCTCGACACCCTGCGGCGAGCGGATGCGATCGCGCGCGCCGAGCTGTCGGCCGCCGGCCTCGACGGGGAGATCTGGCAGTGCCCGGTCGTGCTGCTCGCCGACGTGCGCTCCGTGGGCGTGCAGGGCGACGGCCGCACCTACGGCCACCCCATCGTGCTGCGTCCCGTCTCGAGCGAGGACGCCATGACCGCCGACTGGACGCGTCTGCCGTACGACGTGCTCGCGCGCATCTCGAACCGCATCACGAACGAGGTGCCCGAGGTGAACCGGGTCGTGCTCGACGTGACGTCGAAGCCGCCGGGCACGATCGAGTGGGAGTGACGCGGTAGCGCGCCTCCACGAATGGCGAGCTGCTGCTGAAGTGTCGCGGCACTCGAGCCGATAGCCGACACTCGGACGTGCGCCGGTCCGGCGGGTGTCGGGATCGTGCTCGGGTGTCGCGACACTCGAGCCGTTCGCCGACACTCCGCGCCACGGGGGGAGCGGTCGCCGTGCGGCTTGCGAGGCCGGGGGAGTAGCGTCGCTCGCGTGGTGACGACCCAGCGGGGACGCGAGCGCTCGGCCCGCGCGGCCGCCCTCTGGCTGCTCGTGATCGGCTTCGTCGCCAGCTCCCTGCTGAGCCTCGCGCCGACGAGCTGGCTGCAGCAGCGGCTGCGCTTCGGCTGCGAGCTGTCGGCCGGCGACTGGAGCTGCGACGACCAGGCCGTGCTGCTGTGGCCCGCGCTCGGCGGCATCGTGCTGGCCGCGCTAGCGCTCGGCGCTGTCGCGCTCCTGGTTCGCGCCACGTGGGATCGCGCCCGCCTCCGCGCGGAGTGGCTGAGCTTCACGGCGCTGATCGGCGTGCTTCCGAGCCTCCTGCTGAGCGGGCTGCTGCTGGTCGACGCGGTCGCGCATGACGCGGCCGGCGTGGCGATCGACGACAGCCGCGTCGCCATGTGGGCGGAGCGGGCGATGCTGTCGGCGCTCGCGACGGCGGTCGCCGGTGTCATCGCGGCCTCCGGGCTGCGGATGCGCGCCCGCGGCCGGTCTCCACGGGTCGCGTTCATCCACCTGCCGGCCGCGCTCCTGCTGCTGCTGCTCTCCGCGGCGATGTCGTCGCTCGGCACGCTGCCGTCGGGAATCGTCGCCGCGACCGCGATCGGCGCCGGCTGGTACATCGCCGCGGGCGCCTGGCCGATCCGTCGGAAGAATCCTGACGGCGATGTCGATCCGGAGCATTCCCGTTCGACGTCCTGAGTGAGAGGGTCGAAGGACGACCCCGCAGAGTCAAGGAGACCATCGTGCAGTACATGCTGATCATGCGCTCGAACGACGAGGCTGTCGAGGCGTACAAGCAGATCCCCTTCGAGCAGGTCATCGAGGCGATGGGGAAGTACAACGAGTCGATGATGGAGGCCGGCGTGATGATCGGCGGCGAGGGGCTCAGCGACGCGAGCGAGGGCTTCGTCGTCGACTTCTCCGCAGACCCGCCGCTCGTCACGGACGGCCCCTACGGGGAGACGAAGGAGCTCTTCAACGGCTTCTGGATCCTCGACGTCGCCTCGAAGGAGGAGGCGGCGGAGTGGGCGAAGCGCTGCCCGCTCGGGCCGGGCGCGAAGCTCGAGGTGCGTCGCGTCCAGGGCGCCGACGACTTCCCCGCCGACAACGAGTGGATCCAGAAGGAGGAGGGCTGGCGCGAGGAGCAGGCGGCCCGCAAGGCTGCGAGCACCCCCGGCGGCAGCGCGGGCTGACCCGTTGACGGCTGACGAGACGGCGCGCCGAGCGGAGGAATCCGCCCGGCGCGCGGTCGTCGCCGTCTGGCGCATCGAGTCCGCCCGCATCGTCGCGACGCTCACCCGCTTCACCGGCGACTTCGCGCTCGCCGAGGACCTCGCGCAGGACGCGCTCGCGGAAGCGCTCGCCCAGTGGCCGGCGCAGGGCGTGCCGCGCAACGGCGCCGCGTGGCTCACGGCGATCGCGAAGCGCAGGGCCATCGACCACTGGCGCCGGCGCGAGCGCTTCGAGGATCGCATCGCGGCGCTCGCCCACGACCTCGAGCGGGAGCAGGACGACGCGGCGGATGCGCTGCCCTGGGATCCCGACGAGATCGACGACGACGTGCTGCGGCTCATCTTCACCGCCTGCCACCCGCTGCTCTCCCAGCAGGCGCGCGTCGCCCTCACGCTGCGAGTCGTCGCCGGGCTCGAGACCGCCGAGATCGCCCGCGCCCTCCTCGTGCCCGTCACGACCGTGCAGCAGCGCATCGTGCGGGCGAAGCAGGCGCTCGCGGGCGTCCCCTTCGAGACCCCGCCGCGCGCCGAGCGCCGCCAGCGGCTGACCGCCGTTCTGGGCGTGCTGTACCTGATCTTCACCGAGGGGCACGCGGCCACCGCGGGCGACGACTGGATGCGTCCCGACCTCGCGCGAGAGGCGATCCGGCTGACGCGCATCCTGGCCTCGCTCCAGCCCGACGAGCCGGAGGTGCACGGGCTGCTCGCGCTGCTCGAGCTCACTGCCGCCCGCTTCCCCGCGAGGGTCGACGCGAACGGCGAACCGGTGCTGCTCGCCGACCAGGATCGCCGCCGCTGGGACCGCGGCGCGATCCGCCGCGGGCGAGCGGCGCTCGCCCGGGCGGAGGGGTTCGGCCGCGGGCTCGGCCCGTACGCGCTGCAGGCGGCGATCGCGGAGTGCCACGCGGTCGCATCCGATGTCGGGTCGACCGACTGGGCCCGGATCGTCGCCGCCTACGAGGCGCTCGAGCGGGTCGCGCCATCGCCGGTCGTGTCGCTCAACCGGGCCGTCGCGGTGTCGATGGCCGACGGGCCTGCGGCGGCGCTCGCGATCGTCGACGCGCTCGCCGGCGAGGAGGGGCTCGCGATCGGGCACCTGCTGCCGTCCGTGCGGGGCGAGCTGCTGTCACGGCTCGGCCGCGACGCGGAGGCGCGCGAGGCGTTCGCGCTCGCCGCCGAGCGCACCGCGAACGCGCGTGAGCGCGCGGTGCTGCTGGCGAAGGCGGCGGCGGGCCGCTGAGCGGTCAGGCCGACAGGCTCCCGCAGAACTGCCGCACCGCCCGGTTGAACGCCTCCGGCTGCTCCATGTTGCTGAGGTGCCCGCAATGGGGGAGCACGACGAGCGAGGAGTGGGGGATCACCCGCCCGAACTCGCGCGCCACGGCGAGCGGCGAGCGCGCGTCGCGGTCGCCCCACACCAGCAGCGTGGGCACGGCGATGCGTGCCAGCACCTCGCGCAGGTCGGTCGACGCCATGATCGCGACCTGCGCGCGGAGCGTCGCGGGGCGCGCCGACGTCGCGAGCTGGCGCAGCAGCGGCACGTGCTCGGCGGGCGGCTCCCCGGCGAACAGCCCCCAGGCGAAGACGCTGCCGTCGCGCGGCCCGGTGAGGTGCGCCTCGGCGGCGGCGACCCTCGCGGCGACCTCCGGCTCCGGCAGCGAACCCTGCCAGCCGGCGTACGTGTCGGCCAGCACGAGCGCCGAGACGAGTGCGGGATGCCGCCGGCACAGCTCGAGCACCACGGTGCCGCCCCAGGAGATGCCGCACACGACCGCCGGTTCGCCGACCGCCTCGATCACGGCCGCCAGGCAGTCCGCGTAGTCGGCGAGCCCGAAACCGGACGGGATGTCGGCGGAGCGGCCGGAGCCCGGCTCGTCCCACGCGACGACCGTGCAGGCGTCCGCGAGCCCATCGAGCTGCGCCCGCCACACGCGGTGGTCGTCGCCCGCGCCATGCACGAGCACGAGCGTCGGACCGGTCCCGTTGCGCTCGAAGGCGATCTCGAGCCCTCGCGCGTGGATCGCTTCCACGCCGTCAGCGTACTCCGGGCCCAGCCGGGCGCGCCCCGGGCGGCTACCGTGGAAGGGTGACGAGCACAGTGACGGCAGGGCTGACCGAGGAGCGGGTGCTGCGCCTGCGCGACGACTTCCCGATCCTCGCCGAGCAGCCGGCGGGGGTGCCGCTCGTGTACCTCGACTCGGGTGCGACGAGCCAGCAGCCGCGGCAGGTGCTCGACGCGGAGTGGGCGTTCCGCACGCAGCGCAACGCCGCCGTGCACCGCGGCGCGCACACGCTCGCGGCGCTCGCGACCGACGACTACGAGTCGGCGCGCGACCGCATCGCCCGCTTCGTCGGCGCGAAGCCGACCGAGATCTCCTGGGCGATGAACGCGACGGATGCGCTCAACACCGTCGCGCTCTCCCTCGCCGAGGCCAACCGGGCCCATGCCGACGGTGCCGATGCGGTCGACCCGATGCTGCGCATCCGCGAGGGCGACGAGATCCTCGTCACCGAGGCCGAGCACCACGCGAACCTGCTGCCGTGGCAGCGGCTGGCCGACGAGACCGGCGCCACCCTGCGGTGGATCGAGGTCGACGACGACGGGGTGTGGACGACGGATGCGGCGCTCGCCGCGATCACGGAGCGCACGCGGGTCATCGCGGTCGCGCACGTCTCGAACGTCACAGGGCTCATCGCGCCGGTCGAGCAGCTCGTCGCCGCCGCGAGGGCGGTCGGCGCGCTCGTCGTGCTCGACGCGTGCCAGTCGGTGCCGCACCGCCCCGTCGACCTGCACGCGCTCGGCGTCGACGCCGCCGCCTTCAGCGGCCACAAGATGCTCGGCCCGGGTGGCATCGGGGTGCTGTACCTCGCGGAGGCGCTCGGCGCCGCGCTGCCGCCCGCGCGCGTCGGCGGCTCGATGATCACGACCGTGACGATGACCGAGCGGGAGTTCCTGCCGGCGCCGCAGCGCTTCGAGGCGGGCACGCAGCCCGTCTCGGCGATCGTCGGCCTCGCCGCCGCCGTCGACTACCTGGAGGCGGTCGGCATGCCCGCCATCGAGGCGCACGAGCTCGCGCTCGGCGAGCGGCTCGCTGCAGGGGCCGCGTCGATCGAGGGCGTCCGGCTGATCGGGCCGCGCCCGGGTGCCGAGCGCGCCGGGCTCGCGAGCGTCATCGTCGACGGCGTGCACGCGCACGACGTCGGCCAAGTGCTCGACGCGCAGGGGATCGCCGCGCGCGTCGGCCACCACTGCGCCCAGCCGCTGCACCGCCGGCTCGGCGTCGCCGCGACGACCCGCGCATCCGCCTACCTCTACACGACCGAGGACGAGGTCGACCGGTTCCTCGACGCGCTCTCGGGTGTCCGGGCCTACTTCGGAGCCGGACGATGAGCGTCGACCCGCTCGCCGGTCTCTACCAGGAGCTCATCCTCGAGCACGCGAAGCGCCGCGAGGGGGAAGGGGCGATCGAGCCCTTCGACGCCGAGCGATTCCTGCGCAACCCGACGTGCGGCGACGAGATCCGGCTGCGGATCCGCGTGCGGGACGGCGCGGTGGATGCGCTCGGCTGGGAGGGGCAGGGCTGCTCGATCTCGCAGGCCTCAGCCTCGGTGCTCGCCGAGCAGGCGCCCGGGCTGTCGGTCGCCGACGCGCGGGAGCGCATCGAGGCGATGCGAGCGCTGCTGCGCTCGCGCGGCGCCGAGGAGCCCGACGAGGAGCTGCTGGGGGACGCGGTCGCGTTCGCGGGCGTCGCCAGGTTCCCCATGCGGGTGAAGTGCGCCATGCTCGCGTGGGTCGCGCTCGAGGAGGCGCTCACCGAGCTCGACCTCCGCTGAGCCGGGCGCGGAGCGGCGCTCGGGGCATGCCTCCTGTGATGGGATGAGACTTCCCCACCGGAGGTCAGATATGTCCAGCAGCACATCGGTCGGCGAGCGCATCGGGCGCCTCGCCGGCACGTGGTTCCCCCTCGTCGTCCTCGCCGCCGCGGCGATCGCGATCCTCGCCCCGCCGGTCTTCCTGCCGATCGCTCCGTGGATCAACACGCTGCTCGGCATCATCATGCTCGGCATGGGGCTCACGCTGCAGCCGGTCGACTTCACGGTGATCGCGAAGAAGCCCAAGGCGTTCATCGTCGGCGTCGTCGCGCAGTACGTGATCATGCCGCTCACCGCGATCGGCCTCGCGCTCGCGTTCCAGCTGCCGCCCGAGCTGCTGGTCGGCGTCGTGCTCGTGGGCTCGGCGCCCGGTGGCACGGCCTCCAACGTCATGGTCTACCTCGCGAAGGGCGACACGGCGCTCTCGGTCGCGATGACGACCGCGTCGACGCTCATCGCACCGGTGCTGACTCCGCTGCTCGTGCTGTGGCTCGCCGGCTCCTACCTCCCCGTCGACGCGTGGGGCCTCTTCCAGTCGATCATCTTCATCGTGCTCATCCCGGTGGTCGTCGGCGTGCTGCTGCGGATGCTGCTGCCGAAGGTCGTCAAGGCGATCCTGCCCTGGCTGCCGCTCGTCTCGGTGCTCGGCATCACGCTCGTCGTGCTGGCCGTTGTCGCGGGCTCCGCCGCGACGATCCTGTCGGTCGGCCTGCTCGTCGCGCTCGTCGTCATCCTCCACAACGGCGTCGGCTACGGCCTCGGCTTCCTGGCGGCGAAGGCTGTCGGCCTCGACGAGAGCGCTCGCCGCGCCGTCGCGATCGAGGTGGGCATGCAGAACTCGGGCCTCGCCGCGGGCCTCGCCCGCACGCACTTCACGCCGGAGTCGGCGCTGCCCGCCGCGATCTTCTCGGTGTGGCACAACGTCTCGGGCTCGCTGCTCGCGTCGTACTGGTCGCGGCGCCCGCCGAAGGACGCCGCGCGCGCCGTCGAGTCGGCGCTCGACGATCAGCCCGCCGCCAGCTGAGCCGAGCGCACTGACGCCCCGCCGCCCGTATGGGTGGCGGGGCGTTACGCTGTCGCGCATCCGACTCGAGGAGGCCCGATGGCGCTGCGCTGGTATTCGAACGTGATCGAGTCGACGGACACCCGCCGGCTCGCCCGGTGGTGGGCGGAGGCGCTCGACTGGCAGATCATCTACGAGGCAGAGGACGAGGTCGTGCTCATCCCAAGGTGGGCGCAGGAGCTGCGGCCGAAGCTCTCCTTCGAGCAGGTGCCACCGGGGCTCACGTTCGTGCGCGTCGAGCACGAGAAGCGGTCGAAGAACCGCATCCACATGGACCTCGCCCCGCACTCGAGCGACGACCGCGACGCCGAGATCGCCCGGCTGGAGTCGCTCGGCGCCAAGCGCATCGACGTGGGCCAGGGGCCCGACGTGTCGTGGACCGTGCTCGCCGACATCGACGGCAACGAGTTCTGCGTGCTGTCGAGCCGGGAGCAGTAGGGACCATGGGCATGTATCCCGTGCTCTACCGACTCGGGATCCGTCCGTGGGAGCGCTACGCCGAGGCGTCGAGCAACCACGTCGCCGCCCGGTTCGACGCGGAGCTGGCCGACCGGCCGGACCCGCCGGGGCGTGCGCTCGACCTCGGCTGCGGTCGCGGGATGCACACACCGGCCCTGGCCGCTCGCGGCTGGGAGGCCGTCGGGGTCGACCTGGTGCCGACCGCCATCGACCAGGCACGGCGGCGAGATCCGACGTCGACCTACGCTGTGGGCGACGTCACGGCCCTGCCGGACAGCCTCGGCACCTTCGACCACTTCGTCGATATCGGCTGCTTTCAGGCGCTCGATGCTGACCAGCGGCGTGCGGCCGGTCGCAGCATCACGGCGCGGGCGCGCGATGGGGCGACCCTGCTGATGCTCGAGTTCGGCCGGGTGTGGTTCAGCTTCGAGGGCACGTCCCGCGCCGAGGTCGAGGAGGCGTTCGGCGGCTGGGACCTGCTGGGAGTCGAGCCCGCGCCCACGGAGGGGCTCGGGTGGCCGCTGAGTCGCACGCGACCCTCGTGGTATCGCCTGAGGCTGCGCGAGCGAGCGGCTGGAGCATGACGAACGCCCCGGCGCAAGCCGGGGCGTTCGTCGTGCTGCAGCGAATGGAGTCGCTAGTTGTTCCCGCGCAGGATGGCGATGATGCGGAGGATCTCGACGTACAGCCAGATGATCGTCATCGTGAGGCCGAACGCGGCGGACCAGCCGTACTTCTTGTGCACGCCGCGCTTGACGCCCAGCTCGATGCCCTCGAAGTCCATGACGAGCGAGTAGGCGCCGAGCAGCACGGCGAGGCCGCCGAGCAGCACGCCCCACGGGATGCCGAAGAGCGGGCTCGGCTCCGAGCGCAGGCCCCACGGGCTGTCGGTGGCGCCGAAGAGCATGAGACCGAAGTTCACGAGCGAGAAAAGCGCGTAGCCGATCATCACGATGAAGAAGATCTTGTTCATCCGCGGCGACGTGCGCACGATCCGGAACGCGTAGAGCGCGAGCGTCGCGGCGATCACGCAGGCGGTGGCGAGCAGCGCCTGGAAGATGATGCCGTCGAGGCCCATGCCGAACTCGAGGATGCCCGAGAAGCCACCGAGGAACAGGCCCTGGGCCGCGCCGTAGGCGAGCACGAGCGCGGGGCTGGGCTCCTTCTTGAAGATGTTCACGAGCGCGAGCACGAAGCCGACGAGCGCGCCGCCGTAGGTCAGCACGAAGAACGGCGCCGACGTGCCGCTGACGAACAGCATGCCGAGCGTGATGACGAAGCCGACCGCCGTCGCACCGAGCGTCAGCAGCGTCTTCATGATCACGCCGTCGTACGTGAGCCGCTCGGTCTCGAGCGGGCCCGCCGACGGGCGGCCGAACTGCTGGTTGAGCTGCTCGGGGCTGGGGATGCCGGGCTGCTGGCCGTAGGGCGCGCCGCCGTACTGCATCGGCTGCCCGTACTGCTGGGGCTGCTGGCCGTAGGGTGCCTGACCGTAGGGCGCCTGTCCGTACGGTGCCTGGCCGTAGGGTGCCTGCTGGCCGCCGGGGGCGGCCTGCGCAGCGCGCTGCGCATTCTCGGTGAACGCGGGCGAATTGCGGAACGCCGGGTTGCCTGCCAAGGGATGTGCTCCTGTCGGGAAGTGCTGGTGGCCGCCTCGAAGAGCGGACGCGCTCAGGCTACCCGCAGATGCCAGGGATTCGCTGTGCGGGGGCGCCGATTCGCCGCCAGCGCACCCCGCTAGCCTGACGCCGTGCATCCCACCCGCGTCATCGCCCACCGCGGCGCGTCCGGGTGGGCACCGGAGCACACCGAGACGGCCGTGCGGCTCGCCGCGGCGCTCGGCGCCGACGCCGTCGAGCCCGACCTCGTGGCGACGCGCGACGGCGTGCTCGTCGTGCGCCACGACAACGAGCTGAGCGAGACGACCGACATCTCCGACCGAACGGAGCTCGCCGACCGGCGCCGCACTCAGACGATCGATGGGATCGAGCTGACCGGCTGGTTCGTCGAGGACCTGACCTGGGCGGAGGTCGCGACGCTCCGCGCCCGTGAACGGCTGCCGGCGCTCCGCCCGCTCAGCGCTCGCCGCGACGGTCGCGACGGCATCCTGCGCTTCGCCGACCTGCTCGACATCGCCGACCACACGGGCCTTGACGTCGTCGCCGAGCTCAAGCACGCCGCCCACCACGCCGCGGTCGGCCTGCCGCTCGACGCGCTGCTGGCGGATGCGGTGGCCGGTACCCACTGGGCGTCGAGCGAACGCTTGACGGTCGAGAGCTTCGAGGAGTCGGCGCTCCACGCGGTGCGGGAGCGCGGCGTGGGCGCGCGGCTCGTCTACCTCATGGACGACGAGGGCACGGCGGCCGACCTCGCGGCGGCGCGAGGGGACGGCGACGAGACATCCGCCCCGACGTACGCCGAGCAGCGCACCGACGCGGCGCTCGCGGCGCTCGGTCGCCGGGTCGACGCGATCAGCGTCGCGAAGTCGGTGCTGTTCGCTCGCGGCTCGGGAACCCTGGAGGCGAGCGATCTCGTGGAGCGCGCGCGAGCGGCTGGGCTCGGCACGATGACGTGGACGCTGCGTCCGGAGAACCGCTTCCTCGAGCCGGAGCACCGGCTCGGCGCGCACGAGGCAGCGTGGGGCGCCTGGACGACGGAGTGGCTGATGCTCGCCTCGCTCGGGCTGGAGGCGGTCTTCGTCGACCATCCCGACCTCTGGCGGCGACTGCCGGAGAGATGAGTGGCCGCGTCGGGTGTCACCGGCGGCTCGTAGACTTGGTCTGATGAGCGACTTGTGGGGGCTGGGCGACGACGGCTTCGGCGATGTGCAGCGGCCGTCGCCGATCGGACCGCGTGGCGACGCCATCCCCGAGCACCTGCTCGAGGGCCTGAACCCGCAGCAGCGCGAGGCGGTGCTGCACCGGGGACCCGCGCTGCTCATCGTCGCCGGAGCCGGCTCGGGCAAGACGAAGGTGCTCACGCACCGCATCGCGGGCCTGCTCGCCACGCGCGAGGCATGGCCGAGCCAGATCCTGGCCATCACCTTCACCAACAAGGCCGCCGCCGAGATGCGCGAGCGCATCGGGGGCCTCGTCGGCGAGGAGTCGCGTGGCATGTGGATCCGCACGTTCCACTCCGCGTGCGTGCGCATCCTGCGCCGCGAGGCCGAGGAGTTCGGCTTCAAGCAGTCGTTCACCATCTACGACTCCGGCGACCAGCGCGCACTCATCAAGCGGCTCATCAAGGAGCGCGGCGCCGACATCCAGGGCCTCACGCCCGGCGGCGTCTCGTCACGCATCTCGATGGCGAAGAACGAGCTCCACGACGTCGACTCCTGGGCGCGCACCGCCAACCTCGAGAACCCGCTCGACGCGGCGTTCCTCGAGCTGTGGCGCGACTACGACCGCGAGCTGCGGCGCGCGAACGCGTTCGACTTCGACGACCTCATCTCGCAGACCGTGTTCCTGTTCCGCGCGTTCCCGCACGTCGCGGCGCAGTACCGCAAGCGGTTCCGGCACGTGCTCGTCGACGAGTACCAGGACACGAACGCGGCGCAGTACGCGCTCATCCGCGAGCTGACGCAGCCGGTGACGCGCGCCGACCTCCCCGACCTCCGCGCCGACCTGCCGGGCGCATCCCTCACCGTCGTGGGCGACTCCGACCAGTCGATCTACGCCTTCCGGGGCGCCGACATCCGCAACATCACCGACTTCGAGCGCGATTTCGCCGGTGCTCGCGCGATCCTGCTCGAGCAGAACTACCGCTCCACGCAGAACATCCTGTCGGCGGCCAACGCCGTGATCGGCAACAACTTCGACCGCCGCGAGAAGCGGCTCTGGACCGATTCCGGCGACGGCGCGAAGATCGTCGGCTACACCGGGTACTCCGGCTACGACGAGGCGCAGTTCGTCGCCGACGAGATCGTCGAGCTGACCTCCGGCGGCATGGCGTACAGCGACATCGCCGTGTTCTACCGCACGAACGCGCAGACGAGAGCGCTCGAAGAGGTGCTCATCCGCACCGCCATCCCCTACAAGGTGATCGGCGGCACGAAGTTCTACGAGCGCGCCGAGATCAAGGATGCGATGGCGTACCTGATCACGGTGGCGAACCCCGCCGACCCCCTGAGCCTGCGCCGCATCATGAACGTGCCCAAGCGCGGCATCGGCCCGGCCACCGAGGCGGCGCTGCAGGCGTTCGCCGACGAGCACCAGACCACGCTGCGCGATGCCATGCGCCGCGTCGACGAGATCGCGCTCGGACCGAAGGTCGCCGCGGCGATCAAGGACCTCGCCGCGCTGCTCGACGAGTGGAGCGCCAGGCCGGCCGCCGACCCGGGGGAGGTGCTGCGCGAGCTGCTCAGCCGCTCCGGCTACACCGACCAGCTGCGCCGCTCGACCGACCCCCAGGACGCGGCGCGGCTCGAGAACGTCGAGGAGCTCGTCGCGGTGACGCGCGAGTACCGGCGCCAGAACCCCGAGGGCAACCTCATCGACTTCCTCACCGAGACGGCGCTCGTGGCCGCGGCAGACGAGCTCGACGACTCGGGCGGGCAGGTGTCGCTCATGACGCTGCACACCGCGAAGGGCCTCGAGTTCGAGGCCGTGTTCATCACCGGCATCGAGGAGGAGCTGCTGCCGCACCGCATCTCCGCGCAGGAGCCGGGCGGCCAGGCGGAGGAGCGGCGGCTGTTCTACGTCGGCATCACGCGCGCGCGCCAGCGCCTGCACCTGTCGCTCGCCATGACCCGCGCCCAGTTCGGGACCGTCGAGCCGGCGGCGCCGAGCCGATTCCTCGAGGAGATCCCCGCGGAGCTCATCGATTGGCGCACGCCGCCGTCGGCGATGCGGCCGTCGCCGCAGCGCGCGCTCGCGGGTCGGTGGCGCGACGAGCCGCGAGAGCAGTTCGTCACGGGCTTCCGCGAGCCGAAGCCGCTGCCCAAGGCGCCGCTGAAGCAGTTCGCGAACACCATCACCGAGGTGCGCGACAACTCCGGCCTCGAGCTCGAGCCGGGCAGCCGCATCCGCCACAAGGACTTCGGCGAGGGGCGGGTGCAGGCGGTGACGGGCGCGGGCGCGAAGCGCATCGCGGAGGTGCTCTTCGATGCGGCCGGCAGGAAGCGGCTGCTGATCAAGATCGCGCCGATCGAGAAGCTGGGCTGACCCCTCCGTTGGTCGAGTAGCTGCCGGCGGAGCCGGCCGCGTATCGAGACCGGGATGGCCGTAGCACTCGTGATCTCGATACGCGGCCTGCGGCTGCTACTCGATCAGCGGGGAGGGGTGCGCCGGCCGCCCCCTCCCGCTCGTCGAGTAGCTGCCGGCGGAGCCGGCCGCGTATCGAGACGAGTCGAGCGGGTGGGCGGCGTCGATCTCGATACGCGGCCTTCGGCTGCTACTCGATCAGCGGGGAGGGGTGCGCCGGCCGCCCCCTCCCGCTCGTCGAGTAGCTGCCGGCGGAGCCGG